>JAIXZA010000100.1 GCA_027489965.1 Verrucomicrobiaceae bacterium
CGATACGCCGCTGTGGCAAATTCATTGGAGATCGTCGGATTCACGTCCGCTTTGTAACCACGATATGGCTTGAGCGCATTTGGGCCAAGCAAGGTGGGAATGAACTCGCGATACGAGATAGCTTGCATTTCAGCGCCGACGATGAGTCGGGCAAACTGATAGATTTCCTCATCGTCTGCGTCCGCGTTGGCGGTGCGATAGAGATCCGCCCAGTAGTTATGTTCACGCATGAACAGCGTGTGAATCGCGATGAGACCCACTTGCTCATTCACACGAATGTCACCTGCAACAAAGAAGCCTGGCACGGGTGGCAGTGCTGCGAGAGCCTCTGAATGGGTGGGCAGAAGATCACCATGAGCACTGGTGGAGGTCCTGAGTCGGCCTGTGCCATCGTTGGCACGCAGCGCCGCCGCACGAGCTGAATCAGAGCCATAGATATGAGAGGCATCGATCCATGCTGTGACAGCACTTTTTTGTTCTCTCACTCCAAGCACGGATTCATAGGCACTGCGATTCAGCCCCATGGTCACGCTGCCTGAGTTGGTGGGATCAAAGGAGGGATCACCTGCTGGCACGGCGATCGGGAAGCTTTCAGCTGGATCAGCCGTTGGTGTCTCATCCAGATCGTGATCCAGGAACTGTCCCCACTGCCAGAGGAAGTCACTGGCCCCACGGCGGTTCGGACGTAGGTTTTGCTGGTTGGCAACAGCATTGCTGACCACACGGGCGCTGGGCCGAGTCGCTCCAGAAGGCGCACCGACTCCATCGGCATACGTATTGGGTGCAAGGCGAACAAAAGGTTTGTCCGGCGTGCCCCAAGCGGTGCTTGTCAGGTTGTTCGAGCTCCCATCCGTTGCGCGGAATTCAGGGGGTAAAATAAACGAAGTCGGCAGACTAGGAGGTAACGGCTGCCCTGCATTTTGTCCAGGCATCGGCGGACGCTGACCTTGTGGTGGTTGACCTTGTGGTGGCTGACCTTGCGGGGGTTGACCTTGTGGTGGTTGGCCTTGTGGTGGTTGGCCTTGCGGTGGTTGGCCTTGCGGTAGTTGACCTTGTGGTGGTTGACCTTGTGGTGGTTGTTTCTTGGGATCAGGTCGTGGCAGCATGGCTGGACCGCTTGGTGGAGTCATGGCAGCTGGTGGCCTCGTGCCAGCGGGTGGCGGTGGTTGTTGAGCCGTGGCTGCGCTGGTGACGCTGCTCAGAGCAAGAGCGACAACTGCTGGGACCCAGCGGTTCATGATTCGATGGTTGTAGGTTTTCATCGTCTGTTGTGTTATGTGTTTTGGAACGTGGCGTTGCTGGCACGAACCAGCGTTGTCACACACACAACAGACCACTCCTGTGTTAAGGAATTATGTCCTCAGAGCCTGAGATTTGTGAAGGGATGGTAAATGTTTCCACCATTTGCCTTCTCAGGCCGTCAAACAGGTCTCTTGGTTACCCAATTTCAGGCGACTGCGGAACTCCGTGGGACTCTCGCTGGTGATTCTGCGGAAGCTTCTGTTAAAATGGGAAAGGGACTGGAAGCCGACATCATAAGCCACTTCGGTGATCCGACAGGAAGGCCGCATTAGCATGCGGCGGGCTTTTTCCACACGGGCATGATTCACAAAATCAGTGAATGTTAGACCGGTCGCCTTTTTAAACAACTTACAAAAGTGGAACAGGCTGACATTAACGGCGTTCGCCACAGCTTCGAGACTGAGGTTTTCAGCGAGGTGATCATGGATGAAAGCCTTGGCATTGCGCACGACATCGGGTTCGTGAGTCGTCTGCGCAAATAGCATCCGATGGGCGTTTTCAGCGAGTTGTGAAGCAAAGCTGGCCAAGACGATCTTCGCAGCATTGTATCGTTCGACTGCGGTTGTCGGATGGCTGTCAAAGTAGGCTTTAGCTGCTTTAATTTCAGCGGCGCTTTTATCGTCGGCCAGCATCTCACGGGCCACGTCATGAAAGGCTTCATCTCCCGGGGGGATGAGTCGCGTCGATCCTGTCTGAATAAAGGCGATGGTGTTTTTCCCGATCTTTACAGGCACCCGAGTGACGGCAAGGCCGCCCTCGAAGGAGGTTTTGGTCTCAAGTACATCATGCTCATTCTCCTGGGCTGGCGTCAGACTTAACTTAAGTGCAGTGAGATCATAGAAAGCACTTTGCTGAAGGCTGAAAAGAGGGCTGTCGGCCAAAGTTTGAATGAAACGTGCTTTGCTGGAAGGCGTGGTGGCTTTGGTTGTCTTTGCATTCATAAGAGTCAGTTGGGTTGATGTTGACCTTCCGATTATGAATGAACTGCAGTGTTCCGATATTGTGGTCACATACGGCTTCTCTTGTCCGTAGTGCCCGCAATAAGGTGTAGTGGAAACCAGTAGCGCAGTAGCCAGACCCGCAATCCATGAGAAAAGACTACCGCTCGCCGCAGCAAGAAGAGATCACCAACACCGCTCTTCTAACCAACCAATTTCCAGATCAACCCAACTACTTAAACACGCGCTTCAAGACTGCTTTTTCTTCGGGTGTCAATGACTCACGCCAGACCTGCTGACCGCCTTGACCCTGATTTTGGGTCCTCCCAGCGGCTTGCGGACCGGCGTATGTTTTATCCACGTCATGTTTCCCATCTTGCAGATTTAAAAGCGTGCCAAGCTGGGCTTTAGACATGTCTTGATTCACCACGGCCTCTGTCTTGTAAGTGCCAAAGTTGTTTTCTTCCTCAGACAAGGTCAGCGGCGCGGTGCCTGGGCCGCGAGTGATGCCACCGTTGCCTGGGCCTTCACCCTCCCCTTCTCCTAGGCCGCCCCGACCTTCAGCTAGCTGGTCATCTTCTCCTTCTCCATCCCCCAAAAAACCTTTGCTGGGGGCCATTTCACTCATGCTGTCGCTTTTTTGTTTCAACGAGTCACGCAGTTGATTGAGCTGTTCTTGAGAGAGTGATTTCAGGTTCTTGGGATCAATCTGCGACAGTTCCTTTAAGAGCTGCGGGTCCAGCTTCATGCCCCCATTTTTCATGCCTTCCAGCGCCTCACTGTATTCTTTGAGCATCTGCTCTTTGGCCTGCTCAGAAAGCTTGCTCGCGTAATTTTGCAGCGTATTCAGGCTGCGTTCAGCATCAGCCATGTCACGGGCCATGTTGCCGATCTCACGCTGGAGCTGCTCTTTGAGTGTATCACTGGCATTGAGGCTTTCATGGCTGAACCATTTCTCTTGCTCCTGATCACGCAGGGCATCAATCTTAGCGGCCTGCTCTTCTTTTTCTTCGGGAGTAATGATCTTCTCTTCCTCCAGCTTTTCTAGCCAATCGTCCATCTGCTGCCAGGCCTGCGGTTCCACAGTCGGCAGCACAGAAGCAGCATCTGGAGTGATGGGTAAATAGAGTGCTGCGGCTAAACACAGAGCGTAAAGAGCAAAGGGAACACCCACGTGGGACCAGCGCCATTGCAGACCATCAATCTGCTGTTTCGGCAGTTCTGGCCAAACTCCGCGTCCCAAGTCTGCCACGGAGAGAGCATTGTAGAGATGCATCTGAGACTCCAGCCGCACCAGCGCATCCTGACGAGAAATAAAACGTCTCTTTGCCAACAGAAAACTCGTCAAAACTAAGATCAAAACAGTACCTACAAGCCAAGGCCAGACTTGATTCAGCTGAATCTCGACTCCACGGGACCTCTGCCAAATAATCACGGCGAAGGCTAGGGTACCAGCGACCACCATCAGAGGCGACAACTGCTCCAGCAGCCAGCCGGCATTCACCTTCCGTGCCGTCTGACTGGCTAGTCGATGCCACCGTGCTGCGAGTGTGACCTGATCATTCATGTGGATCAGTGTATCGTTTTAATGCCACTCGCCAAGCACGAGTCTTATCTCACTTGGCTTCCTGGAGCTTTTGTTTCTCCTCTAACTTGTGGCGGAATTTAGCGACCTTTGGACCAACAACGACTCGGCAATATCCAGCGGTCGGATTATTCGCGAAGTATTCCTGGTGATAGTCCTCGGCTGAGTAGAATTTTTTCAAAGGTACGATCTCCGTCACGATCTTCCCGGTCTGCTCCTTCTGCGCTTCAGCCATGGAGGCCTCAGCGATCTTCTTCTGCTCCTCATTCAGATACATGATGGTAGAGCGATACTGTGTGCCGATATCGTTTCCCTGCTGGTTTAATGTGGTCGGGTCATGCGCCAACCAAAAAAGATCAATGATGTCCTTGTAGCCAATGATCGCCGGATCGAACTCGATCTGCACGACCTCTGCATGGCCAGTATCTCCCTCGCAGACTTGCTTGTAGGTCGGATTATCCACCGCACCGCCAGCATAGCCACTGATGGCCTTTTTCACGCCTTTGAGCATTTTATACTGAGCCTCCACGCACCAGAAGCAACCGCCTCCGATGATGGCTGTTTCAGTTTTACCCGCAGGCGCAGGATCAGCAGCAGAGATAGGAGTGATGATGGCAGACATGGCGGCAAAAAGAGTTAACAGGGTTTTCATGGTCGCGGATGGTGAATGATAGATTAGGTGCGACTACTCATGCGTTACGATGGCAGTCAAACTTTCAGATGAAATAGAGTTCGTCTATGGGAACACGTTTGGCAGAAAATATTCCATGATTCTCAAAAAAGGTTCCGTGCCGAGGGATCATTTCCCGTGCGGCTCAAAAAGCACGCGTTCACATTCTGCCTTCCTCCGATCACTCCGGCACAGCCAATGCCAGCGGCGGATCTCTGTGATGAAGGACTGCGGAGGTCCACTCAGAATGCGGAAACTTCCCAGTAACTCCGCCCCATCATGCACCTTTAGCGAGCGCGCGGCCACGGATCCACTCAGCGTGCCTCCGGGCATCAGCGTCACCGGTCCCTCGCAGAGAAAGTCGCCAAAAGCATCTCCAGAGATAACAATCTCCCGCGCCTTCACCTCGTGCAGGAAAGTCGCCTCAGTCCGTGCCGCGACCTCCACACGTTGGGCATGCACAGGCTCAGCAATCAGGCAGCTCTCCTCAAACACACGACAATCTGGAATGTCAGATTGCGCCACCGACTCCACACGACTCAGCTTTTGCAGGCAGACTGGGCAAGTCGGTGTCGAGCAGTCACCTGCCGTGGCTATGGTGAAAAAAAAGTCACTGCGCTCAGCCGGCAGTCCCTGCAGCACCGCATACAGAGCCGAAGCATCCACCGTCTCGATCCGGTGCTCCTGCGCTGCCAATAGAGCTGCGGGCGTAAAGCCTCCCGGAGAGACCAAAATACCCCGAGCCTTATTCGCCGTCAGAATTTCACGGGCAAAATGCATCACGCTCGTCGGAGTCGCCCCCCATTCATTCCAGCCAGCGATTTTTACCAAAGCCCGCTGAGGGTGGGCCGTCGTCGGCCGCTCGATCATCGCAAAGACCACTGATCCATCTTCTAAAACCACCGATCTTGCCAGCTCACAGCCACTGTGGGAGGCAATTGCCCTCACAAGTTCCGCGATGCGTAGCCAGTCCAGACTCACGATCAGCTCCTGACTCCAGTGATCTCCGGCAGCGGTGATCAGCTCTCCCTGCTGGGAAAAACCAGCCTCGGCAAGAGTGACAAAGGGATCAAGCATGGGAGATGGATTGAGCTTAACGGTTCATAGATCCAAAAAGTCCATATTTCATGGTGAATCTTGTGTTTGCTGAAAACCGGAGCAAAAGGCAAGATCTAACCGCAGAAGAACGTGTTTTACCTCTTGCTAGCCCCCCGTCTGGTGGTTAACCGTCGCTCTTTAAAGCCATGTTCGACTTTTCGCATTCCATGCCACGCTTCCTTTTCCTGCTCATCACCCTGCTTACGCTGAGCCAATTCTCTGCTCAGGCCGAGTCCAACGGCATCGCTGCCGTCGTCAACGGCAACGTCGTCACCAAGTCCGAAGTGCGCGACGCGGTCAATGCCCAGGAGCAAATCCTGCGCTTCCAGCTTCAAAGCAATCCCGACACCCTTGCACGTGAACTGGCTAACCTGCGCTCCACAGCCTTAGACAGCCTCATCGACCGAGAGCTCGTACTCGCCGAGTTCAAACGCCTCGGAGCCGTGATCAAAGCCCAGTGGGTCGATGACGATATCAACGGCATCATTCGAGACAGCTTCAAAGGCGACCGAGACGCCTTTGTCAAAGAGATCGCCAGCAGCGGCATGACCCTGAAAAAATTCCGTGCCCTGCGTGAAAAGATGATGATCGTCCAAGCCATGCGTGGCAAGCAAGCCTCCCAACAGGCACCAGCCACCCCAAAAGAAGTCGAAGACTTCTACAACAAAAACATCGACCAATGGCGTGAAGGCGGCATGATCAAAATCAGCACCATCACCATCCCCCGCTACAGTGGAGAGGCCAGTGCCACCCCCGAAAGCCAGCGTAAAATAGCTAACGAAATCCGAGGCAAGCTGCTCAAAGGTGCCGACTTTGCCACGACCGCCAAAACCTACTCCCAAGACAGCCACGCCGAAGACGGTGGTGCCTGGGATTGGATGGCCAAAGACCAGATGAAGCCCTCTATCGCAAGCGTCGCCTTCCTTTTAAAGACCGGAGCCATCAGCGAGGTCATCGACGATGAAGCCGCCTACATCATCATCTCCTGTGACGCCATCAAGCACGGCACCGCCAAGCCCCTCAAAGAAGTCCGCCCTGACATCGAACGCGCCATCCAAGCCGAAAAATCCAAAGGCGTCATCGACAAATGGATGGAAGGCCTACGTAAGCGCTCCGTCATCAAGAAGTTTGGTTGGAATTAATTTACCCATCGCATTCATCATCGCTCCGCTTGATGACTTTGGCCTATCAATCCTTGATGTCAGCAGCCTTGCAGCTAGCACCAGAAGAGCGCTGCCAGTTGGCAACAAACCTCTGGGAGTCCACACTCATTGCCGTGGATGCAGCAGATGAGGATTTGGAAGCGCTCTTGGATCAGAGGGAAGCAGATCTCGAACAAGACACTTCCAATGAAATGAGTCATCAAGACTTCATGGATCACTTCGCCACTAGACGCCGCGCTTGAAACTAACCTTTCACCGTGCGGTGCAGGCTGAAGTAAATGAGGCATGCAATTGGTATGACGAGCGCAAGGACCGTCTTGGTGACGAGTTTTTTCAAGCGGTAGAAAGTGTGCTTGCTTCTATCGGCAAAAATCCCCAAGCATTTCCATTGGCGAATGCAGGCCGAAGGAAGGCTCCATTGAAGCGTTTCCCATATACGAACTTTTATCGCATTCACCCTGATCGAGTACGGATTCTATCCATTCGCCACGATAAAAGGCACCCCAACTACGGAAGCCTGAGAAAGTAGCGGACCTTTAAAACTGAACTAATCCTCAGACATCGCCTCACCGATCTTTGCAGCGCAGTTTCCCAGGATGAAATTGTGGTCCTGTCCGGCCTCCTCATGCAGAGTCACCACCACTGGATACGCTGCCGCTAACTCGCGCCCCATCGAGACTGGGATCACCTCATCTGCCGTGCCGTGAAAGATCGTCACCCGAGCGCCCTGTTGCACCACAGCCGCCAGAGATTTCTGGTTATCGAAACGGTGTAAGTTCAAATAACACAGCGGCCAGCCCAGCACCCGCCGCCCCATCTCCGTCATCGTCGTAAAGGGAGCGATCAGCACCACCTTCCTCACCGCTTGATCCTGGGCAGCCATTAATCCTGCCGCACAACCCAGCGAATGCCCAAGCACCGCTAAGCGAGGCCGCAGAGCCTCTGGGGTCATTTTCAAATGCCCCGCCAGAGCCAAGACCGCAGCCTGAGATGACTCCCTGATCGATTTTGGATTTGGCTTCCCCTCGCAGTCGCCATAGCCCGGATAATCCACCAGTAGATAACCAAAAGAAGCATCCCACTCATTTCGAAAAGCCAGCCAATCCAGCGCGCGCGATCCATTGCCCGCAAAGCACATCCAGATCGTCCCCGCAGTACCGTCCCTCGCTGGCACATAATGCGCCACCTGCCGCCCCTGCCCCGTCGCATACTCCAGCACCACACCATTGTGCTTTTCCAGCGTCCGCTTATTCCCCTCATGATAAGGCTGCGGATAATAAATGATCTTTGACTGACACCCCAGCAGCAACAGCACCGGAATCAACATCAGCCAAAAAAGAGTCATCGAAATAAATCGCGCCAGTTGCATCACCGTCGGAGACTAACCGCTCAGAGACCATTCCAGCCAGCTCAAATTCCTACTTTTCAACAAACGACTTTTTCAGGCCAAAACTTTGTTATTGTCTTTTCGAGGATTACATCTGTAATCTCAGGATTACAATTGTAATTCAAACATGCCAAGCACTCCAAAAACTCCGGCCGCTCCCAAAATTTCTGATGCCGAATGGACGGTGATGAAGGTACTGTGGGAGCGTGGCGGCAGCACACTGGCTGAGGTTGTAAAGGATCTGGAAGGCCGACTGCATTGGAAACCACGCACCGTTCAATCCTTGATTCGCAGGCTCACCGATAAAGGTGCTCTCGCTGTCGAAACCAGCGGTCGTGAATTCCGTTACTCGCCTGCCGTCGATCAGGATCAGTGCCAGCATGAGGAGAGCCGCAGTTTTCTCGACCGAGTGTTCAATGGTCGTCTCACACCTTTCGTCGCCGGCATGATGGAGCGTGACGATGTCACAAAAGACGACCTCGCCGCTCTTCGTGAAATGCTCAACCAAGCCGAGAAGAAACTCAAAAAGTAGTCCGCTATGAACACCGACACCCTTCTTCACTGGCTCCTGCGTACCTCCATCGAAGCCAGCATGCTCATCCTCGCCGTGCTTGGACTGCGCCTCATGTTCGGCACTCGCCTCAGCCCCGCTTGGCGCATTGGATTGTGGATGCTCGTCGGGATGAAACTCATGCTTCCCGCTTTTATTCCCGCTGGCTTCGGTCTCGGCGGCTGGTTTCAGTCCGATGAGACTGTGCAGGCCTCTTCATCCAAGAATGTCATCGCCTTAGTGCATGGCTCTTCATCCATTATTCCGCTGGATTCAGAAAACCCGCAGATGATCGCTCCTGAACCAATCGGTGGGTTTTCTGAATCTGTGGGCATCCTTTCTGCAAACCGGATCCTTCTCACACTCTGGCTCGTCGGAGCCTTCGCCGTTTTTGCAGGCGCAATCATCCGCCAGCGTCGATTCGAGTCCTTCCTCCGTCGTCGTCCACGAACGAACGACCCGCATCTCACGTCTCACCTTTCTCGACTCACGCGCCTTCTTGGAATCCCATCGCCTGAGATCTTCCTCATGCCGTCAGGCACCACGCCGGCCATGGTCGGCGTGCGTGAGCCGAAATTGCTGCTTCCTGAAGATTGGCAGACGCGTTTTGACGACCGCAGCCTGCGCCACGTCCTTCTGCATGAGTTGCTGCACGTGAAGCAGCATGATCTTCTCTGGAACTGGGTCGCTATCGCATTGCAGGCGCTGCATTGGTTCAATCCGCTCGTCTGGTTCGTCGTTAGCCGCTTTCAGTCCGACCGCGAGCTGCGTTGCGATGCCGAAGCGCTCGCGCTGCTCTCGCCCGCCGAGCGTTTGGATTATGGGCACACCCTTCTCCGCATTCAGGAAACCTTTTTCGCACCACCGACCATTGCAGGGTTGGCCCCATGTGTGCGCAACCACCCCACCCTGCGGCAACGAATCAGCATGATCGCTCACCCAACCACCCGCCAGCCCTGGCTTCACGCGCTGCTCGTCCTCACGCTCAGCGTGCTGGTCGGCTACTCCTTCACCACCGCCCGCGCCGTTGAAAAAGAAGTCAAGCCCAAGGTCCGCGAAGGTGAGACAATCAAGAAGCCCGCAGCCACACCTCAATCGACCGACGATTCGAACGAAGTTATTATTCGAAAACTGTTACCCCCAGGCACAGAACTAACACGCACCACTTTTCAACAAGACATCATTCAAATTAAAGGTTGGGCACCGAAATTAGGGCATTTCATTGCACTTAAAGATTCTTTGATAGAGTCACCTGAATTGAAAAATTGGGTCTGGGAAATACCACACCCTGCTTCCGACCCAGATGGTAGATTGATCTTCTTTTTGACTGCCCACCCAGCTAACCAAAGAGATGACAGCGCTCGAAAGGTCGGCACTGACGACCGCGAATCCGGCACCCCCTCTGCGGAGCGTGAAGGCGGCAAACCCAATGCCGAACGCGACGGAGGCACCAAAAAGCCCGGCACTCGCGATAGCGAAGGCGAAAAGAAACCCGGCATGCGCGATGGTGACAAGCCCCGCACTGGCGGACGCGATGGCGAAAAGCCGCGCACAGGTGAGCGTGACGACGATGGCATGAAAAAAGGTGGTGAACGCGATGGCGTAGGTCGTAAGCCCTCCGCCGAATCCGGTCAAAAGCCCCGCAAAGGCGACGGTGATCGCAAAACAAACTCCTCCGGCGGAACCCTCACCCTCAAAGTTATCGACGGCGGTGACACCGTCCTCATCGGCGACGAAAAAGTCCCCATGAACCGCCTCCGCGGCTTCCTCAGCACATACCTCCCCGAGCACCTCGGTGCCCGAGTCGAAGTCACCGGCAACGACGACACCCCGCTCAAAGCCCTCCACAACACGGTCGATGCCGTCCGCGACAACGGGAACAAAAACGTCGGGATTAAGGCGGAGTAAGTTAGGTGCACCTTCGTTCGTTTGTTTAGGCGTTCCCCAATTCATACCAATCCAACAAGGTTATGAACAAAATCACCTGGCGTTTGGTCCTTGGTATTGGTTTTCTTTGTCTGCCGATTACTTGCATGAACGGGCTTGTGCTCGTCAACATGGTGAACCCCATGGCCATGGGGTTTCTGACGAGCTTCTCGGTTGTTAATCAATCGCAAGAGACAGTTTATGTGACTCCAATCGGAACAGTAGGTAGAGAAGGTAAGCGGTATATACTCCCTCTATCACCTTCAGCTAGGTTCTCGCTGCCATTGACTGGTCCATTTGAGATCACACTGCCATCAGCCGAGAAACATCAGTTCACTTATGATTGGGATGACATCAATTTCTCTGAACTGGCTGTCCGTAATGAGCGCGGAGAATGGTTTCAATTGGTGACAGATCCGAACCCAACAAAAAACCAATATCACCAGCCAGAGGCGAAAGAATTCATGATACCGCTGCTCTCGCAGCTTCCGAAGGCAACTAGTGGCGTAGTGGCTGCTGCTAGGTCTCCCAGAGGGAGGTCTTCAATGTGGTGGACTTGGTTTTTCCTCATCGGACTCCTCGGTCCAGCTTTGGTCTTCTTAGCACGAAAACGTCTAAACAGATTGCCACCTCCTCTCCCAGCAGTGGCCAATCTAGAAACTACTTTTCAACCATGAACTCTTCGTACTTTGGCCTTCGACATTCTTTCGTCATTCTGATCTCGTCATTCGTCATTCCGCCGTTCGCCACGGCCGCGACGCCTGCCGAAGTCTTCGCTGCGACGGTCAAGGCCGTCACCTTCTACCACTCCCACGCGGCGTCCCACGGCGGCTACGTTTATCGCTACAGCGCTGACTTCACGCTGCGCGAAGCGGAAGGCATTCCCGGTCCAGACACGATCTGGATTCAGCCGCCGGGGACGCCTGCGGTCGCGATGGCGATGTTGGATGCTTATGAAGCCACGAAGGATGCCCAATGCCTTGCAGCCGCCGTCGAGGCCGCGAGGTGTGTTTCGCGCACGCAGCTCGCTTCGGGCGGTTGGGATTACTCGGGCCACTTCGATGCCAAAGGCCGCGAATCGAAGCTCTATCGTCGCGATGCGGATGGGAAACTCATTCCACGAAGGCAAACCGCCACACGCGAAGCTGGCTGGCACAACTGGCGTCGTCAGGAGAAACACAATTACTCCACTTATGACGATGATGTATCGCAAGCCGCCACTCGCTTGCTGGTGCGAGTCGATCACGCGCTCGGCGGTAAGGATGCCGAGATCACAGAGGCGGCTGACTTCGCATTGCGCACCATCCTCATGACGCAGTATCCGGCGGGCGGTTGGAGCGCGAATTTCGACGACGCGCCCTCCTCGCCGCCGCCAGCGGACAAGTATCCGATCAAACCCGGCAACTACCCCGCCGACTGGCCGCGCAAGTGGCCGAAGGATTTCAGCGGCTGCTATGTGCTCAATGACAACACGCACGCCACTTTGATGAGCACGCTGCTGCTCGCCTGGGAGCTTCGCGGCGATCAAAAATACCTCGATGCCGCCAAACGCGGCGGCGATTTCCTCCTGCTCGCGCAGATGCCCGATCCACAGCCCGCCTGGGCGCAACAATACAACGCCGAGATGCAGCCCGTGTGGAGCCGCCAGTTCGAGCCCACCGCCATCAGCGGTCGCGAAAGCCAAGCTGCCATGCGGGCGCTGCTGAAGCTCACCGCTGCAACGGGCGACAAAAAATATCTCGCGCCCGTCGCCAAAGCCACCAGCTACCTCCGCACCGTGCTCCTGCCCGGCAACCAGCTCGCCCGCTTCTACGAACTCAACACCAACAAGCCCCTCTACTTCGAGCGCGGCGCCGGTGGCAAAGGCTTCGAGCTGACTTACTCCGATAAAAAAGCCTCCTCCAATTACGGCTGGGTCTGGGACAGCGAACTCGATGCTCTGCAAGCCACCGGCAGTCAGGTCGCGCGTGGTGAAAAAGTCACCTTTCCCCGCACCGAAAAAGAACGTTGGTCCTCTCCACCCACCGACGCCGACATCGCCACTATCCTTAGCGAACAAAACCCCAACGGCTCCTGGACCGCCACCGACGACGAGCGCGGCATCATGCGCGATGCTAGCGGCAAAAAAACCAAGCCTGCCGGTGGTGTGATCTACAGTCTCGACTTCGTGCAAAATGTGAAAGCGCTGAGCACCTGGCTGAAAGCGAAAGGAGGGTCCCGATGAGCGCGATAGCGTCCTGGAGTACGTCGGTCCTCAGGCGCATCCGAATGTCCCTCGGCCTCCGAAAAGCTCCAGAGGGCTGGAGCATTGATTCGCTTCGCTCACCCTCCGGGCAGCCTTTGGCTGTCTATCTCCGCTGCGCTCCGGTTCCAAAACGCTCACGCGCTGCTCTTTCCTCCGGCTCGACTAACGCGAGCATACTCCTCGGCGCATAACTGGTGTGGGCAGGTCCTACACTTCATTCAAAGATCGCGGCTTTTGAAGTCGCCATAGGCTGCTTGAGTTGTGGTTGAGTCTTTTGGCGTACCATCTGCCAAAAGACTCAGCATTTCTGGAAGAGATTCATGAGGTATTTACAAAGCTGCTCCGAGGTGAGCTGGCTTGGGATCAATCGACGAGTCCAAATTTTCCACTCAGTTTAAAACTCCACACATGAACATTCATCTCCTAGGCGTTGATTTAATATTATTAAATTACATTTGAATATAATTAAACTTAGATTCAATTATCTTCAATGAAGCGCTTTCCCGTCACCTGCCCGAGCTGTGAGCATCGACTCCAGGTCAAGCGGCTCGCCTGCGATCACTGTGGCACCGAGGTGGAGGGGATTTATCCGCTGCCTGTGCTCGCCGCCCTCTCGGCGGAGGATCAGGCCTTCATCTGCGACTTCGTCAAAGCCAGCGGCAGCCTCAAGGAAATGGCTGCGCTGCTGAAAGTCAGTTACCCGACCGTGCGCAATCGACTCGATGAAGTCATCGCCAAGCTCCAACCCACGCCTCCCACGCCATGAAACTGAGCCAAATTCTCTTCCATCCCTTCGTCCGCATCGCCGGAGGCACTTCGCTAGCCCTTGGCCTTGCTGCCATAGTGCTCGCGGGCCTCATCGGAGCACCTCAGGGGCTGCATTTCGACGGTGTGCTGGACACTCATGCGGGCAAAAGTGGCCCTTGGTGGTTCTTCGTGTCCGAGGGCCTGATCGACTGGCTCAGCCTCGCGGTGCTGTTGCTGATTGCAGGCCGGATCATCTCTAAGACCGCTTTCCGCAGCATCGACCTGCTCGGCACCCAGGCTTTCGCCCGCTGGCCCACTGTGCTGACGGTGCTCGCCTGCCTCACGCCTGGTTTTCATCGTTTCAGTGAGGCGCTCACGAAATCCATCATCGGCCTCAAACCCGGCCAAATACCTCAATTACCTCCCGCAGGGCCTGACGCCGTCGTTTTCGGCCTTGTCACGCTTTTCATGCTCGCCTGCACCGTGTGGATGGTGGCGCTGATGTGGAAGGCCTTTTCCTACTGCTGCAATCTCCGTGGCGGTAAGGCCGTGGGCACCTTTGTTATCACCCTGCTCCTGGCTGAGCTTCTTTCGAAAGTGCTCATTGGGCAGCTTTTCAAACTCCTGTAACCAGCAGCGATCATGAAAAAAGGCCTTCTCTCCTGGATCGTCCTCCTGCTGGCGGCAGGGGCGCTGGTGAAACTGCATCTCGACTTCACGCCGGATCTTCCAGCACGCATCGCCAGCCACTTTGACATGGCGGGCCGTGCCAACGGTTGGCACTTGAGAGGTGCTTGGGGTTTGGGCACCTTACCGCTGCATCTCGGCACCGCAGTCTTCATCGTTGGTTTGATCAGCTTCATGCACCGGCTACCACCTCACGTCATCAATGTGCCGAACCCGGAGTATTGGCGGCAGCCCGCGAACTTCCAAATCGCCTGCCAGTACCTGCGCAGCTGGTCACGCTGGTTCGCCGCCTCCGAGCTCATCTGGGCCACTTTTTTCGACCACCAGCTCTTCCTCGCCAATCAACGCCAGCCACCGCACCTCGACTCCCAGGCCATGAACATCCTTCTCGCCGTCGCCATTCTAGGTTCGCCGATCTTGATCGCAGCGCTGCTCATTCGCTTCAGCCGCATTCCTTCGGATCCAAATAATCCATCCGGTAACTGAGCCAGGTTTGAAAGTTCACTCATAACGCACCGCATCATGACGCACTACCGAGCCACTTGGAGCACTCTGTTACGAATCATCAGCGTGGCGGCCGCGCTGATCTGTGTAGGCGTCGCTATTCAAGAAAGGCATGCACTGGCCTCCGGCGATTTTCGTAGCCTCGACTTTTGGTTCGGCGTGCTGCCACTGGCGCTGCTCATCGGTGCCGCACTCTGCACCGTGCGTGGTTACAGTCTCACGCCAGAGGCCATCCTCATTCACCGCCTCTGCTGGAAAACCAAACTATTGCGACAGGGCCTCGAATCCGCCGAGTATCAGCCCGACATCCTGCGCCACAGCCTCCGTAGCTTTGGCAACGGCGGTCTCTTTTCCTTCACTGGCTGGTATCACAACCGCACACTGGGTTCCTATCGCGCCTACGCCACCGACATTCACCGCACTGTGGTCTTGCGCCTGAGTGGAAAAACCATCGTGCTAACGCCGGATGAGCCGGAGCGCTTTGTAAGCGAACTGATGAGGAAGCAATCTTGCCACCCATGAACCTCCCCGACCTCCGTCACAAGCTACGCCAAGCCGCGACTCCCGAACAAGCGGCCATCGCTCGGCGATTCTTCAAAACAGGCCCCGGCGACTATGGCGAAGGAGATCGCTTTCTCGGACTCAAAGTGCCACAACTCCGTGCGGACCTTCCCCACACCGATGAACTCAGTGAGGTGGACGTTTTGGACCTCATGCGCTCCGAATGGCATGAAGAACGGCTCCTCGCCCTGCTGGTGCTCGGACGTCGATTCTGTCGGGCAAAAAAGGACACCGCCACTCAGCAGCGCATCATCAGCCTCTACCTCGCCAACACGAAATGGATCAACAACTGGGACCTCGTCGATAGCAGCGCCCCGCACATCCTCGGTGCTTGGTTGCTCAAGCGAGATCGCTCCGTGCTCGATACCCTCGCCGCCTCGACCAGTCTCTGGGAACAGCGCATTGCCGTCCTTGCCACGCAGGCCTTCATCCGCGCAGGAGACTTCGCCGACACCCTCAGACTCAGCGCCCTCTTTTTGTCCCATCCGCACGATCTCATGCACAAAGCCTGCGGCTGGATGCTCCGTGAGGTCGGCAAACGCGATGTGAAGGCGCTGCAAATCTTTCTGGACTCAACCGCCGCTCAAATGCCGCGCACCATGCTGCGCTACGCCCTTGAAAAACTTCCCGAAAAGACAAGAAAAGACTACTTGTCCATGAAGCCGCGACCGTCTGCAAAGAGAGGCCATTTCTGAATCTAGCGATCAATCCACGACGCGCAGGATGTGGAACGAAGAGTAACTTTAGCCGTATGAGTCGGAGACAATAAAGCAACTGGACACTCCATTTACAGGTCAGAACCAATTCCTGCTAATTCTGCTAATCCTGCGATTAGAAACTCGAATCACGAACAGTCTCATATCACCCATGGCGTGCGGAAATGCACGTAACTCCAGCCCAGTTAGTTAGAGGACTATTGGTTGGGTTAGGACCACAAAAAGTCCGATCTCTGCCGACGCCAAGCACCTCCGTTTTAAAGCACTGCCTAAGTTGAGGGAGCGTTGGAAGCTTGGGCCAATAGCGACGAGACATCCAATTCAAGATAGCGCCTTGAGATGGCGACATATTTTAAAGCTAGTTGAGCGTTGGCTTGTTGTTCAGCCTCGGTGAGGGGGCGGACGACCCGTGCTGGCGAGCCCATAACCAATGATCCTTCCGGCACTTGCATCCCCTTGGTGACCAATGAACCTGCGGCCACAATGCTGCGGGCACCGATGACGGCACCATCTAAAATGATGGCACCCATGCCAATGAGAACTTCATCACCAACGGTGCAGGCATGAACCACGGCCCGATGCCCAACCGTCACGCGTTCCCCTAAAATGCAGGGGAAATCGTCGCTCACATGCAGCACACAACCATCCTGAACGTTAGACTGAGCGCCGATAATGATGGAATTAATATCACCGCGCAAAACCGCGCCGAACCAAATGCTTGACTCAGCGTTTAACTCCACTGAACCGAGCACGGAACAGCCTGGAGCAAGGAATGCAGACTGGTGCACGGAAGGGTTGAAGTCAGGAATCAAGAGGTTTTTCAAATTGGGGTAACTCATGGAACAGCCTAGTCGCAGGTTTTGTGAATATTTTATGTTTGACGGAAAGGCCTGAATAGCCTTTTAATCAATGACAATTCCGTTTAATCCCATGGCGGAAATGCCTGAGCATCAATACCAGCAACAACCGAAAATAATAGCATGAACAAAGCCCAACTCCTCGAACTCATCCAAAAAAACCTCGGCGGTGAAGTCACCAAGCGCGCCACAGGCGAAGCTCTTGAAGCTGTTCTCTCCGCAATCGCGAAGGGCGTGAAGAAAGACGGTAGCGTGCAGCTCATCGGCTTTGGCACCTTCAAGGTCGCTAAGCGTGCAGCTCGCACAGGTCGCAACCCAAAGACTGGCGCATCCATGAAGATCAAAGCTTCCAAGAGCGTCCGTTTCGTTGCTTCCTCCGCTCTGAAGGCTTCTCTGTAATCCTTCAAGCTTGATAAAGCTATGCCCCGCAGTGCTCCGTGAAAGAGCTGCGGGGCTTTTTGTTGAGCATAATGATCTCCTCATCGGCCAAAGAAAAGGCCTCCAAAAAAAATCTTGGGAGGCCTTTCCACTCTAGCGAGTTAACCAAATGGGTTAAGGGGCCAATGAGCTGCGCTGAAGAAACTCGACACCATAATCTGCAGCAGGAATCCAGAGATCCAAATTCGGTGTGAAGACGGCACGATTGACTTGGAGCCAAAGATTGGTCGGTGTATCAAAGGAGGCAACGGGTGTCAGCACACCTGTAGCGGCGGCGATACTAGCGACTTCCAGATTGCCGTAGCTGCTGGCTAAAACGTGGCCGCTAATCACATTCAACAAGGATGGCACTTCTGTGGTAGTCCATGAATTGATCTGGGCTAAGCGACCCGTGATGCTATTGTAACCGACTCCTACTACGCCTTTGCTTCCTGCTTCCTTTGCAAGATAAAGGCGTGTGCCGTCAGTGGTGCTAGCAGAGTAAAAAGGAGTCGCGGTGATGTAGTTGTCCAGCTGCCAAGCGCTGACGCCATCATAGCCACTGGCCTGGATCACACGTGTAGCGCTGCCGGCCGTGCTGATTTGCTGATCAGAATTGGTCAGAATCACGGCCCCCTGAGCATCTGCCTGAGCGACACTCAACAACTGACCTGGGATTGAAACTGGATCACGAAGCACAGGCTCAGCTGCACGCCAGTCCACCACTTGCAGCCATGAGGCCACACGCCAGTCGTAGTTGTAATAGGGATAAATGACTGAGCTGAGGGCCACCGATTTGATGGTGAAAGAAGCAGCGCCTTGAGAAAGCGTGGTTGTGCTAACTGTGTTGGCCACAGGCTCTACAGCAGTATCATAGCTGAAGTAAATGAAGCCTGCTTCAACAAAGGCGCGGCTAGTGCCACGCAGACTGCCTCTGACATTCACTGACTGAGCTTGAGCAGCGGTAATGCCTGAGGCACCTACACTCAGCGGACATAGGACGGCAGCTGGATTAGTTATGGAGAGGATGGGTGCCGTTGTATTGGCTGCTACTCGTAGGGGGGCGGCAGCGGTCGTATTCAAGGAAATGACGGCAGGCCGGATGTTGTTAATTGCATAAACGGGCCCCCACCAACCCCACCAGCGCTGCATCTGCATTGGGATATACCAGACGAGTGTTTGGGCACTTGTCCAAAGCGGCTGAACAGAATCGAGATTCATCTGGTATTCGCTGAGCCCAGTTAGATCATGCTCCACTCGGCTAACTTCCGTCACTGTGGGTGGTGCGCCAAGCTCTAGAACGACTGTGCGTAAGCTCTGTGGTGCACTATCCGCAGCAGGCACCCATTGGGCCAGATAGAGGCGATTGTCTTTCTGAGTCACACCGACCACCCGACCAGCACCTAGATCGACGCTTTGCAGGAGTGAATCAGGATCACTAGCAGGAGAGATGCGCAGCTTAGCCGAAGTTCCACCTGTGCTGCCGATGCTGCGGATGAACCAACCACCGTACCAGCCAGTGCTACCATCTTCAATCTGCACCAGGTAATCTCCAAATGGCACCACTCGGTCCGTACGCCAAGCTAGCGACAAAGTGACCTCTGGGGCGGTGTCTGTGGCATCTGTGCCATGCACGAGCAGCTCCTGACCTGAGATGGTGACAAAGTGACCAGCAATCCAGCTGCCACGGCGGGGATTAAAGCTATGATTGATCGTGGTGCCCATGGTGAGGGCATCTGTTCCGACATTAACGATCTGGATGGCTTTCTGTCCACCACCCGCTCCCCAGCCCCACGTTTGAAATGGCACCATGACCACACCCTGATCAGGTAGATACTCGACCGCTTTCTCATCATAGTTGGCTTCGCTCCAGCTGTGGGTGCCTTCAGCGCCTAGAGGCAGGCGTGAGAGCAGGGTCGGGGCGGTAACATCTGTCACATCAAAGAGTGAGACCGTGACGCGCCAGTCCTCCACACCGACAGCAAGAAGGCGATCTCCAAGAGGCTCTAGATAGGTGCTCCAGCCTGGCACCTCGAGCTCACCTGAAAGCACCAGAGCTGAGGGATCGGCGATGTCCACGATGAAGAGTGGATCGGTGTTACGGAAGGTCACGACATACAAGCGATCTCCATCAAAACGAGTGGCGTGCAGCTGCTCATTGCGGGCGCTCAGCAGCTCAATAGCGGATAAGGTCGTGACGGTGCTTCCGGCGAGCGGGAAAGTTTCCACCCATGTCTGACGATTTGACCAATTCTGCCAATCAAGGGAGACGGTCACCACGGCACCATTAACGATGCTCATTTTGAACTTGTCTTGAATCTGACCACGCGGCGTGAGCGTCTTTACCAAGGCTGGAGCCGCAGCAACATCAATGACGTGAACGTTTGAACCATAACCAGACGAGCGGGACGTGCCGATCATCAGATGACCTTCAGCCGCCTGTAGAGCCGACGGCCAACCAGGGAAACGTAGGGTGCCGAGTCTTTGCGGCGCGTCGATGTTGGAAAGATCCACGCTAGTGAGGACTGATTCAGGATTCCAAGTGCTGGAGTTCTGTGACCAGACGCTGCAAAGAACGTGCAGTGTCGTGCCGATCAGGCGAGTATCTGTGATGGCACCTTCCAGCGGCACTTCTCCGATCAAAGCAGGCACGCCAGCGGTCACGCGAATGAGCCAGACAGTGGCAGCACCTTGACGAGCTTTGTCATTGGAGCGGCCGAGAAGAGCGACGGTCGATCCAGCCTGATCCAGCAGGAACATCTGCTCGCCACTGGCTGGCAGACGCAGGCTGCCCACGCGCACGGGCAGTGTCGGATCACTCAGATCTAGGATTTGCAGACCGCGGTATTGATTGAAGAAATACACCTGATCTCCCACAATCTGCCAGATGTCCGACTCGACTGCTTGAGCCGTCGTAGCTCTTGAATCGGCAACAGCGGTGACTGTGCCAGTGGCATTACTCATCATGAGAGGGCCACCTGAATTCAGGGAAAGCATGCCATTGTTAGCATTGAGATCTTTGCGATCAAAGCTGCGTTTGCCTCTCAGGAAGCGCGATGGGAACTTGGCTCCACGATAGCCCTGCGCCCGCAACTCGGAAGCTGGGATAGAGGAGGGCAGATTCACGGTCACACGGCGCACCGCGGCCCAGGTATTGGCGGTAGGATAGGAAACGCTGATCGGCTTCCAGCCAGCGCCAGCTTTTTGCTCGATGACGACCTGCTGCACGCCACGCTCCACAGCAACTGTGGCCGTGCGGCTTTTTAAAGTAAAGCGCAAGGGCACAGCGACCGCTGTTGAGGACGCTGACTGAGCTGAGGAGGTCTGGATCAGAGCACTCAGGCAAAAGAGTGCTGCAGTGATCTTTGAGAGACGGTTAAGGTTCATGGCTGGGCTTGGAATTGAAGGTTTTACAGATGATGGATTGGTTTGGCAAGAAAAGAAAAAAGACTCAAGGCGCTGCTGGAGGAGTTGGCGGTGGTACGGGAACGACGATCAGGTTAGCACCCGTTGAAGCGGAATGATCAGTGGCCATAGCCATCGCTTCAGCTTGGGCATTTCCCTGAAAAACATTGGTGGAGTTGGAGCTCTGGCTGGCCGTACGAGCTACGATGTTATATCCAGAACCAATGTTTACCAAAGCGCCCGACTGAACGTTTGTATTGCCGCCGGTATATGTGTTAGTACCGCCCCAAGCAAACTGGACGTTTCCATCTTTTCCCAAACCATCTCCGTTAGTGTTAATTGTGGCTGCACCCACTATCTGGCCTTGTCCTGGTGGTGAATCAACTATCGCGCCCGTAGCAACCACCACTGGATCAGCACTTGGCTGCGGCCCCATGTTTTGTCGGCGGTCTGCCCCTGGATCGTAGGCTGGGTTTAAAGTTAAAGAAACCGTGTTCCCATAGGGCAAAAACTGGATGGGGGCTCGATTCGTGGGCGAGGCCAGCTGTGGGGTGAAAATGATCAAAGGCACGGACTTGGCTGCTACGATCTTTTTGCGCTCCTCGTCCACTTCCTTGGCAGTCAGTACGCGATTGCTGGCTGGCTGATTATTCCCTGGCACGGCATAGATGGCGTAGCTGGGCATGGGCAGGCGACCCAGAAGATCCCGGGTCTCAGTCAGCATCTTCAAGGCCTCCCATTGACCGCGGGTGATGGCGACGCTGCCATCGATAGCAGGCTTCACGCCTAGAGACTCGGCGTCTGCACGCAGAGCTGCTAGCCGATCAGGATCACTGATCGACGGGCTGCCACTGGCATTGAGACGACCTGCCAGCATGTCTGATAGCACGCGCTTTTTCACCAGTTCAGGATAGATGCTCTGCTGGATCGTGATGGTGATCTGTGGCTCACTCACCTCCACCTCACAGCCTGCCAGCGCAGCCACGGCGCGGACCGCTTTTAAGAAAGGAATCGGACCGCTATGAAAGGTGATCCGCCGCTGGGAGGCACCCGTTGGCACCAGAACTCGGAGCTGATCCAGCGCCAGCGCTGCATCCCGATTCACTTCATTAAGCTGCCCTTGGAGAATGCCGATGGCACGGCTAAGTGGAATATTATCCAGAGACACGCCCGTCAGGAAAAAACGATCCAAATGCTCGGTGAGCAGCTCTTTAGGCTCTTGGGCTGCGCTCTCTGTGATCTTCGGTGCTTCAGAAACTACAGTCTTGTTTGAAGCCTTTGGCAGTTTCAGGGGCGGCTGCTGGATCGGTCCCACCAGCTCATGCACGATGACAGGTGGCCGCTCAAAGCCGGCCTCATTCCAGAAATAGACACTGACCAGACCCGCAACGAGGACTGCCGCTGCGGCACCCACCCAACGACGCGTCTTGGCACCCCACGGACTCTGCGCAGTCCCTTGGCGGAGCGGACGCTGTGCAGCTTGGGTTTCTTTCTGGTCAATAGACCGCACAGCAGGAGCCAGCATTTTTATCTCACTGGCCCGCTCACTGACGGCCTCCGCCAACAGGGATTCAAAACGGGACGCAGCAGCCAATGCGGCAGCGCATTGAGGACACTCGGCCACGGCCTGCCAGAGGCGTGCGGCTTCCTCAGCGGTGGCGGTTTGATCCAGCCAACGGTCAATGAGAGTGATAAACTCGGCGCTGCGGGGGTCAGGCTTCATTCGGATTCTAGGGTGAGTCCCAACCGACGCTGCACGCAGTCACGTAACTGACGGCGCAGGCGGCTGAGGGTTTGGTAAAGGGCGTCCACGGAGAGACCGGCCTCAGCAGCCATCGCCTCCATGGGTTGGCCCACATGATAGCGGTCGCGGATAAAACGAGCACTGCGCTCTGGCAGTGTATCTAGGCACTGGTTCAGCGCCGTTTCCCGTGCCTCCCAGGGAGACTCAGCCTCATCGGCCATGAAGCCAGCAGACAGCATCTCCAGCGCCTCTGGCGTGCAGGACTCTGGCAGCCGCCCCTTCATCCGATGATCCTCCAGGATCTTTCGGGACGCAATGCCCCGAGCCCAAGCCCCAAAGGGCTTAGCTGGATCATAACGCTCAAATTTCTTCCAAAGGATCATGGCAACTTCTTGAAAAACATCCTCCCGAGTGGCTGGATCACGCACCGCCGCCCCGATAAATGCCCGCAGGTCCGACTGGACTGCGAGGAAGTGGGGAAGAAAGTGATCGTGCTCTAACATTCGTGGTGGCTACACTCTCTTTGACAGAAAGTTTATTTCCTGACAGAAAATCTTTTTGTGACAAAAAATAGACAAGTCTCGGTGAGTTGAAACCCAAGCATTCTCGCTGTTGCGGCCAGCTTGGCGCGCGCTCCTGTAGAGGAATGCGCGCTAGTCTTTTGCTCTGCTTTATGTCCGCCTCCACTTTTGCTCAAACACTGACCTATCCTGTCTCCCGAAAAGACGAGAGCATCATCGACAATTACCACGGCACGAAGGTCGCTGATCCCTATCGCTGGTTAGAGGACGATAACAGCGAGGAAACAAAGGCCTGGGTGAAGGCGCAAAACGAAGTGACCTTTGGCTTTCTCAAAAGCATCCCCAAGCGCGAACAGATCGCCGAGCGACTCAAAAAGGCCTGGAACTACGAGCGCACCGGCATCCCCTTTGAGCATGGTGGCAAATGGTTCTTCAATCGGAACTCAGGCCTGCAAAATCAAAGCGTGCTCTATGTGACCGACTCCCTCGATGCTGAGGCTCGCGTGCTACTCGATCCGAATACTCTTTCCAAAGAAGGCACCACCTCGCTGACAGAAACGGCCCCGAGTGAGGATGGCAAATGGCTGGTCTATGGCGTCTCCAAAGCCGGCAGCGACTGGCAGGAATTCCGCGTCAAAGACATCGCCATAGGCAAGGATACGGAAGATCTCATTGAGTGGGTGAAGTTCAGCGGCGCCTCCTGGGCCAAGGATAGCAGCGGCTTTTATTACAGCCGTTTTCCCAAACCAAAGGATGGCGCGGCTCTCACAGAGGCGAACAAAAACCAAACGGTCTATTTTCATAAGCTAGGCACGTCGCAATCCGAAGACAAGATGATCTATGCACGCCCAGATCAACCCGACTGGGGCCTGCATGCTGGTGTGACGGATGATGGTCATTACCTCATCTACAATGTTACCAACGGCACTGATCCCAAGAACCGCCTGTTTTACCAAGACCTCACGCAGGCCGATGCCAAGGTGATCGAGCTGCTCAATGACTTCGACGCTGCCTACAGTTTCATTGAAAACGTCGGCACCGTCTTCTACTTCCTCACCGATCTCAAAGCTCCACGTTATCGCGTGATCGCTATCGACATCAGCAAGCCTGATCGTGATCAGTGGCAGGAGATCATTCCTGAAAGCGCGCACAAGCTTGATAGCGTCTCCTGCATCGGCGGCGAGCTGCTTTGTAAGTATCTCCAAGATGCCCGCTCCGCCATGACAGCCTATGATTTGGCAGGCAAAAAAGTGCGTGAGATCGATCTACCAGGCATCGGCACCGTCGGTGGTTTTGGCGGTAAGCGCGCAGACAAGCTCACCCATTACATCTTCACCAGTTTCACGACTCCAGGTGCCATTTATCAATACGATGTCGCCAGTGGAAAAAGCAGCCTATGGAAGCAGCCCAAGGTCGATTTTGATGCCAGTCCTTATGAAACGAAACAGGTCTTCGTGACTAGCAAAGATGGAACCAAAGTGCCCATGTTTCTGGTGCACAAAAAAGGCCTCAAGCTGGATGGCACCAACGCCACCCTGCTCTATGGCTATGGCGGCTTTGACATCAGCCTCACACCGAATTTCTCCATCGGCCGCGCCATCTGGTTAGAGCTTGGAGGCGTCTATGCCTTGGCCAATCTGCGCGGTGGTGGCGAGTATGGGGCGGAGTGGCATCTCGCAGGCACGAAGCTGCGGAAACAAAACGTCTTTGATGACTTCATCGGCTGTGCCGAGTGGCTGCAAAAGGAAGGCTACACCTCACCGAAGAAGCTAGCCATCATGGGCGGCAGCAACGGCGGCCTGCTCGTCGGTGCCTGCATGGCTCAGCGTCCTGAGCTCTACGGAGCTGCTCTGCCAGCGGTGGGTGTCATGGACATGCTGCGCTTTCACAAATTCACCATCGGCTGGGCCTGGAAGAGCGACTACGGCAGCAGCGAAAACGCCGACGAGTTTAAAGCCATCTACGCCTACTCCCCACTGCATAACCTGAAGCTCGGCACCCATTACCCAGCCACCATGGTCACGACAGCTGATCACGACGACCGTGTCGTCCCCGCCCACAGTTTCAAGTTCGCCGCCCGCCTTCAGGAATGCCAAGCCAAAGATGCACCGCCAGTGATGATCCGTATCGAAACCAATGCCGGTCACGGTGCTGGCAGCGCCCTCACCAAAGTCATTGAAGAAACCGCTGACGAATGGGCCTTTCTCTGGAAAGTGCTGGGGATGGAATAAGCTAAAACTGCTGAAGCAAATACTTGATCAGATCGGTCGTCGTCACCATGCCGACCAGCTTGCTGCTAGAAAGAATCGGCAGGGAATGGAAGGTATTGGCCACAAGGATCTCAGCGGCTTCGCGCACACTGCCTGTCTCTTGCAACGTGATCGCCTCTTTTTGCATCACTTGTTCGATGGAAAAAGTGTGATCAAGCGTGGCATCAACGGTGCGTTCGTCCGTCTGGAAGGTATCACCAAAACTCACGCGGAGAATGTCACTCCAGCTGATGATGCCAACAAACTGGTCACCTTGAACAACAGGAATGTGATGAACACTGTGTTCCTGCATCAAAGCACGGACTTTGGAAATCGGATCGCCGTGATGCACGGTGATCACGTTACGGGTCATCAGATGGGAGATAGGGTCGTTTCTTTTCATGGTGGTGAGGTCACTATGAAAAGAATGTCGCCAGCGTCTCCGCGTCGCTTGGCGATGCGTGGACGGATGTTGCTCCAAAGTATTGGCCAATAAAAATGCACGGAGCTCGAAACTGTGTCTTGGCGATCCCCGTTCTTTGTGAAAGCATCCACTCACGCATGAAAGCCGCCCTGATCAGTTGTCTCACCCTCAGTTCCATTGCCGTCCAGGCCGCCAGCCTGAGTGCTCCGCTGGAAGATATTCGCGCCGTGAATCGTGAAGGGTCGGGAAATGAAAAAGCCACCCGTGCTTGGCAGCAGCTCACCCAGGCTGATCCTAGCACACTTCCAGAAGTGCTCGCTGGCATGAACGGAGCCAACCCGCTCGCTGAAAATTGGTTACGCGCGGCTGTCGGCGTAATCGCGGATCAGGCGATCTTGGTCAAAAAGCTGCCCATTGAGTCTGTGCAGGCCTTTTTAGCCGATACGAAAAACAGCTCTGCTCCACGAGTCGTGGCTTTTGATCTTATTCAGCGTGCGCAGCCCGAATTGGCCGAAAAGATCACACCTTCTCTTCTAGAAGATCCGAGCAGCGAGCTGCGTCGTCACCCCGTGTCAAAGCTGCTGCAAGCGGGCGATGAAGAACTGGCTCAGGGCCGCAAAGACGAGGCGACCAATGCTTATCTGAAGGCCATGAACAGCGCCCGCGATGAAGATCAGATCAAGGACTTGGCCAAAAAACTCAAGGACCTCGGCAAGCCCGTCGATCTGCCAAAACACTTCGGGTTTCTCATGGACTGGAAACTCATCGCCCCCTTCACCAATGTGGAGCGCAAAGGATTCGATACCGAGTTCCCCCCTGAAAAAGAAATCAAGTTAGATGCTAGCTATCCGGGCAAAAACGCCGAGGCCAAATGGATCGACTTCACCAGCAAGGATGAATATGGCCAGATCGACTTCAACAAGCCCTTCACCATGCTCAAAGAGGTCACCGGCTATGCCTACACCGAGTTTGATTCAGTCGAGGCACGTGACGCCCAGATCCGACTCGGCTGTAAGGATGGCTGGAAAGTCTGGCTCAATGGCGAACTCCTCTTCGCCCGTGATGAATACCATCGCGGCGCCAAACTGGATCAATACAAACTGCCCGTGAAACTCAAGAAGGGCAAAAACTCGATCCTCGTCAAATGCTGTCAAAACGAACAAACCGAATCCTGGACCGTCGAATGGCAATTCCAGCTCCGCGTTTGTGATGACACCGGCACGGCGATTTTGGCGAAGAAGTGATCTTCAAGACTGTTGTTATATGATCGATGATGAAACTCTATCTTGCCCGCCTGAAGGCGGGGCCATGAAAAAGGCATTCCTTGGATATCTTGTCCCGGGGTTGATCGTCGTTTATGCAATCTCCTTTGGTCTGATCGCTGGTCACCTAGTGTTGCCTCTCAAGCATTCGGCCATTGAGTTTACAGGATATGCGGCAAGATGGCTTGGATTCGCCTACCTCTCATTGGCATCCTTCATGCATTTTAACTTTGGATGGGGCTTGAGTGAAACACTCTGGCCCCATAGCCAAAAAGGAAAATGGAGCTCTCTGCTCATTTTTTTAACAAGCCTTTTCATCGCCATCTGCCTGCACTCAAAACTTCTTTAAACATCTCTATGAAACCTTTTTTTAATCTCCTTTCATCCCTCATCCTTCTTCCTTCAGCCTTACTTTCCGCCGCCGATTGGCCGCAGTTTCGTGGTCCGAACGCCAGCGCGGTTTCGACAGAAACAAAGGCTCCTGGGCCAAAGCTCGCCGCCGCATGGAGTATCGATCTTCCTGGGCGTGGGCTGAGCAGTCCGATTGTCGTCGGGGATAAGGTTTTCATCACTTGTTCAAGCGGACCGGATCAGGCCAATTTGCACGTCTTTTGCTTCAGTGCTGCGGATGGAAAAAAACTCTGGGAGCGTGTGATGAAGGCCACGGGCCGGACGATGGCCCATAACAAGACCAGTGTGGCTGCGCCCACCCCGTGCAGCGATGGCAAGCGCGTCTTTGCCCTGTATTCATCCAACGATCTTTTTGCTTTTGATCTGGATGGTAATCTACTTTGGCTTCGCGGTCTAACTTACGATTATTCGAATGCCAGCAATAGCCTCGGCATGTCTTCCTCTCCTGTGGTCCTGGATGAGACGCTCGTCGTTCAAAGTGAAAACGACAGTGAATCCATCGCCGTCGGCATTGATGTGGTCACGGGGAAAAATCGTTGGAAGAAGGAGCGCCCCAAAGCCGCGAATTGGACCAGCGCTGTGGTTTACCAAAATGTCGTCGCGCTCCAATCCAGCAAAGGTCTCACTGGCGTGAACCCCAAGACCGGCGAGATCGAATGGGATTACACGGACGGTGCAGGCACGATCCCCAGCTCTGCGGTGACTCAAAATGCCATCTATGTTCCCTCCAATGGGCTCACCGCTCTGGCTCCAGAACGCGGAGCAGCCTCGCAACTCTGGCGCGCGGCAGGTCTCAAGCCAGGCACTGGCAGCCCGCTAGTGATTGGCGACTCGATCTACGTGCTCAATGGCACCGGAGTTCTCATCAAAGCCAGCATCGCCAATGGAGATGAAGCTTGGAAACTTCGACTCAAAGGTCCACTCAGCGGATCACCTGTCGCTGCGGGTCAATACATCTACATCGTCAGTGAACGTGGCGACTTCCAAGTCATCGACACCACAGCCAAGGAAGGCGAAGTCATTCACACCATCGAACTCAATGACACTCTACTTTGCACACCAG
This sequence comes from Verrucomicrobiaceae bacterium, assembly GCA_027489965.1. Classification (GTDB taxonomy): domain Bacteria; phylum Verrucomicrobiota; class Verrucomicrobiia; order Verrucomicrobiales; family Verrucomicrobiaceae; genus Prosthecobacter. The sequence continues at coordinate 28,433 of JAIXZA010000100.1, forward strand.
CCATCAGTAACGGAGCTATCTTTGTGAGGAGTGACAAGAAGCTCTGGAAGCTTCAATAAAAAAATCAGCGAGCAACATCGAGTCGTTTCTCGGCATCGGCTTGAGTGAAAAGAAACTCGCTCGGTTTGGCTTTGCCGCGCAGATGCAGCAGATTGATCTGATCTTTAAACAAATCTTGAAGGATGGCGTACCGCAGCGTGATGCCTGAGAATCCATCTGGCAAGTCCAGCTCGAAAAACAGGATCACCTCGGGATCCTCTTTTTGCACTGAGACGGCATCCACTTTTCTGCCCACCCAGGTTAGTTTGGATGAGCCACCATTGGCCGTCATCAGCTGGAAGTTTTTGTTTAGATAGGTCTGAATCTGCGCATCCAACTCCGCCTCAGCTGTCTTCTCAAACGAGATCCATTTTTCCGACTGACGGATCAAAGCCAGCTCAAGATCGTCGATGAAGACCGTCAAACTAACCTCCAACTTCTTTGTCTTTGAATTGTATTCAGCCTCCGCCGTGGATTGATGAAAGGTGTGCGCCTGCGCCTGCCAAGAGAGGCACAATGCTAGCGTGAGAATGAGATTTTTCATGATGTTGTAGGCAAAGAATGTCGCAGGCTTGCAGGTGTGAAAAAACTTTTCTTCCCTTTCGGAGGCATTAAAGTGCCGCCATGAGCACCGGAACACTAACTTGGGCGGAGGTCTGCGCCATTCCCTGGCTTAAAGACATCCCCGCAAAAATCGAAACCAACAAGGATAACAAAATCATGATGAGTCCTGCATCTGCATGGCATGGCGGCTATGAGTCTGACATTGGACGTCACTTACACCATTTAATGGGTGGCGGCCGTGTGATCAATGAGTGCCCGATTGACACAACAGAAGGCACCAGAGTCGCAGATGTGGCTTGGATCACTAAAGAGCGCTTCCGTCCTTATCGTCGTGCCAACAGCCTGCCTATCGCTCCAGAGATTTGCGTCGAGGTCTTGTCTCCCTCTAACACCCGCCAGGAAATGCTGGGGAAGATGCAGCTCTATTATGCAGCTGGTGCCAGCGAAGTCTGGCTCTGTGATGAACATGGCAACATGGAGTTTTTCATCAAAGAACAGATCGAGTCAGTTCCACACTCGATCCTGTGCTCAGCTTTTCCTTTGTGCATTGAGGAAGAGGATTGAAGTGACTCACTCTTCTTTGGCCTCTTCCACGTCCTTGTTTTTTGGGTCATCTTTTTTGACCTTCTCTTTCTTGGTCATCTCACGCATGGGATTGGTGGCTTTATCGTCTTTATAAAGCTGGAATTTGCTCTTCACGGGACGTCGTGGCCAGAAGTTATTCTCCACGTCGGTGTCCACGAGTTCCTGTCGTGGGTCAAAAGTCACGGCCTTCACTTCTTTCTTGGTGAAGTGTAGCTTAGAAGCTTTCTCGGTATTAAAGCGCCAGATTTCTGCGGGGATTTTGAGCTCTTCACTACTGCCGTCGGTGTAATCAATCTTCAAAAACAAAGGAGTAACGAGCCCCCCCACATTGCTGAATTCAAAGACGTAAAAGTTGTGCTTGGTCTGGAGCAGCGTGGGATCGATCTCCTCTTCTTTGAGATCTTTGATCAGGGATTCAAACTTCTTCTTTTCACTTGGCAGCACAGCGGCTTCATCAAAAGTGTCATAAAAATCTTTCAGCTCGGGAAAGCGATCCACACGTTTTGTAAGCGGATAGTTACGTTCTTTGGCAAGAGTTTGCGGCAGGTCCTCCTTCTCCTGTTTCTTCTTGGGCTTTTCAATCGACGGATCACGAGAATCCAACTGCATCCAGCGGACTTCATCAATGGACACATCGACATGATCAACGCTGTAAAACCAGCCGCGCCAGAACCAGTCCAGATCGACGCCACTGGCATCTTCCATGGTGCGGAAGAAATCAGAAGGTGTTGGTCGCTTAAACATCCAGCGACGTGCATAAGTTTTGAAAGCGTGATCAAAGGCTTCACGACCAAGGATGTATTCACGCAGAATATTTAAAGCTGCGGTGGGTTGGCCGTAGGCGTTGGGGCCCAGATCAGCGATAGACTCTGAATTGGTCATGGCTGGCACACGATCAGTGAGCCTCATGTAGTCCACCATGCCGCGATTATCCCGACGGTGATTCCAGTCATTCTCCCATTCTTCTTCAGCGAGGTATTCGACAAAGGAATTCAGGCCCTCATCCATCCAGGTCCACTGCCGTTCGTCGCTATTGACGATCATCGGAAAATAATTGTGTCCGACTTCATGGATGATGACGCCGATAAGAGCGTACTTCGTTTTTTCTGGATAAGTGCCGTCCTTCTCGGGTCGTGGGCCATTGAAGCAGATCATTGGGTATTCCATCCCGCCGATGGCTCCATGGATGGACCAGGCAACGGGATAAGGATAATCAAAGGTGTAACGAGAATAAACTTGGATCGTGTGAGCGATGGCATGGGTCGAGTATTTATCCCACAGAGGCATCCCCTCTTTTGGATAGAGAGACATGGCTATCACAGGCTTGCCATTGAGATTAGCACCCTCCACGGCCATGGCATCCCAGACAAATTTGCGGGAAGAAGCAAAGGCAAAATCACGGACATTGTCGGCTTTGAAAATCCAGGTCTTTTTGCCCTTCGGTTTGCCTTTTTCAGCGGTCTTGGCTTCCTCTGGAGTAACGATGAAAACTGGTTTTTTCGTTTCTGTCTGAGCTTTTTTGAAGCGTTCTTGTTGAGCCGCTGATAAGACCTCTGCTGGGTTTTGCAGGGCTCCGGTCGCAGCGACCACGTGGTCATCAGGTGTGGTGAGACTAACGTTGTAGTTGCCAAACTCTAAGGTGAACTCACCTGTACCAAGAAACTGCTTATTCACCCAGCCCGCGTAGTCGGTATAAGCCGCCATGCGTGGGAACCATTGGGCGATGGTGTAGATGGAGTTGCCATCTTCCTTGAAATGCTCATAACCCGTGCGGGCGCTGATGCGTTTGGCATCATTGATGGGATAGCTCCAGGCGATTTTAAAAGTAAAATTAGCTCCTGCGGCTAGCGGCACTGGAAGATCCACTCGCATCATGGTCTTCACAATTGTGTGTGGTAAGGGCTTGCCTTGGGCGTCCGTCAATTTGCTGATTTTCATTTCGCCATCGTACTCCTCATAAGCGCGCAGACGATCCAGGGCCGAATAACTAAATTTAGTCAGATCGACCCCGCGTTTGGTATTTGGCGCTGTGCGGGAGTCGGCGTTGTGGGAGAGATAGTTCTGATCCAATTGAACCCACAAGTAGCTCAGCGCATCTGGAGAGGCATTGTGATAGGTGACAGTGGCTTCCGCTGAGATGCTGCGTTTTACGTCATCTAATTCTACAGCGATGTCATAGTCGGCTCGGTTCTGCCAGTAGGCTGCGCCTGGTGCTCCTGAAGCGATACGCTGAGCTGATGGAGTCGGCACCGTTTGATCCAGCTGCTGAAACTTACCCACTGGCGCCCCTGTTTGCTGAGCTGTGGCGGTCAGTGTGATGAAGAGAGAAAAAAGGCAGAACTTCATGATCATGGCCCCACCATAACGTTGTCAGCGCCCTGTTTGCTAGGCATTTTCTTTGTCGGGTGATCATCCTCTGTTAGCTTCACCGATCACCATGACATGGGAAATGCTCACCCTCCTCTTTCTCGCCGGACTCAGCGCTGGTTTTATCGACGCTATCGCAGGTGGTGGTGGTCTAATTTCTCTGCCAGCACTGCTCTGGGCTGGATTGACGCCACAAATGGCACTCGGCACCAATAAGATGCAGAGCACTTGGGGCACTCTCATGGCGGTATGGAGATATGCCAAAGCAGGACTCGTGACCTGGCCGCAGGTACGACTGACGGTGCTCGTGACCTTTGTTTTTTCCGGCATCGGAGCCTGGGCGGTGACTCAGGTGAGTAATGCGGCGCTAAAAATGATCGTGCCGTGGATGCTGCTGAGCATCGCGATTTATGTGCTCTTCAGTCCTAGCCTGGGGCAGGCACCTTCAAAAGCGCGCCTGAGTCTCACCTTCTTTGCCTGCCTAGCTGGCTGCGTGCTTGGTTTCTACGATGGCTTTTTTGGTCCAGGCACCGGCACCTTCTGGACACTGGCCAGCCTGTCTCTACTCGGACTGAGTTTAACCCACGCTACGGCTTTCACCAAAGTGGCGAACTTAACCAGCAATGTGGCATCGCTGATCGTGTTCATCCTCTCTGCGCGTGTGAATTACGAGATCGCTGCTGCAATGATCGCAGGCCAGCTCATCGGCGGAAGACTCGGTGCAGGCATGGCGATCAGGCACGGAGCGCCGTTTATCCGAATCATCTTCATCAGCGTCGTCTTACTAATGGTGCTAAAGCTACTCTACGATCAATGGGCTGCCAGATAACGCAGCACGCGCCAGACGAGGTAGGCTGCCAAAACGCCACCTGAAACATCCGCCAGCCAATCCCAAGGATCATTGCCCATGCGGCCCGGAGTGAAGCTTTGATGATACTCATCGGAAGCACCAACGATGGCAGTGAAGAGAACACTCGGAATCACCAGTGAACGAAAACTCGGTAGAGACGATCGCCTGCCATAAAGGACAAACAAAAAGCAGAGAGCCCCACCGCTGTAATAGATGCAGTGCACAATCTTATCTTTAAAGGGAAACGATGGGCCACTTGGCAGCGTCGAGTTTGCAGAAAGGTTCCACAATACAACCAGCCAGATCACTATGCCCATCCGCCAGAACCAGCTCTTGGGCACCCAGCGAGCGCATAAAGAGACAAACCATGAGCTGCCAGAACTCATCCTTCCTTCATCTCCTCCTCCATGCGCTCACTGAGCCACTGCTTGATCATGCTTTGGTAGTTCAGATAGCGGCGGCGGGCGATACGCTTGATACGGCTGAGCATCCGTGGATCGAAGCGCAGCGTGATGGTGGTGGACTCACGCACATCCGTGCGGTGAATCGACATCTGCATCAGCCGTGACTCCAGCTGATGCTGTGCCCAATACTTGCCCTCGGCTTCTTCAGACTCAAAAGCCGGCACATCCTTCCAGGCACGCACTAAGCCCAGATCTCCATCCATGGGGATGGGTCGGGTGGTGATGGTCGTTTCTCTGCGGCGTGGTTCAGTACTCATATTAGGTTATGCATCCTCCGCTCTTTTCCTCTCAAAAAAGTCAAACTCACCATTGGTCATGTCTCTCGCAAAGATCACACGGTAGCGTTTGCCATCGGTCCAAAAGACACTGAAGACCGCCCGACCACCCAAGGACTTACCCAGATTATAGAAGCGTGACTCCGTCGTGTTTTCAGTGTCGCCAGGCAGGAGCTTCAACGAAAAGGGATCTTCAAATGACTCCTCAATATCCTTGGGAGGCAATTTCGTCAGGTCAAAAGTTACGCCGAGCCAGTCAAAGTCCATGATGTGTATTTATCCTCTACGCGATGGTGAGAGGTTGTCTCTCTATTTACGATACTGAATTAATTCTATCTCATAACCCTCAGGGGCGTCAATAAATGCGAAGGTCCCGCTGGAACTTTCTGTCGGTCCGTCAGAAAGCGGGTAGCCGTGGGCCGCTGCATGTTTCGCAAAAGCCTCCAAGTCTTCCACTTCAAAGGCTAAATGGGTCACATCGGGACCCAGCGTCACAAGACCACTGGCTGGGAAACTGCAGATTTCAATGAGTTCGTCGCTATTCGGTGTTTTGAAAAAGACGAGTTCTGATCCGCGTGGCGACTTATGGCGCTTCACTTCTTCCAGGCCGAGGACGTCCTTGTAAAAGGCGACAGTCTTGACCAAATCGTTTACGCGGTAACGGGTGTGAAGGAGTTTTGTGACCATGAGATTTAAAAACTAAGTCCTATAACTTGGGACAGTGCACCGCATCTGGCAAGACAGTCGTTTGCGATAGCCACGATTCAATCCTATAGAGGGCGATGTCAGCCCGCCGCCCAGCCGTCCTTTTCATTTTCATTACCCTCGTTCTCGATATTCTGGGCATTGGCCTCATCGTCCCAGTTCTGCCAAAGCTTATCCAGCATTATCAAGGTGGGGACGTGGCGGCTGGCTCCTTCAGTTATGGCATGTTGGCCGCGCTGTATGCGCTGATGCAGTTCCTCTTTGCCCCACTGATCGGCAGCATCTCCGACCGCTATGGGCGGCGGCCCGTGATCTTGGTATCCCTTCTTGGATCTGCCATTGACTACTTCCTCATCGCCTTTGCCCCTAATTTGATCTGGTTCGCGGTCGGAAGAATCGTCGCGGGGATCACAGCGGCCAACTACGCAGCTGCCTCCGCCTACATTGCCGATGTCAGTCCACCGGAAAAACGGGCGGCTAATTTTGGGCTCATCGGCGCTGCGTTTGGCATCGGTTTCATCATCGGCCCGATCGTCGGGGGCGGATTGGCTGCCTGGGGAGTAAAAGTGCCGTTCTTCGTCGCTGGCGGCCTGACTTTGATTAACTGGGCCTATGGCTGGTTCGTACTGCCAGAATCACTCGCCCCAGAAAACCGTCGTGCCTTTAGCTGGTCACGGAGCAATCCCGTGGGAGCCCTCTTTGCCCTACGACGTTTCCCTGCCCTGATGGGACTGGTAACCTGCTACTTTATCGCCGTGCTGGCGCATCAGGTTTATCCCAGCATCTGGGTACTCTACACCACCTACCGTTATGGCTGGACAGAGCTGCAAACAGGACTCTCTCTCGCAGCCGTCGGCGTCATGGCTGGCATGGTGCAGGGCGGTCTGACAAAACGCGTCGTCGGTTGGCTTGGGGAGCAGAAAACGGTGCGCTATTGCCTCACCCTTTCCATCTTTCTCTATGCCGCCTATGGCCTAGCCACACAGCCCTGGATGATTTATGTCTGCATCGTCATCGGCAGCCTCTCTGGACTGGTCACGCCCGCCGTGCAGTCCCTCATGTCACAGGGCGTGCCAGCAGATGAACAGGGTGCTTTGCAAGGCTCGCTCAGCAGCCTATCCAGCGTCGCAGGCGTCGCTGGACCGCTACTTTGCACGCAGCTTTTTGGCTTTTTCATTGGTGAAAAAGCCCCCGCTATCTTGCCTGGCGCGCCTTTCTTCCTGAGTTCTGCAATGATGATGCTGGCCCTGTTTATCGCTGTGCCGGCATTGAAGCGGATCACACTCGTGAAGTAGAGCCCCAGCTATTCCACGTTCTGAATCTGCTCGCGGATCTTTTCCAGCTCCGTCTTGGCACTCACGACATGGTGGGCGATCTCTGCATTATTGCACTTAGAGCCCATGGTATTGAATTCGCGGAAAAACTCCTGCACCAAAAAATCCAGACTGCGCCCAACAGGCTCACCCGAGGACAAGTAGCTACGGAATTGTTTCAAATGACTGGCCGCACGAGAAATCTCTTCAGAAATGTCGGTGCGATCCGCAAACAAGGCGATCTCTTTGAGCAAGCGCTCATCATCCAGAGGCAAGGGCAGTCCAGCCTGCTCCAGGCGCTGACGCAACACCGCTCGCTGATGCTCCGGCACACTGGGTGCTTTTTCGGCAATCTTTGCGGCCAGAGATTCGATGGTGCTAAGCCTCATCTCGATCTCTTCACAAAGATTATCCCCTTCCGCCTTCCGCATGGCAATGAATTGATCCAGTGAAGCCGTGAGAGCCAACTGAACCACAGGCCAAATTTCCTCTGCTAAAGTTTCGCGCGCTTCATTCACCAGCACACCCGGCAGCCGAATGAGCTCACTCAAAGATAGATCCGCAGAGATGCCAAGTCGCGCCGACATGGCACGCAAGTCAGCCAGATACCTCGCTGCCACAGCCTCATCCAGACGCGGCATCGCATCCTCAGCGGTCGGGCGATCTCCGCGCACGGAGACATTCACACGTCCTCGCGAACAAACCGCAGCGACCTGATTGCGAATCTGAGTCTCCAGATCATTGAGGTCACGAGGTAGATTGATGGAGACCTCCAGCTGCTTGCGGTTGACGCTGCTGCACTCCACCACCCAAGTTGTGTCACCTTGCCGCGCTTCACCACGGCCAAATCCAGTCATGCTTTTCATAGGCAACGATACATGGCGTGCTGATAGGATCTGGCAAGAACCATCCCAAAAAGAAGACGTATGGCAGCATAGCCACCATGCGTCATTTCTACATCATCAAACCTACCGATCAGACAAATCAGAACCGGAAACAAATATCAAAGGTAAAGCGATCTTCCGTCAGACCATAAGGCTTGATGGCCGCTTTTTCATAAGCCACACCAAGATCAACATTATCCAAAACTCGCGAGCGGAAGCCTAAGCCTAACATGCCCTGAGTGCGGCCATTGGCCTGGCTTGCACCGAAATTGATCACGTCGTAACCTTCGGTATTTAAACCGATGTTTTGTCCATCATTTAAGACCGTGAATCCATTGAACGACACAAACGGAATGAACCAGCGGCAGGCATAATAATCCAGCATCAAGCTGTAATGACCAATCGTGCTCTGCTCATTGCCTGTGACGGGGATGCGGACGCCCACATTACCAGACAGATGGAAATCACCGAAGCCTTTTTGGAAAGAGACAAACGGATTGAACTCGCCACCCCCACGACCTTGGAAGACCACACTGTCACCAGTCGGCACATGAAAGGTTAAGCCGGGCGTCAGGATGAACTGAGCAGGCTTGTTGTCGATGAAAGCATATTTGAAACCCAGCGCCAGATCCATCCAGCCACCAGGACTACCCAGAGCAGCGTTATTAATTTTTAGATAACCATCCTGGTTGGCAATGAAAGCCAAGCGGTCCGTCATCGCATAGCGAATCTGCAACGCGTAAAGCTGTGCACTGCCGCCGCCCAAGAATGAGTCATCAATGTTATGATAAGCAAAAATGGGGCGTATTTCTGAGCGAATGACCGCGTCTTCAAAAAAGATCGGGTTCGTCACAGGAGCGATGGTGTGCTGCTTCCAATCGACGGCCTCGACGGGTGTTGTCGCAGCCTTGGCTGAAAGCTCAGGCGCGCCAGCTTGAACATGACTGATGAATGACACGGCTGCGCAGGCACTAAGGCCGAAGCTGCGCAACCACCGACTTTGGGAGTATGTATGGTTGTCCATGGCATAAAGTAAGCATCAAACTCGGTGCCTTGATCGGCTGTGATTGCTTTTAAATGTGCCGATTGTGTGTCATGGAATCCATTAACCTTAAGGTAGTAGGACCCAAAATCACGCCTTGCTCAGACTGGCGCTGCGTGTTTATGATCAAGGTCTTCGTTAGACCTTTTCTATGAAACCGTTTCTGCATTATTTAGCCCTGAGCATACTCGCCACCCAAGCCCTGGCTGACGTGAGATTACCCGCCATTTTTAGTGACAATTTGGTGCTGCAACAAGGCAAGCCCGTCACAGTCTGGGGATTTGCCGCTGCTGATGAAGATGTCACCGTTCGTTTCGCGGGACAAACGCAGGTCACACGCGCAGACCTTGACGGAAAATGGCGTATTAGCCTGGACCCTATGACCGCCAATGCGCAACCGCAGGAACTCAGTGTCAGCGGTAAAAACACCGTCACACTCAAGAATCTTCTCATCGGTGAAGTCTGGGTCTGCTCCGGTCAATCCAACATGCAATGGACCGTCAGTCAGTCGGGCAATGCCGAGCAAGAAATCGCTGGAGCCAACGCACCACAGATCCGCATGTTTACCGTCGAACGAGCCACAGGCATGACACCCGCGACAGATGTGAAAGGCTCATGGAAAGAAGCCAACCCTGCCAATGTCGGTAATTTCTCTGCTGTCGCTTACTTTTACGGTCGCCATCTTCATCAGGTCCTGAAAGTGCCTGTTGGCCTGATCAACACCTCCTGGGGCGGCACACGTGTCGAAGCCTGGACCAGCCGCGAATCTTTGGAAGAGCGCCCCTGCGCAGCTCAAATGCTCAGTGATTGGGACGGCATCAGCCAGAGTTGGGACGCCACCGCTGAAGCCGCCAAATTCGAGGCTTCGAAAACAGCTTGGCAAGCTGAAGCCAAGAAAATCAGTGAGGAAAACGCCAAGCTGCCAGCCGATCAAAAGAAGAAAACGCCCCAGGCACCACGCCCGCCGGATGATCCGAACAAGACGCCGCATCACCCAGCAGTGCTGTTCAATGCCATGGTTGCCCCGTTAATCCCCTATGCAATCCAAGGAGCCATCTGGTATCAGGGAGAGTCTAATCAAAAACGCGCCTTCCAATACCAGGAACTCCTTCCAAATATGATTAATGACTGGCGCACCCGCTGGAATGATCCCTTCAGCTTTTACATCGTGCAGCTTGCCAGTTTCGGGAACGGTCAACCGATTACCAAGGAACCAGGGATCCCAGACACCTGGGCTGAATTGCAAGAGGCCCAATACCTCACAGCCATCACCCTGCCAAAGGTCGGCCTCGCTGTGACCAATGACATTGGTGAGGAGAAAAACATTCATCCCAAAAACAAACAAGAAGTGGGCCGCCGACTGGCGCTATTAGCACTGGCCAAAGATTATGGTAGAGCGGATACCGTCTTCAGCGGTCCCATGTTTAAAAACGCACTGATCGAAGGCAGCCAAGTCCGCATCCAATTTGATCATGTTGGCACTGGCCTTAAAGCCCGCGATGGCGGAGAACTCAAGCATTTCCAAATCGTCGGAAAAGACAAAAAGTGGGTTTGGGCCCAAGCCAAGATCGAAAACAACGAAGTCCTCGTCTCTAGTCCAGAAGTACCCAATCCCGTCGGTGTCCGCTACGCCTGGGCCGCTTGGCCAGAAGGAGCCAACCTCATCAATGCCGAAGGCCTGCCCGCTGGCTGCTTCCGCACCGACGAATTCATCCCCACCACTCTTGGTGTGATTTCACCTTTTCAGGAACTTCAAAAAGCACAGGTGAAGTGAGTTCTGACGTCCTAACAAGATTCCGTCAATCAGAGGCTTTCGACAAAGTAGTATGAGTTGAAAGCCAAGGGCAGGGCCTGAAGCAGGAATAAACCCAGTCCAAACCATCCCCCTAATCTCTGCACCTACCTCCATTTGGATTCGTTTTTATTCTTTTCGGGACGCAGTGTTCGAGGCCAATAAATCAGAATCAATCACACACACCATAAATACCCAGAAGAAACAGACAGTTGCTTCATTGATCATGAAAAATTGGTCATCTAAACCTGAAAACTATTTCATTACGTATTTGTTTAGATTAGTCTGCAACCCCAGCTTCGATTCAATTCGTTCGAACCCCAACCCAACTCCTTTTTATCCGTGAATCTCAACCATGGTATAGTAATTCCGTCGCCGCATATCGGCAGTGGTATTTGAGAACCGTTCACTGCCTACTTTGACTGCCTGGATCCACCAAAAAGTTGGCATCAGCAGTACTGACCTTTTCGAATCCATCTCTACAATTAGCAGGGCGCTCCAACCAAGATAAGCCGCACTGCCCTTACAGCCAATCAAGTCTACGGAACCTACCGGACCAAGGACCACCCTTAACTTCCCCACCCGCCGCCCATGAAGACCCAAACCACCCAATCGCTATCACTTCCCGTGCGCCTGACTCGCAGTCTGCGTACACCTCTTTGGAAGAAATCGATCTCTTCAGTGCTTCTTGCGCAGTTTGCTCTTTGGAGTATGCAGGTTAAAGGTGAAACCTGGACGCAGACTGGAGCTGGACCTTTCACCTGGACGACAGCAGCCAATTGGAACCCTTCTTCCGTTCCAAATGCCATTGATGCCAGCGCCATCTTGCAAACAGATGTTTTGGCCAACCAAACGATCAATTTAGCATCCGGTGTGGCAGGCAACATTACACTCGGCACATTGACTCTTGGAGATCTTTTAGGGACGCAGACAATGACACTCGCGCCAGGGGTGGCAGGCAGTGGTTTAATTTTTGATGTCAACTCGGGCGCAGCCAGTCTTAATCACTTCAATAGCAACACAGACACCATTCAGACGGGGATTACGCTGAATGACAATCTGAATGCCAATATCTACGCTGGGACGATCTCTCTGAACGGCGCTGCCAACGCCCAGATTGCTCTGAATGGAACAGGCAACTTCATCAAAAACGGCGCTGGACGCGTCCAGCTCAACCCCAACAACGCGGCCTACACAGGTAATTGGGTCCTAAATTTGGGGACAATCGATCTGGGCGCAGGTGCAAATAATTCGACTCCTACTTCTTTGGGCACGGGAACGGGCGGCATCATCCTCAATGGGAGCGGCTCAGCTGGCCTGACAATTTTGAGCCTCCAGTCGAATGGAACTGGAGCCAACGGCACCTCAACCTGGACAGGGAATAATAACGTGATCGTCAATGGTTCTTCCACGATTGATGTTCGCCGTAACTTTGTGGGTGGTGCCAATGATGGAGTCACGCATATCCTCAATAATTTAACCCTGAATGGTGGTGTTTTCGTTACTCAATCCAATAACAGTCATCGCCTTCGCTTTGACGGCACGACGACACTCATTGGGGATACCAATGTCTTTTCAGTAAGTGCCAATACTACGGCTGGTTTTGCCAATCTCACCCTGCAGGGAGCCATCACAGATGGTTCCAATAGCCGAGCCCTTATTAAAGAAGGAACTGGGCGCATGATCGTCTCAAATGTTGCCAATACTTATGATGGTGTGACAGCCATCAAAGATGGTGTATTTCAGGTCGCAACGGGCGCTAATCTAGGAACTGGAGCCATTTATGTGAATGGCGGCGCGCTGGCACTGACCTCAGCGGCCCAGACCAGCCTGGCCACGGGTGGTCTGAATCTTGTTTCTCAATTGGGCACTAGTCGCTCATCACTCGCAGCCATTGTGAATACTGGCTTTTTGATTGATGGGGCCAATCCACTGGCGGTCAATGTGCCGACTTATGGGATGGCTCTGGAAGTGGATAACATTGCTAACAACATCGACCTCAGTCAGGTCGGCGGTGCTGGCAATGGCCGCGTTTATCTTAGCAACACCCTCGGATTTGACTCCACTTATACAGGTGTGGTAACGGCGAACACGGGTGGCATCATACGCCTTGCGTCTGCGACGAATAACTTGATTCTCAACACGGCCAATCAGCTCGGTGGGGCTGGGGCAACAAGTGCTCTGACCTTTGGTGTGGATTGGGCGAATCCTACTCTTTTTGCAAATGTTGCAGCCATTACGCACGGCACTGGCGGTACAGTTTCTGTTCGGGCAAATAATTCCAACACCTTGGGAGCAGTCACGGTGAATCGCGGTGTCACTCTGAATATCAATGGCGCAGTCACGACTCCACTCGGCACAGGAGTTGTGACGGCTCTTGGCGGCACGATCAACACCGATAATGCCACGGCTGCCCAGTTTGGTAACACGGACTTCCGCCTATTTGGTGGTAGCACCCTTTTGCTTGATAACCGTGGCGTCGTTGGGGCCAGCACGGATCGCCGAATGATTAATACGACTTCTCTTGCGCTCACTTCCTCGACTCTCAGCTACGCATCCGATGGGGGTGCTGCTGGGATCTCGGCGCAGACCGTCGGGAGCCTGACCTACCGTGGTGGTAGCTTCCTCAACATCGGTCGCGATGGCGCCACAGCGGGTTCCCGTGCAGACCTGACCGTCACTGGCGGCCTGACTCGTGCGAATGGAGGCACGCTCGTTCTCGGTCAATTGGATGCACAGGCGGCGACCCTGGGCACCGCCAGCGCCACGTCGAGAATCTTGCTCACATCGGCTCCTGCAGTCAACAATGGTATGATCGGAGCCAACATTGCTCTCCTTGGTGGTGCAAATATGCAGGATACGAGTCTTCCGCTGTTTACATCCTACAACGCAACCAATGGGATTGAGGCCGCCGCCTTTGGAGTCACTGCGACCAACGTCACGGGTATCAACACATCCACCGCCTCGACGATCCTCGACATCAACGGCATCACGGGCACCAATACCCTGACGGCAAACGTCAATGCCCAGGCTGTCCGTCTTCGCACCACTGCAAACACCCAGGTTCTTGCCAACGGTGGGTTCACCGTCAATGTCGGTACCACCGCCACCGCTGGGCAGGGGGCCGGGCTTTATCTCGTGCATACGGCCAACGATACGGTGGCTCACACGGCCAACTTTGCCTTTGGCAGCCAGGAGGGTCTGATTTACACCGCAACGCCGGGTGGAACCAATGGTATCGTCAATCTTACGGGCACAATCACTGGCAGCAACGGCATCACGCGCTTTGGGCCCGGCATTTTGTCTTTAGCACCTGCCGCGGCCACGGGTAACACCTTCACTGGCGCATTGACGATCAATTCGGGTGAAACCCGCATATCACAGGGTGGTGCGGGTGCAGCAGTAGCGGCTGGCGGGACCATCAATCCTGCTGCCGCCAATAACATCGACCTCTGGGGTGGCTCGGTTTACCTTGCGACGGCCAACGCGCGTTACAACAACAACATCACTTTCAACAATGACGCTCGTCTTGGTAACATGAAC
>JAIXZA010000067.1 GCA_027489965.1 Verrucomicrobiaceae bacterium
CAGGCGGAGGGTGTTGGAAGCGGTTTTCATTGCAGTTGATTCTTATTGATATGGAAATTATATCAAAATCTAGAATCACTGCAATAATTAAATCATCATATTTTATAATTTCTGTAATTTATCATATCATATATGATAATTCGATTTTACACAATCAAAGCCACTATCGACACTAACGCTTCATCATCATGAATTTAAAACATTTTTAGTGCAACCGAATGACAAAATGAAATAAATCATAAACATGATAATTGTTTTTCAAGTCGCAAAAAACACCAATAACATGGATAACCTGAAACCAATGAACCTTTTATTTTGCTTGGTTGAGGATGTGGTTCATTTTTTTAAAGAACCGCACTTCGCATTTATTGATTAATTTCGAGCAAATCAGAAAGCTTCGCCGGATCAATAAACAATGGGATCAAAGGGCCCCTGAAACAGGGAAACTGAAAATTGAAATTTGAAATGTGGCCGCAGCACGCCAAGCCTGCCAATTCACAATGACCACAACTTCACCTGCCCGTATTGATCCCCAAACCCTCGCCGAACCAGTCTATCGCGGCTCAGTGCAGAATTTGTATGCCGTTCCGGATCATCCAGGCCTCATTGTCTGTGAGACCACACCTGCTGGCTCAGTTTTTGATGTCGGCAGCATTTTTACCATTGAGGGCAACGATTTAAATCGCGCTATCTTCCGTCATGCCATGTATTCTCGGCTCACGGAAAAAAACACCTGGCAGCGTGTCGAGGCGGCTCTACTCAAAGCAAGCACTCTTGGTCAAACTTGGCGTGATCAACTGATGGATGGCGTGTTGCCAGCAATGCTGGAAAACGGAGCCATGACTCACCATGTCGGCATGCTGGATGCAGAAAGCGGTCAAGTGGTCAGCTCAGGCATGCCTGCAAACCCAAGTTGTTACAATGTGGTGCGCCGCTTTCCCGTCATGACTCCGCCTCAGCGGAATGTGATGGGTAATTTTGTCTTTGATTACGCTCTTTTTCACCAAAGCGCGACCTACGTGGTGCCCCTTGAATACATTGTTCGTTTCGGAGTCACAAGCGGCAGCTCGATTCTGAGGAAATATGAAGCGCTCAGCGAAAAAGAGCAGCGCGCTTTTGAACAAGAGCTGGGTCTGACCGGCCCTATGAAGGCCTGGCAGATGCTTGACCGACCCATCTATGATTTGACCAGCAAGTATGAGCCCGAAGACCGCGCCGTCACCAAGCAGGAGGCGCTTCTTATGTCAGGCCTGAGCGTGCAGCATTTCACTGGCACCATCAAAATGGCCCTACTAGGAGCCTGGGCTGTGCGGGATCTGCTCGATGAAATTGGTCTCCAACTTTGGGATTTGAAATGGGAATTTGCCGTTGATGGAGAAGATCTCCTGTTTGTGGACACCATTGATGCCGATAGTTTCCGCGCTACAAGCACCGTATCAGTCGATGGTCGCAGCCTGATTATTCACTACAACAAGCAAGCCATGCGTGATTACTATCGTCTGGTCACTGCCGACTGGTATGCCGGTGTCAATGCGGCTAAGCAGGAAGCTGCGAAAACGGGCGCTCCTTTTAAATCCGTGCTAAAAGCCGGTCAAGCTGAGGGCAAATATCCAAACACCCCCGTCGTAGACCCCGTTTTCCTTGAAATTCAGGCCAAAAAGACGGCCCTTATCAAGCAGCATGTTCTAGGCGAGTCAGATGCCGCCGCCATCCGTGCCGGCCTCATCGAAACTGGACTAGCAGAAGCAGAGTTTTACCGCTCACGAGGACTGCTTGCCGACCTTTTAAAGCTCAATGCCATTTAAACTCAAGGCACTCGTTTAGATAGTCCTTTGAAACCTCTGATTAAAGGCTTGTCGCGCTGCCGAGACCGCGCCACTTCTGGGCAGTCTCCATGAGTGACGATCTTTTTCATCCTGCCCCCGATCCTTCCATGCCTGCTGCGTTTGCACAGGAAGATGCGCCTTTGGCATCACGTATGAGGCCCAGGAGACTTGAAGAATACACGGGACAGAGTCACATCATCGGAGAGGGCAAACTGCTGCGCCGGGCAGTGCAGGCAGATCGTTTTTCTTCCATCATTCTCTACGGCCCGCCAGGCGTCGGGAAAACGACGCTGGCTCACATCATCAGTCAGGAGACCAAAGCTCGTTTTGTGACTCTCAGCGGCGTCGAAAGCAGCGTAGCAGACATCCGTAAAGAGGTGGATGCGGCAGCGAAACTGCGAAAAATGACCCAGCAGGCAACAGTGCTGTTTGTGGACGAGTTACACCGCTTTAACAAAGCTCAGCAGGATGTTCTGCTTCCACATCTGGAGCGCGGCACGGTTCGCTTCATTGGCGCGACAACGCATAACCCTTATTTTTACGTCAACAGTCCTCTGGTCAGTCGCTCTCAGGTTTTCACCCTGGAACCCCTCGGAATCCCTGAACTACAAGCCCTGATGCAACGGGCGCTCGTGGATGAGGAACGCGGACTAGGACGCTGGAAAGCCAGCATTACGGATGAAGCCACTCATCATCTCGCCACGGTCAGTGACGGCGATGCCCGCAAGTGCCTGAATGCGCTGGAACTAGCCGTGCTCTCGTCAAAACCCGATGCTGAGGGTCGCATCCAGATTGATCTGGCTGCGGCAGAGGAATCGGTTCAGCAAAAAACCGTGGTTTATGATGGGGATGGAGATGCGCATTACGACACCATCAGCGCCTTTATCAAATCGATGCGAGCCTCCGATCCAGATGCAGCCATTTACTGGCTGGCTAAAATGCTTTATGCAGGCGAGGACATCCGCTTCATCGCCCGCCGCATTGTCATTGCCGCCAGTGAGGACGTCGGCATGGCAGACAGCATTGCGCTTCGAGTGGCCATCGCTGCCCAGCAGGCCGTTGAATTCATTGGTATGCCTGAGGCGAGAATCGTGCTCGGTCATGCCACGATTTATCTAGCCACTGCGCCAAAGAGTAACCGCGCTTATTTGGCCATCGATGCTGCTTTAGAAGATGTGAAGCTAGGTCGCACGCTTCCGGTGCCCAAACATCTGCGTGACGGTCACTACCAAGGCGCGAAAAATCTCGGCAACGGCATCGGCTACCTCTACCCCCACGATTTTGAGGGCGGGTTCGTGCCGCAGCGCTGCATTGAAGGTGGAAAACAGTATTATGAGCCCACAACCAACGGTTTAGAAGGCAGAATCAAGGAGCGTATGGACCATCTCCGCCAGCAATGGGAGCAGGCCGCAAAGGCGACCGAAAAATAAAATCAATTATTTTTCAACAAGTCTGAACCTGCCCCCACTAAGACACCATACAGTGAACGCGAGAGTGATCTCGCCCAGCTGGTTTTGAGAGTGATTGGTTGTTAGACGCCCTTGTGGGAGCACAGGCAAGCGTCGCAGTTGATGCTAAATAAGGGGCTGAGTGGTCGGGAGCCGCTCAGCCTCATTTATTTTAGACAAATCCACGGAAGAAATTCAACGCTGTCTCACGGGTAGACCGAGCCACTTCAGCGACATCCTGACCACGCATGGCGGCAATGGCACGAGCGGTATCCGCGACATAAGCTGGCTCACAACGCTGGCCACGATGTGGCACTGGCGCTAGATAAGGCGCATCGGTCTCGATCATAAAAGCTCCGGCGGGAGCAAGTCTTGCCGTTTCGCCTGCCGGACCTGGGTTTTTAAAGCTCACAATGCCTGTGAATGAAATCAAATGGCCTAACTCCAGTAACGGCTGAGCCTGCTCCAGCGTGCCTGTGTAGCAGTGAAAAACAGCCCGCAACCGCGCTGAATAAGGCGTCACTATCGCCACCAGATCGTCCCAGCTTTCACGATTATGAATGACAGCGTTCAGCCCCAATTCGCAGGCCAGATCCAGCTGTAACCGCAGGCAATGCGCTTGATGCGCACGCCAACTGACCTGATCAAAACCAGCCGGAGGCGCATGGAAGTAATCCAGCCCGATCTCGCCGATGGCCGCCACCTTTGGATGGCTGGCCAGTGAGCGCAGTTCTTGGATCCAATCTGCACCGGACACCGTATCGACATCACAGGGATGCACCCCCACGGCCACTCGCACATCAGGCTCTTTTTCAGCAATCTGTAAGCATTTGCGTGCATTCTCCAGATCCGTCGCAGGCACCATCATTTCCGTCACCCCAGCTTCACGGGCACGGGCCAGAATCTCGGGCAGATCCGAGTCAAATTTATGACTTCCCAGATGGGTGTGAGTATCGAAGAACATCGGTGGAGATCAACCACCTGAATACCTTTTGGACAACCGTAATTCCAGATGCATCAGCATTTTATGAATAAAGCTGATCTGATCCGCGCCAGATGCGCGTAGAATGAAAGTTGCAAAAGGGCGATGCCTTGCCTTGTTTGCTAGACCAACCCCTAAACCCGACATGAAAAAACCATTACCGACTCTGGCTGCCATCGTTATCACGCTAGCAGGTCTGACCGGATTTAACCAAGCCCAGGAGACCCCAGCCGTGAGTGAAGCAAAACCCGTTAAAGTAACCCTCGAAACCAGCAAAGGCGCGATCGAAATCGAACTCGATGCAGCCAAAGCTCCCATCTCTGTCGCCAACTTCGTGAGCTATGCGAAGAAAGGTTTCTACGATGGCCTGATCTTTCACCGTGTAATCCCTGGATTCATGATTCAAGGCGGTGGTTTCACCCCAGACATGCAGCAAAAACAGCCTAGCGCACCGATTGCTATTGAGTCCAAAAACGGCCTCAAGAATGATCGTGGCACTCTCGCCATGGCCCGCACCAGCGATCCAAACAGCGCGACCAGCCAATTCTTCATCAATGTAAAGGACAACGCCAACCTCGACTACCCTAGCTTTGACGGCTTTGGTTATGCGGTCTTTGGTAAAGTGACCAAGGGCATGGACATCGTTGACGCCATCGTCGCTGTGCCGACGACCCGCAAAGGCCCTCACGGCGACGTCCCGGTGGACCCAATCACCATTACGAGCGCTAAGGTCAGCGAATAATCGCTTCGACTGTTCTCTTCAAATTCAGCCGATCTGTGGAAACGCAGGTCGGCTTTTTTCTGCCCGTAAGCTCATCTACAATAATGAGAAAGACGTTGGTTTTGAAAGCATCTCTTCAGTAAGATCACTATCACCTTGCTCGTTGTTGTCCGCCCTTCATTCTCTCCGCCCCATGCTGCGCCCTTTTACCACCCTTGCCATACTCGCTGCGCTCACTGCTCCTTTAGGTGCAGCCAAACCAGACAAGCCAAAAAAAGGCAAGGAGTTCGTTTCCGGAGAAGCCGCCTTTACCCCTGACCCGAAGACACCGGCCTTTGATGCGACGCAGGTGAAGCCCGAGCACCTGGATACGAGCATGTTCAAAATCCCCGAAGGACTAGAAATCAGCGTTTGGGCCACTTCGCCAATGCTCTTCAATCCTTCCAATATGGATGTGGATGCCGCAGGCCGTATCTGGGTGGCTGAAGGAGTAAATTACCGTCGTCACAGCGGCCGCAGCCGTGACGGAGATGCCATCCGCGTGCTACAAGACACCGATGGCGATGGCAAAGCGGACTCGTCCCATGTTTTCGTCCGTGAAAAAGAGCTGGAGTGTCCACTAGGAGTGGCCGTTTTTGACAACGTGATACTGGTGTCGAATACGCCAAATCTGATCATTTACACGGATGTGAATCGTGACCTGAAATTCGATCCAGCCGTGGATCGCCGCGAGGTACTACTGACAGGCTTTGAAAAGCCTCAGCATGATCACAGCCTGCACAGTGTCTATGCTGGACCAGATGGCCGTTGGTATTTCAGCAATGGGAACTGCGGCGCCAAGTTTTGCGACAAAAGCGGCAACACCTTCCGTATCGGCGGCGGTTATCTGAACAATGATTACACAGGTGAAAAGAGCGACGATGGCCATGTCTATGTGGGCGGCTTCACCGCTAGCATTGACCCCTCCGGCCACAATGCACGCATCCTCGGCCACAACTACCGAAACAGCTATGAAGGCGTGCGCAACTCCCTCGGAGACATGTTTCTCAATGACAATGACGATCCTCCCGCGTGCCGCGTCAGTCATTTGATCGAAGGTGGCAGCTTTGGTTTCTTTTCCGCCGACGGCAAACGCCAATGGCGCGCCGACAAGCGCTCGGGTCAGAGCATCCCCGTGGCCGAGTGGCGTCAGGATGATCCAGGCAGCATCCCTGCCGGAGATGTCTATGGCGGCGGTGCCCCGACTGGCATGTGTTTCTATGAAAATGGGGCACTGGATGCCAAATGGAATGGACTGCTACTCAGCTGCGAAACCGGGCGCAATGTCGTCTATGGTTACCTGCCAAAGCCCGATGGCGCAGGCATGAAACTGGAGCGTTTTGATTTCTGCACCACCAACACAACCGGCGTCTTCAAAGGCAGCGACTTCGTCGGCGGCGCCAATAATCTGTCCGATGAGCGTCACACGCTCTTCCGTCCGAGCGATGTCTGCGTCGGCACCGATGGTGCGATCTACATCAGCGACTGGTTCGATAAACGCACTGGTGGCCATCAAGACACCGATGAGACCTGTAGCGGCACCATTTATCGGATCGCACCAAAAGGCTTCAAAAGCTCCGTCAGTGACCTAAAAATGGACAGTGTCGAAGCCCAGATCATTGCCCTGAAATCACCCGCGAACAATGTGCGCCATGTGGCCTTCACCAAGCTCAAGGAAAAGGGAGCCTCTGTACGCCGAGCCGTGGCTGCCGTGATGAATGACGCCAATCCCATGGTGGCTGCGCGTGCCGTTTGGCTGCTGGCCCAGTTAGGAGAAGAAGGCACCCAAAGTGTCCGTGTTTGGTTAGAATCAGAGAATGCCACACAGCGCCTCGTGGCCCTGCGCGCTCTGCGTGCCGCACACAGCGATGTGCTGGATCTGCTAAGCACCATGGCCCATGATGAATCCCCACCTGTGCGCCGTGAAGTCGCCGTAGCCATGCGTGATGTTCCTTTTGCTCAAAGCAAAAACATGCTGATCGAGCTGGCCAAACGCTATGATGGCAAAGACCGCTCTTACCTGGAAGCCTTCGGCATTGGTTGCAGCGGCAAGGAAGCCGATGTCTGGGCAGCCCTGAAAAAAATCATGGATGGCGACGCCCTCGAATGGTCAGAGAGCTTCGCCCGCCTAACCTGGAGACTTCATCCAGCTGCTGCCGTGGCAGATCTTCAAAAACGTGCTTCCAGCGCCAAGCTCACCCAGATCGAGCGAAAACTCGCGCTCGATACCCTAGCCTTCACCTCAGATGCCAGCGCCGCGCAGGCCATGCTGGCTGTGGCGAAAGACAAAGAGGCCCCGATCCATGCCGACGCCATGTGGTGGCTGATCAATCGCAGCACCAACGACTGGGCCAGCTACGGCATCACCACCGAGCTGAAAAGCCAAGGCATCTTTGACCCGACATCCGCCAAGCTCATCACCATCGAGACTCCGCCAGCCATACCCAGCAACATCAAGCTCGAAGAGGTGCTGAAACTCAAAGGCGATGCGAAACAAGGCTCGTCCCTCGTAGTCCGCTGCGTCATGTGCCATCAACTGAACAATCAAGGCGTCGAGTTTGGTCCGAACCTTCAAGGTTGGGGCATCAGTCAACCGACCGACATCATCGCCCAGGCCTTGATTGAGCCGAGCAAAGACATCGCCCATGGCTTTGACGGCATGGAGATCGTCACCAAAGACGGCATTAAAATCCACGGCATGATCCTAGCTGAAGGCGACATCCTGATCGTCCGCAGCATGGGCGGCCAAACGCAATTCGTGCCGAAAGAGCGCATCGCCAGCAAAAAGAAAATGGATCGCTCTCTCATGATGAGCGCCACCATGCTCGGCATGTCCGCTCAAGACGTGGCAGACATCGTGGCTTATCTCCGACAGGCTGAGTAATAGGTCAGGTCCACTGTTGCATCCTACGCTTGCCCTTCCATCCTTGCAGCGTTGATGGACTCTCCCCTCGCACGCGAAGATCTCTTTGACGCAGCCTTTCTCGACAGGCTGCGTTCTTTGGCCGTGAGGCTGAGAAAGCGCCGTGCACTGACACGCCGGGGTTCACAGTCCACCCCCGCCACAGGCTTCACCCGTGAGTTCAAGGATTACCGCCACTACACGCCGAGAGAAGACTACCGCGCTATCGACTGGCGACTCTATGCACGTTTAGACAAACTGTTTGTTCGCCTCTATGAAGAGACGCAGGAGCTGAATCTGCACATCCTCATCGATACCAGTGGCTCCATGTCTGCTCCTCATGACGATAAGCGGAAACAAGCTCTGCGCTTCGCCGTCGCACTGGCCTATCTAGGACTTGCCGCGCATCAACGTGTCAGCCTTTACAGCCTTGGAGATACCGTGCATCAGGAGCTACCACCACTGCGGGGTCAGGGGAACATTGAAAAAATCATCCAAGCTGCCACGAAGTTAAAGTTCGGAGGCCTGACAGATCTCACCCGCAGCTTTGCCGACTTTCATCCGACCCGTCAGCGCTATGGCGTCATCTTTGTCATCTCCGACTTCTTTGGTCGCGATGTCTCTACCGCGCGCGAATCCGTCAAACTGGCTGCCACTTGGCCAGGCGAGTGTCATTTTCTGCAAATCCTGCACCCCGAAGAACGCCAACCCATACTGGAAGGCGAGGTCGAACTAGATGAAGTCGAAACAGGCGAACGCCGCCGTTTCTGGCTAACCCGCAAAGACGTGCAGCGTTACACCGACGCCTTCGACGCCTTTTGCGACGAATTATCCCGAGAGTGCGCCGGCCACCGCATCGACTTCATGCAATGCGGCAGCGAGGAACCCTTTGAGCAACGCTTCCTCGACCTCCTCAATCGCGGCACCGCCTTGGCAAGTGCATGACTAGCAAAGAAAACGGCTGTGAGAAAATCTCACAGCCGCTGGTTCATTGAGATAAAATCGAATTATTTGGCCTCTTTTAGCACTTTAGTCAGAGTCGCTGCAAATTCGGCAGGAGGCAGGCCGCCGACCACTTTATCAATGTTTTTTCCTTCACTGCTCAGGAACTGAACGTGAGGAATACCTTCGACACCATACTTGGTGGCAGCCTTGGCGTTCTCCGTGTCATCAACGTCGAGGTAGGCCCAGACGAACTTGTCATGCAGAGGTTTAACTTCGGCACTAGGATAGACAGCCTTTTTCATACTCTGGCAAGGCGGACACCAAGTAGCAGAAAAGACGAGAATGATGGGTTTGCCTTCTTTTTTAGCCGTAGCTAGAGCAGTCTCATAGTTAGTGCCAAATTTAGGACTGCCGGAGGGGAAGTCGCTAGCAAAAGCTGGCAGTATGAGGGCGGCGGCAAGGAGGGTAATGAGTTTTTTCATATGGGGTATTTTGTCTGTGACATGAATAAGACGTAGCTCAATGAATTTTATTCCAACTGTAAACGCGCCAAGGTGCCATAAAGGCTGCCTTCCTTTCCAAGCAGTTCGTCATGAGTTCCGCGCTCGACAATGGTACCGCCTGATAAAACAAGGATCTGATCGCAGCGACGCACGGTGGAGAGACGATGGGCAATGATGATGCTTGTGCGGTTTTCCATGAGCTTATCCAGCGCATCCTGCACCAACCGCTCACTTTCAGCATCTAGGCTGCTCGTGGCCTCATCCAGGATCAAAATGGCCGGATCTGCCAGAATTGCCCGCGCGATGGCGATACGCTGACGCTGACCACCCGAAAGCTGCGTGCCCCGCTCACCCACAAGGGTATTGTAGCCTTCGGGCAGTGTTTCGATAAAAAGATGCGCATTGGCTTGCTGGGCCGCAGCCACGATTTCGGCCTCTGTCGCCTCGGGTTTGCCATAAGCGATGTTTTCCCGGATGCTGCCGCCAAAGAGAAGAACCTCTTGGGGAACAAGAGCCAGGTTTCTCCTCAGTAAAGGCAGCGGCATATCGCGGGTGGGTTGACCATCGATGCGGATCTCACCCGTCGTTGGTTCATAGAATCGATAAAGCAAAGAGACAGTTGTTGTTTTACCTGATCCACTCGGCCCCACGAGGGCGATGCGCTGACCCGCCTTGGCTTTCAGTGAAAATTCACGCAAAACAGAGGCTTCAGGTCGGCTTGGATAAGAGAAACCAATGTTTTCCATGTCGATCTCGCCCTTGAATCGACGCATCTCAATCTGGGCAACCTCGGGCTCAATGGGCTCGCTGAGGATCTCACGCACGCGGTCGGTAGCACCTAAAGTCTTTTGTAATTGCGTGATCAGTTCGGAAAACTGGGCGAACGAGGCCGCCATCAGCCCCCCCATACCGGCAAAGCTCAACAGAGATGCCGACTTTAGCTCCCCAGCCTCCAGCATCCGCAATGCCGACCAAAGCACCACAATCAGGGCCAAGCTGAAAGAAAAGATGATGAAAGCGATGAAGGCTGCACGCGGTGCTGCAGCCCGAATGGCCATTTTCAGGAAGTCCGTGAGTGTGCCGTTGTAGCGCGCAATCTCATGCCCTTCATTGGCAAAGGCCTTCACACTGATGATACTTTGCAGACTCTCTTCCACAATGACCTGAGATGCAGCCAAGTGGTCCTGTGTTTTTCGCACTAGTTTACGAATTCTAGCGCCAAAAATAGCAATCGAGACAATCGCGACAGGAATGGTGCCAACCATGATCAGGGCCAATTTAACCGAGATCTGAAGGATGAGGATCAGAGAGCCGATCAGCATGACACTGTGACGAATCAGCATGGGGATCGTCATCACCAAGGTCTCTCTCATCGACTCCACATCATTGGCCAGGCGTGAACCGAGCTCACCCACACGGTGCCGGTTCAAAGTGCTCATTGGCAAACGAATCAGGCGACTGTAGATCTCCATTCTCAACATGGCCAGAGCCCTTTCGGCGGCCTTGGCAAACAGCATGATGCGGAAAAAAGCAATGATCGCCTGACCACTGACGATGGCCAC
>JAIXZA010000065.1 GCA_027489965.1 Verrucomicrobiaceae bacterium
ATAATGGCACCTATAGTGTTGTGGTAACGGGTCCCTCATTACCCACTCAGACGGATAACACTGTCACCAGCACACTTTGTTCACTCACGGTCGCCGACGGTCCTGGTGTGGCCGCTCCAGTTTCTCCTCCGGCTGTAGCTGAGGGTGGTGATATCGAACTTGCAGCGGATATTAGCGGAGACCCCGCTACCCTGACGATTCAATGGTTCAGAGATGGTGTGGCTATTCTAGGTGCCAACTCTTCTACCCTGAGCCTTTGTGGCGTCACAGTGGCTAATTCAGGCGATTACACTGTAAAAGTCACTGGACCTGGACCCAATGGAAAACCAATCACCGTGACTAGCAGCCCTCCCGCCAGTGTGGTGATCGTTGATAACGTGCCGAAAATTGTGGCAGGCCAGTTCGGTAAGATCGTAACTTTGGTCGCCAATGCTGGTTCGACGAAGACACTGAAATCAACCCTCAAACCGGCTACTCAGACCTTCCAATGGCTCAAAAATGGTGGGCCGCTGCCTAGCGATGGTCGTTTTACTGGGGGCAATACGAAGTCGTTGAAGATTACCAATTTGAATTTCACAGACACGGATGTCTATACCTGCAGGGTTTCAGGTGCTCCCGGGACAGCAGATACTACGGCAGGTACCACTTATCTACGGGTTTATGATCAAGCTCCCGTGGTTGTAGCGTCGCCTACTCCGCCTAAGGGCATGGTCGGTGGATTCTACTCTTGGAAAATTCCTGTCACCAGTGACGTCTCCGTTTCACCAAGTAGCCCAAATCCAGAAGTCTGGAAAAGCACGCCTGCCGCCTACGCTGTGACTGGATTGCCCGCAGGGCTCAAATGCAATCCCGCGACTGGCGTTATCAGTGGCTATCCAACGGCAGCAAATCCCGTCAAAACCCCAACAGGATATCCCATCAATATTACCGTCACGAATGCCGTCAAACCTGCAACGGGTGTTACCACGAACACCACAACTGCCGTGATCGATATTAAACCACTACCTATCGGTATCGTCGGTACCTATGTAGGCTCGATCTCGCGTGATGTTAGCAATGGCAATCTGGGTGGACGTTTTGAGATGGCCGTCAGTTCCGGTGGTGCAATCACTGGGAGAGTTACCGCTGGCAGCTTGGCTGCGCGCTCCTTCAAAGGTGGATTCAATATCAATCTGAACAATGCGGGCAATATCGTCGGTCTCATCGGCACGAAGATCATGCTGCCAGGAGTTAGAGGCGGAGCTGCAATGGATCTTCAGTTTGATTTGCAGACGACTGCAGCCGCACCTCCAGCTGTTGCTCCGACGACATTGCTGGTCAACGCTACGACTAAACTCTGTGGCTCAGCCACTGGGGCCAATATCACGGGTTGGCGCAATAAATGGGCGGCTAAAGCTGTCGCGGGTGTTTCGGATGCACCGACGGCCTACGCAGGACTGCCTCTAATTCCAGGAATTCCAGGGAAAGCAGCCATCCCTGCAACTGGTACATCTCCTGCGGTTCCCGCAGTGCCTGCCGTCCCAGCTGTTCCTGCAACCACAGGCCCCTATAATTTCCTGATGGCTTTACCAGATGCAGATCCGCTGCTCTCGAATGCTTCTGTTCCACAGGGCACAGGCTATGCATCCTTCACCGTCTCTGCTGCCGGAACCTGCACCATTGCGGGTCGCACGGCCGATGGTATGCCAATCACCGGTGCCTACTCGGTCGGGCCTACCGGTCAGCTTTTCTTCTTCCAGCCTCTCTACACCACGACCACCAAGGGATCGATCCTCGGTAATCTGCAAATCCATCTGGGTGCCACGGTGCTGGACAACGATATCAGCGGAAACTTCAGCTGGGTGCGCCCACCTGATAGCAAAAGCCGTCTCTACCGTTCAGGTTTTGGGACCACACAGGTTGTGGCTGGTGTGCCAGCTACCACTGTCACCACACCCGTTCAATTGCTCGCCTTTGGTGGCCGTTATGTCGCACCGCCGACGACGGGCACAGCGCCGCTGAAGGTCCTCATGGACTTGGATCCCTATGATCTGATTGCTAATCCCGCGGCATTACCGAACGCCAAACTGATCTTTAGTGAAAATGGGAATGGCGCGCCCCCTGTCGTCGGGACTCCTGATCCCAACATCGATGTGATGATTGCAGCCAAGAATGCGATCTCGACACCCACGCCTAATCCGGCCGCGACTCGAGTCACGCCAACAGCGGCAACAGGAGCGTTTACAGGCACCTTCACCCTCGTTGATTCCATTGCGGGAGCACCTCTGAGACGCGCGGTCACCTTCCAGGGGCTAATCATTCGTGAGCGCATCAGCCTGACAGTGACACGGACTTATGGTCAGGGCTATTTCATCATCAACCAGCTGCCTCAGGTGGGGCAATTGGCCACTCAGACCCCACAGCGATCGGGCGTCGTTGAGTTTAGGGGTCGCTAAGTTCTCACAACTTATTTTGCTGACGAATTGAACCTTTTTGCCATTCGTATTCACCAAGTAAATACCCTGCATTCACTTTGCGACTTGAAATCCATGCTGATTTCAGATTAAATCAAATTTAATTCATTAAATCCCCTCCCATGAAATCTCTTCGCACCTTCTTTAGTGATGCACGCCGCCATAAGGGCTTGGCTCTCATCATCGTGCTTTCCATGTTGGCCTTGGCTACGATTATTATCTTGGCCTTTCTCAGCGTCGCAGATACCGAGCATAAAGGTACGCTGACCTACTCGGCCTCCCAGAATTCGCGCCGTTTGGCTGATACGGCAGTGAACTTGGTGATCTCACAGATCCGTGCTGCATCAGAGCCGGAAGCAGGTAGCGTGATCCGTTACATTCATGCAACTCAGCCGGGAGCAGTGCGTAAGTACTCCCCAGATGGTGCCTTCTACGCAGGGTACAAGCTATTCTCAGACTCTGACATGATCTACAGACCCGGCGCGACGGCTGACCCTGGGCTCAATTCTAATCTAAATGA
Source organism: Verrucomicrobiaceae bacterium (assembly GCA_027489965.1). GTDB lineage: Bacteria > Verrucomicrobiota > Verrucomicrobiia > Verrucomicrobiales > Verrucomicrobiaceae > Prosthecobacter. The sequence goes on from JAIXZA010000065.1 coordinate 2,974, forward strand.
ACAGAAATTTGTAGCTCAGTCTGAACCAGCTGGCAATTGGAACACCGGCAACAATACCTCCGTCTATGTGGACCTCAATGAACCTGTCGTTAAAGGCGTTGTTAGCAATATTTCTGGGGCTGTTGGGAATGCCGAAGTTTACTTTCCAGTTTTAGACCCACGGGCAGCCTTTGATATGGATCCACAGGCTGGCACCCCGCAGCCGGCTGAAGGCTTCTTTTATGAGACAACAACAGCTTTGAACGGCAATAATATTGGTGCCCAGGGTGCCAACGGCAGCACCCCAGCTATTGTCAAGCCTCAGGGGGCGTCTTCTTCTCCTGATAATCTGAGATTGGCGATGCCTGTGAAATGGCTCTACATGCTCAAAGACGGCACCTTGAGCCCGCTAACTGATAACCTTCGATTCCCGACAGGTGGAAACTCGAATCCGAATGAAACGAATCCAATCGTCGGGCGTATCGCTTTCTGGGCAGATGATGAAAGCTGCAAGGTCAATATCAATACGGCCTCTGAGCCAACCTTCATGGGGCAGCCCACGTATTACCATGAAAGAGATCACCGCTGGGCAGATTATCCGCCAGCTTTGGGTGAGTATCAGCGTTTTCCAGGGCACCCTGCTACGGTTGCTTTGAGCAGTGTTTTATTCCCTAACAGCTATGGGGATCCCCTGCGTTCAATGGATTTTTATGGCCAGGCTGCTGGTAGTGCTGCAGAGAGAAGGGTTTTAAGCATCAAGAACTTAATTTATAACTTAGCGCCACGCATTGCAGGTGGTGGCAGTAATGCTGGGACCAGTATTTTCCAGGCGGATGATTACAACAAAGGTCCAAATGGAATCATTAATAGCGTCAATTTAAGTGCTTCTAGCGGTGAACGTTTGTATGCAAGTGTCGATGAGCTCTTCTTTGCGCAAACTTCAACAGGCGGGTTCCGTGCGCCGAATCTGACCAGCCATGTGGCTGGTGACTTGTTCAATAAACAAACGTTGGAGCGCTCTGCTGGACTTTTGACAGCTAGTAGCCGTGCCAGTGAGGTCAGCATGTTAGGCCTGCCGCGTATTGCCATGTGGCCAGTCAATATGGATACTAGTAAGCGCACTGGTTTTGATAATCTGATCAATTTTTGTTCTACCTTTGGGTTCCCTGGCAACTCTTACATTTTCCAGCGATCACAATCCAACGACTCGGTTTTTGATATCGATATTAATCGGAATAAATCCCTTATAAATATGTTGGATGCAGTTCTTGCAGGCGCTATTTATCCTGCAGAAACAGCCAATGGCGGTGCAGGTGGCACATTCGCCAATAAAATGGGCGGCACTAGCACCAACCGTAACTACAGACAGGTCATCGTGGAAATGTTTGACTACATTCGCAGCACGAATCTTTATGACAGCTTTTTGGTGAAACCTGACCGCACTCAATGGCCAGTTAGGGAAATTTACTGGGGCGACAACCCTGCTGAATTGACCAAACCCAATATCTATGACGCGCGGGATTCCCTGGTGAATAGTGACGAATATGATAGTTTCACTCCTGGTATTGTACGTAATGTGGCCAACAACCTTAATCCTTTCAGTGATCAGGCCCTCCCAGGTCACGGACAGGTTTCTGCCTCAAAATGGAAAATTAGCGATACTGAACAGTACCGTGGTTTTGGGCGCACTATTTCGATCAGTGAGATCGGTTTGCATTTCATCTGCACCGCAGATGGGCAGCCAGACATGTATAGCTGGCGCCACCCAGTTTCCAATGGTAAAACGGGTGCGGCTGCTAGGATGAATATCCCCGATAATGTGCCATGGACGAGCGGCTCGGTCGGACAGACTGTTTTGGATAATCTTGATATTGAAGCTACACCTGGCAGTGCCAGCACGATTTCAGGCGGACGCACAGCTCTAATGATTGAGCCATTCCCTGCAAATTTAGACTCGGCTCCTTATCAAGTCAGGCATGCTGCCCCCAATGGTTTTACAGGCCCATTTGCTCTGCAAAATGCAGCTGCAGTCAAGTGGAGCAATTCAAATATTATCAATGGTAATATTAAACGCCGATACTATTCCAATTATCCACCGCTCACGGCCTTTTCATTTGCGGATCAACTGTACGGCACCCTCCCTCCTGGGCAGGTTCAGCTGAAGCCTATCACGGCCATGTCGGTAGAGGAGATGAATAAGTATGGTCGTCTGCGGACCAATCACCCAGGTGTCGATCCAAACAATTGGAACTACACTTTGGCTCCCAATACTCCTCTTAAGCCTAATGAAAAGAGAGTTCAGGCCATGATTCACTTTGAATTTTTCTGCCCATCGGTTGGTTATACTCAGTTGACTCCCGAGTTCACGATCGTGATGCAGAAAGCGGATCTCAACGCGATCCAAGTCGAGGTGGCAACAGACGCAGGCCCCCGAAACGAGCCTATTTTCCCTGGAACTAGTGGTCAATTTGTGTTGAAAAGTGGCACGCCGCTTTTCCAATCCGACGGCAGTCCTCAGGTGGGCGGGTATGCTAGCTTCCGCCGGGTTGCAGGCAATCGTGGTTTGCCTGCTCGCGGCGGGGCTTCTACGACAGGATTGCCAAAAGATGCTCGTTATATGGATAATCCACCTGTTGAAGGGCACCAGGGGATCATGAATATGGATTTGGTTTCTAATTTCTTCACCGTCTCTTCAAGAAACTATCTTAAGTACACCGAAGGCCGCCTCCGCATTGAAATCTATGATACCCATAATTGGAAAAGCAAAGCTCCGACCCAAATTGTTTTTTGCACATTCCCAACTGGTCTGACACCCACGCCCGATCTGGTGGTGCAACCGACGCACCGAGTTTATTACCAAGAGACGGATGAAAGTATCCGGCAACTGCCAGCGGTTCAGGCTCCTCACTGGTGGGCGTTCCATATGGGCGGTGCGCTAGGCGACGGTAGTAACCGAAATATAAACCAATGGGCTGGTCCGGGTCGTCTTGGTGATCCTGGTGATTTTGGTTTTGGTAACCGTATCGGTTTAGATGGGGGCAGTGCCAATAAAGGAAGAATGCCATTTTCTCCATTCGGAAACCAAGCTATACCCGGGCCAACAGCTCTTATCTACGGCCGAGATGGCGGTGGTTTTAGCAATGTCAATCAGGAGGATAATCGAGGCAACATCAGCGATGTGGGGCTGAGGTGGAGAAAGATAATCTATCGGGGCAATGCGAATACGGAGCTGGATTTCAACATAGCCAACCATTTCGGAGCTGATGTGATGCGGACGATGCAGCCAGGTCATGGGGATGCTAGAATCATCGCAGCAAAGGCAGTTGTTGATCAATCCGAATGGTCACCTCACCCGTTGTATAACAGTCAAAATGCCTATTTGGCTCATAATTTCTCATCTTATGGTGCCGGCAATGAGCCTGGATTTGATGTCAGTGGCGACGCGACGATAAGTACGGAAGTTATCACTAAACGTGCGTTGCCAAGCACCATTAACATGGGGCGGGGCCAAGTTCCTGATGCGCCGTATAGCGGGATCAGTGGTTCGCCCGTGGTTAATACAACGACAAGGAGCCTGAGCCCAGCTTACTTAGCGCAACGCTATTATGATTTTGATGAAACGGATCCAGGCGGGCGCGTCGGCACTTTCATCAATAAGGTCGATGAAGGTAACTTTTCGATTGGACAGTATAAATTAGACGGCTGGCCAGAAGCAAAAACGTGGCGTGGGACCTACTTTTCCGCAGGTAGTGGTGCTGGGGCACGGTTTGCCCCGGGTGCTCCGAGTTGGTTTTCTCCAAATCGTATGGTGAGTTCTCCTGTCATCATGGGATCATTGCCAAGCAGGGTCTATTCCTTGAACATGCAGGAAGGAGATGTTGCCATTAAGGGGGGGAATGGGGCATGGACCAATTTACTCTTCAGACCACATCTGTCTTATCCTGGTGCGGCCAGCTTTAAGCATCCTGGACAAGTCACACCTCCAGACCATTACCTTTTGGATCTGTTCTGGATGCCTGTTGTCGAGCCCTACGCCGTCAGTGAGCCACTCTCTACAGCTGGTAAGATTAACATGAATTATCAGATACTCCCCTTTACGCACATTCGGCGCGCTACGGCGCTGCACGCGGCCATGAAAGGCGAAATGTTCTCGGCGCTCCCCAATGTCGATTACACTCGTGCACGTGGTTATTCCTCTGGTTTTGGTAATAAAGGTTCGTCCGCTCCTAGATTTCGTGATGAAGTTTCGCAGCCTACCATTAGTGGCGGCACTGATCCTGCTGCGCGCTGGCATCGGACGATCATGATTGACCGCCCAAATAATCCAAGTGGCACACAGGACTTGCCTTGGTGGAGTATCCCTGCTGGTGAGCGTGTGCTTGGCACCTTAAGGCAGTTTGAAGAAAGATTTAACTTTTCAGACACTGCTGGCGGCAATGGTCCTACCGGTCTTAGTTCAGGCAGTGCTGGCGGAGCCGCTAATCAAAATTTCCGTGGTGGTTTATTCCGCTCGGCTTCTCAAATCTGTGAGTTGCATTTGGTGCCATCTAGAATTTCCGTTACGAATTTGAACCTTTCCCCTATTGCTACGACACCGAGTCCTAATCAGGTCACTGAAAATATTTCTAACACTGATCTGATGTCCTTTGGAAACCGTCAAGCAGCCATGGCGAATTTCTGGTCTAATCATGCTTC
>JAIXZA010000041.1 GCA_027489965.1 Verrucomicrobiaceae bacterium
ACCGTGCTAGGCACAGGTTTTGACATCGATACCTACGCGGCACGTCTTGACCAAAACCTCACCTTGGCAGTCGCTACGACAAGCACCGTGGGTGCTAACCGCCTCATCGTTCAGAGCGGTGGTTTGATCCTCAATGGCGTTCGCACCGTCACCACGGGTATCCAAGCCGGCTCAGCAGGCACAAGCGAACTGTTGCTCTTCAACAACAACACCGTCACTCTGGGTGACAATACGGCGGCCAACCGTGCGACTTCTGGTCAGATTGCAGCCTCCAGCATCACCAAATTTGGTGCTGGACAGCTGAACTTGAACTCTGAGCAGCAGGCCTTCGCCGGCAACATCCGTGTGCAGCAGGGTTCACTCGTCCTCCGCTACGCGAACGGCACCGAAACCGACCCAACCTCCAGAGTTGGTGGGAATGGTGGCACCATCTTCATGGATGGCGCAAATACCTCACTCCTCCTCCGTGGTGGCCAAGACAATCTCACCGGCAACGTCACTTTCAGCAACAGCATGACTCTCGGTGACTACAACCCGATCGTGCAGATCGACGTGGACCGCCAAGGCGGTGCAATCACCAACCGCCGTAACATCCTCAACGGCAGTTTGAGCTTCGGAGCCAACAATGCCGAAACCGGCCAGATCCTTCGCTACTTTGGTGCCAATGCCATGGACTTACAAATCGGCGATAATGCTTCCGATAACCTGACTCTGAATGGTAAGTCTGTCATTCAGGTCACCACAAACACCTCTGACATCTTCGTCGCTGCTAAGACCACAGGCACAGGTCAATTGATTGTCTCAGGCATTGGCGGTGGCTTGATTGACTTAGCCAACGTGACCAGTTTGAACGACTACTCCGGCGGCACCACCGTGATGGGCGGAAACTTAATCGTGCGCTCCAAAGCCACCAACGCTGCCGCTGGCACGAACTCCAATCTAACAGCTGGCAGCCTGGGCACGGGTAATGTCGCCCTGCTCGGGGGCACCCTGAACCTTCTAGTGGATAGTGATGTCAGCTCCGCAGCCGATGCGGATCAAGAATTCGTTCGTATCAGCAATACAGGTGTGGGCGCCAATCTGAACGTCGCGGGTTCTTCCACGATCAACGTCGATCGCAACCTCGCAGCAGGCAGTAATAAAATACTGACCTTTAATGACCTTTCCATTGGCTCACAAATTCTCACAGCCACTGGGGCCAATGGTTACGGCCTCGGTATCGCTGGCACCACGACCATGCAGGGGAATATGTTCTTAAACGCTGCCTCGGCTGACATTATCTTTACTGGAGCTTTCAATGATGGTGGAGCAGGCCTTTTCATCAATAAAATCGGTGCGAATGCGCTCTACATTAACTCGAACAACAACACTGCGAACTCACCAAATGGCGGAATATATGTGAACTCCGGCTTGCTGGACTTTGGCAGCCGCGCTGCTGGCAGCACGACGGCCTCCTTTGGCAAAGGTGACTTCTATGTCAATCCAGGCGCTACTATCCGAATCCGTGGAGTCGGCAATCTGAACACAGCCGCTGGCCAGGAAGTCGTGCTGACAGGCACACCCTACGCCACATCGATACTCCGCACGGTCGCAGGTTTCACTCAGGCGCAATTAGCCAGCTTCATCCAGCCGCGGACCACCACTTCCAATGAAGTGAACTATGTCTCATTTGAAGCAGGAGCAGGAGCGAACAATCTTGACCAAAGCGGACTCTTAGATGGTCGGATTTACTTCGGTGCCACCGGTGCCGACCGCACTTACACAGGCGCTGCCACAGGTTCTTTCCTCACCCCCGGCTTGGCTAACCTTCCTAACAGCGTGGTCGGCGGCACAAGCTCCAACCGTGTTTATCGCCTCGGTGGTGGTGATGCAACAGCTAGGACTCTCATCATCAATCTCACCGCAACAGGCACTGGGCTTGGAGATGTTGGCGGTCCTACAGATGTCATGATTGGCTCTCTGGCCAACCTCGGAACCAGCAACGTCAATCAGGGCTTTGTCTATTTCCAGGATCAGAACACCTATACAGGGCAGACAGTCGTCTCCCGTGGCCTCACTCTTCGCTTCAACACATCCAACGCTCTTGGCGATACGGCTGGTCCATTGGGTGTCGGTTCGGGCGGAGCTGCCTTAATCGATGTCTATGGAGGTCTCAGATCAGAGACTGGTGGTTCTTTCCTTAATAATGCAGGAACGGCTCAATTTTACTCTAACATCCGACTGCACCCCGGCAGCAGCTTGAGCTTCCAAGATATGGCTGCTGGCGGCAACCGTTGGGATGATAGCCTGGCCATCAACCTTGATGGTGCATCCCTCATTCCTGACGCATTGAATAATGCGGATAATGGTTCTGAAGTCGTTGGTGCGGTCACCTTTGATCGCGGAGCTCGCATCTCACCTATCCTTGAAGGAACAGGGGATGCCTTTATCACGGCTGCTGCCATTTCTCGTGCTACCAGCAGCGCTGGAGCTGGCACCGGCCGCGGAACCATGGTTTTTGCTCCATCGACTTCTGCGGCCCTCGGTGCAACACCCACGGCAGGTGTCGCAGATTTACAAGTCCTCTTCACCAGTGCTCCTACAGCCTCAGCGATCTCCGCTGTCTCCGGCATGTTGCCTGGCTTTTATATCGAGGGCACAGGTGGCCGCTTCGTCACACATAATGCCACGACAGGCGTTGTTCCAGTAGGGGACGCTTCCATGGTACCCTTTACCCCCGGCATGACCGCAGGCTCAGCCGTTGTGAATGTAACCGCTACGACCACACTTCCAGATTTCAACCCAAGTCTGTATGCACTTCGTATCGTCGGCACCAACACCACGTTGAACAGCCCAACCGGCGCGAACAACGACGCGACCATCACCTTTGCGGGTAGCGGAGCGGATGTCGGTGGCCTCATAACCACTACCGCAACGACGGTAATCAATCCGAATCTCAAATTCGGCACAGCAGGCACGAATGAGGCTCTCCTCTACATCGGTGGCACGACCACGCTTAGCGGGAACATCACGGCTGGCAGCGTCACCAAATTTGGTGCTGGACAGTTGAACATTGGTAATGACCAGAGTGATGCAGCTCGTGGGACTGGACAGGGCTACCAAGGCGGCTGGGTCATCAATGAAGGAAGTATCAACCTCCAAACTTTCGGCTCTGCCGGTAATGCTGTTGCATCCAACACCATTGTGCTCAACGGCAATCAATCAGGTACACCAACCCTCTTCCTCCGCGCGCAGCCTGCTGATACTTTGCTGAACTACGCCTATACTTCAGGCAAAATCTTTGTCGTGGACAATGCCGCCATCGACTTTGATCCAGGTGCTAATGATCGAGTTCACACCATTACTGATATTGAAATCCAACAGTCTGGCGGAATCGGCAACGCCACAGCCAATGGCACGGTGGACGCTCAGCTTCGCATCGTCAATAATCGTGAGCGCACCATCCTGTCCGCAGGTCAATTGACTTTAACCAACAACGCCATTGTCAATGTGGACTCGACCTTAACCCCACAAGCTTTCGTAGGTGCGGGGAACAACGCCGCTGCCTACCTGACCAACGGAGTTAGCAATGGTCTCTCTGTCGCCTCACTCGCAGGCAGCAACCGACTCACGAAATGGGGTGATGGTTACCTTTACATCCGTGGCGATAGCAGCGGCTTCAGCGGTTCGGTCGTGATCGATCAAGGTGCTGTCGGGGTCGCTAATTTAAACGCCCTTGGCACTGGCAGTGTCACGATCAATCGTTTCGGCGTTCTGGATGTCTTGGTTCCAGGCTTCACCAAGTCCGCGACTTATAACGAAGGCTCGGTGGAACGCTGGGGTGTCAATGGTGCCCGCACAGGCACCCTCGATCTTGGTAAAGGAACGCTCCAAGTCGGTGCTGACCAAACTGGCACTCTAGCCCTCACGCTGAATGGTGGTTCCATCGAAGGCTGGCTCCGCACAGACGATGTGACGAGCACCCAAACCGATGTCGGAGTCTTCCGCAATCTCGGCCCCAACATCAGCGTCAATCTGGCCGCCAATTCCTTTGTCGGAAATCAATACTATCTCGGTGCCAATGGCTTGGACAATGGTCGCCAGACCAATGACTACCGTCCAACCAATGAAAGCATTGGCTCTGGCACCATCCTCAACATCCAAGGCGTGATCAGTGGCGCTTCAGCACTCACCAAAGTCGGGTATGACAGCGTCATCCTCTCCGCCCAGAATACCTACACAGGCGGAACAAACGTCAACGGTGGACGTCTAATCATGGGCCGAGAAAATGCACTGGCTCCTACTGGCAATTTGAGGACTCAAGCAGACGGCGTGTTTGACTTAAATGGCTATAACCAGACTGTATCTCAGCTCTCCAACACTGTCACACCGACGACTCCTGGCACCAATAGCGGCTACATCACCAACTCGGCAGCGGCAGTCAACACACTCAGCGTGGGTAACGCAGCTGCCGCAGACTTCACCTACAGCGGTATTATCCAGAATAACGTTGAGTTAAACAAGGTCGGAAGCACGATCTTCACTCTCGCCAACACGAACACCTACACTGGCAAAACCACCGTCAGTGGTGGCAAGCTTAGCCTCTCTTCAGAGCTGGCCCTTGGAACCGCACCCAATGTCAACAGCCCCGCACATCTGACGCTCAATGGTGGCACACTCCGCACGACTAGCACCTTTGCCATTGATGACGTCAATCGTGGCATTACTATCGGCGCAGCTGGAGGCAGTGTTGAAACAACCACAGGGACAACATTGACCGTGGCAAACCCCATTGCAGGAGCAGGTGCATTCACCAAAGATGGTCCAGGCACACTCAATCTGAGCGCAATCAATACGCTGACTGGCAGCACCATTGTCACGGATGGCACACTCTCGCTCACGGGTGTCGGTTCTATTTCCAACTCTGCGGTCAATTTAAGCACTGCTACGGCTATTCTGAACATCGCAGGCGTTTCTTCTGGCACAGCCGTGATTGGGTCCATCGCTGGCATCACCAGCTCTGCGATCCAGCTTGGCGGTAACACCCTGCGCGTCGGCGGAAACAACGCCACCACTGATTTTGCAGGCAGCATGGCTGGCACAGGTGGCCTCTCTAAGATTGGCACGGGGACACTGACGCTAAGCGGAACCTCGACTTACACAGGGCCTACCGTAGTTCAGAATGGTGCACTGAATGTCACTGGCAATATCAGCTCCAGCAGCGGACTCACCGTGAGTAGCTCTATACTCTCTGGCACCGGCACCCTTGGATCTGTCGTCATCAATTCGGATGGCACACTGGCCCCAGGAACCACTGGCAGCATCGGAACCTTAGCCGCAAGTGATCTCATCATGAATTCAGGATCACTGCTCAATTTTGATCTGAATAGCTCTCAAAAAACCGCAGATAAAATCAATCTGGCCGGTGGTTTCACTCTCGCTGGTCTGCCAACGATCTCCTTCACGGAACTGAATGATGACCCAAGACTGGCTCTCTCTGATAGCTTTACACTCATCAATTATACCAATACTTGGTCACCCACGAGCCTCTTCCAATACAACGGCAATCCTTTAACCAATGGCTCGATCCTTAACATTGGCACTCAACTGTTCCAATTTGATTACAATGGCGGAACAGGCACTCAAGTCACACTGACGAACGTCTCCAATGTGGCTCCGACGAACATCCTCGTGTCCAGCACAACTCTGAATGAAAACCTCGCCAGTGGCACCAGCATCGGCACCGTTTCTGGGATTGATCCAAATTCAGGTCAGTCGGCTACTTTGACGTTCTCCTTTGTAGCAGGTCTTGGTGACACCGATAACAATAGCTTTACCCTCGACGGCACCACGCTGAAGAGCAATGCGGTCTTCGATTACGAAGTGAAAAACAGCTATTCTATCCGCCTTCGTGCATCAGATTCCGGCTCACCATCACTCACCTTTGACAAGGTCTTCACGATCACCATTAACGACATCAATGAGGTACCTACGATTACGGTCATTGCGGATGCCTCTGGCGATGAAGACGTTCCTCTTGGTCCTTATAACTTCACGATTGGTGATCCAGAAACCGCAGCCACAGCGCTCACTGTGACGGCACTTTCCAGCGACACCGCACTCGTCCCCCTGACAAACATCGCGCTCAGTGGCACAGGCGATAGTCGCAGCGTCACCGTCACCCCAGCACTGAATCAACCAGGCACAGCGACCATCACAGTGAAGGTCAGTGACGGCACCAATGAAGTCACCGAACTCTTAGATGTGACCTTCGCGCCAGTGAACGATATTCCGGTCTTTACCGTGGGCAGCAATCCAAACTCGATTTTTGCTGTTACCAGTCCTCAAGCCATCACTGGCTGGGCTACTAGCGTCAACGATGGCGACCCTGAAGTCACCCAGGCATTAACCTTCAACGTGAATGTGACCAGCGGTGCCGCGATCTTCAGCACACTTCCGGCCATTGATGCCACGGGCACACTCACCTACTCTCTAACTGGAGTTGGTGGTTCCGCAGCAGTCGAGGTCTCACTCACGGACGACGCTACCGCAGGTGGAGCCGCCCTCACCAGTGCTGTGCAGACTTTCACGATTTCACAGGATACCAATGCGGCTCCGACAAACATCTTGCTTACCAGCAGCTCACTCAATGAAAACCTGGCAAGCGACACGACCATCGCGACCGTTTCGGGCACCGATCCCGATGCTGGCCAGTCAGCTACACTGACCTTCGAGTTAGCAGCTGGTGCAGGCGATACGGACAATGCCAGCTTCACCCTCGTGGGCACAACGCTCAAGAGCAATGCAGTCTTCGATTACGAAGCGAAAAATAGCTACTCCATCCGTATCCGCACCACAGATGCTGGACCGCCAGCCTTAAGCTTCGAAAAAGTCTTCACCATCAATGTCAATGACATCAATGAAGTGCCAACGATCACAGCCATTGCGGATGCCTCAGGAGATGAAGACGTTCCTCTTGGTCCTTATAACTTCACGATTGGTGATCCAGAAACCGCAGCCACAGCGCTCACCGTGACGGCTCTTTCCAGCGACACCGCACTCGTCCCGCTGACAAACATTGCACTCAGTGGTACAGGTGCTAATCGCAGCGTCACCATTACCCCAATAGTCAATAAATCTGGCACAGCGACCATCACAGTGAAGGTCAGTGACGGCACCAATGAAGTCGCCGAACTCTTCGATGTAACCTTCGCGCCAGTGAACGATATTCCGACCTTTGCAAAAGGTGCTGACCAGAGCCTGCCATTGACCGTGACTGCATTGCAGACCTACCCGAACTGGGCCACTGGTATTGAAGATGGTGATCCTGAAGTCACCCAGTCTCTTAGCTTCAATGTGGCAGTCACAAGTGGAGCAAGCATCTTCACTACCCCCCCTTCTGTTGATGCCACCGGCAAGCTAACCTATGCGCTCAATGGGAATGGCGGCACGGCAACTGTAACCGTTTCCCTGACCGACGACAATACCGCGGGATCAGCAGCTTTAGCGACTGCGACTCAAACCTTTAGCATCACACAGGCGGCCGCTACTGACGCCACCCTCGCAGGCTTCACTCTCAGTTCCGGAAGCATTAGCCCAGCCTTTACCGCCGCCAACACCGCTTACACAGCCAGTGTCGGTAACTTGACTCCAACCATCACGGTGACTCCTGTTAGCGGAGATGGATTCTCCACCATCTCCGTGAGAGTCAATGGCGGCGCTAGCACGCCCGTTTCATCTGGAGCGGCAAGTGGAAATCTAGCCCTCTCTACTGGGCCAAACACCGTTTCAATCATTGTTACCGCCCAAGATGGCACTACAATCAGAACGTATAACACCACTGTAACCCGTGCGTTTAGCAGCGTGGCTGATCTAGCGGCTCTGACCTTGAGTCCAGGCGTCCTTTCTCCTGTCTTCAGTTCCAGCACCTTGAACTACTCGGTTAACGTAGCGAACAACGTGCCGACGCTCAGAGTTACTCCGACTCTAGCTGAGCCGAATGCAACCATCCTGGTCAATGGCCTATCCACTAGCTCTGGAGTGGCAAGCGCACCTGTGATTCTCGCAGATGGCGTAACCAATATCCCTGTCGTTGTCACCGCTCAGGACGGAGTGACCCAAAAGACATACACATTGAGTGTCACCAAGTCGCTGCTTGCAGTCGCTGATCAGGCAGACATCGGAATCGAAAACGATCTCCTGACCAACCCACTCAATGTCACTGGAACGGCGAATGGTATCGTGCGTTACACTATCGCCGCAGCGCCACAAAAGGGTGCCGTGCAGTTCGACTCAGAAGGTAACTATTATTACAGACCGGACGCAGACTTTATCGGATCGGATCTCTTCCGCTACGATGTCGCCGATGACAGTGGTTACATTGGCAGTGCCACCGTCACCGTCTCAATCGTTCGTCGTCCACCGCATTGGTCCTGGGAAGGTGGATCCAATCTGGCGAAGCAAAAAGGCATTTACCCACCCGCTGTTAACGGCGTAGGCACTCCTGGAGCTCGTGGTAACTCCGCATCTTGGTCTGATGGCGCTGGCAAACTTTACATCTTTGGCGGAACCGGCTTTGGCGCTGCCACAGGACCTGGAGCACTCAATGACTTCTGGCGCTGTGACTTGGCCACTCAAACTTGGATATGGCTTGGCGGCAGCAACACGATTGATGCCCCCAACACGTCCACTACTCCCGGTGCCCGCGCTGGAGCTTCCACCTGGAGAGATACCAGCGGCAATCTTTGGATGTTTGGCGGACTCTCCAATACAGGTCCACTCAATGACCTCTGGAAATATGATCTTCAGAGCAGCACCTGGACTTTGGTGAAAGGCCCTACATCCGTCAATGGACTCGGCATTTATGGTGGCACGACTCCCGGCAACCCGAATGCCACGACCATCCCAGGCGCCCGTAACTCTGCAACCTCATGGCTGGATAGCACCGGCAAGCTCTACCTCTTTGGTGGCAATGGCTTAGCAGAAAGCGGCACTGTCATGGCTCCAATGAATGACCTTTGGAGCTTTGATCCAAACACCCAACAATGGACATGGCTGAATGGCAGCAAGACAGCCAAAGCCATCGGCGTTTACGGCAGCAAAGGCATCGCAGCAAATGCAAACACACCTGGAGCTCGACTTGGTGCCTCCGCTTGGACTGGCACAGACGGCATGCTGTGGCTGTTCGGCGGCAGCAACAGTAATGATCTCTGGAAATACAATCCCAACACCAACACTTGGGCTTGGATGAGTGGAGCCAATAAACCTGCCGCACCTGGTATCTACGGCAAACGTGGTATCCCGGACTCTCTCAGTGAACCTGCCTCACGCAGCGGTGCCGCCGCATGGGTTGACGCAGAAGGGGCACTCAATTTCTTCGGTGGTTTTGGCACAGCTCTCCGTGATGATGTCTGGAGTTACCAGCCAGCCACAGGCCTATGGACCTGGGTTAAAGGTTCTAACTCTCCATCAGCAGCTCCTGTTTATGGAACAATCCACCTTGGAGTGGAGTCCAACTCTCCTGGTGCACGCCAGCAAACAGCCGTCGCGCTAGACGCTGAAGGCGATGTCTGGACTTTTGGCGGACTGAATGCGGCAAACAGTTACAATGATCTGTTTAAACTCGATGTGCCATCCGTCATGCAGTTGGCAGCAGGCACAGCTACAAACATCAGTACCTCAGGTGTCACACTCACCGCCAGTGTGGACCCCAACGGAATCCAAACCAAAGCTTACTTGCGCTACGGCACGCTTCTTGACATGAGCAATGCAAGCAGCACCGCTGAAACGGTGATAGGTTCAGGCAAAAACGCTGTTCTGCTCCCAGAAAACATTACCGGATTAGCCTCTGGCACCACCTACTACTACCAAGTTGTCGCCAACAATGCCTTTGGCCAGCGCACCAGCGATATTCGTAGCTTCACCACCCAGGGTGCCAGCGCTGCTGCCACTATTCAATTCGCCACACTCAATTCAAATGTGAGTGAAAGTGCAGGAATCGCCAACGTCACAGTCACCTTAAGCAGACCTGCCAGCAGCGCCGTGTCCATCCCGATCACCGTCAGTGGATCAGCAACCAATGCGGATTACTCCATCCCAAGCAACAGTCTCAACTTCACAGCTGGGCAAACAGCCGCGACGATCTCAGTTGTCATCAATAATGACATCAGCACAGAATCCACCGAGAGCGTCGTTCTTGGTTTTGGCACCCTTCCGAGCGGAATCACCGCTGGAATACCGCCCACGCATACGCTTAGCATCCTTGATGATGATCAGGCCCTGGCCTTCAGCGCTCCGTTGCTACAGACCCAGAGTCAATTTGTGCCACTCAGAGGTACCCTTAACCTTCGCGTCGTAGCCACAGGCACGGCACCCATTAGGTATCAGTGGAAACTCAATGGCACTGCGATCAAAGGAGCCACCTCGGCCACATTCACGGCAAACAACGCTACTGGCGCGACGGCAGGACTTTATACCTGTGATGTGACCAATCCAGTGGGCACCCTGCCCACAGCGGCAGCACAAGTCTTCGTTGTTGATGCGGCACCCAAATCATTCGTGATCGCCCAGGGTAAATCTGTCTCATTCACTGCTGTAGGCACCGCCCCGAAAGCGACTGTGCTTACCTACGAGTGGAGAAAAGAAGGCAATTCGGCAATCATCGGAACAGCCAAAACGCTAACACTCGCATCGGTCACCGCCGCTAGCGAAGGAAACTACATCTGCACCATCAAAGGTGGAACACCGATTGTCTCTGGATTAAGTGGCAGAAACAACCTCCGCGTCTTTGCCGCACCAAGCACCGGCGCCATCAATTATGCCGCAGTCACGGGCAGCTATCTTGGCCTCATTGGCCGCGATCCAAAAGTGGGTGGCAATTTGGGCGGACGTGTGGACTTAATCACGACTTCGAAGGGATCCTACACGGTTACGCTCACCTCTGACGGAGTAGCCGCCAAAGTCGCTGGCACTCTGGTGCCTACCCTCAGTGGTTCGACACTCACGGCAGTCTCTGGCCAAGCAGAGTTTACCCGCGTTGGCAAACCAACCCTTCGCCTCGACTTCACCCTTCATCTGACCGACAACACGATGAGCGGAACATTAACAGATCTGAACACAGGCATCAGCAAAGCACTGGATGGATATCGTAATGTCTGGAGCAAGGTTGCCAATCCTGCGAACAACTTCAAAGATAGCTATACCTTCGGTCTTGAGATCCCATCTAAATCCTTTGGCGATCTCGATATTCCTCAAGGCAATGGTTACGGCGCCTTTACCGTCGCTACAGATGGTGTGCTCAGTTGTGCTGGACTCACCGCAGACGGTCTATCCTACACATCCGCAGGCTTTGTCGGACCAGCAGGAGACGTGATCATCTTTACGGCCTTTAAAGCCCCTGGCGGCTCCATTCTCGGCAAAGGTCTCATCACACCGGCACCCTCACTGGCAAACAACACCTTTACCGGCACCCTGAGCTGGAACCGCGCTGCAGAACCTGCCACCTCCAAGGGTGTCACCTATCGTAGCGGATTTAGCCCGATCGACCTCACCATCATCGGTGGTAAATACAAAGCTCCTGCCGCTGGCGGAGTTGTCCTGGGACTTCCGAACACAACCAACAATGCACGTCTCGTTCTATCTGAAGGCGGCCTCGTTGAAACAGATCTAGACGGCTCAGATGCAGATCGATTGAAAGACAGCTTTGTCTTTAGCATTCAAAATACAGGGACTGCCGTGGCACAAAAAGTCACGCTACCATTGGCCACTGATACTCTCAAAAACTACAACAAAATCAGCTTTGCCCTGGCAGCTACTCCCCCGGGCAGCTTCAATGGTGGATTTATCATACCAAACGCCAATAAATTACTGGAACGCGCCGGCACCTACAAGGGCATGATGGTATGGACTGGTAGCGCCTATCGCGCAGAAGGCTTCTTCCTTCTGGCACAGCCACCACAATCAGGCCAAACTGTCAAGACATCGCCCATCCTCAGTGGCCATCTGATTTTGGAAGCGAACAACTAGACCTCCCATCCTTAATCGAGTGCACCCTCACAGGAGGGTGCTGTCATCCTGACGTTCCAGCTTGCCGATCTTCTTTTTGATCACTTCAAGCTGCACGGTCATCTCGTGAAGACACTTCAGACTATCACCCATGATTTCACTATCCTGGAGATGTGGAAGAGCTGGGTGAATTTTCATCATTTGAAGGGCGATGGTTTTGGCGGCATCACGGATTTGCTGTATGGCTTCGGGGCGGGTCATGAGGGCTCCATGTTCATCGACTGAGCGACATCTGCAACTTGGCTTTGAGGAGTTGTCAGTGACCGAGGTAGCATTTAAATAGCCCTTCATGGATCTGCGGCATTTGAGATATTTTCAGGCAGTGGCGGAGGAGCTCAGCTTCTCGCGCGCAGCCAAACGCCTTCGTATCGCACAGCCAGCCCTCTCACGCGCAGTGCAGGAACTAGAGAAGGATCTCGGCATGAGGCTCATTGATCGAAATCGCCGCAGCTTTGCCCTCACTCCCGCAGGAGCTGTGCTGCTTACCGAGACAGCCCTCATCCTAGAACGTCTGGAAGAATCTTTACGCCGGGTCAAACGAACAGCCCTTGGTGAAGAAGGCGAACTACGACTCGGCTACATCGGGCCACCGACTCAGCAGTTTCTCGGCAGATTGCTTCATGAATATCGACTGCGTTTCCCAAAAGTCTCCGTGCACCTGGAAGAGCGCACTCCAGAGCGAGTCTGGGAGATGGTCGCCAAAGGCCGACTCTCGATCTCACTTACGCGTCCGTTGCCAGGACAGGGTGAGCGTGCGCTCAAAACACTACTATTGCGTAAAGAGCCCCTTGGCATCGTGGTTCCGACCAACCACCCTTTAGCCAAAAAGAAAACCATCTCATGGAAAGCCTTAGAAAATGAACCTCTCATCGTGCTGGCGCGGCGGGAAGGTGTGGGTCTGCATGATGAAATCATCGCTGCCTGTCGAGAAGCAGACTTCACCCCACGCATTTCCCATAGCCCCAGCCTCATGGGCACAGTACTCAGTTATGTCGAAGCCGGAGCCGGCATCGGCATCGCCACAGACAGCGTAGCCACCGCCGCCATGTCGCCAGATTTACGCTACATCTCGGTCACACCGACACGCACCGTTCCTTTAGTCATGGTCTGGAATCCTGAAGATGACTCACCACCAGTAAAAGCCTTTCGCGATCTCATTAGCGAATGGTTAAAATCTGGCCAGCTCTGGACCAGGAACACGCTGCCGCAAAACGTCAGCGCTAAAGTTTAATCCAAGGTCATGAAGAAGCCGCAAGAACTGCTCCGGCGAGGAAGCCTGGTGACCCGCTTTGTTTTGGTCTTTGTGACCTTCGTCGCCGCAGGATCATTGTTGCTATTAGCCTGGCTGCGCTACCAACAGCAGGCGGAAGATGAGCGAGTCTTTCTTCGCCTAGCACATACCGATGCCGACTTCGTCCAAAGAATGAATCTCCCTCGTAGTGCCAAGCTAGCTGAAGATCTCCAGCAATTATTGCGCATGAGCCTTTACTTTCGAGACACCCAAGGCCACTTCGAGCCAGACTTACAGGCAGAAAAGATCGCATGGCTCAAAGATATGCCGCGCAACGAGGTGCTACCCCTTAAAAATGGGGAACAAGCTCTCATTCTACGGTTGGACGCACGCCACGACATGATCTTTGTCCGCACAGCTTCTGAAGCGGCGCTGAGTGTGCTGCATCCCGCCACCCGCAACGCGCTCGTTGCTTTTTGGCTGCTGTCAGCTGCGCTTGGCTGGATTATTGCACGTCAGATGATCACACCCGTTCAGCAACTCTCTCGCGGACTGGTTTCCTTTTTTGATTCCAAAGACAAGATCCCCGAAGAATCGAAGCGTCAGGATGAAATAGGCGATCTGGCACGCAGTCTCACTCAAGCTCGTGATGACCTCTGGGAGGAACGCGGAAAACGCGAGCAATCGGAACGAATGGCATTGCTAGGACGCGTCGCCACAGGCCTTGCCCATGAAATCAAAAACCCTCTCGCTTCCATTCAACTCCACACTCAATTGATGGATGTCACTGCCTTGGATGCTGAGTCTGCTCAGTCCCTCAGACACATCCAAGAAGAGGCGCAAGTCATCGAAGGCCTCGTCAATCAATGGCTATACCTGACACGTCCCACACCACCCAAGAAACAGCCGCTGATGATCACCGAGGTTCTACATGAAACTCTGGCCACCCTGAAAGCCCAGACAGACCATGCCAGCGCGACCATTGAGACCTATATAGAAAAGCCATCCACTCTTGTTCTAGGCGACCGTGCAAGACTCCAACAAGCCTTTCGCAACATCATCCTCAATGCCACACAGGCCATGCCACGCGGAGGTAATCTGCAAATCAACTTCACAGCAAACGACCATCATGTCCGACTCATCTTCCATGATTCAGGCAAAGGCTTTTCAACGTCTGCTCTTGCCCATGGAGCCGACCTTTTCTTTACTGAAAAGGAAGGTGGCATGGGTGTCGGCCTGAATGTCGTCAATGAAATCCTCACTGCGCATGAAGGAAGTCTAAGCCTAAAAAACCACCCAGAAGGCGGAGCCTTGGTGACTCTCGAACTTCCCTTGGCCAAGGCAGCGGAAAAGAGCAGTGGCACTGATTCATAACCTAAAGTAGCAATGAGCAAAGATCCAAAAAAACGCAAATAACTGTGACTTACTAACAATGATTTATTGCGCCGCTTCTATAATGGCCTCGCTGTAAGCGTCAAAGGCCGATTCGTCATCTCGAAGTTTCACTGTCAGAAGACCGCGACGCAAAAGCAGTCGGAGAGTTAAACAATGTTCAGAAGGACCAGCTTCACGGAGAAGTGTCTCGGCCTCATGCTAATCTTCAGTCATCAAAGCGGAAGCAAGATGACGATAGCCCGTCAGTGTCTCTAGTCCCCTATCACCTTGCGCAGATAGGAGGAGCGACCAGCCCTAGGCTAACGCCAGTATTAGGTGTGATTTATTGATGATGCAATGTAAACGCCACAGTAACGATGACATGTTGACTCTCACGCTAGCCCCCACCAGCGAGTATCAACCTAAAACCTGAAATGGCTGATGGTTAATCAGCAGACTTTGGATCAAAGGCATCTCTCAAACCATCTCCCAAAAAATTCAGCGCCAGCAAGCTGACTGACATGAGAACCGCAGGAAAGGCCAGGAGCCACCATTTGCTTTCGATAGGATTGATGACTTGAGCTCCATCTTTCAGCAAAGAGCCCCAACTTGCGGCGGGATCATCAATACCAAGGCCGAGAAAACTGAGGAAAGACTCGTCTAAAATAACGGCGGGAATCGTCAGCGTCAGGTAGGTGAGAATGATCGTGCTGAGGTTTGGCAAAAGATGCTTCCGCAAGATGCCCCACCCTCCCTGACCCATCGCGCGGGAGGCTGTCACAAAAGTCAGCTCACGCAGGACCAGCACCTGACCGCGAATGATACGAGCCATGGTCAACCACTCCACGAGTCCAAGACTGAGAATCATCACGAGAATCTTCGAATAAGGGATGAGGTAGCGAGTCGTGGACTCCAGGCCTTTCCACTCAGCCTGCTGCGCCCAGAGCCGAGCAGCATCCAACCAGTCTTTAAAAACGCTGTCAAAGGCAGCGATGAAAATCATGATGAAAAGAATGCGCGGCACAGCATACAGCATGTCCACCGCACGCATCATGAGGGCATCCACTTTTCCACCCAAAAAACCACTCGTCATGCCATAAAGTGTGCCGATGACTAGAGAGATACAGGCACCGATGATGCCTACGCCGAGAGACACCTGAGCACCTGTGAGAAGCCGATAGAACAAGTCCTGCCCATTTTTATCCGTGCCACAAAGATGTAACACAGGCGTTTCCTGTCCTGTTGTCAGCGGTGGCAGGAAGGTGTCACTGCTAGTGCTTTTTAAACTTACTGGCAAAAAGAATGGCACCGTGAATGCGATCAAAACGATCGCGATCAAAAACACCAGCGAGACCATCGCTGGACGATTCCTCTGCACAATGGCCCAACCATCCGGGCGTGTAAGGTTTTTAGGCGCGTCAGGCATAGAGTCGGATGCGCTTGTCTAAGATGCTGTAAAGCAGGTCCACGATGAAGTTAAAGAAGATGAGCAACGAGCAGTAAATCACCACCGCTCCACAGAGTAAAAAAGCATCTCGGTTCTGAATCGAGTTCACAAAGATACTGCCTGCGCCCGAAATATTGAAGACACTTTCCACAATCATGGAGCCTGTGAGTAAATGCGCTGCAAGCGGTCCCAGATAAGTCACCACGGGCAGGATCGCCACCTTCATCGCGTGGCGTGTTAGAGCTTGGGTTTCGGTCAAGCCCTTTGCCTTCGCGGTGCGCAAAAAGTCACTCTTCAGCACATCCAGCAGACTGTTCCGCATGAGCCGCGCTACGTAGGCCACATAAGGTGCAGAGAGACAAATCGCCGGTAGAATGAGATGTGAGACACCACCCCAGCCACCCACAGGCAACCAGCGCAGCCAAAGGGCAAAAATAGCCACCAGAAACGGCCCCGTGATAAAAGATGGGATCGAAATCGCAATGATAGCCCCAAACATCGACGTCCAGTCAATGACTGTGTCACGCCGCATCGCTGCAAGGCTACCGAGCAGGACCCCGAGCGTGCTGGCGATAAGAAAAGCCAACCCACCCAGCTTCAGCGAAGAAGGCATCTTTTGCGCTAAAATCTCTGCCACGCTCCAGTCACGGTATTTGAAGGAAACACGCAGATCCAGCCGCAGCAGATCCCTCAGGTAGGCCGTGTATTGCTGCCAGAGCGTACCGTTGAGCTGATACTTCACCAGCAGCGCCTCCTGCACCTTGGCCGAGCCAGCCTTCTCCTTATCAAACGGCCCCCCAGGCAGTGAACGTGTCAGCAGGAACGTCAGCGACACGGCAAAGAACAGCACAAGAAGGCTGCTCATAAGACGGCGCAGAAG
Source organism: Verrucomicrobiaceae bacterium (assembly GCA_027489965.1). Taxonomy (GTDB): domain Bacteria; phylum Verrucomicrobiota; class Verrucomicrobiia; order Verrucomicrobiales; family Verrucomicrobiaceae; genus Prosthecobacter. Next base: position 16,975 of record JAIXZA010000041.1, read on the forward strand.
AAAAACAAACATGGGTAAATCAGACCACCAACTCGGCAGCCCTGCATGGATGCCCTCTAAAAAGCCCAAAGCCAACTTTTAAAAGGCAAAAATCAGTGCGAACAGGACCTCTTGAAAAAACCTCGTTTGCCACTAAAACCATTCACCATCTGACGAATGCACCTCAAGTGCGCGAAATAGGGTTCGTCGGCCAAAACGAGAAATCGGCAGGTTTTTATTGGGTCTGCTTCAACTCAAATTTCACTCTAGCTTGCCATGAAAAGCGCCCGTTGCTCCTGGTTCGTGCTTCTGCTCGTTGCCAGAGCGTGTAACCAGCCGCTTCGACGGCACACAGCCTACATGCGATAACCTTAAATTTCGCTGGGGATAGCCGCGGTAATTATCGGACTGCCTGTCTAGATGAGGCAACAGGTATGACAATCTTCTGATCCATCACCTAGCTTTCTCGGTCTTCTCTTGAAGCACAAAACGATACTTGTGATCGTAGGTACCACCATTGAGTTCATCACAGCATTTCCGGCAGGCGGAATAGCGGCGGAATTTGCGGACACGAAAGGCCTGGGCTCCACAATGGGCGCAGGCATAAACATAGTTACGCTTCACCTCACGGCGCGGTAGGGGCAGAGTGTGGCGGGCAGACTCGCCAGGGATGCCGAGATCGGAGCAAGCTTGACGCCATTCGGCACCATGCGGCTCGATCTTACGACGGCCTGCACGGTGATAGGCCACGAGATGAGCCAGCTCATGCAGGAGCGTGCGCTGCACTTGACCTTCAAACTCACGCAGCTTCGGGTTTAGCTCGATGATCCAACTCGGATAGCGGGCGTAACCTGCGGTGCTGCGCAGACGGGGATTCCACTGCACCTGCACGACTTTAGCCATGCCGGTGAGATCCAGCTGAAGCAGACGCTGACGACAGATCTCTGCCAGCTCAGGGTCACTGACGCTGTCCTTGGTTTTTTCGCTGGTCCGCGCGGGTGTTTCAGGGGTAGCGCTGCCGCGATCAAAGACCTCGCCGTCGGCGGGCTTCCAAGCTGGCGGGGCCTGAAAGTCGAAGATGAGTTGGGATATTTTCCGCGCTAGGCTCATGGCTCAGTCCTGCGCAGTGACAGGGGACTTTTTCAGCGGTGTTTGTTTGCGATCACGGATGCGGTGCTCTTGATCTCCGAGGGCATAGACCATGTCTTCAGACACGCTTTCCATGAGGAAAACATTCGCGCCAATGACGCTGCGAGCACCGATGATGGTGTCGCCGCCGACAATGGTGGCCCCAGCATAAATGGTGACATAGTCTTCCAGGGTCGGGTGCCGCTTTTTACCAGCTAGACCCTGACCTGCAGCCAGGGATTTGGCCACGAGACCGACGCCTTGATAAAGCTTCACATGCGAGCCTATCTGACAGGTCTCTCCGATCACCACACCGGTGCCGTGATCGATGAAAAAATGTGTTCCGATCTCAGCACCTGGGTGGATGTCGATGCCAGTGCGGCTGTGCGCCCACTCGGTCATCATGCGTGGAAGCAGGGGTACACCAGCCTTATACAAAAGGTGCGCGCTGCGCTGGATGGCGATGGCTTCTAGGCCTGGGTAGGCGAGGATGATCTCCTCAAAGCTGCGTGCGGCTGGGTCGCCATCAAAGGCAGCCTGCACGTCCATTTGCAACAGAGCACGCACCTCTGGCAGACGCACCATGAAGTCACAGACGAGCTTCATGGCTTCTTCGCGGTGATTGTCACCTTTGCCATCGCTCAGGCGCAAACTGCGGCGAACTTCCACGTTCAGACGCTCCCGCATCCCGGCCACACGCTCATGAGTCATCAATTCCAGATCCTGAGAGGACAGCGCATCTTCGCTAAAAAAACCGGGGAAAAGCACCTGAAGCAGATCCTCACAAAGCACGGCAATGGCGCGCTTTGACGGCAGATTGCCGCTATCGACATGATTGATCCCGCCGACCTCGCAATACGAGGCCATGAGGCTTTGAACGATCTCTTCTTGGCGGCAATCCATGATATTATAGCTGACCATTTAAAGACAGATTACGCCTGAAGGCAAACGCGGAGGCTGTGAACAACTCAAACGGCATCCGCTGCCAAAGAAGCGTTACCGATGATGCCGGCTTCATTGCTGTATTTAGCAGGCAAAATTTGCAGCCGTTCATAGACGACCGTGCTCAGCATGGACTGTACTTTACGCTTCAAGGGATCAAAGATCAGATCTCCTGCCTGGGCCACGCCACCACCGATGATGAAGGCGTCTGGATTCAGCAGCCAGGCAATGCTGGCAAGTGCCGTCCCTAGCCAGTCGGCGATCTCTTCCCAAATTTGACGAGCGATGTCGTCCCCAGCCTTTGCGGCATCAGCAATCTTCTTGGGCGTGCAGTCCTCCAGCGCCTTTGTGACGTGCGCCTCGGCATAACGCTGCATCGCATGTTCAGCGATCTCCTTATTACCGACGTATTTTTCCAGTGCCCCAAGATTGCCGTAGTGGCCTGATTTACCATCGGCATCAATGCTCATTTGTCCGATCTCACCTGCGGCACAGCCGACACCGCGATACATCTGGCCATTTAAAATGAGACCCCCACCGATGCCCGTGCCCATCGTGAGTGCGACGATGTTATTGAGCCCGCGCCCAGCACCGTAGCGAAACTCAGCGTAGGCCATGGCATTCGCATCATTTTCCACCACGACAGGCAGACCCGTCTTCTCACTGAGGATTGCTTTGAGCGGCACATGCTTCCAGCCAGGGACATTCGTCAAGACATGCACGAAACCATGCTCGAAATCGACAAGTCCCGGCACACCCACACCGATCGCAGCGATGTCTGGGTAAATCTCACGCAGTTTGGCCACACGCGCGGCCATCTCGGTGATCAAGGCGGCTGGACCCTGGAAATCTGCCGTGATGATGGGGGCATCGGTGTGGAGAAGTTCGCCTGCACGGCAGACGCCGAGCTTGACCGAGGTGCCGCCGAAATCGATTCCGACTGTGGTGAGTGATGTTTCAGACATGAGAAAGGGCGTTGAGATTGCCCACCAATCGCAGCCCATGCAAGGTCAAATCTGGATCGACAGTGATCCGCTCCTCCATGCCAGAGATGATCCAGCCCGCATCCCCACCGGTGGCCACCACATGCACAGCCTCACCCGGCGGCAGTTCTTTGCGCAAAGCTTCCAGGATACCCCGAATCATGCCGCGATAACCTATCGCAGCCCCAGCCTGAATCGCACCTATGGTGGATTGCCCAATCGCCGTAGTCGGTTCAGCCAGCTCAACCTGAGGCAGTAACGCCGTACGCTCATGCAGATAATCAGTCATCAAACGCAGACCGGGCGCGATCACGCCGCCGATGTAATGCTGATCTGCCGAGATAATATCAAAGGTCACCGCTGTGCCAAAATCGATCACAATCCCGGGTGCCCCGTGCAAATGTGCTAGGGCCACCGCGTTCGCCAACCGATCTGGTCCGATGCTCTTTGGATTCGGGTAACGGATGCCGATGCCCATTGTAGTCTCATGATGCAGTTCCAGCAAAGATTCTCCGAGAACCGCACGGAAAGCCGCCACAGCTGCTGGAACCACGCTGCAAAGCACTGCTGAGCGAAATTTCCAGCCCGTCAAAACTTCCTCCACAAAGGCAGGCGTCAGCTCCCGAGTGGCACAATCACGACGATCCAGCAGACCGTCCTGAGAGGCTAATCCCAGCTTCGTACGGCCATTGCCCACATCAATAAGAAGGTAGTCAGCGATCATCACGCAGCCTATCGCCGGAGTCACGGCAACGATCAAGGCTGGAAAAAGAGGTTGCGAAACCTCAGACCACATCCACAATGCCCACCCCTCACCCAGTTCGCCCCTCATGGGAACTGCTCGGTAAGGCCCACTTCCAAATCCCTGTTACTATGAATACCATCGACAAAATCGACGCCGAACAACTCAAGAAAGACATTACATCCTTCAATGTAGGCGACACCATCAAAGTTCACACCCGCGTTATCGAAGGTGATAAAGAACGTATTCAGCTCTTTGCAGGCATCGTCATTGCCCGCAAAGGTTGCGGCATCAACGAAGCCTTCACTGTCCGCAAGATCTCCTATGGAGAAGGCGTCGAGCGTGTTTTCCCTCTGCACAGCCCGAAAGTCGCCAAGATCGAAGTGACCAAAGCTGGTAAAGTCCGCCGCGCTCGCCTCCATTACCTCCGTGGTCGTAAAGGTAAGCAAGCTATCTCCGTCAAGGAAATGGGCTGGACTGAGTCTTAATTCCTCACCGAAACTCTTTTTGAAAAACCCCGATGTTCAGTCATCGGGGTTTTTTATTGCCCACGATTTAGGCCTTCCGCTCGTAATATCGGAATTCCAGGTCAGGTGTCTTTTCGATCACCGCTTTCAGCATAAACAGGTCTTCAAAAGCTGGCAGAAAAGTATCTCCCTCAAAAACCTGCTCCACCCAGGTGAGATAAAGACCATCACACTTCGGCAGCAGATCTCCATAGACCTGGGCACCGCCGATCACAAAAACCGTGCTGTCTTCAGCGCAGAGTCGACTCAACTCTGACACATCTCGGATCACGATGATTCCGTCTCTCGGTTCCATTGTCCTACTCAGTACAATGTTTTGCCGTCCAGGCAGCGGCCGACCAATCGACTCAAAGGTTGTCCGACCCATCAGTATTGGGTGACCCAGCGTGGTTCGTTTAAAGAACTTCAGATCCTCTGGGAAATGCCAAGGCAGCGTCCCATCACGGCCGATCACACGATTGGAAGACATGGCAACGATGGCGATAAGACGAGGCATGGTCACTACTAAACACTGATTCGCCACACGCAAGGTTCGTCTGTTTTGATCCGTCCAGTAGCGGTCGATTTCGAATGCGACTTAGAGGGTCTTCTTGCCCAACATTGGCGGGCCAAAGCGAAGTTCGCCTTTTTCTAAGTGCACAAATAAGCTGGCTTCCTGGATGTCTTCCTCCGTCATGTTTGGGATTTTAAATTCACGGCCTTTCAGTGC
>JAIXZA010000036.1 GCA_027489965.1 Verrucomicrobiaceae bacterium
GCGACTTCACCTGGACCGGACAGAACTACGAAGAACGCGGCCGCACCTTCCTCGCGCTCCGCGGCCAGATGACACGGATCACCCCCGACGCCAAACCCGCGATCATTGCCAAGACCGGGGAAAAAGACGCGCTGGCGAAGTTTCTCCGTCGCGATGACTGGAACCAAATCCACCTCATCATCCGAGGCAATGTCCTGACTCACCTGATCAACGGCCAGGTCATGAGCATCGTCGTGGACGAAGATGCCGCAGCACGCACCGCCTCCGGCCTGATCGGCGTGCAAGTCCACGTCGGCCCGCCCATGAAAATCGAATACCGCCATTTCCTGCTCAAAGCTCTTCCTCCAGTCGCCCATAAACCCAGCGCAGGTGCCCCTTGAGCCGGATAATCAAGATGCGCACAACTATGGCAAGAGCCCCGCGAGCGGCTGCCGAGGCGCACGCGGCCACTCCGGGATGTGATGGGTTTGAGCAACGTCCACCAGGGCTTAGTCACATGTAGTATTTGTATTTTGTCTTCGGAGTAATAGACCCATCGGTTGGGAGTTCTGCCAAAACGCGTCCAACATCTCTGGCAAATCGCATGGTGATTGGTGTGCTGCTACCAAACCAGCAACTGTTCCAGTTGAGCTTAGTAAGTGAAAGAACCTCCGAGCAAACAAGCAAGGGTGGGGAGTCCCCGTGATGCTCGATGATCTCTAGTGGACAAGGGATTCGTTTACTTGGGTAAGACCGCAGATAAGGGATGTAACCATTCGTATAAACAAGGTAGTTGCCCTTGCCCAACACAATCACGGTACCCCTCACAATGGGCCGCCGTCCCGCACGCATGAAACGAGTATCTAGATCACCGAAGGCCAGGAAATCGTGCCGGTAGATACCTTGGGCGGCTTTCCGAAAGCCGGCCAGCTCTTCAGGCCAATACCTCGAACTTTTGTGAATCACCACACGGGACGGTGGGACGCCGTGCTGCAAAGCATACTTTTCTAAGGCTTGTTTAAGAAGGGATTCGGCACCGGTTTCCGTGAGGTGTGGGCTAGAGTCGCCCTTTGACTTGTCAAAGACGGCCTTGTCCCCCTGCAAAACAATCCCTTCACCTGCGCCAAAAACCTGCGCAAGACTTGTATGCATGTCAGCTTTTCCGAAAGGCCGTTCCTTGAAGAAGGACACACCTACATAGCAAGTCGTGTCTGGTAGCATTTGGAGACGCCATGGGCTGTTTCCAGCTTTGTAGTAAAGCGCCGTCAGTAGGTTCCAAGATACGGAAGCCTGGTTTTGTTCGTGAAGTGTTGTCTGCCAAACCATCTGAGTCGGAACGGTAAACTTCATAGCGTGAGCCTTGAAAGCATGGTGGAAGTTCCAAAACCCGCTAGTGGCTTTGCTTTCATCGTCGACATCAAGACCGAAATCCATAGTCATCTGTCCTTTGTCAGTATCCGCCTTGAGGTTATTTAGGAATCTCTCTTTCGGGCTCAAAACGACACGCCGCTTTGACATGGCAGCACCAACATGGGCTATCTGATTTTCAACTTCAGGAGGGAGCACCACAACGATTACCTGCGGAGCGGGTTCCAGATTGTTAAGCGCTTCGATCTCCTTCAATACCAAGCGGACAACCTCTTTGATTTTTGCTTCTGCCTTGGCGGCCTTGATCGCATTCATGAAGTATTCGAGGTGAATGCTTCGCTGATATGTGGAGCTGCTGCACACAAAGGTGGCACCAAAGGTTCTTCCATCAGCCCAGCCAGGAAAATCAGGATGCGTGTGTGGGTCTAACGTTTTACCGCGAGTATTCAATCCAGGTGAGACGGTCTCTCGGGCACGATCCAGAAAACTTTGAAACTCTCCGATGCCTTCACCGGTTCCGATGATGCCAATATTGATCGGCTTCACGCCTGTTTGATCTGCATCGTAAGGACCATAAGATTCCAACCCCGATTTGGGGTCAACGGAAAGGTTTCCTCCTCCAAAAACGAGCTTCGGCTCCTCGACATGGAAGCATTGAAAGGATGGAGTCAGTCCCTCAAGACGCTTGTCCAGCGGCACTAGAAGAGGTCGTCTGCTATTCTTCTTCATTTTCGCCATCCTCCTCATCAAAATCATTCGACTCCTTCGCGCTGTTGGCGGCGTCTTCGAGCTCCGAATCCTTGAAGTTGAACAAGGTGCGGAAGTCCACTCGGTCGTAAGCGAGTCCGATTTGCATTCGTGCTGCTGCGGGGACGGCCTCAATCTGAATAGGCGCTGATCCCGTTTCGATCGTCGCAACTTGAGCCCCATTACCCAAGACATACGTCCAAAACAACACATCACGGAAAATGTCGACATTCTGCTGTTTGCCCATCCACATGTGCGATAGCTTTCCTGCCGCCTTTCCGCCAATGGTGGAATAACCATCCTCGGTAAAAAGATATAGTGGGACAATAACAAGAAAAACTTTCTGACCCAGTAGTCTAAATCGCAGTCTTGCGCCGTGGTGGACCCAAAACTCCGAATCAGATCCCTTTGGTCTGATCCGCTTTGCTACAGTTCGTCCTTTGCCGGTGGGCATCTGCCAAACACGGTCGTTCACACCTTGCGAGGGAGCAAAATAGAAGCGCCCCTTGCCATCTGTCTTGATCCGCTTTTGGCGGAGACTTCGGGTCAAACAGCTGTTGAGTAAGGCTACTAACCATCGTTCGCAGTCTGGATCGAGAAACCAGTCGTTGCGGGACTCTGGTTTGATCGTGCCACAATCAATCACGTTCCGCAGCGGCTCATTTTCATTCGATAGATTGGTGAAGGTATAGAGCTTCCCTGAGCGGAGAATGAATGCTTGGCTGTCCTCCACCTTCTCCCAGATTCCTCTTTTCGAGTCATCCCTGTATGGCGTATTTGCGGACCAAATCTGAGTGGGCAGATCGCCAACAGTTAGAAGGTTCGAAAATATGAATTCAGGCACAGAGTCGGGAAGCCACGACATTTCGGGCTGAGTTGGCCTTGGAACGACGGCAGGGCTATTTCCTGCCAACGGAGGAAGTCTTCGCCCTCGCTCAGGTGGCATGTTCCTGATTTTCCTGACCAAGTCGGCAAAACTCACTCGGAAGTCAGACGCCCTGCGAAAATCAACGTATTTCCAGTCGCGAAACGGGGCGGGAAGGTTGAGCCTTGAGTTTCCATCTAAGCCCTTGTCTCGAAACAGAATGGGGATGATCCGGCCGCCGACATTGTTGGGGTTCGAGGCCACTATGTGTTTCCACTCAAATCGCGGCCAGTCCGCAGCAAGAAACTCCGGTGACAGAACACAAACCACATGCCGTGCTTTCGACATGCCCTCATTCATCTTATCAATGAGGCTGTCACCCGGCCCCATGTCCCAGCGGTCGAAAAATACGTTTAGCGTCCGAGCTGTCTTAGTGCCATCAATCGTCTCCGACTCAAGCTGCTCGGCAAGCCGCTTCACCCAATCGAGGTCGTTGCTGTTGTAGCAAATATAGGCGTCTTTGTGGTCCACGGTGGTATTTCTCGTTCAGGTTTGGCACTGTTCAGCTCCCCGCTGAGCAGCATGTCTGGGCTGCTAGACGGTGATTCCCATTTCGGTCAGGAAGCGAGACGGGGCCTTTGCATATCCAAAATATCGGCCAGCGTAAGTTAGGGTCAGTGCTTCCTCCGCTCGGGTAATTGCCACAAAACAGTTCCGGCGCTCCTCCCTCATTTCAAAGCTGTCGTCGCCCTTCTTGGTTGCTGCCCAGCTCGGAAGCTGGTCTTCAACTAAACCGATGAGATAGACATGTTTGAACTCCAAGCCCTTCGAACTATGAATTGTCAGGCAGCGAACAGCGTCCTTCGGCGCAGGTGCCTCCTTTGAGCGGAGATCGAACTCTTGAAGCAGCGAGTGGAGACTTACTTCGCTTTTGCCATACTGTTGAATGACCTCCTGCTGGAGCAGCTTCCAAACTTCCTTCTCCTCCTGATACTCGTCAAACACAGCGTCAACGGCAGTGGGATGATTCTGGAGTGCATCAAACCACAAGAAAGCAGCTTCGATGAATGCCCAGTGATCACCGCGCTCAAGCAGAGTGCTCTTCGTCTGCTCAAGAAATGCCCGGGTAGGAGCCGAAACGGTTTCCTGACCAAGCGCGGCTTCAAGCCAGCCCCGTAAGTAGTCCCCACTTTGGAATGAAGACGCCGCTATCACATCCTCCACTCTGATGTTGTTTCCTTCGAGTGAATAGAAAGCCTTGCACACCTTTCGAAGCTGCTCCCGGTCCTGCCGTGCATTCGCGAGACGAAGTGCCGCGTGCAGCCAAGTCACGGGCGCACTGATGAACTGACTTTTCCGCACGGCGATGTATGCGGGAACGCTTTGCTGCGCGCACTCGGCAATCACCGCGTCCAACAGTTTCTTGCTCCGCCCTAGAACCACGCAGTGGTTACGACCGTCTGGTGGCGTCTGCTTCAACTCGGATACCACCCATGCGACTTCTTGGCCGAAATCACCAAAAGGAAACACTCTCAAATGTGAGTCAGTCGTTGAAACTTTGTGCGCTTTCAGGCGTTCCTTACCCGCAGAACGGTCAAGGTTGTGGATGATCAAGTTATTCGCCAACTCAATCACTGCTGGCGGGCAACGGTAGTTCTCAGGCAACTGCACAGTGCCCATCGAGAAGCGTTTCAGAAGCTCTTGAAGTCGTTTGGGGTTTGCGCCGTTCCATTGGTAAATCAGCTGATCGTCATCAGCGACGACGAATAAGTTTGCCCTCTCTGCCGGAACGAGTGCGCAGAGGAGTCGGAATTGTGTTTCGTTGGTGTCTTGGAACTCATCGACACACACGTAGCGATAGACTCGTTGAAACTGCTTTGCGATTGCTGGCCGCTCTTCCAGAAGTTGAACGGCCATGCCGATTAGCGAAGCGAAATCCAAGTGGTTTCCCTTGATGAGTTCGGCGCGGTAAGCATTGAAAAGCTGAGACAAAAACTCTTTTCGCTGATGTCCGGCCAGCCGCTCGGCCAGTTCCGTCGGGTTGGAGCACTCGGCAAGCATCTTATCAAGGACCGGCAATGCGTTGGCCGCTCCTGAAATTGTATCTGCGACATCCTCGCTGAGCATTTTCATCGCTTCGTTGGCTACTGCCTCACGGTCTGCCTGCTCAACCAAGATCGTGAAATCTGGCTTCAGCCCAATGTGATGCCCATGCTGCCGCAGAATCTCGGCTGCAAATGAGTGAAAAGTTGTCAGCAGCGCCCGGTCTTTTCCGGTTTTCAACAGCGCCTCTAGGCGGGTTCTCATTTCACCTGCTGCCTTATTAGTGAAAGTCACTCCAAGTATTCGGAAGCGCTCACCAGCGGTATCGTTCAGAAGACGAGCGATGCGATAAGTCAGCACGCGAGTCTTGCCTGATCCAGGACCGGCCAGCACGAGCAATGGCCCATCGTTCCATTGCACGGCTTCAAGCTGTTTCTCGTTAAGCGTTGTTAGGTCGATGCTCATAGTCGCGCGTTGTTCACAGCGGTTGAAATTGCGGTTTGAATCGTTGCAGGAAGACCGGGCGAGCCTGCCTGCCGCGCAGCTTCCACGGCTGCGATTGCGAGGTGTGGTTTAGATGTGGAGCTAATCGCCATGCGGATTGTTTGCTCTGTGTGTGTGGGCGTTCCAGCTAAAGCCGTAATATTGGCCCTCTGGGGCGCGCCAACGGCGGAGTCGTAAACAGCGGAATGTCCGTGAGCCCACATGGCGTGCTCAATGTCCTTCTCGGCCAATAGGGTGAGCCTCTGGGCTTCGGGTGTCGCGCCGCGGAGGCCGCGGGCGGTTGTAGCGTATCTCTGCCCGGCTGGGTCTCCGTCCGCGAAAACGTGCCACTCAATGCCAAGGTCAGTCGCGAGCTTGATCAAGGGAGCTAGACCGCACTGCGCGAACTCAACGCAACACACTCCCTCCAGTTCAAAATCGAAATTGAGAAGGCGGGCAGCTTCCGGAAGAAACCAAAACTCACTCTCTCCTTCCACGAGGAGCCACGATTTAGCGAAGAGGAGATTTCCTCGCTTGGCGCGAACGTGGTAGGCAATCTTGCGTTCGTCGTCAGGTGTGAGCGTCCCCGGTTGCACTTGAAACACTTTAACCTTCCCGGCTTTACGCGCTAGGCGCCGAACCGAGTTTAGCGGGACGGCGGCAAGCAATTCACCCGAATGTGTCGCGATAATCTTTTGTCCCTTGATCGAACTCAGCACTTTCCACAAAGAGCGCACCGCCGACGGGTGAAGGTGTGATTCTGGCTCCTCAAGTGCGAGGAGCGGTTCGGAATCCGGGTCGTATGCTTCGGCGAGCCGTGCATTGAGAAACGCTTCAAAAAGGAACAAGACCGAAAGACTTTGAGTTCCTGCGCCATGCTGCGTTATAGGCAGCTTTGCCCCGCTCTTCGCAGCGAGTTTCACTTGGGTTTTGCTGAGCATGTCGAAAATGCGAGCGGGAATCGCCTCAACACTCACTAGGTCAGCAGCAGCCAACGGAACAAGACCACCAGTCTTCGCGACTTGTGTCTTCACTTCGTTGAACGGCGTATGTGAATCGAGGACAGACTGGTTAATTGCCTCGATCTGCTCCTCCAGCTCGATTCGGGTCGCTTCATCAATTTGGGGATTCTTCGTGAATGGTCCCCAGAATGGAGATCGGCTCTGGAAGTGGTGACCAGCATCACGAACGGCAGCCAAAAAGAAGGCCGGATTCAATTGCTGAAGCTCGGAAACAATTCTCGGATTCTTTGCCGTCGTGAGTTCATTGTTGTTCAGGTCGAGAAATGACCATTCCAAGGTGAAGTCCTTTATTGCCGGGTCGTATGCTGAAACGACCCGAAAGCGAACCTCCTGCTTGTTATCAACCCGCATTTGCACAGCCTTATCTAGACCTTGCACAATTGCATCTGGCCATTGGTCTTCCGTTGATTCGACAAAGGTAAAATCCATCTCGATCGGCGGGGCTGAACTCGGTTCAGGCTTCGCCGCTGTGAGGTGAAAATCGTATTCACCAAACGGAACTACTTTCCTGGACAAGTTTCGGCTCAAGCAGGTATGGACTGCTTCCAAGACACTGGTCTTCCCCGTATTGTTTTCGCCGATAAGTACAGTGCATTGCTCCAAGGAAATTTCGAGCTCTTCGATTCCTCGGAAGTTCTTGATGGAGATTTTGGTCAGAAGCATGGCGAGCAGTGCACAGGTGTTACGAGATATGGAGTTGGGGCAATTCGGTGGAGTCCTCTTGGACCATCGGGAGCGGGCTATCGGTGGGATGGATGCAGGTAGTATAAGACGAAAGCATCACGCATGTTGAAGCACTTCTGAGCCGCTGTCACAACTTTTCCCTGAGTCAGCAATCAACTTCCAAAAAAAGCCGCAAAATAATCTTGTCAAAAGGGGTCCGTTTCCGGTAAAAACCAATTCCATGTCGCAACCTTTTACATGGAGTTCTAACCTAGTGTGGAATGCACCGGGGGCCGTGTGGAATGGCTCGACTAACGTCAGCAAACCTACCAAACCAATGACACAGGACCTCATCAGCCTGGGTATCTCGGAAGCGGACTGGACCGCGATCGATGCTGCCCTCACCACCCTCGAAACCAAACTGGGCTCTAAGCTGCTCGACCTCTCCGTCGGACAGCGTCAAAGCCTCACGAAGATGGGCGACAAGAGCGAAGCTTTTTGCCGCCAAGCCCTCATCACCGGGCGCCAAAATGCGGACAAACTGCCGCCCGATACGGCAAGCGATCTCGCCGC
>JAIXZA010000031.1 GCA_027489965.1 Verrucomicrobiaceae bacterium
TAACGCTCTTCTAGATCAAGTTTTTGAGACTAACCCTGAACATCCCGCCCACCATTACCGCATTCATTTATGGGACAGTCGAAAGCCCGCTCAGGCTCTCAAATCAGCAGCCGTCAACGGACAAGTGGCTCCAGGAATCGCCCACATGTGGCACATGCCCGGACACACTTTTTCCAAGCTCAAGCGCTTTGATGATGCGGCTTGGCAGCAGGAAGCCAGCACGCGGATTGATCATGCTTACATGGTTAAAAACTGGATCTTGCCAAACCTCATCCACAATTACGCTCACAATGAAGAATGGCTTATCCGCACCTACAATGAATTGGGCCGCGCTAAGGACGCCATGGGTTTGGCTAAAAGCCTGATCCGCACACCTCAACACCCGGCCAACAACACGTTGGATAAAGAAAGCAATACCGCCAGCTACGGTCGCACTCGCCTCATCGATACACTCATCAAATGGGAACTCTGGGATGAACTCCTGAGCATCACCGATAGCCCACTCATTGGCCCTGTGATTCAGCCCAGCCATGAGGCCACACGTCTGCGCGCTCGCGGTGTTGCTTCTTACTTTAAAGAAGACTCCAAAGGACTTGCCGCAGCGCTCAGCGCATTGGAAGCCTTGGACAAAAAGACCAACGAGGCCAAGGCTAAAGAGTTAAAAAAGACCACTCCCGATAAAACCACGCCATCTAGACTGACCAGGCGAAAGCTCGTGGAAGACAAGCGTGTGCTAGCAAAAGACGAAGATGAAAAAGAATCCTCCGAAAAAACTGAAGAATCTAAATCAGAAAAAGCCAAACCCGACGCAGTCAAAACTGACAAGGCTAAATCGGACACACTAGCCAAGGCTTTAGCAGATCTTAGAGCCCTCAATGCAGTCATCGCCGAACCCAAAAAAGCGGAGGAAGCGATTAAAAAGGCGACCGATATGCCAAAGGAATTGAGCCTGCGGTTATGGCTGAAATTAAACAACAAGACTTCTGCTACTGAGACCTTATCCAAGCTGCCTCAAGATCTCGCAGGACTCTCTTTAAAGACAGAGGCTCAAGTGGCTCTTGGCAAACTGGATGATGCTAAGAAAACGTTTCTTGAGGTCAAGAAGCTGGCCTTTGCCATGGATGACAACCTGCCTATCAAGCAGCGCCTGGATAAACTCTCGAAAACCTTCGGCGAAACGGGTGAATGGCGCGCTGTAGCTCCTAAACGTACGGATAGCGGCACACGCCCTACTTTAGACTCCTTGGGACCAGTCCACTGGTCACCACCTTCCGCCCCCAAGTGGGAAGCGCTGACTCTGGATGGCAAGCCCGTGACTCAAACTCAGTTCGAAGGTAAGCCGCATGTGCTGCTCTTTTATCTTGGAGCTGCCTGCACTCACTGCATGAAGCAGGTCAACGACTTTGCTAAAGTCGCCGCCGACTATGAAAAAGCTGGCATCTCCCTGGCCGCGATCACTCGCGAACCGCTATCACTGGCGGGAAGGATCGCCGAACAGATGAGCACGAAAAAGCTCCCACCTTTTCCTGTTTATTGTGATCCGAGCCTATCGATGTTTAAGACCTTCCGCGCCTACGACGACTTTGAAGAAGAACCTCTTCATGCCGCGGTTTTGATTGATGCAAAGGGCCGACTTCGCTGGATCGACATCAGTTGGGAACCCTTCAGCAACACGTCGTTTCTTCTCAAAGAAGCTCAGCGTCTTCTCAGTCTGCCAGAGGAGTGAGGATCACTTCTTTTCCTTAGCTTTTCTGAGATCCATCTCACAATCGGCGTCTGGCGCAGTGGCTGCGCCTGTAAGGTCCACTGGATGCGTGTAAAGATAACGCCAGACGTCCTCATGAACAAAATGCCCCTTATCGTCTTTTACTGAGCCGCCACCTGGCACAACGCAGGAGTGCGCACGATTGGCGTCTCCTTTGACATCTGCTGCGGTTGTGAGTCGGCGGGAGTTCTGATAAGGCGGCTTAGCCTCATCCACATTCACAATCGGACCAAAGTCGGCCAATCCGAGAAGCTGCCAAGAGCGGCAATAGTGATCTCCCGCCCAGCCACCGTCCAAAACATGGCTGAAGCCGAAATAGCGATTCGTTGGAGTGGCCGATGGCAATCCCTGCCAAGTCTCTAGATTATCGCGTGGACCACAAAGCATGACCACTCGATCCACCTTTTGATGCTTGGCAAAACGTGCGGCCGTGGTGCTGCCATGAGAGGCACCGGAGACGATCACGCGATCCCAGCGCAGCGAGGCACCATCGGCAGCAAGAAAATACTCCCATTTGCCTTGTGGATTTTCTTTGGCCAGCCATTTCACAAACTGAAAAGCGCGCTCCATCATGCCATCGGGTTTTGGGATACTGACCACATCGCTAAAATCCTCGCCAGTTGCGGCCTCCAGACGAATTTTACCGAGAAATTTATCATCTTCCGGCGCTGGTTCTTTGCCGAACTTCCCAAACCAACCATTGGCATAATGAACCTGTATCGCGTGCAGCCCATAGCTATTCAGTCTTTCAAACAACCCGCCGCTGTGCCCCATGAGCCAGATGACCAGCTTCCCTTGGGGTGCTACCCGAGTATCCACAGAAGCGTTCTCTTCGTCCGCAGGCTTACCCTTTTTCTCAAAGACAAATTCAATCTCTGGATGTGCCTTGGCACGAGGATCGATCTGGCTCGCGCGAGCTTTCAACAAATATCGCTGAGGCTGTGGATCACTCAACTTGAGTGGCTCATCAGCGGCATGAAGAGAAAGCGCAAAGGTAAAAAAGAGTAGTTTTTTCATGAGATTAGATTTTCCAATTAACGAGTCGTCGTCGCCTGAACCCAGGCTGTTTCACCACAAAATTGGCGGGCCTCTTCAGCCAAAGCAGCCGCCTGGACATCGGTGGTCGTGATCGCAAACATGGTGGAGCCTGAACCTGACATCAAAGCTGCACGGACGCTGCTGTGACCGAGCAGCCAGCTCTTTAGCCCCGGCAAGAGGCGGTATTTTTCAAACACTGGCCGCTCCAAATGATTCACCATTTCACCCCAAGGGCAGATTTGTGGAGCATACAGCACACCAGGCAACTCCGTCGAACTGGCCCAGTTCTTATATGCCCAAGGCGTGGGAATCGGAAAGGCAGGCTTAATAAGGACGAGTGGTAATTTCCAGGGGAACTCTGCAGCCGTCACATTTTCTCCGCGCCCAGTGCCATCAGCCGCAGATGTCTCGAGCAAAAAGCAAGGAACGTCAGAACCAATGCCTGCCGCGATTTTTAACAATTCTTCCATGCTCAAGGGTGAACCCGTGAGGTCGTTCGCGGCACGCAGCACAACGCCTGCATTGCTACTGCCACCGCCAAGCCCCGCTCCATGAGGAATACGCTTTTCCAAATGCACCTGCCAGCCAAAGGACTTGCCGACGCGGACTTCAAAGGCTCGCAGCGCTTTGCAGACAAGATTGGAATCATCCACCGGAATGCCTGGCACATTGCAGGTCAAATCAATGCCAGCAGTCCCGTCAGTCAAAGTTAAGGTCACCGTATCTGCGATCCCCAGCTTCACCAAACGAGTGGAGACTTCATGAAAACCATCATCTCGCTTACCCAGGATTTTTAACCAAAGATTGATTTTTGCAGGAGATGAAAGGTCGAGGGTGCTGGGCATAGAAATAATACGGGGCAATGAATGTGCCAAAAGAGGCTAGACAAAACGAATTGGAAACCTCTTTCATGCTAAGCGCCCCAATAGCGCCAACATTCTTCCAGTGCGGCCTTTTTCAATACGATACGAGTAATAGCGACTGAGATCGGTCGAAGTACAGATCCCGCAGTCTGCATAGTGCTCAGGCATAATCCCGGCAGCTAAGCAGCTCTCGCGGATCTGACTGGCAAAGTCCACCTCATAAGCTGGAGGACGAATGCAAGGAGCCAACTGCACCCGAATATCTTCAGGGCGTGAACCAAAATGCTCTCCCATGAGGCGAATGCCTTCCGCAGCAATGCCAAGCTCCGAACCTTTTTTGCCAGAATGCAAAACGCCACAGGCTCCAGTTTTAGGATCAGCCAGATAGATGGCGCCACAGTCTGCCACGTAGATTCCGATGATGACTCCAGGTGTTGCCGTGATGATGCCATCAACCCCTGGAATAGGGCCATTTTGAATAGCACTCACCACAGCCACGCCTTTCCCATGCACCTGTTCAGCAAGGCAGAGCTCATTGGGAGAAAACCCCATTTCCTCTGCCTGCGCGCGATGCCAGGCCCACAAACGCTGCACGACTTCGGCTCGCTCAGCATCGACCTCAATGGTCGGATGCCTGAGAGTAAAGCGGTGCTGAAAGGCTGGCATAGCCTCCAAAAGCGGAAAAGTCATCCATGTCTGATCGTGCATAAGCTTTGATAGTGCCCCAAAATGTTAAAGGCGCATGGAAGAATCCATGCGCCTTTGATTTTGAACACAACTCAACAACCAAGCGAAATTAGCGAGCCATTGCAGCGGCATCCACTGAACCGTAGCTGGACATGAAAGCCGCAGCGTCATTGGAGGCTGTCTCAGACATAGCATCGGCGATCTGCGACTGGAGCTCGTCACGGAGGCGGCTCACCAGTTCAAGACCTTTGGAGGTTACACGAACGAGCACCTTGCGACGGTCATCAATGGCATGCGTGCGCTCAATGTAACCAAGCTTTTCAAGACGATCGACAAGCCCTGTAGCGGCAGCTGTGGAATGGCCCATCTTGCGGGCAATGTCGGTCATCGTAAGATCCTTCGAAGTGGCCAAGTAGCCAAGCAGGAAGAATTGCGCAAAGGAGATGTTATCCCGATTAAGCTCTCTGGACAAGTTGAGCAAAAATTCGCGCTGACTAAACAGAATAAAATCAGCCAGCTTTGCGTGGTCTTTTGCTAGAGGTGAAATGGGTAGGTTTGTTGACATGGCTGAGAGCTATGGTTATCGAGAATGTTCAGGGACTGTCGAAATATGCTATATATAAAAGTAAGTTCAAGTGAATTCCATAGAATTCATAATAAATCTTGGAAGTTGGTATTTAAATTCTCACGCCTGAGAAATTAACAACACTTTACTATCAACTGTGATCGAAGAAAAACAAGTTATTTTTATCACACCCAGTTTCCGACAACTCCAACAACCTGAACGCGACATTCCACACAAAAGCAGACTCCATACAACCAACCCTTCATTACTAAAGGACACACAGGCACAACTCAATCGGACCAAAGTCCCATCAAGAAGCTTGGATAAGCTGAACCAACGACCCCTTAAATAAAAAAACGGGCCTCCTTTTAGAGAGACCCGCTTCCGTTTAAAAATTGATGTTGGAGGTAAGCTTACCAGCGGTCACCGCCGCCGCCGCCACCGTTGTCACGGTCACGACCACCACGTTCCCACTTTTTGCCACCACCACCGCCGCCGCCACCACCGTAGCCGCCGCTGCGTCCGCCGCCGCCACCACCGTAGCCGCCGCCTCCGCCGCCGCCACCGTAGCCGCCTCCGCCGCCACCACCACCGTAGCCGCCTCCGCCGCCACCACCACCGTAGCCGCCACTGCGTCCGCCGCCGCCACCACCGTAGCCGCCGCGACCACCGCCGCCTCCGCCACCTGCTGGGCGTTCTTCTTTCGGACGGGCTTCATTGATTGCGAGGTTGCGACCTCCGAAATCCTTGCCATTCAGACCCTCAATTGCAGCCGTCATGGCCTCAGGAGTATCCATGCTAACGAAAGCGAAGCCGCGCGGGCGTCCGCTTTCACGGTCAATTGGGAGAAAGACGTCTGTAACAACGCCAAACTGGGAGAAAAGCTCGCGGATATCGACATCGCTAGCTTTGAAGGGGAGATTCCCCACGTACATCTTGGTATTCATATCTGATCTAATCTTATCTGGGTCTGGATTCGGACGCTGCTTCATGAATTAGGGGCCGCCAAATCAAGCCACTCCAACGGTTTTTCCGCAGACGCACCTGATATGCCAACGATCCTAACCCTTTCACAGGTGGTCACTCCGCCATTTCTGACATCTATGGCAAAGGAACGCAAGTGTTTTTGATGACCTAAAAAACAAGTGATTCCATTCACTTTCCTGACTCAGCTCAGCATGTCCTTGAGCGCCATATGATCCACTTTGCCAAGGTCGGTGCGTGGGATGACCGAGATCTGCCTAATTTCAGTGATCTGACAAAAACGATTCACACCCACATTAAAACGACTTAACCACAGTTCAGGATTTCCTGAATCGACGACTAAGATGAGCTTCATCTCACGCCTAGCATCGGGCAATGCCAAAATGATGGGTCGACTCAGACTTTCTTCCTCCAAAACGATCTGATCCAGGCGCTCCTGAAGCGGTGCCAAATGCACGAGTTCTCCCAAAATTTTAATCACCCCACTTTCACGCCCAATAAACCGCAAAAAGGTCAACTCTCCTCCAGACCTCAAGTTCACCAGATCACGCGTCGCGAAAATCTCCCCTATTGCAGACCACACCCACTTCCCTGCATCCGTTTTTTTGAGGTAGCCTTCCGCAAGAGCTGGACCTGATAGGAGGAGATGCCCCTTTGTATCCGTGCTCACTTTCCAATGTGGCAGAACTTCTAGTCCAGCGTCCTCTTTCGAATCAAGCGACTGAGTGGCTATTTGAGAGGCTGCTTCCGTCATCCCGTAACTCTGAAAAATAGGCCATCCCAGTGACCTCGCTGATTTCACCAAGCCTTCTGAAATAGCACCTCCACCGACGATCACAGCACGCAACTGTCGAGGACAAGAAAGTCGCTCCACCACCAGATCATGAACTTGTGTCGGCACCAGAGAAACGAGTGTGACCTTTTCACGATCACAAAGATCCACGAACTGCTGTGGATGCCACTTACCAGCGTGTTGCACATAACTCGAACCTGATAAATGAACCCTTGCCGCGATGGAAAAACCACCCACATGATGCAGCGGCAGTGCAATCAGCCAGCGATCCGCTGAGGTGATTTGAAAATGCGCATTGACCGCGCGCGCAGAAATCAAAAAGGCCTCTTTGCTCAGAACCACCCATTTGGGCAGACCTTCGCTTCCAGAAGTCTGAAAAAAGCACTTCGATTCCCAGCCATGCTCAAGAGCAAATTCCAGCAACCCATCGGCATCGTTTGGTCGATGCGGATTCAGAGCCACATGACAGCTCGAAGAAGTCCAAAAGTCGTGAGAAAACATCAGAAAAAAGGAAGAGGGTAGAAAGAATTGCGGAGAAAAATTCAGCGCAACTCTACAAAGGCAATTCAAAAGATCGTTTGCTATTCTCTTAATTGCCGTCATTATACCAATGCAAGTCGATCTGGTGAAGGCCAAACAAAGCTGCTCATCAGGTGATTCTACGGATTCGGTGGTGTTCTGAAATCCGAAATCGGAGCTTTGTATTGTCTCTCTCCCAGAAAGACTGAACCCAAGTTAACGATATGAATACCAAAATGTATGTGGGCAACCTGCCCTTTAGCGCCACTGAAACAGACCTCCGTCAGCTTTTCTCTGACTACGGCACAGTGACGGATCTCTTCCTTCCAATGGACCGCGAATCTGGACGCCCACGTGGCTTTGCCTTCGTGACCATGGATACCCCTATGGCCATGACTGAAGCCATCACAGGTCTCAACAACAAAGACTTTATGGGTCGTAACCTCAGCATCAACGAAGCACGTCCGAAAGAAGATCGCCCAGCAGGCGGTGGTGGCGGTTACGGTGGTGGTGGTGGCGGCGGCTACGGTGGTGGCGGCGGCGGTCGTGGCAAAAGCGGCGGCGGTGGCGGTGGCCGTGGTGGCTACGGCGGCGGCGGTGGTGGTGGCGGCGGCTACGGTGGTGGCGGTGGCGGCGGTGGTCGTTACTAGTCTCTGCCCTCCTTCACCGGAGGCTGACTTCTAAAAAACACTTTTGCGAGCATGGGTTGATTCATTTCAGCCCATGCTTTTTTCTTTTGGCGGGCTAGACTAACCGATTCATGATCGGCCTAGATATTGCATGATGTCTTTGCACTGTCCTGCGACATGGAGTTCAATCAGCACTCCTCATGCCCTTTTCGTTTCTCAGTTCTTGTTTGACCACAGCTGCTCGGATCTCTTCCGATGGGCGCGCGGTCCTCGGACTCGTTCTGGCCACCAGCGCACTCTCAGCTGCTGAGAGCCCGGCTCTGAAAGCGGCCAAAACTCAGTTTTTAAAAACGCTGCTCACAGAGTCCCAAGTCCTCACAGATCAATACGATCGCGCTCTGACTAAGCTCGAATTAGAGTTAGCCGCCTCAGCGGATTACGAAGAAGCTCGGCTCGTCCAACAGCGCCGAGAGGAGTTAAAGGCTATCTTCTCACAGTCTGGCAGTGCGCCCATTCAGGGCATACCCCTTGCTCCCGACAAAGCCAAACTCAGTGGCACAGCTGAAGTCAGCGATGACACCCTCACTGGCTGGCGCAGCGCCAGTAGCCTGGCTGAGTGGCAGAGCCTGCGAATCACCCCTGGCAGCTATTTTCTGGAGCTCGAGGCCAATCTCAGCCCGCTCGCAGCGACGACGAGCTCCTCACGCTTCATCCCTCAAGAGAAAGCGTCCTTTTCCTTTTACGAGGTCTCTCTGCTGCCTGGAGCACTGGAGAATCGACGCAGCTTCGACATCCCGATGAATGCCGATGAAGAGAGCTTCAGCCCCGTCCGCATCGGTCCCATCAGCTTCACCCGCAGTCCAGTCACCCTCAGACTCGTGCCAGCCACAGGCTATCCCGCTAATCAAGTCCAGCTGCGCAACATTCAGCTCACCCCGGTCAAAGAAACCTCCATCCAGGCGGCGTCATTACCAGAAGACATAGACACTTTGGAACAAGCTAAATCCAGACTCGTTACCGAGCTGGAACGTGCTCAAAAAACAGCACTGTCCAGCTATGAAGCCAAGCTGAGTGAGATTGGCAAAGCCTCTCCTGAACTCAAGGAAGCAGCGGCCACAGAGACAAAACGACTGCTAAACCTCCAACAAAAAGACCCTGCCAAACCTAACGAAAACCTTTTGTATCGGATGCTGACTCGACTTGGAAATACAGCCGGATTTGAGGACATTGAAAATGCCCAACTCATCTCAGACGAGCAACTCACGGGCGACCACTTCAACATTGAACACGAGGGGAAAAAGATCCTCATTCGACTCCTTTGGGTTCAGTGTGCGCCTCTGGATTCAAAATCAGAGCAGACGAACGCCTTTGCCAAACACTTCTCCATCGACCCCGATGACGCGCCCGCTATGGGCCGCTCAGCGCGTGAATTCACTCTAGGATACCTCGACGGCAAACCGCTGCGTCTGCTCCTGCGACCGAATGTGGACAAAGATGGCAGCCGGCCTGCACTCGTCTTTTTATCAGACGTCGGCCTTTATCAGAACGTGCTCGTCGATCACGGACTCGCCGCAGTCCATGCCCCAATGAAGGATGACCTCCGCGGAACCTTGGAGAAGGGCTTGATCAGCAATCTGATGGACCGTGAAACAGCAGCCAAAAAGAGAAAAAGCGGAGCCTGGGCTCTCAAGGAGGAGAGACCATGAGACATGCATTTCCTTTCGTTAGTCTTTGCATTGGAATTGCGGTCCTAGGGGCAATGCGCAGTTACTCGCAGATCCCCGCGCCACCACAACCAGAACCTAAACCGCTTAATGCGGTCGAAGCCAGCGCGCCAGAATCCCGACTGCGCCAGACAGAAGCCATCTATCAGCAGCAACTCCGCACACGCCACATCCCAGTCCTCGGAAAATATTTGATTGATCTGCAAAAACTGGCCCTCACCGAGGAGGATCCAGCCCCCATCAAAGCTGAGATCCAGCGTGTTCAGAGCATCATCAGTTCCGGGTCCGTCATTGATCTCTCCGAAGTCGCCGAAGAACTGAACCCAAGTCCTGAAAAGCCAGCCGAGATGCGTCCACGTCTACCAGGGCCGCCCGGTCCACCGCCACCTGGATCTCCTTTGAAACCCCGCCGCGGCGTCAACACGCTTACGCCCGCCTTTGCCCAACGCATCCTGCCTATCCCTGAAGGCAGCGCCAGCCCCGAAGCCGCAGCCATCGGCCAAATCGAGTGGCGGATCGACTTCATCCCTCCGGGCGACTACGAATTGCTAATCCAGTATGCCACTCTTCCTCTAGAAAGCGATCTCCCTGTCACCACCGAATTTGCTGGGCAAAAAATCACCCAAGTGATGGAAAAGAATCGGGCCACGAAGGACCTCAAAAGCTATCGACTCTTCCGCATCGGCCAGATCAATTTGAAGCAGGAATTCTCTGGTGAAACTCTGCGCCTCACCGCAGGCACGCCTGAGACGAATACGCTTCTTTTGAGAAACTTCGTCATTTCTCGTGTCAAGCCTGCGCCTTAACTCGCTGGGAATTCACTTTCAGAAAGAAATACGCTTTGACGATCCCCCCAGTCGTCACCACACTCGTAGCTGTTACGACAGGGGCGTCCCCGCTAGGGACTGAGACGGATCATTGCTGATCTGAACCCTCCGAACCTGATGTGGGTCATGCCGCCGAAGGGAGTTCGCTCGGAGGTTCCATCTCAGTTCCGGCCACAGGCCGCCCAACCAAGAACAAAGAACCACGAACTAAGAACAAGGAATTTCCCCCATGATCGCCGACCCCAAATCCTCCTTCGAAGCCCACTCCAGCGAGCAACTCCCAGCCTCCAGCCGCGTCTATCTTTCCGGCGTCATCCATCCAGAAATCAAAGTCCCCATGCGCGAGATCACCCTCTCGCCCACCAAAGCCTTCAATGGTCGCATCGAAGCAAACGATCCCGTCCGCGTCTATGACTGCTCTGGTCCTTGGGGAGATCCCGCTTTCAAAGGCGACTCCTCCGAAGGCCTGCCTGCCCTGCGTGAAAAATGGATCGCTGCCCGCAATGACGTCATCGCCTACGATGGCCGCGAAGTGAAGCCTCAGGACAACGGCTACCTTAGCGGCAAACACGCCGAATTTGCCAGCACCGCCGAACGCAACCGCCTCGTCGAATTCCCCGGCCTCAATGGCGAACGCCGCCGCCCGCTCAAAGCCACCGGCCATCCTGTCACCCAGCTTTGGTATGCCAAACAAGGCATCATCACCCCCGAGATGGAGTTCATCGCCATCCGCGAAAACATGAAGCGGGCGCAGATCGCCGACTTCACCAATGACATCGTCCGCAACGACCTCGACAAGCAGCACGTCGGCTCCTCCCAGGTCCAGACCGACTACACCCCCGGCATCTTCCGCCGCTTCCCCCAGCGCATCCCGAACGAAATCACCCCCGAGTTCGTCCGCAGCGAAGTCGCCGCAGGCCGCGCCATCATTCCTGCCAACATCAACCACCCCGAGCTTGAGCCGATGATCATCGGCCGCAACTTCCTCGTCAAAATCAATGCCAACATCGGCAACAGCGCCGTCGCCTCCAGCATCGAGGAAGAGGTCGAAAAAATGCGCTGGGCCACCAAGTGGGGCGCGGACACCGTCATGGACCTCTCCACCGGCAAGAACATCCACGCCACCCGTGAATGGATCCTGCGGAACTCGCCCGTGCCCATCGGCA
>JAIXZA010000127.1 GCA_027489965.1 Verrucomicrobiaceae bacterium
ATGCCCCAGTGGGCATGGCGTGATCGACTCATGCTCATGGCGATGAGGGTCACTGCAGCCATGATGTAATAAGCCCAGGCGGTATCCTGTCTGAGTTGAGTCTGCTCTTGAATGATGGGGCCATATTCCACAGCGCGTGTGGCTAGGATGCGTGGGGTAGCTTTGAGCCGAAAGTCGAGGTAGGGCCAGACACTGGCACTGGAGACAAAGATAATACCCAGAGCCAAGAGCCGGCATTTCCTCTCATTGACCACGAATGCGACAACGAGCAATGTCACGCCAAAGGCCAAACCATAGAGGGGCAGCGACTCCATGAGAAGGTGCGCGTACTCAGGGTCACGCACACTTTGCCATAGGTTTGTCAATTCGCGCCACATACAGACATCAAGACAGCACGAAGACGCTGTGTCAAACTTTGGAACGTAAGAAAGCCTTTACGGCTACTGCCGTGGCCTCCATGGGATACGTTTGCAGTGCTTTGGACTTCAGGATTTCCAGAGAGGGGTGGATCGGCTCGCTGCCGGTTTCTGCCTGGACCACTTCAGGGAATTTGGCTGGGCTAGCCGTGCTTAGCACGACACTTACTCGATCTTGTGCCATGTCTGTAAAGGCACAGGCCGTGTGTGGATCAGCCACATACTGGTAGTCTATCCAGACTTGAGAGATCGCTTTGGGGATCGTCTCATCATCCATTCGCGTGCTGCGGAAACTGGAGGCAACATGGGGGAGCGTCAGCTGCTCTCCTGCTTTCATGCGGACCATGGTTTCGCGGACTTTGTTTTGATCTCCATTCAGCCTGTAATAAAGGTAGCGCTCAAAGTTGGAAGCCGCTTGAATGTCCATGCTCGGTGCGTGGCTGGGTTTCACCTCGCCTTCCTGATATGACCCTGTGGTGAAGAATCGGTGCAGGATATCATTTTGATTGGTCGCTACTCGGAACCCACCGCAGGGCATGCCCATTTGCTGGCAAAGCCAGCCCGCCATCACATTGCCAAAATTGCCCGTCGGCACGACGAACTCGACGTTAGCACGAGCCCCCTCAGGCAGTCTCAGCCAAGCCCAGATGTAATACACACACTGGGCCAGGACGCGGGCGATGTTGATACTGTTGACGGCAGAAAGATTGACCTCACTGACAAAGGCGTGATCGCCGAAGCACTCTTTGACCACTCTTTGAGCATCGTCAAAAGTGCCTGGAACAGGAATAGCATAAACATTGGCTGACCCTGTGCAGGCCATCTGCCGCTCTTGCAGCGGAGCCACGCGACCGTTTGGATAGAGGATGAAAATTTCGATCCCGTCCTGTCCCATGCAGCCATGAATCGCTGCACTGCCTGTATCGCCTGATGTGGCACCTAAAACAGCCAGCTTTTTGCCCTTTAGCTTAACCTGCCGCTTGTAGAGTAAGCCCAGAAGCTGCAAGGCGAAGTCTTTGAATGCCAGGGTCGGTCCATGCCAAAGCTCCAGCACATAAGTCTTATCCGAGAGCTTAACCAGTGGAGCCACGTCGGGTGAATCAAAGCGCGCATAAGCCTCAGCCGTCAGGGTATGCCATTCGTCGTTTGGGATTTCCGGGGCAAACAGAGTCAGAAACTCAGCCGCTAGTTGAGCATAGGACAGCTTCTCCCAAGCCGGTAGTTTATCGGCAATGGAGGGCAGATTCTCAGGCAAAAACAGTCCACCATCCGTGGCGAGACCGATTTCGACAGCTTCAGAGAATGTATGCGGGCGGGTCTGACCCCGAGTGGAAATGAAAAGCATGGTGTGAAAGCGGAATCTGCCAAGACTCCGCCGTAACTCAAGTCCAGAGACAACGGGCGCTTTTAGGTTTCTGATTTCTTCAAAGACTCATTCATTAAGTGGGCATGAAGCTGAGAGGTGAGCGTCTCCACCCGTTCAGAAAGCTTGAGTGACATCTCGGTGAGTGCTGTGTTTTGCTTCAGGAGTTCCAGGAGCAGCGTCGTCTGATTCGCCGCTAGGTCCAGCCGCTCCTGGCTTGCCGTCGCCAGTGCTTCACGGTGCTGCGCATCCGCATCTGAGTGGGCTTTGTCGCGATCTGCCTGTCGAGTTTGAGCCAATAAAATCAAAGGTGCCGCGTAGGCTGCCTGGAGACTGAAGGCCAAGTTGAGGAGAATGAACGGATACAAATCAAAATGCAGCACACCCATCACATTTAAAACAATCCACGCCGCCACGATGATCGTCTGGCAGATGATGAAAGTGGGTGTGCCAAAGAAGCGGGCAAATTTTTCTGCCTTTAACCCAAACCAATCATTCCCAAAAGCCGTCCCCAAATGGGCCACTGGCAGATGAAAGCGCAGATGATGACTGACTGAAGAGGTCGATTGAGTAACAGAGGCGAGCGGATCAGGGTTCATGCTGCACACTATCTGGTAAACTCAGGGTTTACCACATCCAATCCAAGCCAGCGATGTGACCACGACCTTGATTGACAAATATCTAAGCGCATCCACGATCCATTGTAGGTAACGCCAGACACGCGGGTGTAGTTCAATGGTAGAACACGTGCTTCCCAAGCATGATACGTGGGTTCGATTCCCATCACCCGCTCCACTCTGTAAATCAACGGTTTACATCACGATAAACAGCCTTCCAAGAATGAGGCTAAGAATACGTCGCCTATGCTGCCGCCCCTATTGGGAAAAATTTCGCGGCTCGAAATCTATTCAGATAAGGCTCTCAGAAACGCAGGCCGATCCCCCTCCCCCGGTGTCTTTAACCCTGTTCCAATGCTCCACAGAATCCGCCGCCTCGATCTAGCTCAAGTGTCGTATGGCCTGCCGTTGCTACTGTTTCAGTGAGAGGCGGGAAAGTGATACTACAGCCTTTTTCCGCTGCCGCTGAGTGCCGCCATGGTGTTCCTACTTTTGCGTTACCGCAGCGCCAGCGATGCCGCTTCCTATCTCTTCCGGCTCGAAAGGTGATAACGTCAATGATTCCAGTCTCCCCGCCGCGCTCGGACTCACCACACGAATTTTAAAAAGACGAGCTGGGGAACCTCCTCCCCAGCTCCGGCCAGAAGTCTCTCAACGGGGGAAGTCCCAGGAACAACCCCGGCCCGTTGGTATAATATCATTCGCTTATCAAAGCACAACGCCCGTGAAATCCATGCTACCATCACCCGAAAAGCTGAACCTCTTCGAGCGCCTGTATCAGGAGGAACGTCCGTTCCTGCGGACGGCTGAAACGTTCAGCCCGCCGGAGTTCAAAGATCGGGCGCTGCTAATGGAGTATCGCCGGTGGCGTAGCGTCACGAAGGATCTGCCCGAGATGGAACACCGCTATCTAGCTCCAGCCCGCCAACTTTGGGCGGGCCGCAAGGCGGCACAACAAGACTCCAAGCTATGACACCTTCATCGCCGCCGCCACCCGTTGTACCGTGGAGACACCTTTCCCCGTGATACTGGCGGCATTGCGGATGCTTTGCCCGGCCTTCAAGGCTCGCACCACGTCCTTGTGCTTTGCCATGAGTTCCGAAGTCTCTAAGCCGCTGCCCACGGGCCTCCCGAGGATCACTCCTTTCCGGCGCGCCTCAGCCAGTCCGCTATTGATCCTATCCCTCAGAGTCTCGTTTTCGGCTCGCGCCATTTCAGCGAGTAGCGCCAGCATCACCGCAGCAGCCGGGTTCCTCTTGCCCGAAGGAAGCAAAGTCTCCACGCCCTGCGCGTGCCAGTAGAGCGAGACTCCCAGCTCTTCTAGCGTCTCCACGAATTTGTGAACCAGCGAGTTCCGGCGCGCCAGTCGTGACACCTCATGCACCAGAACCTTTTTCACCTTACCGGCTCGCGCTAGTTCCTCGATCTCATGCAAGCCGTGGCGTTCATCCTCAGCAGCCCGGCCCGAGATTCCGGCCTCTTCACATACGGCCACCACCTGCCAGCCTTTGGCCTCAGCATGGCCTTTCAATTCGGAAACCTGCCGCGCTGTCTCCTGCTTGGCAGTCGAGACGCGGACAAGAATGGCAACTGGAACAGCGGCGGGCGTGGCTTTGGTTTTCATGGTGTAGTCTCAATAGCGTTGTATTCATTTATACATTTGTTTATGTGAATACACTTGGCAAGCTCTTTTATGAGCCTCCAAGCCAAGCATTTCCGTTGGATTCTCACCGAGTGATTATTTGAATACACTCCGCGCCATGCTGGCACCGTTGCCTATGCCTCAATCCTGACGCCTTCGATTCATCGCGCTCGAAAGGATAAAAGGAATGAATCCGCGAGGCTCCTTTTACCTACATGGACAGCGCCGCTCGCGGGACGGCTACAGCCTTTGATCAAAGAGCCCGGCTTTGTTGAGAAGCCAGACGATCAATAAACCCATGATGCCAAAGATCAAGCCCCCAGCATTCCCCGCACATCATGCCGTTATCGTCGCCTATGCTTCCATCCAGCCTCTTCCACTTAATGGAAACTGGACTGGACGCCAGCAATGGGAATGCAGCGCCGGATGGCGGCTCTGCAAGCACGCCTGCGGGTATAGCGCCATCCGCCGCCCCGCAGACTCCACAGCAACAATGCGCCCCAAAGACATCCCCGCAAGTATCAAAGCCCTCACGCCTCCGCCTCTTCATCGCCGTCCCAGCCCTCCGGCTCCTCATGCACGCTGTATTCACCGTTGGCAGGGTTTACCCTCAAGAGATGAACAAAGCGCCCCTTCACCATATCTAGGGCGCTGTATGCCGCCGATCTCCCCACGCCCGCCACCTTCATCATTGCTTTCGTTGCCTTGTCCTTGGAAAGCCACTTCTGCCCGCCGTTGAAAACCTCGATTAGATCACTCTCCTCTACCTTCTTGTTTTTCCCCGCCGCGCCCGTGCTGCCACCGTTGAAGGCGTCCCAATCGAAATCAGTCAGCGGCCCCAGGAAACGCACGCCCTCACGTTTCCACGCCGTCGCCTTGCCTAGCTCGCCGTTGTTGTTCTTGCAGCAGCAAAAGACGAACTCCTTTCGCTCCGTGTCATCACTCGCCGCTTGAAGGATGAAAGCTGCCCGTGGCACGCTCCCGAGGATAAGCGAGCCAGAGAGCAGATTCAGCAGGCCGCGCCCGTTCACCCGCTCGCCCATGCGTGGCTTACGCGTGTGTGCCACGATCACCAGCGCAGGCCGCGCCGATCCCTCCGGCAGACAAGCAATGATATTCTCAAAGGCCTGTCTGAAATCCTTTTCCATGCAGTCACGCGCCGCACGGTTCCACGGATCGAGCACGATCACATCCGGTGCAAAGGCCACCACCTCCGCCCGGAACTCCTCGCAAAAATCTGGACTCTCAAAGGCGAACGTGTCCACGTCTCCCGACACTCTCACCCATTCATCCAGGCCCGGCACTTCACAGTGCTGCTTGTATTCCGTGCCCAGTCTTACCAGCCCATTTTCAGCTTGAAGGATCATCGTCTTGAACTGGCGATGCGTCTTCATCCCGAACCAATCCGCGCCAGTGGCTCCCGAGATAGCGAGCTGTGAAAGGCAGAAGGATTTCCCCACGCCCGGCGCTCCCCCGAGAACAAAGATGCCGCCCCGGTAAATGTGGAGATCACCAATCAAAGGCACATCCTCCGGCGTCTCATAGGCCGCCAGTTCACTCGGCTTGTAAAAATGCAGGAACTTCTTTTTCCCCTCCACAGCCGCGCCAGCCTTCGCAGGCTTAGCCGCGCCCTTGGCCTGGCTCTCTGCATCATCTGCCAGCGGATCATACACGCCGCTTGCTACTTTCTTCATGGCATCATCCCCCCTTGAAATTTCGTCTCCTGTTCCAGACACTCCGGCGCGATGTTCAGCAGGTCGCAGAGGTCTTTCCCTGGCTGTCCATCCCGTCTCACGATGCCGGACAGATCAAAGGCATCCACCCGCGCCGCGCCAGCCTCACGCAGCACCCGCGCCCACTCACGCGCCGCACGCCGTCCAGCCTCATCCGCATGAGGAAAGAGACGCACCAGCTTCCCCCGAAGGAAAGGAAGTGCCTCCGCATCCAGCCGCGTGTTTGCGGCCCCCAGCATTCCCACCACGCCCACGGCATCCGCCGCGCCTTCACGCCGCACGATCTCCAGCGCCGCCAGCACATCCGGCCCGCCTTCCACAAAGGCCAGCTTCGGAAAGCGTGCCGCCGCTTCCAGATTCACAGGCCAGCTTTTCCCGCCGCCCCAGGCGTGGCATTTCCTCACAGGCATAGCGCCATACGCATCCCACGGCAGGCCATCTAGCCGCCGCCCTTCTGCGATACGTCCGCATGGATCACACACGCACCACGCCACGCGCTGCCACACATCCGCAAAGCATAGGAGCCCGCCCGCTTGAGCTGCTGCCAGTGTCTCCAGCGAATAGCCGCGCATCTCTGCCAGCTTCTCCAGTTCACCCGCTCGCGCCGGTCGCAGTGCAGGAGACTTCGGCGCGCCTCCTCTTGGCTTACCCGCTGGCTTTCTCGCCGTGTTACTCTGAGCAGCAAGCGGGGAAGTTGCACCTCCGCACTTCTCCCGCGCCCATGCCAGCGCTTCCGGCAATGGCACATCAAGCGCGAGCTGTATGAAGTCGATTACCGTCCCCGAATCTCCGCTGGCATGATCACGAAAGCGCCGCCCCTCCGCGAACACGGAAAAGCTCGGGTGCCGATCCTCCCGAAAAGGTGACATGCAGGACTTGCCCGGCTGCCCTGGCAGATTCAGCAGCCGCCACGCCTCCGGGATGGAAAGACGCGCTTTGATTTCCTCGATACCGATCTCTCCGGCCCTCATTGTCTGCACCTCCCGCTTGCCTTTTGAAACCACGCCTCACCAAGCAAACGCACCAGCGCCCGCTCATGTTCCGGCGTCCACCAGCTCTTTTCCCGCATGTGAAAAAGCCAGTTCTCCGGCTCATCACGGAACTGCTGAACCAGAGGTTCATACTTCCAGGTATGCCCAGGAATACGGATCACCAGATACAGCCCACTCAGGCGGACTAAAGGCGCGCTCACTTCGCCACCTCCTTACCGATTTGAGCCGCGCGCATCTGCCGCAGATACTCCCGCAAGGTAGGAAGATGCACCAGCACAGCGCCGCGAATCGCGCCTGGCTTTTTTAGCCTCACTAGGAGGCCCGGCACAGTCACCCCGAGGTCAATCACAGCACTGCGGGAAAGCCCCGAAATCGGACACCGCCCCCGGATACCGGGAAGTCTTGCCCATTCTGCCGATTCAAGGCTGGCAGTTTGGAATTTGTTTTCGTGGCCTTTGGGTTTCGAGCCTGCCAGTGTGGCAGGCCCGCTGTCTTGGATTATTGTTTTGTTCGGTTTCATCGTCGTAAACGGCATTGTTGCCGCTGACGATTTCCGAGAGAATCAAAGGACGTTCACGATGGTTCCACACTACCCCAAGTTATTTCCAAAAGTCGTCAGCCACGCCCTTGTTTTTTCCGCGCAGTTCCCTGTTTCTTCGCCTTCACTGAGACTTTGTTGCCAGTTTCTTCCACTGGCTTAGCTAGTCGTCGTTTACCGCTGCCCTTGGCTTTGTTTCCAAGTCGTTTTGTTTCTGCCAATGACTGTAAGGTGGAGTAGTTTAGGCCATCCGCTGCCCAATATCTCGGCCAATTTTCAGCGCTCCACTTTGTCTGAAGATCAACCCATCTTTTCAGCACTGCTTTAGGCCAGTTTTCGACCGTCTCGTTTTGATTCTCCGCCGCTGCTTGTTCAAGAAGATGTTCAAGTCCGTTCCATACGGTAGGATAGATAATTGCTACGGCTGCTTTCAATGCGGATTCACGCCGTTGGAGCACGGTTTCACCAGCTTTTTCGTCCAGACTATTTAACAGGTTTTCAAGGATGCCACTCTTTAGATTGTCTGGCAATCTCCGCCGAAAATGTTTTTCCAAAAACTCCTTCCAGCCCCTTTCCGACGTGAACGGAGGGAATGTGAACTTTGAGTCATCTTCCATGATGACTTCCACTCCAGCGGCATCAGGGCCATTCAAGGCAGACAATGGTGTCTGGCTAGCTTTACGTTGCTCCGCGCTCTCCTTCAGCATGAAATCAAGCGCTTCCTCTGAAATGATGCCAGTGTGTTTAGCTGCTTCGTTCACCAGATACGCGGCATCATTTAGGTAATCGAGGAGTTCTCGATTTGGTTCCCCTTGCTGCCAAGCCAGCCGCGCCAGATCAACCGCAAGGTGTGAAAGGCCCACACTTTGCGCGAACATCTCCTCATCCATGTTCATAGTTTCCGTCTTTCTATGTCCCAGCCTGATTTTGTCAAAATAGGCAGATCGTTTCTTGTTAGGTTCACTCATGATTTCATCCTTTCACATTGTTGATTCCATCCGGGCGCGGGGAGGCTGGAATCATTGCCGATCATAGCCTTCAAGGACGGGAAGCCCCTCCGGCTGTCCAGCCAGCCAGCGCGCCGCCTATGGCCTAAAATTTTGCGCGCTCGAATCCATATCATCGGAGCAGGCCGCGCCGATCTTCGACACCCCCGCCCCCCGGCACTGCCCGGCCTCAAGCCGTCCAGTCCACGTTCCATTAAGTGAAGTCGAGCAGGTGGAAGCATAGGCGATGATAAAGATATAAAGGGAATCCTGTCCAGGCAAAAAACCACCCCAGCGGAGAGCGTGGACGGACATAGAAAAGAGAGAGGTAATCATCTCTCTTTCTTTGGGCCATCCATCCAGATAATGCGCCTCTCAGATCACTGGCAGCGACTCCAGCGCCTTCCGTTTTGCATCGCTCTCAATGTGCGTGTAATGCGTGCTCATTTCTGCGCTCTCATGGCCTACAAGGTCTTGAACGATGGCTGGTGAAATCCCAGCGTTCTTCATCAGGGAAACGGCAGAGTAGCGGAGGCTGTGAAAGCTCAACGCATTCAACTCCCGCCGCGCTCCTGTCCGCCCTTCCTTTTTGCGATGATCGTTCAACTCCTGCCGCATCCCACAGCGCCCGAGGATTTCCCCAAATTCACGCGATAAATGGGACACGCCTAGCCCTGCCGCCCTTGGATGCACGAAAGCGCCCGGATCATCGCCAGCCTCAAGAGAAAGGAGCTGCTCTTTCAGCGGTTCACAGACTGGCACCAGCACGCGCCGCCCTGTCTTGCGCGTCGTGAATTGAATCTCGCCCGCCACCATGTCCACCTGGCTCCAGCGCAGGCCCGCCAGATCGCCAAGCCGCTGCCCAGTGTAAAGGCCGAAACGCACCAATGAGGCCCATTCCGTGTCTTCGACTTCCTTGATCACCTTGCGGAGTTCCGGCAGTGTAAAGCCCCGCCGCGCTTGGCTTCCATCCGTCTCCTTTCGCAAAGTCGCCACATCCTCACACGGATCATCAAAAATGCGCCGCTCCCGTTTCGCATCCTTGAAGAACACGCGCAGACATTTCAGCACATTGTTTGCCGTCGTGCGGTGAAGGCCCTCCGCCAGATGATCGCGAAAGCCCTGAATGTGCGGCTTCTCCACACGGTAAAGCTCCATGTTCACTTTCTCCCCCAGCCACGTTTTGAACTTCTCCGACGCGCCTTTGTATGACGCCAGCGTGGCCTTGCTCACCTCTCCGGCCCGCCTCTTCAAGTAGCTGTCCAAGAAGTCGCCAACCTTCACGGCTTCCAGTTCCTCCCCGGTGACTTCCTTCACCAAGTCCCCGCACATCTTGAAAATCTGTGTCGTCGTCGCCCGCCGCCTGTGTGCTGACTCCAACTCTTCAGCGATGCGCAAAGCCGCCCGCCTGTTCTTTTCCTTGGCTTCGATCTTCGTGCTTTGCTTCTTTTGTCGCCCGTCCTTGTCAGTGAAACACGCCACCCAATACTTGCTTTCGGGATGTTTCCAAAGTGAGGCCATAAGAGATGAGTGCGAAGTGTTCGAGTTCGATTCCCGCATTGTCTTCTATCGAGAATCACCCGCCTCAGAATGCAGCTAAGAATAACGCCGATCAATTTCTAAATCATCAATGACGCTAATACGTTGAAAATCAATGATACCGTTGATCCTGAACACCCTGTGGGGGAAACGTGGGTTCGATTCCCATCACCCGCTCCACCCGTTAACGGATGAATTCTTGATCTTCGACTTCTGGCTTCATGGCAAAGGCGGACTCTTCATCACTCTGAAGCAAATCATCATCTTCTGGCTGTTCATCCTCGTCCACTAAGGCGGCCGATTTGATGTGGGGGATGAGCTCGGCGCCCTTGAGTAGGCGACAGAATTCTTTTTTGGAGAGCTGATGAAAGGTGCCTTCTTTGGTGGCTGGGTCTTTCATCTGCTTGTATTCGATGTGCATGCGTGCCCATTCGACGATTCGGTAATAGACTTCTCCTTTTTTCCAAATTTGACCTTGTTCTAACTTCATGACTGTCTTTTAAGGCCTGATCTGGCGGTATGCTATTAGATTTCCTCAGCATCTCGACGCTGAAGGCACCAAGAGCGATAACTTAGCTGACCAGCCTTCAGAGCCTCATAGATCCGCGAGCCTGGAACTCCTGCGAAGTCGAGCCCGAGTGATTGAAGTGGCTTTGGCAGGCATTGGCGTATGAGTTGCTGACTGCGCTCTGCATTGATATCCATGCCTCTGAGAACATCGGCACTAATGTCCCGGGTATCCTTGATGATGAACTTTGAATTTTGCAGTGAGTGTTCCCATTCGGGCACACTCTCACGAAAGCGGAAGTCGGCGTAAAGCAGATGGCCGCCGGGCTTCAAGACACGAGCCACTTCGGCCAGGAAGCCTGGGAAATCAGGATAACAGTGGGAGGCCTCGACATTGATGACCCCATCCATCGATTGATCGGGGAAGGGGAGTTGTTGGGCGTCGCCCTGCTGAAATTGCAGGCCTCTAACTTGATGCCGCCCTTGGCAAAAGTCGATCCCGGTCGGATTCAGGTCGATACCGATGTAGCTGGCTGGAGCCTGCGTGCGGCTAATCCATGAGGCACCACCGCCATGGCCACAGCTAATTTCTAGCACTGACTTATTCTGTAAATCGATCTGTGTGGCGACGTGACGATAAAGCTGGATACAGGCGCGGTTGGGTTCGTCAGCTGGATTTAGATGGAAAGTTTCTGAAGGATCCGTCTGAAAGGCGTAATTCAGGAACAAAACATCCTGGGACTGGAGCCGTTTAGTCAGGAACGGATACCAGAAGCGCCAAATAAGCTTGCGCACGGGGCCGATGGAAAAGAGGTATTCGAAGATAGACATACAGGGAATCAAGCATTCTAGCCAAAAATGACCGCTCTAAAGGAATGATTTCAGGAGAATTACGGAAGAGCTAAAGAAAGACTTGTTTGTAGTGCGAGTGAATGGTTTGCTGTGGTGCCTGTATTCACAGCGCCAATACATTCACCGATGGAGACTGTCATAGATAAACCTACCGCAGCTGCCAGCAGTTCCGCTGAGGATCGCATTCTCGTGGAGCGTGCTCAGGACGGCGACACACGGGCTTTCGATGACCTTGTCCGCAAGTACACCCCCAAATTGTATGGCATGGTCTATAACATGACCTCTAATCGAGAGGACACGGCGGACCTACTACAGGAGATCTTTGCCAAGGCCTACCGGTCCGTGAAGCGTTTCCAAGGAAAGTCGTCTTTTTACACTTGGATCTACTCGATCTCGGTGAACATGACTCTGAATTTCCTGAAAAAGCGGGGTCGCTATGCCAAAGTCAGCCTGGATGACGTGGACAGTGGCATTCAAAATGACCCTGAATTTGTGAAGGTGACGACGGCTGCGCGGGATACAGTCCGGGAAGTAAATATCAACGAATTACAAAAAAGGTTGAACGCAGCCATGATGAAGCTGTCTGAGGATCACCGCACGGTTGTCACCCTGTATGACATCCAAGGCCATCAGCACAATGAGATCTCAAAAATTCTCGGCGTTTCTGAAGGAACAGTTAGATCACGTTTGTTTTACGCTCATCGGATTCTTCAGACCTATCTGGAGGATTTGGTGTAGCTCATCGTTTAGTCGCCCATTAATTATCAAAGACACATCCCAAATACCTGCTTATGAGTGAATTTGAAGACATCCAGCGCCTGATCCGCCTCAAGAGATTTGAGGCTCCAAAAGAAGACTTCGTGGAGGACTTCCTGGCAAAGTTTCATGAGCGTCAGCGCTCTGAAATGCTACGCCAATCGTCCCTGAGTCTGCTCTGGGAGCGCGTGACGACGTATTTTGATGATCTTGTCGCTCCGCGTATGGTTCTAGTACCTGCGGTAGCCTGTGTTGGGCTTTTGGCCATCTGGGGCGCAATGAATATCGGCTCTAATAATGCCTCTGATGCCCCATTCAACCTAGCATCATCACAGCCAATGCCGGCTGTGATGCCTAAACAGCCTGCCTTTAGTGTGGATAGCCAACTGATCCGTGAAGTGGAAAATGACCGTGCTCTTGAGATCGAAGGCATCTTGCTGAGTCGCCATTTTGAAACGGACAACACACTTCAGCCAGAGATCGTCGATGTCGTTAGTGTCTCTGGTTCTGCCTCCCCAGTTTCCGCAGAGCTGCAACCTGTGGCTGGCTTCAATCGCTAATCCGACCAATCACGGAAAAGTCGAGTTCGCCTTTTCCTTCTAGAACACCTGCGCGCATGGCCTCCGCTGTGCATTCAAGCGCAGGTGTTTTGATTTGAGCAGATGCTGCCAAACTGCGGGCAAAGTCGGCATCTTTGAGCATGTTTTGGAGTGAAAAATGTGGCTCGAAATCTCCACTTATGATGGTGGGCAGTTTCATGCCAATGAGAGTGCTGTAGTTGGCGTTGGCCTCCAAAGCTATTTTCAGGAGATCTAAGGACACACCTTGGCTTTGCGTGATGGCTACGGCCTCAGAAAGAGCCTTGAGGGTGATGGAGCTGACTAGATTCGTGACAATTTTGAGCACCATGGCATCGCCAATTTGGCCCAGGGGCAGTATTTTTTGCGAGCTAAGCTCGAGGATGGGGCGGGCGCGTTCGAGCAAAGCGGCGTCACCACCGACATAGTAGACGAGTTTGGCATTTTGAGCTGCCATCTTGCTGCCGGTGAACGGAGCATCGAGAAAGGCGGCACCGCTTTGCGCACAAAGCTCGGCCGCGGCAAGGGTGGCGGCTTTACTGACCGTGGCATGATTCATGACCAAATGGTCGCGGGTCAGCGCAGGCTGCAGACTACGCAGGGCAGAAAGCAGGGCCTCGTCATCGCGGACAAAAATCTGAATGATCTGTGCTGCTTCGGCGACGGCACGTGGAGAGGTCATGAAATTGGCCTGCGAGCGCGGGCTGTGGCTCCAGGTGAAAACGTTTTGTCCGGCTTTTTTGACATTTTCAGCCACTCGACTGCCGATGATGCCAAGGCCGATAATGCCGATGTTTTGGGAGGTGGGATTCATGCATAGTCTGTGCGGCGGGAGGAATCGTCTGGCAAGCATTCTGTGCTTTCCTTTGCGTCATCGCGACAGCCGCCTATGCATGGAGAACTTTTTATTCCACCATGTCATCCTTCCGCACCCTCTTTGGCCAGTTGAAGACAGAAATGCAAAAAGCCATCGTCGGCTATGATGGCCTGTTGGGAGATGTGCTCGTGGCGATCTTTTCGGGTGGCCATGTCTTGCTGGAAGGCGTTCCTGGACTGGGGAAGACCTTTCTGGTGCGCACGCTTTCGCAGGTGGTCGGCGTGGAGCCGGGCCGTGTGCAGTGCACGCCTGATTTGATGCCAGCGGATATTTTGGGCACTCACATCGTCAATGAAAACGAGCAGGGACGGCGCGTGATGTTTTTTGAAAAAGGACCTGTCTTTAAAAATCTGCTGCTGGTGGATGAAATCAATCGTGCGACACCAAAGACACAGGCTGCTCTTCTGGAAGTCATGCAGGAGCGTGCGGTGACGACCGGTGGTGAGCGACATACGCTGCCAGAACCTTTCTTTGTACTGGCCACTCAGAATCCCATGGAGATGGAGGGCACCTACCCTCTGCCTGAGGCTCAGCTGGATCGCTTCATGTTTAAAATTCGGGTGCCATTCCCAGATTTGGATTCTCTGGTCGAGATCAGCCGCCGCACAACTGGATTTTCAGAGCCTACCATGAATGCGATCTGCACGGGAGCTGAAATTTTAAAGATTCAAAAAGAGCTGGCCCAGATGCCTGTGGCTGATCCTGTGGCGCATTATGCCAGCCGATTGATTTTGGCCACGCACCCCGAGCAGCCGGGGGCACTGCCTGAGGTAAAGCGTTTCGTGGCTTATGGTAGTAGCCCGCGTGGACTTCAGAGTCTGATCCGCGGAGCCCGTGTCTGGGCTGCGGTCAACGGTGCCACCTCGGTCTCGACGGATGACATCCGCGCCATCGCGCATGTTGCATTGCGTCACCGTATTATCCTGAATTTTGAGGGTGAAGCTCAGCAGGTCAAAGTGGACGACATCATCACCAAGCTGCTGGAACAGATCAAGACCCCTGCGATGCAGGCAGCCTGATGCTTTGGGTCGTCTCAGCGATGACTTCCATTTCGTCTAATTTCAGGGTGCGCTGTTCCCCTTTTTCGTTAGCCTGATAGATGGTGCCGGTTTCGACCTCTAAGCAGGTAAGCCAGCCTTGCCCATAAACCCAGGTATCAATGCAGATGGCAAAGGGTCTCACCGCAGGCCATCCTGACTTTTGGGCGGTATGTCCGCAGATCATGGTCTTGCCTGAGACGTGAGGGAAGGCATCGCTAAAACGGGTCCAAAAGAGCCAGTCATCACTTTGGTCTCTCAAGGCATAGACGGAGTTCGCATTGGCATGAACGAAGAGATGTGTGGCATCCTCGTGATAGCGTAGACAGCGCTCGCTGAGAAACTCAACGTGTGCTTTGGGCACGGCTGACCAGGAAAGCTTGGTGGGGTCACCTGAGTAGGAGATCAGGGTCTCGGTGCCGCCAGCGGCCAACCAGCCTTGTGGGGCGATGCGTCCAGCCATGACCTCTAGAAAAAGAATTTCGTGATTGCCTGTGACAGGCTTGAGCTGGGTCGTTTTTTCCAGACCAATAAGGATGTCGATCACACCCTTGGAATCTGGGCCACGATCCACGTAATCGCCCAATGTAACGAGTACATCGTTGGTCCCCGGTCGCACGGTGTTTAAGAGCGTGCGCAGGGCCGTAGAACAGCCGTGAATGTCTCCGATCACCAAGGTTCTCATGATTTACTTTTGCTCGCATTGGGATGAGTGCAAGAGATCCCGTAAGGAAAGCATGACTTTCAGTGAAATGCTCTCCACTATTCCGCTCGCCAATGAATTTACTCAAGTCGCTCGACTATTCAGTTCTCCAGCAATGCATGCATTGCGGAATGTGTCTGCCCACTTGCCCCACTTACGTTGAAACCAAACGTGAGCGGAATAGCCCACGAGGGCGCATCTCCCTGATGCGTAGCGTGGCCGATGGTGAGCTGACGGTATCAAAGGAGTTTGCCGACGAAATGTATTACTGCCTAGGCTGTCTGGCCTGCCAGACGGCCTGCCCGGCTGGCGTCAATTATGCCGAGCTTTTTGAAACGGCCCGTGCTGAGGTGGAGCGTAGCGGGGTGCTGGATGCCCCGGAACGTGGCTTCTGGCGTTGGTTGACGCTGAGTGTGCTGTTCATGCATCCGCGTCTGCTGCGCTTGGCAGGTTGGGGACTGCGCCATTGGCAGCAATCGGGACTGGATCGCCTCATGCGTCGAGTAAAGTTTTTTGGCTTGTTGCCAAAGCATCTGCGCGATCTGGAACCGCAAACGCCACAAGTTGCAGCAGCTTTTTCAGACTCACTCATTGCGCCGTTTGAGTCGCCGAAAGAGAAATCGACGTATCGTGTCGGTCTTCTCACCGGTTGCATTCAGGACCTGGCCTTTTCCAATGTGAATCGAGATACGGCCGATGTCCTGCTGGCCAACGGTTGTGATGTCATCACGCCCCGCGCGCAGTCCTGCTGTGGCTCACTCCATGCACACAATGGTGCGGTCGAACTGGCACGTGAACTGGCTCGACGCCAGATCGACAGCTTTGATCTCGATAACCTGGACGCCGTCATCACCAATGCAGGTGGCTGCGGTGCCCATTTGAAGCAGTATGGACATCTTCTCCATGAAGATCCGTTTTATGCGGCCAAAGCCCGACAATGGGATCGGAAGGTGAAGGATATCCATGAATGGATGGCTCACATCGGCATTCGTAAGCCTGAACAAGGAGCTGGTGTGGCTGAAGTGACCTACCATGAGAGCTGCCACCTTTGCCACGGTCAAAAAGTCACCTCACAGCCGCGACAGATGCTGCAAGCCATTCCTGGGCTTGTTTTAAAGGAAATGCCTGAGAGCAACTGGTGCTGTGGGAGCGCTGGGATTTACAATATCACTCAGCCAGAGCAGTCCGCC
>JAIXZA010000026.1 GCA_027489965.1 Verrucomicrobiaceae bacterium
CGACTGACTCATTGGGAATTCTGGCCGAGTTGGGCCTTCTACACACCTGTCGGCTTTTGGATCCTATGGCTCAGTCTGCGTCATCGCTCACTCACACTAGTGGCTCTCTGCAATCCTGGGATCAAGCTCAGTGGCCTGGCCATGGAGTCCAAGAGCGACATCCTGAGTTCACTCAGCAACAACAATGCTTATGCCTCCAAGATTGCCACATGGTGTGCAATACCAGTCGGTGCGGCGGATGATCGTTGCACAGCACTTCAGCGCTTCATGGAGTCTGAAGATCTAAGCTACCCTATCGTTTTAAAGCCTGACGTTGGCGAGCGCGGCCAGGGGGTTGCTATCATTCGTGATGAGTCCTCCGCTCGGCGCTACTTGACGGACTGTCATGATCTCGTCATTGCCCAACGATACATCGGTGGCTTG
This sequence comes from Verrucomicrobiaceae bacterium, assembly GCA_027489965.1. Classification (GTDB taxonomy): domain Bacteria; phylum Verrucomicrobiota; class Verrucomicrobiia; order Verrucomicrobiales; family Verrucomicrobiaceae; genus Prosthecobacter. Next base: position 424 of record JAIXZA010000026.1, read on the forward strand.
GAGTTTGGTGTCTTTTACTCACGCAGCCCCGGAGCCGCGCATGGCCAAATCATCTCCTTAGCTCAGAAGCATCTCTTCAGTCTCTTTGGAGATGGCATTCATACTTTGGAGGAACTCGTGCTTGCCCATCCGCGTGCAGTAGCCATGACAGGATACTTTGGCAAAAAGTTTACCGAAGGATACACACGCATTCCTACTTTGGGAGAAGAGATCAAGTTGGCAGAGATTGGAACCCATTGCCGTGGTGCCATCTTCACAGACGCAAGACACCACATCACTGAATCACTGCGTGCATCTGTCGATGCACTGACCACACCGTTCCAGGACTTCCACTACGGGCGGTATGATTTGCGGGTCCCCAGCCTGGAAGACCTCAGAAGTGGGCTCAATCTACAGGTCCTGGAGCTCAATGGCATGACCGCTGAGCCTGTGCACATCTATGACCCCAGTTATTCCATTTTTAAAGCCTGGCGGGATAGCTGCGCAGGCTGGAGTGCCGCTTTCTCTGCTGGGGCGCTGCTCAGAGCCGCTGGGCATAAAGCACCCACTCTCCGCGAGATTCTAGATGCACTCAAAGAACACCGGCAACACGCCTGGTTCGAAGCTGACAGTCTCATCACTCCTCCAAACACACACCACACCCCAAGCCTGATCACCTTTTCATGACTGAATTGATCCAAGCCAACATCCAACTGCTCGATCAAAGTCGAGAACTACTCCAGCGTCTCGATACCACGACCTACATCAAGACCTCACCCATTTTTTTAAACTCAGCGATCGGAGGCCACATGAGACATTGCCTGGAGCATTATCAAAGCTTGTTATCAGGCATTCCCGATGGCCGCATCAACTACGATCATCGAGCCCGCGATCCTCAAGTCGAAGCAGATCCGCAGGCAGCTCAGGCTAGAATGATGGAAATCACCAACCAACTTGCTGGACTCGATGCTGACCAACTTCCTAAAAGGATCACCGTGCTCATGGACCATGGCGCTGACTCTTCCGGTGGCATTTGGCAATCATCCTCGCTGGGACGAGAGTTCCAATTTCTGATCAGTCACACCATTCACCACTTTGCTGTTATCGCCGGTCTTTGCCGACTGCATGGAGTCAGTATCTGCAAAGACTTTGGCGTGGCCCCATCGACTCTACGTCACCGCGCCAGCATGAGCTCATAGATTCCTATCTCCACTGGAATTCTGACTAAACTTTCAGAATCAGAGGCTTGTCTGAGTTGCAGAACTTCGGGCTATCGTTTAAAGCGTCACTCATGCGGGCATCCTTGTTTCTTTCTTTAACCCTTTTTATCTTTTCCGGCTCTTCCTGCAAACGAATCGAAGCCAAGTTAGATCGAATCGCACGCGCAGCAGGACTCACCACGGAAGCTGCGCAACCGACAAAGCCTAAGCCGCCAGAGGTGCCACTGACCCCGGAGCAGCAAGCCATCGAAGCGCGAGCTCTGAACAACGCAATCTTTGAAGCAGCCAAACCAGAAGAAGTGGTGCCCAAGGCTGTCCCGTTTGAGCTCAATAAGTCAGCTATTGTTTCAATCCTCGGCTATCATGACTTTCGTGAGCGTGGAGGCAGCCCGATGATCATTGCCAGCGCTAAGTTTCGTGAACAGATGCAGGCGATCAAAGATTCTGGAATACCAGTGATTCCTCTGAGTGATGTTCTCGCCTGGCGTAAAGGCCTGAAAAACATTCCCGAAGAATCGATTGTTATCACCATGGATGATGGTTGGGAAGGCGTGCACACTTACGCTTACCCAGTTTTAAAAGAGTTTGGCTTCCCATTCACGGCTTATCTATATAAAAAATATGTGAATATCGGAGGTCGCTCACTGAGTTGGGATCAAATTCGAGAGATGATGAAAAATGGCTGTGAGATTGGCAGCCACAGCGTTTCTCATGAAAGCCTGCGCATTAAAAAGGGACGTAAAGAGGAAGATCATCAGCTTTGGCTTTTGGGAGAACTGAAGGATTCAAAAGAGTTTTTGGAAAAGAATCTGGGGGTTCCCATCACTAGTTTCGCCTACCCTTTTGGCGTGTTTGATGACAGCACAAGTGACACCGCTTTGCAGGTCGGATATGAAACGCTAGTTACAGTGAATAACCAAAAGGTCAGCTGGGATACGCCAATGGGAAAAATGGGGCGCTACATCATCCATGGTGAAAGTGATGCTAATTTCAAACTAGCAACCAGCTTCCGTGGTCGTGGCGATATCGCTTCGAATCACTTCCTGGTTCCAGACACCAAGGATGAGAACGGCAAACTGCTCATTGAGCTCTCTCCGCTTCCTGAGGAGGTCATCACCGAGCGTCAGCCTCTGATTCAAGCCAACCTCAAAGGTCTTGGTAGCATCTTGCCCGAAAGCGTGAAACTCCGTATTGGAGGGCTGGGAGTTGTGCCAGCCTCCTACGATCACCCCAACATGACAGTAAGCTACCGCCTACCTTATAAACTACGAAGGGAAGACTGCGCGGTAACCCTCAGTTTTAAACGCAGTGCCGAAGCTGAGGATGAAGTGGTGAATTGGCGGTTCAAAGTCAATTTGACTGCTGCTTACATTCCAATCTCTCAGTAAGCGCTCTTTAGTGCTTCGAGTCACTGACCATCTCCAGGAAGATTTCTTCCAAATTCAGTCCCTGTTTTACTTGGGCTGACCGAAGTTCCTCAAGCGTGCCTACAAAGAGTAGCTTCCCACGATGAATGATGCCGATACGATCCGCCACCTCCTCGGCAATATGTAGTAGATGGGTGCTCATTAGCACGGTGGCTCCAGCACGACTTTGATTTCGGAGTTCTTCTTTGACGACTCGCGCATGGATCGGGTCTAGGCCAACCATGGGTTCATCAATGATAAAGACTTTTGGTTCATGCAGCAAAGCGCTGGCGATTCCTAATCGCTGCCGAGTTCCATGACTGAGGTTTTCTATCCGCTGTCCGCAGTGCTCATGGAGGGCGAATTGCGTGAACAATTGATTCGTTCGATCTGCTGCGTGCGCGGGATCCATATTGAATAGCTCGGCAATGAATTGCATGAATTCTGGAGCTGTGAGCTTCTCATAGAATACGGCGACATCAGGCACGTAACCAAGGATTGACTTAGCCTGAATCGGTTCCTTTTGAATATCCAAGCCACAAAGCTTGACGCTTCCGGTCATGGGCTTCATCAGTCCTGTTAGCAATTTGATCGCCGTTGTTTTACCGGCTCCATTTGGCCCGAGGAAGGCAAAAAGTTCACCTGGTTGAATCGTCAGTGAAAGACTATCCAAGGCTTTCAAGTCGCCATAGTTCATCGTTAGGTTATCGATCTCGATCATGTATTTGGGTCATTCCAGTGTTTTCAGTCCAGGCTCCAGGCCATGCATCATGGGCTCCATGAGTCGATACCCCTGAGGGAGTTCGACTCGTGCCAGTTCACCTAGCTCGCTAAAATACATCTTTATTTCATTGCCGGGCATGATGGGAAGCTCAACGACATAACAACGCCGCCGCTTGCCTGCGAGATCCATCTGCCCCTCTCTAGCCTTAAGCTTAAAGGACGCGACGTCAGACATCGCTCCAGCAGGCAGTATTTGAGAAAGCCATTCTGATCCGCCACTCAACGACTCTTTCATGCCGATCATGGCCCTTGCCATCTCGGTATTCATCACCACTTGGCCACCCTTGTTGACACCCACCTCAGGAAGGGCATCCCCTTGCTTCCATGAAATGACAGCCTCGGTCTGGGCCGACGGTGCTTTGAACTCCAGCTTAAAACTCCGCCAGCGCTCGGCTTCAGCAAGCTCTGCCACCAAATTAAAGTTGGCTTGGACTGAAACGACCTCTGTAGGTATCAGCACCGAACCGTTCACCAGAACCGCATAAGATGAATCCATCTCATCTTCATTTAGTTTTTTAATCGTGAATGTTGTATGACCTATTTTTACTTTATCACGATAGATGTCCAATGTATTATTAAAAGCTGCTGCTTCTGTCAAAAAGAGATCAAAAACCATCCGCACAGGAACCTCAGCAAAGCGCGAATGATGAGGATAATAGGAATCTCGAATAATGAGCCCCGTCATCACCGCCCAGAAGATAAGAATGATTGCGGTGAAAATGCGCCAGAGCATAAAGGTACTTCATTTTGAATGCTGGCAAAGACAATGGCAATGACCTTTGATGCATCCTTTTAAAATCCGATGCCCTAAAATTAATGGAACCAGCCTCGCCAAGGTAAGACGAAGCCAAGAGATAATCCCGTTGCCGTCTGATTTTTAGCTATGCATTCACGGCTTGAAGTGGCTAGCTTAGAGACCGCAAGTCATGAACCCTCCGCGCCCATCGCCTGAAATCCGCGACCACGAGACCTTACGTCTCATTGGTAGAGGAGCTTATGGTGAGGTCTGGATGGCACGTTCGGTGACAGGTGCCCTGCGAGCTGTGAAGGTCATCTGGCGGGATGATTATGATCATGCTGAGTCCTTCGAGCGTGAGTTTGAGGCGTTGAAAAAATTTGAGCCCATCTCGCGTCGTCATCCTGGTCTTGTGCCGATTCTTCAGGTCGGTCGCAGTGATGCTCAGGGCTTCTACTACTATGTGATGGAACTGGCCGACGACCTGGAGACCGGACGCAATATCGACCCTGATCAATACAAGCCACATATCCTTGGCTTACAGATGCGTCGTGAAAAGCGCATCAAAGCTGAGCGCTGCCTGCAAATCGGCTCCAATGTGGCAGAGGGCCTGCATTATCTGCATGAGAACAAGCTCATCCATCGAGATGTCAAACCTTCCAACCTCATCTTTATCGATGGGGATTGTCGCTTAGCAGATATTGGGCTGGTTGCCTTACTCGGTCAGCGAAGTTTTGTGGGTACCGAGGGCTTTGTGGCACCAGAAGGACCTGGTTCACCTGAGTCAGATGTGTTTTCTTTGGGTATGGTTCTCTATGAGGCCAGCACCGGCAAGGATAGGCTAGATTTCCCAGATATCCCCTCATGCAGTGAGACTGGAGACGACCTGAATCTTTGGCAGCGCCTGCATCGGGTCATCTGCACTGCCTGCGCGCCAAAGGCTAAAGATCGCTACACCAGTGCTCATGAGATGTCTTTAGACCTGAAGGGAGAGACACTCCCCTCAAAACGAAGAGCCGCCTGGCAGTGGGTAGCCGCAGCGGCTATCATTTTGACTTCGGCTGTAGGCTTTGGCATGTGGCTGGCTCAAAGAAACTCTGGAGGCGATGTGATAGCCGTGCAGAAAAACATTCCCATGCTCCAGATTAAAACAGAGCCGCCAGGGGTACATGTTTATGCTGGCGAAGACGACCTGGGAATCACGCCCCTGAGGCTCAACCCTGAGGAAGGCATTGCCGTCATTTATCAACTGCGCATGCCTGGGCATAAGCAACTCGAAATCGAGCATACCGCTCACCGAACTAAGCCCGCCGAGTATGACCTCGTCATGGAGGCCACCCGACTGCCACAGCCAGGAGAGCGCTGGTCCAACAGTCTGGGCATGACCTTTAAACCTGCGCCTGGCGGTCATATCACGACTCAACCAATCGAGATCAAGCACTTCAAGCGTTTCCTGGAATCCACGGGACGCTCCTTTGAAGGAAAAGTGGTCCGGACTGGCGCAGGAAAGGATAGCGCCTATTTCATTGTGGTGCCGATGGGTGACTCCGAAGCCTTCCGCTATTGGCTCACCGACATGGACCGAGGTGCAGGCTTTTTAAGCCAGGAACATCATTATGAAGTTGAGCCCTTCTTCTATGTCGATAGTCCCAACACGACCAATGAGGACGCGCCAGACGAGCGTGAAGCAGAATCAGGCAACACCTCAGATGCAGCCGATTGGCAGGCTTTTCATCTCCGTCTGGAGCGGCAAACTTATGGAAGCGTCGTCATCCGCACCACACCCGAGAAGGTGCGTGTTTTTCAACACGAAGAGTTTCTTGGATACACGCCGCTGGAGTTGCCGCGCGTCCGCAGCGGTCAAACAGAGTATGAACTGAGAGAAGAAGGCTTTTCCGATGTCGTGCTTGAAGGTGAAGTCCGCTCAGGTGAGCTGTTGGAACTGTTTTCAGATATGCAGACGCGTCAAGCCGTCACCTTTGGTCGTGAATGGAAAGCCAATGGACTCGGCATGAGATTCGTACCTCTAACCGACAGCGTCATGATCGCTGCGACAGAAACTCGCCGTCGGGATTACATCGAATACGCAAAAGCCACCAACAGCCAAAAACCTGGCAACATGGAGTCCGAAGGTAAGGGCGGCACTCAGCCAATTGTCAGCGTTGATCGTGAACAAGCTCGCGCCTTTGCTGCCTGGATGACCGAACGCGAGCGTAATGCCGGCCTCATCGGCCCCAAAGACATCTATCGACTTCCGACTGATGAAGAATGGAGTCGTGCTGTTGGCTTACCACTTGAGCGTGGCTCCACTCCCAGTGAGCGCAATGGTCGTATTCGTGGCATCTATCCATGGGGCTTTGACTGGCCCCCACCGAACAATACTGACAACTTTGCTGACATGAATGGCGCACGGAAAGCCAGCTTGGAAAATGTCATCCCAGGCTACCAGGATCGCTTTGCTCAGTTGGGCCCAGTTGCTGCTGCTGCCGCAAATGATCGAGGTGTAATTGGCTTGGCTGGGAATGCCTCCGAATGGGTGGACACCGACTTTGATGTGGTCAAAGGCAGTGATGCTAAAAGTAAAAATGCTCTAGGCACCGTTCGTGGCGGCAACTGGCGCTGTGCTAATCCAGATGAGCTGCTCTCTTCAGCCCGCTCCGCAGTTCCAGCTGATACAAAACGCCCGACCATTGGCTTCCGTATTGTCTTGGAACGACGGAAATAAGGATGAATGCGTGTTTAAGTCTTCTTTTTGCCACCAAACAGGCGTTTGAGCAGGCCCTCTGATTTGGCTATCTTGGGAGCCTCCGTGGGCGCGAGAGGGATGGGACTTCGATGAGATGACCTCGTACCAAAGGACTCAGTGTCAGCCGATTGCTTGGTCTTTTCAAGATCCGGCTGCCACCAAGATGGATTTAATGTGCCAGCTTCAGCCCATAACTCCATACCCTTATGCCAGATAAGGGTGTGTGCATAAATTTTGCCTGCACTGATGAGACTCATCATGCCAGATTCATCCATCGGCCCCTGGGCGACACCTTCATCATTATAAAACCATGTCATGGCAAGAGTATGACATGAAACCACTCTATTTTAAACGCTGTATTTCCAGAATGATGCCAGAACTCCATTCAGAAACTAGCGCCTTGCACTTGGTACTGGCGCTACGGCCTTGGGCACCTTGTTTTCACGGGAGAAGATGCGAGAAAAGAAATTGCCTTTCTTTTTGACGGCTTCACGGCGCGCTTCCTCTTCCGCATTCGATAAGCGGGTGGCATTGATGTCCACGTTTTCGGGGAACCTCTCAGCCAGATCAGCCCCTACCGTGGTGCGGTAATCTTCATGTTTGGAGGTCACATTCACAGAATCATCGCCAGTCACGACTTGAGGTTGGATAAAGATAATCAGCTCTTTGCGAGTGGTCGAGTCCTTCCGCTGTTTGAAGAGATTGCCCACTCCTGGAACTCGACTAAGGAAGGGTGTGCCAGAATTGCTTTTGTCATTAGTCTCAGATATCAATCCCCCCAAAACGATGGTATTCCGATCTCGAATGGTCACTGACGTAATCACCTGTTCAGTGCCGATGATAGGAACGGAATTACCACCAATGACGGTCGAGCCTGTGACGGTATCATTGATTTGGGAAATGGTCAGATTGACTTCACCATCGTCATTAATTAGCGGCACAACTTCGAGCTTTAAGACAACATCTCTGAAATCAATGGTTGTGGTGACAGCGTTATTATTGCCTGCATTGAGATTCTGCACCGTTTGAGCCGGCACTGGAATCTGAGATCCGGAAGTGATCGTGGCCTTCTTGTTGTTTAAAGCAAAGACAGAGGGACGAGACAGCACTTTGAAGCGATTGGTCGTTTCCAAAGCATTGAGGTATATCTCGAGGCTGTCGCCGATTTGACCATAGAGGTTTAACCCGCTGGCTGTTGTCGAGGTCGTGGACAGCACGGATCGTAAATTTTGCCTCATATCAGTAAACGAATTGCGATTCGTATTCAGATTGCCACCCACAAAATCATTTCCAGTTCCATCCGAATCGTTTTGAACGCCTAGAAGATCGATACCAAGATTAAATCCGTCACCCAGAGTCAACTGACCAATGATCGTGGCTAAATAGACTTGAGCTGGTTTACGGTCGAGTTTATCCAGGAGATTATTCACCTTTTCGATCTCCTCTTTGCGCCCGACCACAAGGATCGCATTGGCCATAGGATCAGCAATCACGCGGGTCTTTCCGACAAGCACTGATACAGGAGCATTGTCTTCGGATGGACCTTGGATCACATCGGCTCTAGATGTGCTAGTGCCGGTGGATGTACCACTAGCGGTATCTGATCCCCCAGCGGAGCTTAAGACCTGACCTCCACGAGTTCCTGTCGTGCTGCGTCCGCCAAGAAGCTGGCTGCTACTGGAAGACAGTGCTTGTCCTCTTTGTTGCTGGATCGTGCCGCCGCCTGGGAGCTGTGTCGTGCCTCCGCTAGTATCTTGCAGCAGGTCGACCACGGCGCTGAGTACATCCACTGCAGCAGCGTATTTCATTTTCCGCTCATAGGGCAGTTCCACCACTAAAGGTTGATCAAATTCAGCAATCAGACTGGCAATGTAAGTGTAATCGGTGGGAGCAGCGACGACCAAAATTTGGTTCAACCGTGTATCTGCCACGACTTGCGCTGTTGGCTGTGGTGCCTGCGAATTTTGAGAGACTTGCTGGCCATTGGTCGGCGTTGGTCGGCTATTGCCAGCATTATTATCTTCTCTTTTTTCTTCACGCCGCTCTTCTTTGCTGCTGCGC
>JAIXZA010000146.1 GCA_027489965.1 Verrucomicrobiaceae bacterium
GTAACCGTGACTAGCGCTAGTGACTATGATAGTAAGATCGTCGATTTCAGTGGATACTTCCGATTCTTCCCTCAGGTAGACTTCAATATCGGAGCTGATTTTGGTGACGCCACAAGAACCTTCAAAACCGGTGCTCGTCTTCGCTGGTAAAGGCGGCTTAAGTTAGCTTCAAAAAACGCGCTCTTTACCGGGACGCGTTTTTTATTCTGTTGAGCGAGCTCCGCCAACTGTTTGAGGGGCGATTCTTGCCCGCCAGATGTAACGTTGGAAAAGCACCTTAACACTGGCTGTCATCGGCACAGCGAGGATGGCGCCGAGCAGGCCGCCGAGAAGGAGTGCCCAGACGAGCACACTGGCGATGACCGTCATCGGATGCAAACCTACGGCTTCACCAACAATGCGTGGTGTAATAAATAGTCCGTCGATTTGCTGAACCACAGCAAAAATAACGGTCACAGCAAGAGGCAGTGCCCACCATGGGTCGCCAGGAATCAAGTGGCTTCCGCCTTGAACGGCACCGATGATCACTGCAGGGATCCAACATAAAGCAATGCCTAGATAGGGGATGATGCCAGCAATACAGAGGGCGAGCCCAATCAGCAATCCAAAATCCAATCCAACAATCATGAGCCCTGCGCCAGTCGCTAATCCATTAATGACGCTAACAAAAAGTTGAAAACAAAAAAAAGCGATCAGATAACTGTTGATCTCCGTTAAGCATGAAACGACCTCATCTTTAAAGGCACTGGCTCTTAACGGCAGGTAGTCTGACCACTGCTGTTTGATCTTGGCGCTCTCAATCAGGAAGTAATAAAGATAGAGTGGCACAATGATAAAGCTTAGAAGAAAGCCAAAGACACCGAGAAATCCTCCCACGCTGCTACCAATGAATGTGCCAGCATTTTTCAAGACATTGGGAAGCGTTGTCGTCACCCAGTCGCCACTGAGTAAAGTTTTGATATCAAGATCCCAGGCGCTCACTTCTTCGGGTTTTTCATTCTTCGTGAGTGATGTGGGTGTGATCGGTGTCTTGGCGGGTGCTTCCGTACCTGCCTCTTCCGCCTGGATTGGCACAGAATGTGAGAGGTGAGGCAAAATGATACCATAGTCCTTTTCCAGCTTTACCGCAAAATCCAACACGGCCGTGCGTGCTTTCACGCTGTAAGCAGGCACCTTTTTGGCTAGGTTAGCCGTTTGATCCCCGATTTTTGGTAGAATCCACCATCCTAGGCCTACCAGCGCTAGCGTGAACAACAGGAATACCGCCAACACTGAGGGCTGTCTTTTGACACCGCGCTTTTCTAGCCATGAAACACCGGGCTCCAAGAGATAGGCAAGCACCCCTGCAACCGCAAATGGGACCAAGATAGGTTGCAAATAGCCCATGACCTGGGTTCCAAGGTAAACAAGGCCAATGGCTAAAGCGCCGACGATCGATATTGATATGGCGGTGATCGCTGTCCAGAGAGCGCTACGCTGAAAGGCTGTGGGAAGGTTTTTCATGGGAGAATGAGCTGAGGTGACCGCAAGGCTTTAGTGAAAGAGTCTGGCGCTGGGAATTGCAATTTCATCTGAATATCGTAATCCATTCAGACGCGGACTGAACGCGTTTTTTCCATGCTTGCCATCCCTGACTCACCCTTCCGCGCGGTTATTTTTGATTGTGACGGCACCCTCGTTGACTCGATGCCCCTTCATTATCAGGCCTGGATTGCGTCACTCAAGCGCCACGAGGCACCTTTTGATTTCACCGAAGACTATTTCTACTCTAAAGCCGGCGTGCGAGAGCAGGATGTCGTCAAGTTGCTGAACGCCGAGTATGGAACCAGTATCGATCCAGATTCAGTCGCTGATTATAAGGCCGCATTGTTTGAGACCTTGATCCCTCAGGTGAAAGCCATTGTGCCCGTAGCGGAGTTTGCCAGGTCTGTGTTTGGCAAAATGCCCTTATCCGTAGCCTCTGGTAGTGAGGAGCACATCGTTCGTGGCTGTCTTGAGGCCAATGGCCTGCTTTCACTGTTTGATGACATCATCATCACTCCGAGACTGGTTGCCCATGGAAAACCCGCGCCAGATATGTTTTTGCTAGCCGCACAGCGCATGGGCATCCCGCCAGAGGATTGTCTGGTGCTGGAAGACGGCCAATCGGGAATCGATGCAGCTAAGGCCGCTGGCATGGACTGGGTGTTCGTTCCCCGAACGCTGCGCTAAACGCTAGCTGCGCACTAAAGCAGGTTCTGGATACTCAAAGGTGCGTCCTTCAAAATTTCTGATCACAGTGCGTTGCTCATCCCTGAGTAGCACATAATCAGGATTTACAGGCACCTTGCCGCCACCACCAGGAGCATCGATCACAAATTGTGGCACGCCATAGCCAGTGGTGTGGCCGCGTAGTTGCTCGATGATTTCCACGCCTGTATTCACACTGGCGCGTAGATGGGAGCTACCCTGGATCAAATCACACTGATACAGATAATAGGGACGCACACGACACATCAGAAGCTTTTGCACCAGGCTCTTCATGACTTCAGCGTCGTCATTCACGCCACGAAGCAGTACACTTTGATTTCCTAATGGCACACCGTGATTGGCTAAGCGTTCCAGAGCCTCTTTAACCTCCGTGGTCAACTCACGTGGATGATTCGTGTGAATGCTCACCCACAGAGGGTGATAGCGTGCCAGCATCTGGCAAAGTTCAGGCGTGATTCGCTGAGGCAGGAAAATAGGCACTCGGCTGCCGATGCGGAGAAACTCGATGTGCTTGATGGAACGCAACCTTTTGAGGATCGCTTCCAGTTTTCCATCACTGAAGAGCAGGGGATCACCCCCGCTGAGAAGTACATCTCTTACTTCATCATGGCGCTCAAGGTAGCGAAAAGCCGCTTCATAATCTGTATGCAGCTCCTGCTCACCCACACCACTAACAACTCGGCTGCGCGTGCAGTAGCGGCAGTAGCTGGCGCAGCGGTCGGTTACTAAAAACAGCACCCTGTCAGGATAGCGGTGAACCAGTCCTGGCACCGGCATGTGGCTGTCCTCACCACAAGGATCGGCCATTTCATCAGGATCTTCCCAGGTTTCCTCGATCCTTGGGATGACCTGCCGACGGATCGGGCAGTCGGGATCGACTGGATCGATTAAATTAAAGTAATGCGGCGTGATCGACATGGCCAGTTTATTGCCACTCAGCAGCACTCCCGCGCGTTCCTCATCACAAAGAATCAGATGCTTTTCGAGTTGGGCAAGAGTCGTGACGCGATTCCGCAGTTGCCAAGCCGAGGAGTTCCAATCATCTAGAGAGATGTTTTGATCTTTCCAGTAACCCGGGGCAGGAGAACGGAATTCTTTATCCGGGAGCAGTGAAGGCGTCGTACGCATGTAGATTTATCGAGACGTAGGATACGCGCAGATTTTTCCTGCTGTCAAAATTTTTGCAAAGATTCATCACCTTCTGCACTTCCCGCAGCATCTGAAAGCGTTTGTGCCGACTTTTGACAGTCTCAAAATCATTTGAGCATGAAAAACCCCAGTCTAGACGAACTAGACTGGGGTTGGATTGGGGCTGTGTTTGAGGCAACCTTAAATTACGCTTTCCAGCCGTCGCGGTAAGCGGGGCGGGCGACGAACTTATTCGGGGCTTCAGCATTGCTGACTTTCATGCCTTGCTTGTCCCACTGCACGCTTTGCTGCGCGCGTACGGCTAGGTTACCCAGAAGTACGAATTCGGTCAGCGGGGCGCTGTAGTCGAAGTTGGATGCTGGTAGTCCGCCATTGACGATGTGGTGTGCCCACTCTCCCTGCGGATTGTTTGGCATGGCGCTGCGTGTTTCAGTCTTCTTGATCTTGCCAGACTTCATGTCGAGGCGCGTTTGAAGCCAAAGATCCTCGTTGTAGATGACAGGGCTTGCACAATAAGCGTCACCTTCAAAGATGGTGCCATTGGTGCCGATGAACATCATGCCGCTGCTGGCTTTTTCAAAGGCTTTGATGGCACCTTCACTGGTCATGTGCGGAGAGATGGCAGGCTTGTTTGGCTTGCCATCTTTGGAGCCGTCGTTCCAGGAAACGGTGAGTGCAGCGTGCTTACCGGCAGGCATGTGATAGACTAGGTCGCTCCAAACTGGGGCGCAGGTGTCGGAGATTTGGCTGCTGGTGGCATCAATCTTTTCAGGGATGAGCTGACCAAGGATGCTGAAGGTGGCGTCCATGATGTGGCAACCCATGTCGCCAAGGGCACCGGAACCAAACTGCCACCAACCACGCCAGTTGAAGGGGTGGACGCTGTTACCGCGCTTGCCATTGACGCCAGCGGGGATTTCAAATTCAAAGTAAGGCTCGCTGGCTTCGCTGGAGAGCCAGAGATCCCAATCAAGGTTAGCTGGGCATTCGGCCGCTTTTTTGACAAGGGGACCCTGTGGCCAAATCGGACGATTGGTCCAGAGGCGGATTTCTTTGAGGGTGCCGATGGCTCCCTGCTCGATCCATTCCTTGGCCAGACGCTGACCTTCCATGGTGCGGCCTTGGTTGCCCATGTTGGTGATCACGCCTGCAGCTTTGGCGGTGCTGTGGAGATCACGCACTTCGCTGATGTAGTTGCACAGCGGCTTTTGAACACAGACGTGCTTCTTGTGCTTCAGGGCATGCATGGCGGCCACGTAATGAGTGTGGTCGGGGGTGGAGACGATGACGCCGTCGATCTCGTTCGACATCTCATCAAACATCTTGCGGAAGTCTTGATAAAGCTTCGGCGCTGCTGGCTCGGGCTGGCTGGATTTTAGATGGTGATCGACGCGTTTTTTAGCGGCTTCTTCAAGGCGTTTTTTATCCACATCGACGAGCGCGACGATGTTATGATCCAACGTCACACCCTGAGTGTCTGACTGACCTTTACCGTTGGCACCGATGACGGCGAGGTTGAGTCGCTTTCCAGCTTTGTCCTGGCCTTTAAGCAGGAGGTTAGGGCCCGTGAAGGCTCCTGCTGCGAGGCCTGCAGTGCGGCCCAGGAAATGACGACGTGAGATGATGTTAAGACCCATGGGGTGTTTTGGTAATGGATGGTTGTTTGACGGATCGAGTAAACGCGCAGGCTCGGCTCGAAATTGCAGGCAAATTCTAGGTGGAAAGAATAATCAGGCAAGACCGATTCGTTCGCCAGTTTCCTGATTCTGATTTATGGACCTTTAGTGCGAGCAATCTGGCGGCTGGCGCGGTCTAGCGTGCGCCGTTCATCATCGGTCAGGCTGTGCATGCCTTGAATGCTGATTTTGTCCAAAATGGGGTCCACTTCGTCACGGATGAGATCGATGACGGGATCATTGCGTGGGTTTTGTTTGCGCACGGCCTCCATGTCCACTTCGACGACGGGACGGTAAACGTTGGCCAAGACGGGGCGGCGACGGACTTTAGGAGCAGTGGGGATTGATCCGAAACTGGGCTGGGTGCCTCCGTAACCTAGCGTCCGTGAGTAATACCATCCGGCTAAAGCACCGCCGATATGGGCAAAGTAGGCGACATGACCGCCACCAGAGAGCCAATTGGGGAGTTTGTCGAAGACTGCTAAGACGCCAAAGAGGACATTGGTGATGAGAAGAAACTTGGCCAATCCCCACAAGCTGAAGCGCACAGGAATGATGAAGGCTAATAGCAAGGTGACTTCCTCCCTGGGCATGGCGATGGCATACGCTAGGATGAGCCCCATGACGGAGGCCGATGCTCCGATGAGTGAGATGCTGGGCTCATTCAAAACGTAGGCACTGAGCACGATCTGCAAGGCTGCACCGATGATGCCTGAGAGCACGTAGATGATGACGAAGTGACGTGGGCCATAGAGATCCTGAACTCGCTTTCCTGCGAACCAAAGCATCATGGAGTTTAACAAAATATGGCCCACACTTCCATGTACGAACATGTAAGTGAAGGGTGTCCAGACATGGCCTTGGATGAGGCTGTCGATGCTGACTCCACCCGCAGGTAAATTGACACCGCTGAAGGACTCTTTTGTCAGGCAAAGGTCTGGGAAGAGGATCCACTGGAAAACAAAGACGGCAATGTTTGCCCAAAAAAACCAGTGAAAAGCAGATACCTGACGCACACGTTCTCCGAAGCTGGGAGCCTCGTCACGCATGTAGTCGCGGTCATAGATAGACATAGATAGCCTAAATCTAAAGCCGCCTTGCTAAGGTGCGAGGCTTTTTTATGATGAGTTTATAGCCCGACAGTGGCCCGGACGGCAGCCTCGTCGATCCCCCTGAGGGCGAAAACACGGAGCAGGGTGTCTTCGATCAGATTGTTTGGGCAGGAGGCACCGGCGGTAATGCCGATCATGACGGGCTCATTACTGGCGAGTTTGCCTGAGTAGCTTGTTTTTTCAGCTTTCAGGTGCAGATCAAAGTGAATGATCTCCTCCAGTGAAGTGAGGCAATCTGCGGTGCGGATAAAAAAGGTGGGAAGTTGCTGCTCGCCAATTTCCACTAAGTGTGTGGTGTTGGAGCTGTTGTAACCACCGACGACCAGAAGTACATCCAGTGGCTGTTGAAGCAGCCCAAAGAGGGAGTCCTGACGTTCTTGAGTCGCACCACAGATGGTGTCGAAAACTTGGAAATTTTTACTTCCGACACCATCGCGCTTTTCAACAGCGGCTTGCAGTCGGCGCTGAATCTCTTCTGTCTCGGACTTTAGCATGGTGGTCTGATTGGCCACACCGATTTGCTTCAGATGAATGTCAGGATCAAAGCCTAAAGAATAGGCGTCAGCGCCTTTGAACCGCTCATAGAAGGCTTCTTTGTTGCCGCCTTGATAGATGTAATCACAGATGTAATCCACATCTGCCAAGGTCAGAATGACAAGATATTGACCGTTGCCACTGTCACCTAGAGCCCGTGATGAGGTGGCACGGGTCTCTTCATGGCTAGCTTTGCCATGGATGATGGAGGTGAATCCGGTTTTAGCGTAGTTGCGAACACGTTTCCAAACACTCATGACATCTCCGCAGGTGGTATCCACGACCATGCATCCGCGCTCGGCGATGATCTTCATGAGCTTGGTTTCAGCGCCAAAAGCAGGCACAATCACCACGTCGTCGTTGTTCAGCTTGGCGCATTCATCTTCTTGCTGACTGATCGGGATGGAAATAATGCCCATTTCCGTTAGTTGGCGATTAACTTCTGGATTGTGAATGATCTCACCCAGGAGGAAGACACGTTTATCGGCAAACACACGGCGTGCCGCATAAGCCAAATCGATCGCACGCTCGACTCCGTAGCAAAAGCCGAAGTCGCGGGCTAGGCGTATCGTTGTGTTCCCGATATGTACTAGACTACCCTGAGTTCGGATCGTCTCGACCAAATGACTGCGGTAATGCGTTTCCACTTCTGCCTGGACACGTTCCATCACTTCAGGGGTACGGACATTGACTCGACGGGATGGGGCAGCGGTAGCAGACATGAATAGGGAAGGGTGGTTTTGTAAAAGAGGGAGACCCTCTCAGGTCTCCCCTGGGTTAGGCGTGCTTTATCAAGTGCGCCTAGCTCAATGACATGGTTCGACTTTTAGTAAGTGTAGATCTTGCCTTTGGCAGCATCTTCAAAGACCTTGGGGCTGAGCATGTAGGAGTCTGGTGGGTTATCGAGCTTGGAGTCGTCCAGCACTGGCAGGGTCTTGCCAATGGTCGCATCTTCTGGGTGGCTGGTGGCGATGATCAGCGGTGTGCCGGTGCTCACCATGCTGAAGATTTTTTGAGCTGACTTGATCGGCAGGCGCACACAACCATGGGTGCAAGGATAAGGCTTCACCCAGCCCCAGTGCATGCCGTAGGCGGACTTGAATTCCATCCAGAAGCTCATTGGGTAGCCAGCTCCAGGTGAACTGGCTCGGCGGCGTTTGGCTTCCTTGCTGTAGATCCTGAAGGTGCCCATCGGGGTCGGGGTGCTGGCTGTGCCCACGGAGCATGGGGTAGCGAGAAGCACCTCATTGCCCTGCATGACATAAACGCGCTGAGCACTCGTGCTGAGCTTCACCTTCACGGCAGAAGGATTGGTGACTGGCTTTGCTGGTGGGTCAAAGCTGGTAGAGAATTTACCTCCCGAGGGGCGGGTGGTGCAACTGCTCATGACAGTTGCCACGGCAAAGAGAGCGAGGGTCTGGAGAAGACGATTCATTGAAGGTGTTTTCATCGGAGCTTCAGTCCTAGCACTCCATGCTGATCTCTCCAGTAATTTTCTTGCAACAAAATGATGGGGTCGGCTTTTTAGCCGCGTTTTATGAGAGTCTCCCAGCCTCTATTGCTCATGAAATCTTCATTCTTGCTCCTTGTCCTGCTTTTAACTCTCCCTCAAATCCATGCCCAGAAGGCTGAAACGTCTGCTAAAGCCAAAGAGTGGGTGCTTTTTGATGGCAAATCACTCGATGACTGGGAAACGGTGGACATCGGAGCCAGTGGCACCATCGAGCAAGAAGAAGACGCTTTAATCATCAATCAAGGCGATAGCCTCAGTGGTCTTCTATATAAAAAGGCGGCTGAGTTGCCTGTAACGAATTATGAGATCACTCTCGAGGCCAAGCGTCTGCAGGGGGTGGACTTCTTTTGCGGGCTGACTTTTCCAGTCGGGGACCTCAAAACCTGTGCCACTCTCGTCTGCGGCGGTTGGGGTGGCAGCGTCACTGGTATTAGTAATATCGACGGACAAGACGCTGCCAATAACTCCACCGGCACGTATCAGCGCTATGAGGATGACAAATGGTACAAGTTCCGCCTGCGTGTCACTCCTGAAAACATCAGTGTCTGGGTGGAGGATAAAAAAGTCGTGGATCAGGATCTCAAGGATCGTAAAATCAGTCTTCGTCCCGGCCCGATTGAAAGCTACGCTCCTTTGGCGCTTAGCACTTACTGCACGACTGCGGCAGTCAAAAACATCCGCCTGAAAGAAGTGAAGTAACACTCTAGAACTACTGTTTTTATGAATCGTCGTCACTTTCTATCTGCGGCCGCGACCACCCTGGCGGTGCCTTTTGTTCGAGCGCAAAGTAAGACTGCTCCTGAATTTCATGGAGCCACCATTGGTCAGGGTGGCTTTCGTTATCGCGTCGATAAACTGTGGAGCCAGGCTGATCCAGCCAAGACACCTGTAAAAGATTGTCATGAAATGGTGCAGTCTTCAGATGGACGCTTGTTTCTTCTGACCAATCACAAGCAAAACAATGTGCTGATTTATGATGTCAAAGGGGCGGTGCTTGGCGCTTGGACTCTTGGATTAGCGGGTGCCCATGGCCTAACGTTGCATCGTCAGGCGGATGGCAAAGAGTTTCTCTATCTGACCGACTCCAGCAGCGGTCGGGTCATGAAGACAACTTTGGAGGGCGAACTGGTTTTAGAGTTGCCCAAGGCCCAAGAATGCGGGGCCTATTCGCCAAACGATCTCTACAGTCCGACTGAAACCGCCGTGGCTCCCAATGGAGATATTTATGTAGCTGACGGATACGGCTCGCAGTTCATTCTGCGCTTTAATCAAGATGGTAAGTTCATCAGCAAGTTCGGCGGTAAAAGCACTCAGCCGGTGAATCCAGGCAAGTTCATGCAGGCTCATGGCGTGGCCATTGATACACGCGGAGAGCAGCCGCTTCTCGTCGTGACGGAGCGCATTCGGAATGAATTTAACTGGTTTACGCTTGAAGGGAAGCATGTGCGTAGCGTCTATCTGCCTGGCGCTTATGTTAGCCGCCCTGTCATTCAAGGCCGTGAGCTGTATTCAGGCGTTTGTTTCGGCGCAAAGCCGAATGATTATCGCATGTGGCAGGGACGTGGTTTCGTGACCATTTTAAATGATCAAGATCGGGTGATCTCGAATCCAGGGGGGCAATCTCCCGGCTTTGAGGATGGTCATTTGAAGGTAATGCTTCAAGATCAGCCGATCTTTAACAATTGCCACGATGTCTGTGTGGATAGTCATAGCGACCTCTATGTCTGTCAGTGGAATAGCGGGCATGTGTATCCCTACAAGCTCCATCGTGAAGGCTGAGCGGCCCTCGCTGAGGTGCGCACGCAATGAGCTAGGAAAAGGTCGAGTGAGCTTGTTTGTGAGACGTTCGATGTCCTTGGAATCTGGCGTCCTTGTCTTTCTTTAACATGATCGTTCCTGACCTTGGCAGGTCAGTCGTTTGATTTGGTCTCCGGTTCCAGATGTCCTCTGAACATAGCGCTTTGGAGAATGAAGCTGGTGAGAAAATGACGGAATGAAACGCGAGACTGCATTTCGTGATTGCTACGCTGACAGGAGTGCGTCAATCTGAGCGCCCATGAGCCAATCTGTTTCTCTCCCCGACCCAAACGCCCCCTGGTATAAGCAACTCAATAGCTACCACTGGTTTGTTATTATTGTCGCCTCAGCGGCTTGGTTTTTTGACTGTCTGGATCAGCGCCTTTTTTCGTTAGCTCGTGTGCCGGCACTGGTGGAGTTGATGAAGCTGCCTCCGACAAGCCCAGAGCTGCAATCCTTTGGCAAAGTGGTGACGGCTTGTTTCCTGATTGGCTGGGGGATCGGTGGCATGATCTTTGGAGCCCTCGGAGATAAGTATGGTCGTGCACGCATGTTGACGCTGACGATCCTGATTTATTCGGCTTTCACAGGCCTGAGCTACTTTAGCCAGACGCAATTGGACTTTACCATCTTCCGTTTTCTCACCGGCATTGGTGTGGGTGGTGTCTTCGGATTGGCCGTTGCGCTAATTGCTGAAACGGTTCCGAGTGGCGCGCGCACGCAGTGTTTGGGCTTATTGCAGATTCTTTCGACCATCGGCAATATTTCCGCAGGCTTTGCCAAAATGGGGATTGATGCGCTGGAAGCCAATCAGACGATCGCCGCGGGCTCTGGCTGGCGCTGGATGTTTCTCATTGGGGCAGCTCCGGCTTTAATGATCATTTTTACTCGTGGCTACTTGAAGGAGCCTGAAGCTTGGCAGAGACTCAAGGACAGCAATCAGTTACCCAAGGGGGGCATCTTTGCGTCTTATGGCAGCCTGCTGAGCAATGCACGCTGGAGAAAAAATCTGTTGGTCGGCGCGGTCATCGCTAGCACGGGTGTGATCGGTTTGTGGGCCATCGGTGAGTATGCGGTCGATCTTCAAAAGGTGGTCTTTAAGCAGCATTTCGAAAAACTGGGTGTCGCCGCAGATAAGATCGCTGGAGAGGTCAATAACTCGATCTCGATCGCTTATCTCTTCAACATGCTGGGTGCTGCTGTGGGCATGACCTTGTTTACCAATGTGGCTAAAATGGGTCGTCGCTTGGCGTTCTTCCTGGGTTTCTCGGCCGCCTTGATCGCTACCTTCCTTGTTTATTGGAAGATGAGCGATCCCGTTTCGGCCCGCTGGATGATGTTCCTTATGGGCATGGCTCAGCTCAGTGTCTTCGCAGGTTTTGCGATCTACCTTCCAGAGTTGTTCCCGAGCAAGCTGCGCAGCACGGGCACCAGTTTCTGCTACAATCTCGGACGTTTTGCCGCCGCGGGTGGTAGCTTTTTCTCAGCCACTTTGACCTCGGGTGTTTTTGGTAAATACGCGGCTCAAGACCCAGCTCTGCCGCTTCGCTACGCGGCAATGACGATGTGCGCCATCTTCCTGGTGGGCATCTTTATCCTGCCGTTTGCACCTGAAACCAAAGGCAAGCCTCTACCTGAAGACTGAGTATCATGACGGCTGCTGAACTGGCTGCATTACCGTCCTTGCCAGTGAGTTTGAGTCCTGAGGCTCAGGCTCTCTGGCATACGAAAGCGGGTAACTGGGAAGAAGCGCATAACATTGCGCAGGACATTCATACGCCACTGGGTTCTTGGATTCATGCCTTACTGCATGTGATCGAAGGCGATCAGTGGAATGGAGACTACTGGTTTGCGAAAGCCAAGAAGCCATCTCGCGGACCGAAAGATGTGGATGCGCTTTGGGATGAAATAGCTGCTACTGTGCTTTCCCGATGACGGATAGCGATCCAGTGCAGATCGAGATCACAGACGAGCTGGATCTGCATACCTTTCAGCCTCGTGACGTGGGTGATCTGCTCGTGGATTACCTTGGGGAATGCCAAAAGCGTGGCATTCTCAATGTCCGCGTGATTCATGGCAAGGGCACTGGCGCTTTACGCGTTGGGGTCCATGAAAAGTTGGCGAAGATGGAAATCGTCGCGGCGATCACTTGGCCCGCCAGCGCCCAGACCGGTGGTTGGGGTGCGACTTGGGTTCAGCTTAAGGCCTTGTAAGTTCCGCCTTTCCCGAGATGATGGGTGTTGTGGTGCTTTTTTCACCCACGGTATCGGGTAACTCCGCCAGATTAAAATAACCGATGCCCTGATTGAGATCTGGCCTGGTGACAAGCAGTCCGCTGAAAGATCCGGTGCGCAGAATCTTTGCATAAGGCACTGTTGTGTCATTTGGATCGTCATCACTGAAATTAAAACTGCCACTGAGAGTCCCTGTGGCAGCACTGAAGGTAAGGCGGACACTCTGAGGGTTTTCCGTGATGAGCGTGGGCATCATGGTCGTCAGTGTCTTTGTGATTTTAAAGGTCTGTTCTAATGTTGTGGTTAATGGCAGCCCAGTGAAGTTCAGCTTGGCATTGTTAATGAGTGGACCTGTTTCAGGCTGTGGATCGAGATCAAGGATCATCGCCGACGAGATGGGTTTGATGTATTTAGCGCCGCGGACCTTTAGCGTATGTAAAGGAATGCCTGATTTGTAAGTTCGAGTGGTACTTTTGGCAGGTTGAGGGGATTTGAACCAATCCATCGTCCCATCCACAAGACCTGAAACTAAGGTGATCGTGCTCCATCCTTGGGTGCTTCCTGAATTTGAGTAAAGCATGGAGTGAAAAGAAGTCTCACCTAATGGGCCAAGCGTAGAGCTGCCTGTTAGTGTTGTGGCATCCGCCAATTTGCCTGCCCAAGTCACGATTCCTGTGGTGCTTACCGTCATCTTCACGTGGCCATAGCCCTGTGGATAGCTCGCAAGGAGAACTAGAGCGTCGGGAACTTCCAGCGCAGTGTTAAAGGATGTGTTAGCCAGCACTGGTTTGTTGGCTGCCGACCACGGATTTCGAAAAGCTTCAAAAGCACCAGTGTTGGATCCATCCGAGATCGTGCCAGAGAGCCTGCCTGTGCTGAGATTCAAGAGGATGTTGCCTGTAAGAGGTGTCAGGACTCTGCCGCGTGAAATAGTGAAGGGCGTTGCTGGGTTAGCATTGTTGAGCAGGGCATCAATACGGCTGGCCCATGAGTAGGTCTTGGCACCTAAAGTGAGGGTCCCAGTGTAAGTGCCTGTGTTGGAGACGGTCAGTTTAACTCGGCCTCCAAGATCTGTATTCATGCCGCTTTCTCGCTGCACAATGCCAGTCCAGGTGCCTCGTGCCTCGAGTGGGAAGTCTTTGATATCCCATTCAAATTCCACGGGTGGGCTGGAGCCTGCCAGATTGGTCGCTGTGATTTTGGCTTTAAATTTACCCGATTTTCTAGGACGCCCCGTCAGTAGGCCGGAGGGGCTGATACTGACTCCAGGAGGCAATCCTGTGGCGGTGAATCGTGTGGTGCCATGGATCGCTGAGATCTGCTCATTCACGGCACCGCTGACAATGCCATCATCAATGCTTCGTGGCGTAACCACAGGTTTGTAGCGAAGTTCGAGCGTTACAGGTAGCGTCTCAATCGTGTCAGCCACACCCGACATACGCACCACGCAGGTGTATGGACCTGTGTCTTCAGGCTGCATGTTGGTGATGGACAGCGTCTTGGTATCCATGCCTGAAATTTTGCCGCCTTTAGGAATCGTCTGACCATTCAGCTTCCATTGGTAAGTGAGGCCTTCGCCTGCGGCTTGCGCGGTGACGCTGCCAGTGCCGCCTAAATTGATGGTGGTGGGTGGTAAAGTGCGATTCACCACGCCGACATAAACCACGTCAGAGGTGTCGCTTCCAGTCAGGTTGCTGACTTTGACTTGATAGCGCCCTGCATGGCTGAGGCTGGTTTCAGGGATCTGAAGCGTCTTGGTGGTGGCGATCTGTTTGAGGTTTTGCAGCCAGGAATGGGTGAAGGTGCCGTCTCCGATTAAGGTGGTATCTAGAGTCAGCGGCTGCCCGGCGGTCAAAAACTGTGACTCGCTGGTCTGTGCGGTGATCGAAATGGGCGCGAATTCGGTGCCGTAAAGGCTGAGCGTTGCTGAGTTGAAGGTGCCTGTGGTGAGGGCATCGAGATCTCTTATGGTTAGCACCCATTTGCCTTTCGCGGATTCTCCCCAATGACGCACACTGCTAAAGTCCCAGTCAAGGTAGTCTGAACCATCATCTTCAAATTCCTTTGAGGCTAACGTGCTTACCGCGCCGGAGGGAGAGGTGAGTTTGATCTCTAAGTCGCCTCTGTAACGATGAAAAACGTTTAAGTTGAGCTTGGCGTGTTCGACCCTCATCGGATTCGTTGTGCTAAAATCAAACACAATGGAAATGCCCTTGGTGTTATTATCTGGAATGGTAGCGGTGGCGTTCGAGGTCCGGGAGTCCTGAATCATGGGGCCCAAAGAGGTCCATGTTTCAGCCAAGGTCACTGCTGCTTGGACGTCGATTTGGCCTCCCCCAAAGGACTGATGATGTCGAATGCTCGGCAAGCTGCTGTCTCCACCCTGGCGGGAAATCCAGCCTGGATCGAGTGGTGAGAGTTGTGTGGACGTGCGCAGCAGGATCTCCTTCACATCACGCCAGTTCAAATCGGGATTGGCTTCGAGCATCAGCGCCAAAGCTCCCGAGACCGCAGGTGCAGCGGAGGAGGTGCCGCCGAAGTCATGGGTGTAGTCGAGATCGGCGACCTCACCTTGGGCTGTTCCTCTCTCATTGTAACCTTGGTTACCTATAAGATCGCTCGTGAAAATAGCTACACTGCCACCACTGCTGGGTGCACTGACAACCAAATGAGACCCCGTTTCACTGTAATCGGTTAGTGCGCCTTGATTGTTCGTTGCGCCGACCGTCAGGATGAACATGGAGTTGGAAAATCCGTCTTTTTGGCCTTGTTGTCCTTCCTCACGGCCATTGCCTGCCGACCACACAAAAAGGGTGCCTTTGCCTTGACGTCCCGTCTCGGTCGCGTTTTGACGTGCCGCTTCCATAAGCCCACCCGCAGGCCTCAGTGACCAAGCATAACCGCCGGCACCCCAGCTGTTGTTTTTGATCGAAATGAGGTCTTTGCCTCGACTCATGGCATCAGCATCTTCCCAGTCAGAGGTTGTGGATGAAATCAGTCTGAATCCCACAAGGGTGGCCTCGGGGGCCACACCGGAAACGCCCAGCGTGTTGTTCCCACGCGCTGCGGCCACACCCCCGACAGAAGTTCCATGGAAATCCTCAGCAAAGTTCGATGGCGCGGGATTGGTATCGTTTGGGGAGTCATTCCAATCATAATGATTCGCACTGTCGGCATTGGGGGCCAAGTCTGGATGCAGAATTTGCAGTCCGTCATCGACGATCGCGATTTTGATGCCTTGGCCTTTGTAGGTATCCCAGACTGAGGAGACGTTCATATCAAAGCCGACTCTGCCGCCACCTTGGCCTGTGTTTTTTAAATGCCATTGAGAGCTGAAAAGAGCGTCATTCGGGGTGGAGTGCTTTTGTAGCTGCCGCAGGAGTAGCGGTCCGATGGATCGAATGGAAGGGTCTCCGCTCAGCTGTTCTAGGGCTTTGAGAGCCGCCTCTGGGCCACCTTGGATCGGTTCGACAATGAGGCTGCCGGGCGAGTAATCGGGCTCGCTGATCAGCTTGAGTCCATGCGTTTTCAGCAAGGCGACCGTTCTATCACGGTCCTTGGATTGAATGTGAATCCGCTTGTGCAGGATTTGCCGAGATTGAACTTCATCTTCATGCCCTTCAGGGTAGATGACCCAACCTGTTGTCTCAGGATTCAGCTCCTTGGCGGCCTGGATCAGCGACTGAGCATTCGCTTGAGGAGTGATTTTTTTAAAGCGTTGATCCGTCTGGGCCGTTGTCAGATAGAGCTCTGATAAAGAAAGCGTGAAGCGCTGGGCACGGCCATCCACCGATAGAACAAACGGGCGTGCATCCATTAAATCCTGCCAGGCCTGCGCCTGAGCCTCAGGATTTGCTCTCACCTTTTGAATCGAATTCAGGCTTCGAAGTTGTTTGCGTGGATTGACCTCGATTGCAGATGCCTTTAGAGGGTCTTGCTGGATTTCCTGCATCGCTTGTTGGGCGATGGACATAAAAACTACCAAGGCAACTAGCCCACCAATGATCGGTGATATGGTTTTTGGTGGCATGATTCTGGCGAGCAAAGAACGCATGAGAGTGTCCTTGAGTTTGGGAGATAACTCAATGAAAATCTGGTCTAGTCTTAAGAGGTTTAGTCTTATCAAGACTTCTTTTGTAGAGCAGGCCCAAAATCTGCTTCAATCCTCTTCAACCATGTATTCTTCGCCCATCCCTTGGAAGATTTTGTCAGCGACTCATGGTGCAGGTGTTTTGACACCGGCTTGGAATCTGGCTGATCTAGTCGCGCTGCCGGAAGAGAGTCGCTTCTTTGTCGTCGATGTTGTCTTTGCATCGCCGTTTGCCTCATCACCACTGGTTCATCTGGGGCTGACGGGTTTTGATGTGGATCAGCATGAAAGTGCCCGGCTGACGGTCAAAGTCGGCCAAATCACCGAGTCGGGTTTTCAGGCGGTGATCTCAACCTGGTCCACGACGCGCGTTTATGCCGTGGAGTTCAGCTGGTTGGCGATCGGAGCCTAGCCAACTGGAGGTTGGGGCTCAGCCGACGTATTGGGTGATGAAACCCTCATTGCCCTCGGGATCGCGGTAGCGTCCGAGCAAGATGGGTTCACCCTCTCTCTGCATGGGCAGGTCGAGGATTTTGCCTCCGGCTTTTTCGATGAGGTCCATGACGTCAAACACATCTTCGAATTGCAGGCTGAGTCCTGTAGGATTGAGGCTGCCGTCGTGCCCGCCATGAAAGGCGATGATGGCATTGCCAAAGCTGAGCTCGCTCCAGAACTCGCTGACGAAAATCTCGTCGAGTCCAAAGACGTTTTTGTAGAAGCGGACGGCTCGCTGCATGTCGGTGGCCAGCAGCATGAACTTGACCTTTTCTGGCCGGATGGCGCTCATGTTAGGCGGCGTTGCTAGTGGAATCAGAGCCGTTTTTGGCGGCATTCAGGGCGCTTTCAGGCAGAGCGACGGTGGATCCCGTGGAACCTGGACCGATGAGTTTACGGAAGATCTTTTGAGGGAAGGAGAGGCCTTTTTCTTCGGTCTCGATCTGGGAGAGTGCCTGAGACTTGGCCATTTCCCAAGCAGGAGCAAAACCGGGGGCATTGATGATCATGTGCTTTTCAGCGCGGGCCATGATTTCCAGTTCGCGCTGAAGTTTATTTTCAGGCTTTTCATTCAGGCGAGCGACCTGCATGCGTAGGCTTTCATTCTCCTGAGCCAGCTTGGTTTTATCCTTGCTGGTCTCCTGCATCTGGCGGGCGTCCAGCTCAAGCTTATCACTGAGATGAGTCTTGTAGCGTTTGAATTCGCCTTTGGTCTTCCAGTGATTGAAGTAGGACATGAAGAGAAACACGCAGCCAAGGGCGAAGCCCATGCCAAAGGTGTAGAGGGGATTGGAAAAGATATCGAGCATGGTGATAAGGCACAATGATAACGGCGAACTTGAAAAAGTCGCTCAGTAAAATGGGGCTGATGGTTTCGATCCGGGGGCTTACGTGCCCAAAATAGAGCACCAGATGTTACAGGATTAACAAGAAGGCAGGATTAACAGGTCTGAAAAAATCCTGTTCTGCCTGACAATCGAGTAAATTTTGCAATACAGCCCAGCTTCTAGGTTTAAAGCCTCATTCCACGGGTAAGCACTGCTTTGGTCCTCGGAGGTTAGATCAAGCCCAGGCTTTTCAGCGTGGCTTGAAGCTCAGCCGTCTTGGCGTCCTCCATGGGAACCAAGGGAAGGCGCAGCTCATTGCTGCAATGTCCAGCCAGCGCCATCGCCGTTTTGATTGGGATGGGATTGGTGGAAAGCTTCAGGAAGGCGGCAAACAGCGGGTAATACTGCGAATGGATGCCCAGAGCACCTGTGTAGTCACCTTTGAGGGCAAGGTTCACCATGTCGCTGATTTGTTTTGGAATCAGGTTGGAGGCCACACTGACGACGCCGACGCCACCCACGGACATGAAAGGAAGGGTGAGGCCATCGTCGCCAGACAGGATTTCAAAGTCGGAGGGCAGCAGCTGCTTCATCTGGCTGACGCGCTCAGGATTGCCGCCGGCTTCCTTGATGGCGCGGATGTTGGGGCAGGACTCCGCCAGGCGGACAATGACGTCGAGGCCGATCTCGATGCCACAGCGGCCAGGTATGCTGTAGAGCATGATGGGGAGCTTGGTGTTATCGGCGACGGCCTTGAAATGCTGATAAAGACCTTCAGGGGAAGGTTTGTTGTAATAAGGCGCCACTTGCAGGGAAGCGGTGGCGCCTGCGGCCTCGGCTTCCTGGGTGAGCTCGATGGCTTCGCGGGTGCTGTTGGAGCCTGTGCCAGCCATGACCACACCACGGCCTTTGGCAAACTCGACCGTCAATTGGACCACTCGCTCATGCTCGTCATAATCGAGAGTCGGGGACTCGCCCGTCGTGCCGCAGGGGACAACGCCGGTGACGCCGTTGTCGAACTGGAAATCGACGAGCTTTTTGAGTGCCTCTTCATCAAGTTGACCATTGATAAAAGGGGTGACGATGGCGGTGTGGGTTCCTGCGAACATAAGGGGAATGGAAGCTTAAGCTGTGGCTAAATGGCGTGAAGCGTTATTTGATAAGAGACTGTGCAAGTATTCCGGTGCAAAATCCGCACCGTTAGGCCACTCAATGGTTGAAGGATTGACACTAAAATGTTGGAAGTAGTCGATGTCTCGAAGCGGCTCAAAAACGGGACCCGTTAATTCCTGCGCTAGATCTACTTGTCCGCAGGCACCGTCTGTGAACTCCAGGTATAAACGATACCCACCTAAATGAGTGGCTTTTGTGAGGTGGAGAAAATTCATGGCTATTCCAGTGGAGGGATGCTGTTCAAGGTCTCACGGTTTTCTGCTTTTTGCCAGTCGATAAGCAAGGCGTCCTGATACAGGCCATGCCATTCTATCACCGCAGCGAGGGCTCTTTTGGGGAAACGTCCCGTGACGACTCCAGTTTCAATCTCAACGGTAACTTCAAATTCGCCGTAGTGAGCGTGAAAATGCGGCGGGGCATGATCACGATAGTGCATTCGAATAATGATCCCAAGAAACCGGCTAATTTCAGGCATAAGGCACTAGAGTTGGACAGTCCCCTGAAACACAAAATCCGCAGGGCCAAACAAAGTCACGTCAGTGTATTCATGCGGAGCGTACTCGGTGAAACCGATGCGGAGCGTGTCGCCACCTTTGACGAGCACGGAGATAGGGCTGGCAGCCCCCGTCAGTTCATGATGGATCAGGGCGCAGGCGACCATGCCGGTGCCGCAGGCAAGGGTTTCATCTTCCACACCACGCTCATAGGTGCGGATGGCGATGCTGTCGGCTGCGAGGACTTTGGCAAAGTTGGCGTTGGTGCCTTTGGGTTGAAAGGCCTCATGGTAGCGCAAAGCAGCGCCCCATTCGCGGACAGGCACGTTTTCCAGATCCTCGACAAAGACCACGGCATGAGGAACCCCCGTATTGACGCTGTGGACGCTGAGGTTGGTTCCAGCCACGGGGAGGGTTTCGCCCAGTTTCAGACCCTGCGGAGCACTCATGTTGATGCGCACCTGACCTGCTTCAAATTCGGCAGAAATCATGCCTGCCAGAGTTTCGAAACGAATTTTGGACAGGGAATCCCCATGCAAATGATTGACGAAACGGCCAAAGCAGCGTGCGCCATTGCCGCACATTTCAGCTTCGCCGCCGTCAGCGTTGTAGTAGCGCATTTTGAAGTCACCACCGTCGGTGGCTGGTTCCACGCAGAGGAGTCCGTCCGCACCGATGCCACGATGGCGATCACAGAGTTTTTCGATCTGATCCTTGGTGAGGGCTAAAGAGAGATCACGGTTATACAGCATGACGAAGTCATTGCCAGCGCCATTCATTTTAGTGAAGTTCAGGGTCATGGAAAGAGAGGGTTAAGGGAGAGCTTTGACAGCAGCGACAAGCGGTTTTACAAAGGCTTCGACTTGGGCGGCTAAGTCAGCGGCCGAGCCGTTTTTCTCGATGAGTTTGACGATGGCACTGCCGACGACCACGCCATCGGCCATGCTGGCGACTTGCGCAGCCTGCTCAGGATTTGAAACGCCGAAGCCGACACAGACCGGCACATCGGTCGCTGCGCGGATGACGGCCACTTGTTCAGCGATGCCTGTCGCCACTTCAACCTGAGCACCGGTGACGCCGAGACGAGAAACATAATAGATGAATCCTTCCGCGCACTTGGCGATGCTGGCGATGCGTTCGGGTGGCGAGGTCGGAGCGATGAGTTGGATGTGGCGCAGCTCAGGCGTCGGCTTCAGCTCAGGATTCTGGACAACTTCATCGGGCGGCAGGTCTAGTACCAGCACGCCATCTGCACCGGCAGCAGCTGCGTCGATATGGAAGCGCTCATAGCCGTAAGTATAGACTGGGTTTAGGTAAGTGAAGAGCACCAGTGGGATCTGAGATCGGGTGCGGAGCTGGCGGATCATTTCCAGCACCTTAGGCGTGGAGGCACCCGCTTTGAGGGCGCGGTCCGCTGCCATTTGATTGACCACCCCGTCGGCTAGCGGATCTGAGAAAGGCACGCCTAGCTCGACAATGTCCACTCCGGCGCGTTCCAGGCCAAGGACGATATCGATCGTCGCTTCTAAAGTAGGGTCACCTGCGGCCACGTAGGCGACAAAGGCACGCTTTCCGTTGGCGCGGAGATTGGCAAAATGGGCGTCGATTCGATTGGTTGGAGCGGACATGGAGGGTCGTCTATCTAGCGCGCTCTAGCCTGAGTGCAACCACGACGCGCATGGAGAATGCCATCTTCCTTATTTGGAACCCTGTGTCCTTGCGGTGGGCTGCTGGCTGTGGATGCTCTGCCAGTGACTTTTACTCTTCTCGATACTCAGTTTCATGTGCTGCCAATGCAGACGCGCTTTCCTTTTCAGTACGGGATCGCCAGCATGACTGCGCTGCCTCATCTCTTTGTGAGTGTGGATATGGTGGTCGATGGCGTCACCGTGCGAGGACTTGCCAGTGAAGGGCTGCCGCCAAAGTGGTTTACGAAAAATCCAGACACCCCTTTTGAACTTGATCTAGCCGAGATGCTGGCAGTGATTCAAAATGCTTCGCGCATTGCTGAAAATGCGGCTCAAATGCCTGTAACTTTCTTTGCCTGGTGGCAGGCGCTTTATGAAGAGCAGGCGCGCTGGGCCATGCTGCGTGCGCAGCCTTCTTTACTGGCAAATTTGGGCGTTAGCCTGCTGGAGCGTGCTGTTTTAGATGGGTTATGCAGGGCGGAAAACCGCCCGCTCCATTCATTGATGCGTGCGGATGCACTCCAAATTAATGTGGGTCAAATCCATCCTGAATTGCGGGGGATGAGCCTTGCTGAGGCTCTCCCAGATCAGCCCCTGGATCAAGTCGCTATCAGGCATACGGTGGGGCTTGCTGATCCATTGAGGTCCTCAGAGGCGGCGACTCTCGCGGATGGTTTGCCTGATACTCTCGAAGAGTCCATCTGCGCTTACGGACTCCGCTATTTTAAAATCAAGCTTTCTGGTCGGATCGATGTCGATCAGCCGCGTTTGCGTGAGATCACCACGGTGCTTTTAGAAAACTGCCAGGGCGGATTTAAAATCACTCTGGATGGCAATGAGCAGTTCACAAACCTGAGTAGCTTTCGGGAATTTTACGCGACTCTGTCGGCTGATGCCTCACTGGTACCGCTGATGGGTAATCTGCTCATGGTCGAGCAACCGCTGCACCGTGCTCATGCTCTGAAAGACGAAATAGCGACCCAGTTAGCCTCTTGGCCTGACGCGCCTACGCTAATCATTGATGAATCTGAAGGCACTTTCGATGATCTTCCACGTGCCTTGGAACTTGGCTACAGCGGCACCAGTCATAAGAACTGCAAGGGTGTCGTTAAAAGCTTGATCAATGCGGCACTCCTGAAAAAACGAGCGTCTAGCATGGGTCGTCCACTCATCCAGAGTGCTGAAGATTTAGCCAATATCGGTCCTGTCGCGCTGCTACAGGATCTGGCTGTGGTTGCTCTTCTCGGGATTCCGCATGTCGAGCGAAATGGGCATCATTATTTCCGTGGACTCAGTCAGTATCCTGATGGTATTCAAAGCCAGGTGATGGCCGCTCACTCTGATCTTTACCGTCAGCATGAGTTCGGTTTCCCGACTCTGGATATCCGAGATGGGCTCTTGGATCTTCGTAGTGTGAATGCTGCGCCCTTTGGCTGCGGCATCGACTTGGATGTGACTCAGTTTCCGACTCTGAAGGCCTGGATCATGGGCGGTGGGATGGCAATGCTTTGAATCTGTTAGCCAGCTTTAAAACCGGGTTGCCTACCGTTCGGTAGCTCTTATTGTGCCGCATGGTCGAAGCAATCACCTTCATCGTAGAAAATTGTAGCGAAACTGGCGGCTACGTCGCACGCTGGGATGAACCGTTAGGGCGTGGCGGTATCACCACGCAAGGAGATACTATTTCGGAATTGCAGGAGATGATCTCCGACGCTGTGCGCGGATTTTTTGAGCCTGATGAAATGCCTGATCAGGTTAAACTCCACTTTTCAAATGATCCGATTCTTCAAGTTGCTTAGAAATGAAAACTCCTCGGGACGTTAATGGTTCTGACGCTGTTCGTGCATTTCGGCGGCTGGGATATGAAAGTCTACGGCAGACAGGCTCCCATCATATCATGAGGAGGCTGCACCGCACGATTGTTGTTCCTCAGCATAAGCCGATCAAGCCCGGAACTCTTCGCGGAATGCTGGATCAGGCGGGTGTCACTTTAGAGGAATTCATGGGAGAGCTATGAATGACAAATTTTAAGTGCTTGAACACATTTTCTTGGCTATGAAGAGTGCATGACTCACGCCGAAGCTGCTGCCCGCGCCGAATTTCTCCGCACTGAATTACACCGCCATAATCGCCTCTATTATTTGGAGGCAAGGCCGGTCATTTCAGATAAGGATTTTGATCTTTTGCTGCGTGAGCTTCAGGGCATTGAAATCCAGTTTCCAGATCTACTCACGGCTGACTCCCCAACCCAACGTGTCGGAGGTGCACCTATCGAGGGCTTTACGCAGATTCGACACACGGTGCCGATGATGAGTCTAGACAATACCTACTCTGAAGAGGATCTGGCCGCATTCTTTGCTCGTCTGCAAAAGGGTTTGGGGCGTGAAAAGATCGACTGTGTGATCGAGCCTAAAGTGGACGGTGTGGCCATCACCATCCGCTATGAAAATGGTGTGCTGAAGTATGGCGCTACTCGTGGCGACGGCCAGACTGGGGATGATGTCACGGTCAATCTCAAGACGATCAAATCATTACCGCTTCGTCTGCCCAAGGAGGGTCCTCAGACCTTTGAAGTGCGTGGGGAAGTCTTCATGTCGAAGGCGGTCTTTAATAAACTCAATCAGGAGCGTGAAGAGGCTGGTGAACAGCTTTTCGCCAATCCGCGAAATACCACCACTGGCGCTCTGAAGCAGCTCGATTCAAAGATCACCGCCAAGCGGCCATTGGATTTGGTGTTTTATGGCATCGCCGATGCGACGGGTATTGAGGTGCAATCTCAAGCAGACATGTATGCGCTGCTGGATCATGCTGGACTGCGTAAGGCAGATCACATTTGGCGTGCTGATAATGCCGCTGATCTTATCGCAGCCATTCGTGATCTGGATGTGAAGCGTAAATCGCTGCCTTATGAGACGGATGGAGCGGTAATCAAAGTGAATCGTTTTGCAGATCAGCGTCATCTTGGCGTGACCAGTAAAGCTCCTCGCTGGGCGATTGCTTACAAGTATGCACCAGAGCAGGCTGAGACGACGATTTTAGCCATTGATATCCAAGTCGGTCGAACCGGGGCGCTGACTCCCGTGGCACGTCTGGAGCCAGTGCTTGTCAGTGGCAGTACCGTCAGTAATGCCACACTGCATAATTACGAGGAGATCGAGCGTAAAGACATTCGCATCGGTGACCGAGTGATCATTGAAAAGGCAGGGGAAATCATCCCAGCTGTGGTCAGTGTGAAGACTGAGAAACGCACAGGAGCAGAACGATCTGTGGTGCCGCCGACACATTGCCCCATCTGTGGCACGGGAGTGCATCGAGATGAAGAGCAAGTTGTCATCCGCTGCCTGAACTCGCACTGCCCAGAGGTGGTGAAACGCCGGATTGAGCACTTTGTCAGTCGCGGAGCCATGGACATCAGCGGGCTGGGTGAGTCGGTCGTGGCGCAGTTGGTGGAGATTAAACTTGTGAAGGATGTGGCGGATCTTTACACACTGAATGAGCTTCTATTAGCCAGATTGGAGCGCGTCGGCACAAAGAGCATCGACAACTACTTGAAAGCTGTCGAAGCTAGTAAAAAGCAGGACCCTTATCGACTGATTTTTGGCCTCGGGATCTTGCATGTCGGGGCTGGCGGAGCTCGCAAATTGCTGGAGCATTTTGGTAGTATTGATGCCATCGCCGTAGCGACGGTTGAAGAGTTGACCCAGTGTCCTGATATCGGCAGCATCGTGGCACCGAGCATTCATGCATGGTTCCATGAGGAAGAAAACATCGCATTGATCGAGCGTCTTCGTTTAGCCGGTTTGAACTTTATTCAGAACGTCGTCGAAGCTGCCAGCGACAAACTTGCAGGCACCTCATGGGTGATTACGGGAACGCTCAGTGAAGATCGTGAAACCATCGCTGATACCATCCGCGCCAATGGCGGCAAAGTCAGCAGTGGCGTCAGTGGCAAAACCACTTATTTGCTGGCTGGTAACGATGCCGGTAGTAAGTTGGATAAGGCCACAAAGCTCGGTGTGAAGGTCCTCGCTGAGCCTGAGTTCAGAGCCATGCTGGCCTAAATCAGGTCTGCTAGTGACACATGAGCCAGTGACTCGACGCGCTTCCAAGCTCCCGTGAAATCGAGGTGTCGAGTCATCGGACCTGGAGCCACGATGCAGCGCATGCCTGCTGCCTGGGCTGCACGCAGTCCATTGAGGGAATCTTCAAAAATGACCACTTCTTCAGGCGCTACGCCTAGACTCTCGGCAGCATGAAGAAAGATCGAGGGGTCCGGTTTTACCTTGCCGGTATCATCCACGGTGGTGATGTGGTGAAAGTGATCTCGTAGGCTGAGCTGCTGCATCCAAGAATCAATCCATGTGCGTGGACTGCTGCTGGCGATGGCCGTTTTAAGTTCTAGTGCACTGGCCTCCTGTAGCCGATCAATCACGCCAGGAAGCGGGAAGAGCGTTTTCCGTAACTCGTTTTCAGCTTCTCTGCGCAGCACTTCATGGGCCTCCCAGTCAAAGCTTAGCTGAGTGAGTTGTTCCAGATCTTTCCGTGGATCATAGCTCGTGTTAAAGTCGGTGCCGACCACTTGGGCGTAACGCTCAAGTGGCAGATGATGACCCTAATCATCAAAGATTTTCTTCCAAGTGAAGTAACCGACGCTTTCGGTATCAACGACAAGACCGTCGAAATCAAAAATGACTGCGCGAATGGGGGAATGCATGGGGGCGGAGTATGGAATGGCCAAGATCAATGAGCAAGATCAGAGGCATCTTTATCCTTTGAAAAAACGGTCATACAGACGAAGAGATGCTTCTCTATGGACGCCGCACTCCTCAAATTAAGCGCTGAAAAACATCTTCCAGAAGCTCTCGATTGGTTGCGCCGTATGGTTGAAATCAATAGTTTCACCACAAATCTTGCCGGCGTGGCAGCATTGTCTAGTCTCACGGTTGATTGTTTTAAAGGACTAGGTTTCACGGCCGAGTTGACACCTTCCGCGCATCCTCAGCACGGTGATCATTTGTTTCTCAGTCGTGGACCTGCGGATCAAAAGCCCATCGTACTGGTGACGCATTTAGACACTGTTTTTCCAGCTGAAGAAGAGCTCATCAATCATTTCCGTTGGTTGGTCGAAGGGGATCGGATCTATGGGCCTGGAACGGTGGATAACAAAGGTGGCACGGTCATGATCTGGTTGATGATGCAAGTTTTGCATGAAGTGAATCCTGTCCTTTTTGAGGCAACCCATTGGCTTATTGCTGCTAATTCAGCCGAAGAAGTGATTGGTTCAGATTTTGCTGAGCGCACTCAGGACCGCTGTCCTCAGGGCGCGAGTGCTGTGCTTGTTTTTGAAGGCGGGCCTCTAGATGAATCGGGCTGGCACATGGTCACCTCTCGTAAAGGCCGTGCTGAATATCGGATCACCTGCACGGGTCGTGCAGCTCATGCTGGGAGTAATCATGCGCTTGGTATCAATGCAGTGGTGGAGCTATCAAAGCTGTTGCCACGCGTCGCTGCGCTCACCGATCCTTCACGCGACCTGACTCTCAATGTGGCCAACGTTCATGGTGGCACTGTACTGAATCGGGTGCCCCATGAGGCTGTCGCTGAGTTGGAAATGCGGGCCTTTGATCCTGCGGTGCTGCTTTCGGCTGGTCAGGCTTTAGAGGCCTTGGCAGGTCTGACGGAAGCTGGTGCAGAAATCAAAATTGAATGCGTTGGGCGCACCCGGGCTTGGCCTGGTGGTCCTGAGACAGATGAGCTGTTTCAGCATTGGGAAAAACAGGCTGCGGCTCTTGGTGAGTGCGCTGTGCCGATGCGTCGCGGGGGGCTAAGCGATGCGAATTATCTCTGTGGACTCGGCCCTACTCTGGATGCTCTCGGCCCAGTGGGCGGCAATGCGCACTGCTCTGAATACAGCTCTGATGGCAGCAAACGCCCCGAGTATGTTGAGCCTGCCAGCTTTGTTATGAAAGCCGTCATGAATCTACTGGCTGTCGAGGAGCTGCGAGTCGCTACTTTTTGCGATTGAATAAACCCTTCACTTTTGAGATGAATCCACTGCCTTCGTTTTCAGGCATTGAACGCGCAGCGGGATCGGGTGTGATGACTGGAATGACGCTGGTTTGGCTTTGGGTCCAGCCGCCACCGAGGGCTTTGATTAACGAGACGCTGGCGACGAGTCTTTGACCTGCGATTTGCGCCGTGGCACGCTGAGTGATCAGGGCTGTTCGATTGGCTTCGATGACATCGAGGTAGGGACTTGTACCTGACTCATAGCGAGTCTTAGCCAATGCAGAAGCGCGTTCTGAGCTTTCGCGGGCGCGCTGTTGAGCGGCCGATTGAGTGCTGAGATTTCGTAAACTGGAGAGACTGGTTTCCACATCAGCAACGGCGCCGAGGAAGGCCTGGCGATACATAGCGAGGGCTTCATCATGTTGGGCTTTGCTCTTTTGCAGATTGAAGCGGTTTTTGCCGCCCGCAAAAAGGGGGATGCTGACACTCGGACCTG
The DNA here is from genome assembly GCA_027489965.1 of Verrucomicrobiaceae bacterium. Lineage (GTDB taxonomy): Bacteria > Verrucomicrobiota > Verrucomicrobiia > Verrucomicrobiales > Verrucomicrobiaceae > Prosthecobacter. The sequence goes on from JAIXZA010000146.1 coordinate 27,538, forward strand.
CGCTCCACATGAGGGAGTCAGGATGCAAAAGAAGGTCGATGTCGCCACTTTGAAAACCTCCTCGACCGATGAGCTTGATGCTGGGGAAAAATTGCGCTTTGGCTACGCCGATGCGGGCGGTGGCAGAGGCAAGTTGGCGCTCCGCTTGTGAGATGTCGGGGCGGCGCTCTAGCAGGTCGCTTGGCACGCCTCCTGGTAGGCTGGGCGGATTGGCTAGTGAGCCTGATTGAGGTGAGATACGGAAGCTTGCTGCGCTTGTGCCGAGTAGGGTGGAGAGTACGTTCTCTATCTGGTCACGCTGGGACTGGAGTGAGGAGATTTCGGCCTCAGCGCTGGCGACTTCAGTTTCAGACTGCGCCTGCTCTAGCTCGCTACCTGCTCCTGCTAGCACACGAGCTTTGGCGATTTTCAGAGCTTCACCTCGCAGGGCAACGGCCTCACGAACGAGCCGCATTTCGATGTCCAGAGAGCGTAGTTTAAAGTAGTTTGATGCGACATCTGCCTGGATGCCAAGAAGCACATTGTGAATGGCATCAGCAGCCGCGTTTGCATTGGCTTTGTCCGCCTCCACTCCTCGTCTGATTTTTCCCCAGAGATCCAGTTCCCAACCGAAATCCATCAGCGCATTGTAGGCTGGGCCATCATAGCGAATGCCATTGAGAGGGAAGGGGGTTGGCATTTGTGCCGAGGTGCCTTGGCGCTCAGCAGTGAGGGGAAGGCTGATGTTCGGAAAAAACTCCGCCCGCGAAAGTCGCGCTGTCGCTCGCGCTTGATCAAAGCGGGCAATGGCTGCTTTCAATTCTTGATTGTTCGATGTCGCTCGGGATTCGAGTTCATTGAGTTTGGAATCGTGATAAATCTTCCACCATTCGCCTTTCGGCAAATGAGAGGATGGCGTGGCTGCGCGCCAAGTGACGTTCTTAAACTTGGCTGGCGTTTCAGTATCAGGACGTTCATAGTTCGGCCCGACTTGAGCGATGACATTTGTGGTTAGGAATAGGAACAGGAAGCGCATGGTGATTTGGGTTAGTCGTTCAGGATATAGTCCGCTTCTTGAGTTCATGCGTGATCTGTCGTCACTGCTTTGGGTTGTTTGCCGAGCTTCATCACGAGTACGTAAAATACAGGCGTTAGGAAGAGTCCCAGAAAGGTCACACCGATCATTCCGGCAAATACAGCTGTTCCCATAGCCCGCCGCATTTCAGCGCCAGCTCCATTGCTGACGACCAGCGGATAGACCCCTGCGATGAAGGCGATGGAGGTCATCAAAATGGGGCGCAAACGCAGACGGCAGGAATCCAGAGCCGAATCAAGCGGACTGAGGCCATGATCATGTCTCTCTTTGGCAAACTCGACGATCAGGATGGCGTTTTTGCAGGCAAGTCCGATCAGCACGATGAAGCCGATCTGGGTGAAGATGTTGTTATCACCACCGACGATCATCACGCCCGCTAGAGCAAAGAGCAGACAAAGCGGCACGATGAGGATGATGGAAAGCGGCAGACGCAGGCTTTCAAACTGTGCTGCCAGAACCATGAACACGAGCAGGATGCAAAGTGGGTAGATGAACATGGCCGTATTGCCTGCGATGATTTTTTGATAAGTCAGATCAGTCCATTCAAACTCGAATCCGCCAGGCAGCACCTGTTTGGCGAGATTTGACATGACCTCCTCGGCCTGCCCTGAACTGAGAGGCGGAAGCGGTCCACCGTTAATGTCGGCTGCCAGGTAGCCATTGTAATGCGTGACACGGTCCGGACCGAAGCTCTCCTTCACTTTGACGAGTGAGCCGATGGGCACCATCTGACCTGCGGTGTTCTTGGTCTTTAATCTCAAAATGTCGCCTGCATCATCTCGGTATTCAGGTTCAGCTTGGGCTACCACTTGATAAGTTCGGCCAAAGCGGTTGAAGTCATTGACGTAGAGACTGCCGAGATTGATTTGCAGTGTCTCGAAGAGATTCTGCAAAGGCACGCCCTGGGTCTTGGCTTTTTCGCGATCCACGTCAGCTTCGAGCTGCGGTACATTAACCGTGTAGCCAGAGTAAACCTGAGCCAGCTTTTGTGTGCCATAAGCCGCTCCGACGAGTTGCTGTGCGGCTTGGTAGGTGGCTGCATAGCCCTGATTGGCGCGATCTTCGATCATGAGCTTAAACCCGCCCGTGGTGCCGATCCCATTGACTGGCGGCGGTGGGAACATCAGTACCATGGCATCTTGGATAGTCGAAAACTCGCCGTTCAGTGCGCCTGCGATAGCGCCTCCATTGAGCTCTGGGGTCGTGCGTTCAGCAAAGTCTTTGAGGCCAACAAATACGATGCCTGCATTCGGACTAATGGTGAAGCCCTGAATGCTGAGGCCAGGGAAGGCGATGGCGTCCTTCACTCCAGGATGTTTTAAGGCAATCTCTGACATCCGACGCATGACCGCTTCTGTGCGGTCCAGCGAGGCTCCGTCGGGCAATTGAGCAAAGCCGACGAGGTATTGTTTATCCTGAGCAGGCACAAAGCCTGAAGGAACCATTTCAAAGCCTTTCATGGTAGCCCAAACCAGTCCGCCATAGATTAAAACGGCGATGAAGCTGAAACGAATGATGCGTTTCACCATGCCAACATATAAATTGGACGACCACTCGAAAAAGCGATTGAAGGGACGGAAAAACCAGCCGAGTAACACGTCAATGAAGCGTGAAAGTAGGTCTTTCTTGGCGTCATGATTTTTCAGTAAGAGGGCCGATAATGCTGGGCTGAGGGTCAGTGAATTGATGGCAGAAATGACCGTCGAGATCGTAATCGTTACGGCGAACTGTTTGTAAAACTGTCCGCTTAATCCGCTGATGAAAGCCGTGGGGATGAAGACGGCACAGAGCACCAGAGCTGTGGCCACAATGGGGCCTGTGACTTCCTTCATGGCCTGTTTTGTGGCATCCAAGGGATTGAGTCCATTGCGGATATTACGTTCCACATTTTCAACCACAACAATGGCATCATCCACGACGATGCCGATGGCTAACACCAGCCCGAACAGGGACAAATTGTTGATGGAAAATCCTAGCGCATGCATCACGGCAAAGGTGCCAACAAGCGACACTGGGACGGCGACTAGCGGGATGATGGAGGCCCGCCAAGTTTGAAGGAAAATGACAACGACAAGCACCACGAGCAGAATGGCCTCGATCAATGTGTGGATGACAGCATCAATGGATTTTTCCACGAAAACCGTGGGGTCATAAGCAATGGCGTAGTCCACTCCTTCTGGGAATTTGGTCTTAAGCTCGTCCATTTTGGCGCGCACGGATTGGGACAAAGAGAGAGCGTTGGATCCAGGTAGTTGGAAGATGGGGATGCCGACGGCGCGCTTGTTATTGAGCAGGCTGCGGAGTGCATACTCGCTAGAACCCATCTCAATCCTGGCCACATCCTTAAGCCGTAGTTTTTCACCATGGATGCCGACTTTAACGATGATGTTCTCAAACTCTTCTTCGCTGACGAGTCGCCCCTTGGCATTGACGGTGAGTTCAAAGGGGACGTCGCCCTTGACTGGCTGCTGACCGATCACCCCGGCGGCCACCTGCACATTTTGTTCGCGGATCGCATTGACGATTTCAGAGGCAGTCAGATCTCGTGCAGCGGCTTTGTCGGGATCAATCCAGATACGCATGGCGTATTCACCACCACCGAAGAGCTGGACTTGGCCGACTCCTGGGAGTCGGGCTAACTCGTCCTTCACATTGAGCGTGGCATAGTTCCGCAGATACAGCTCGTCGTAGCGGTCGTTCGGTGACAATAGATGCACGACCATAGTCAGGTCGGGAGATGATTTCACCGTGGTCACACCAAAGCGGCGCACTTCTTCCGGTAGTTTCGGCAGCACTTGAGATACGCGGTTTTGTACCTGCACCTGAGCCAGATCAATGTCTGTGCCGAGCTTGAAAGTAACCGTCAGAGTCATCACGCCATTGGCTGTGCTTTGAGACGTCATGTAGAGCATGTTCTCAATGCCATTGATGATTTGCTCAATGGGTGAAGCAACCGTCTCAGCAATGGTCTTGGGGTTGGCTCCCGGATAGGTCGCTGTCACGATCACCGTTGGTGGCGCTACCTCTGGATACTCGCTGATAGGCAGCTGAAAAAGTGAGATCGTGCCGAGGATGAAGATCAGGAGTGACAGCACGCCCGCAAAGATGGGGCGCGTGATGAAGAAGCTGGAAAAGTTCATGTCAGAAAATGGGGGGATTTCTGCGCGTGCAGTTTATTGATGGACTGCTGCGGTAGGCTCTCGCTTTGCTCCGTCGCTTTCGACCGGCGTAACTGGCATTCCTGGCATTGGCAGGCGGGCCATGCCGTTGATGATGATTTTTTCACCCGCCTTGACGCCACTGCGGATGATTCGTTTGCCCTGGATACTGGGCCCGATCACGACGGGCTTATAGACGGTGATATTTTTATCATCAACCCCTAGCACGTACTTATTGGCCTGATCGGTGAGGATGCTTTTTTCGTCGATCAGCAGGGCAGGGTATTTGGCGGTCATCGGCAGGCGAATGCGGGCAAAAAGACCTGGTGTGAGAATGCCTTCCTTATTCGGAAACTCGGCGCGCAGGACGATGCTTCCTGTCCCTTCATTCAAACGATTGTCAAAAGACTCGACATGACCTTTGTGGATGAAGCTCGTTTCATTAGATAGCTGCAATTCGACGGGCATTTTACCGTCTTCATTAAGATAAGTTTTTTTGTCGCGCTGTAATGCCTGGATTTTTAAAAGGCTGTTCTCATCAATGTCGCTATAAACATAAACGGGATCGACAGTGACAATGGTAGTAAGCAGAGTTGTTCCTGCCGTGACGTAGTTTCCTGCTGTGGTAATGGCTCGGCTGATGCGGCCACTGATCGGCGCGCGCACCTCACTGTGCTCTAGCTCGATCTCGGCGCTGTGTTCCGTTGCGCGAGCTGCTTCGAGTGCTGCTTGGCCCTGAAGATTCATAGATTCACGCATCTCGGCCTGCTCTGGAGCGATCGCTTTGGCCGCAAGAAGAGCTGAAACTCGATCAAACTCACGCTTTACAGCTGTCGCATTGGCTTGGGCCCTTTGAACCTCTGCTTTGGCGGCTCGTAATTTGGTTTGAAACGGACGCTGATCGATGGTGAAGAGAATATCTCCCTGATTGATCAACTCACCTGATTGGAAGTGCACCTGAGTGATATACCCAGAAACACGTGGCTTGAGTTCTACGGCTTCAACAGGCTCTACGCGACCGGTGAATTCTTCCCATTCGACGAGTTCTTTGGTTTCTACTGCGGCTAATGTAACTTGGGCGGGTGGCATCTGCATCCCGGCACCATGATCCCCACCTTGATGAGGTCGGCATGCACTGAGGAAGATCGTTGGTATAATGAAGAAATGAAATTTCATTGATTTAGTGAAGTTGACTAGTTGGTTAATTTGAAAAACAAATAAAAAGGATGTCAGTTTGTTGATGCGTTGGCTCCCAACAGCAGAAGTGCCCCAGCTTCAAGTTCATCCATGTGAGTCAAGTCGTTCCACATCCGAGCATGGAGTAATAGTCCCTCGCTGTAAGCGAACAGGATTCGTGCCATCATGGCTGCATTGGGTGCAACAATCATTCCAGAATTATGGGCATCTCGAATGGCGCTTTCGAAATAAAGAATGAACTCACCCAAGATCTGTTGAAGCTTATCCCGCAACCGATCATCAATGGTGCTTATTTCAGCACCCAAAGAATGCACTGGGCAGCCAAGTACGTGCCCATGTTTGGCTTTCAACTCTTCCTGTTCCTCCCGACACTGTCGAAAGCAATTTCTAAGTCGTTCCAGTGGAGGGATGGTTGGGGAAAAGAGCTGATCGAGTTTCTTTTTTTGTTCTGTCCAGCCGTGTTCAACTCCATTTAAGGCGAGCTCAGTTTTTGATTCAAAAAAGTGATAAAAACTGCCTTTTTTGACACCTGCTCGCTCACAGATGTCATCGACCGACGTGCTGCCATAACTGCCGGTCCAGATCAATTCGATCACGGCTTCGATTAAACGTTCCTTCGCATCACTTGTTCTTCCCATGGGTTTTTTAATACCCATGGTAGATGATCAGTCAACTATTTTAAGTTGAGGTCATAAGCTGAGCTGAAAACTCAATAGCTTTTTATTTAGCGTAACCAGCGGCTGGTGTCCCGTCTTCGTTGAGGTGGTTGGTGGACCAGAGCACGGCGCGGGTGATCAAATTGAGATAACGGTCGTCAGCGACTGTTTCGGTATTATGGCCAATGGTGCTACTAAAGATGCGAGTCTTGTTTGGACCGTACTCATTGGTCCATGCGACGACGGCATTCACTTCAGTCGCTTTGGCGGTGGGGTCAGCTACCTCACCTTTTTTGGCCTTTGGTTTGACCATCTGCTTACCGCTAGCGAGAGGTTTGCCACCCAGGATTTGGATGTTGTTGTAGAGTTCTTCGTTGATCGTTGTCCAGTTTTCCAGGCCTTTAGTGATCGGGTGATCTTGGGCGGTGAAACTGATATCAATCGGCTCTTTCGGGCCATGACCCGTGGACTGGAGACCGATCATCTCATACCAGCCGGCATTATCGGCTCCCACGGTCACTGGTTCTTTGAAGTTGCCCCAGCGGTAGCTATGCATGGCGCAGTGAAGATTCACAGCGGGGATGCCTGCTTTGTGAGCATTTAGAATATTGCCGACGTAAGCCGGATCGGTGACATCAGCGGAGCATTCATCGTGGATAATGAGATCGAAGTCCTTAGCCCAATCCTTGGATTTGTAGATCTCAAAGGTGGCCTTGGTGGTCTTATCTGGATTGTAGGCGACATCGACCGTGGCATTCAGGCGTGATTCGATGCCCTCTTTCAGAGCTAGATGCTGTTTATCATACTCATGACAGCAGCCGCCTGCGACGATGAGGATGCGGAGTGGTTTTGGTGCTGCGTTGTCGGCTCCTTGGGCCAAATAAAGGCTGGTGGCTAAAGCGAGGGTGAGCAGTGGGGCGATAAGCTTTTTCATGGTGTGGATAGATTGGCTATAGGTTCAAACGTTGATTGTGGACTTTGCTTTCTGCTTAGAGTCGATTATTCGGTCACCACAATGTTCATCTCAGTTGCTGTAGGCATCGAGAGTTCCCAATTGGATCGACTTGGCGAAGGTTCACCGGAGCCCGTGTATTCATAATGAAAAACGCGTTGGCCGTTAGCTCCTGGCTTGCTTGGTTTGGTGAAAAGATCCAGTTCCAAAGCGCGGTCAGAGCCCTTAGGGACGTCGATTTTTTTGGCTTTTAGGCTGATTTGATTCGCTCCATTGCTGAGCCCACCGATGACAAAGACTTTGAGGACATTATCCTTTACGTAATAATCGAAGCCATTGATCTTCACCTCCGTTTCATAGCCGATGGATTGAATCGTGCCGCCTGAGATATGCTGTGGCGCAGGACAGATGGTAGGCGTGGTTGGCGCTTTGCCGGGTGGAGTAAACTCGGGCAGGTCCAAGAAATCAGGCGCGCCGCCTTGTTTGAGTTTTTCCAGCAGATCGGGACGTGTGCGCAGGTGAATGATCTTGTTGCTATCAAACTTCCATTGACCTTTATCTTTGAAAAACTTCAGCATCAGAAGGTTGTCTGGAAGGTCTGCCACCTCACCGCCGACATTCACTTTGCCAAAGTAAAGTAGGTGTGCCGTGTCCCCCACAGCCTGGGCTTCAAGCAGACGTAGGTTTGACGTGTCGGCAGGACTGATCGTTGTCTCAAAGACGGCTTTTGGGAAAGCGGATCCTTGGCTAACGATCAGATTCCGAGTCGTGACCTGACGATACATCGTGATAGCCGATGCCCAGGCTGTAGCGTTTTTGTTTTCTACGGCAATGCTCCAGCGCTTATAGGCGGACTCAAGCGTGCTTTTCAGTTCAGGTTCTTGTGCCAGCCCCTTCTGCGCGGTCAGACATAGGGTTGCTGCTAGGTAGGTCGAAAAAAAACATAAGCCCATGATAAAGAGGTTCTAACTCAAGTTGGCAGGATCAATCCAGAAAAAATTGCTAGTCGAGCTGATCAACCTGCTGAAAGTTCGTTGTTAAAATAAACCTTGATGAACTTCATGCCTTTTTTGTCGTCGTAACCACGCTCTAGAATGGGATCGTTTTCCGTCGATAGGGTGGACTTTACATGAATCTCGACGCCTGTGTCCAGCTTGAGTGTGGCATTGATGCGTTTTCTGGCCTTGGTCACGTCTTTCTTGGAGATTTCAAAGCTGGTTTCTAGGGGCTGACCCTGTTCCTCTTCCATGCGGGAGCGATGCTGCTGAAAGCGCTCCACCATGTCGGGTTCTTTAAGTACTTCTTTCTCAAACTCTTGCAGGTCAAAGCGCTCGCGCTCATCAAAATAATCGAGGGCTTGGCGTGCCGTATTGCAGGTCTCCCAGGGTGGGGTGTCCTCCTCAGGCTTTTGTTCTTCAATGAACGAGACCGCCATTTTTGCGTAGGCGTTGGTTAGGAAGGCTGAGTCTGGTACGGCCTCGACTCCCAGGAAGTCGCGTGTCCAAAACCGGGCATCGCTGCCGCTGCGGTCAAAGGTGAGGACGTAGTAGCCTTTGCTGCCCCAGTAGTCGATAATCAGGCAGCCTTTGTCGATCTTTTCAGGATGAATGCCCTGTTCCGTCGAAATGCGCAGATCGCCATCTTTGGTGGTGATTGTGAGGAATGGCGTAACGCTTTCTGATTTCAAGATACAAAGACCTTGGACCAGTTCACCTTCGATGTGAATTTCCTTGATGTGAGCGATGCAAAGATCACCCGCCTTGATGTTGGGATGATTAGATTTGGAGTAGAGATGCTTAGCGATCTCACAGCCATGCTTCAAAAGATCATCGGTATCGCCAAAAAGGGCTTTGGCGCAGTTATTCATCTCATGTTTATCCAAAGAAGAATGATGCGTGAACCGGTGCGCCATCAGATTCTTGAAGGGCTTTAAGAAGATTCCCGTCAGAGCCGCCTGATCGGGCTCTGCGATATCAAAAACCTCACGTGACGTCTGCAGCGGTTCTTCTCGCTGAGGATTGCCGACTTTGGCGAGAACGAGACGGGTGGCTGAAGCGGTATTGAGGCGAAGTTTTACAGACATGCGGGGCGCGGAGAGTATAAAGGAACTGCGCCATGCAAAGTGATTCGCATTACGATTTTAAACCAAGCTGAATATCGCAGCCTCTTCAACTCCGTCATTGGGGTCAAAATAGGATTCGTGATTTACTTGAGGGGGGGCTGTCAGAAGAAGAACTCAACTGAAAATCCGATAGTGATGGAGTGGGGGCTGGATTTTGCTCCAAATAAGAAGAGCCACCTCTTGTGGATGTCAGGCGATGACGCCTAGCACCGTTTAGCCCTTAGCTAGGCAGGCCTTGCCAGATTGCAATCGCAGTCTAGTCTGGCGGGGTATGAAGAAAATTCTCCGCATTGCACTGATCTTGATCGTTGTGTTTGGCTTGCTGTTCGGCATCGGGCTGGGAATAGGCTCATGGTGGATCATGCGGAAGATGGGGCCAGATACGTGGGTGAAGTTAGCAGAGGAGAAGTGGAATTGCCGCATGCAGATCGATGATGTGGAGCTGAGTCTGCTATCGCGTCCAGCGAGACTGATTTTTAAAGAGGTGAAGATGGCTCCGCGCGATGCTGAGGTGCTGAAGGAGCCTGCTGAACGCGAGCCCATGGCAGAAAGCGTGGCACTGATTGTGATTCCTAAAATCGTGCTGGAAGTGAAGCTGGATGACCTGCTCAATAAACGACTGTTTGTTGAGAATCTGCGCATTGTTTCCCCATCTGTTCAGGAGACTCAGACGGCTTTGGGCGATAGCACGCTTGAGGCACTTTTCAAAAACCCTGCGGGTGAAGAAGAGGTGCCCAAGGCAATTGCGTTGCAACAAACGACTCCGGTTGCTGCGCCAGAGGCAAGTGCTGCATCGTCTTCGGCTGGCGGGTCTGATTTTGCCTTTGCCATCAGCACGGCAAATCTGGAAGATGGCCGTTTAACAATCAAAAATCCGAGTGTGCAGATCAGTGTTAGTAAGTTGGACTTTAGTCTGTCGGGCATTGATGTGGATGCAAATAATCTCGCAAGTCACAACAAGATACGGGCTCTTTTAAGTGCCCATCTTGAGGTTTCTGGTATGGCTCGTGTCGGCGGTGTGATGCGGCCTACAGAGATGGCAAATTTACAGCTCACAGGAGAAAGTGACATTGTGCCGATCAATCCAGCTACAGGGAAATGGTCGCCTGCATCTATGTTAAAGCTGACCTTGGCTCAAGGTTCGGTTTTGGCAGGTCACATCACGATGGGGGATGCTGCGGGTAAGGAAATGAAGAAGCTCATGGAGTATGGGGTCGATTTATCACCTGTGAAGATCGGCGGAGCTCTTCTTGAGCCTGCGGTAGTTCAGGCTAGTTTCGTGAATAATCGGCTGACTCTTAACAATGATACACGTTTTGCCTTTCCTGAGTATGAGGTAATGATCGAGGGGCAATCCTGGTTCAATAGCACGCAGAATCAGCATGATATGGATCTGCGGTTGGCCTGCGGCGCGGGACTTCAGGCTCGGTTGCAAGCAGGTGTGTCAAAAGCCAAGCTGGGAGAATCCATCGCCCGTGGTGTGATTAAGGCGCTATCAGATGATCGCGGTCGCATGACCTTCGACATCGAGTCTGAGGGCTCACTCTCAGACCCGAAGATCCGGCCTAGGATTGATCGCTTGCTGAAAAATCTGATCAAGGGCGAAGGTCTAGGGGACCTACTGCAAGGGCTGTTGAAGAAGCTATAGATACGGGTTAGCGCTCCTCGACCCAGCTCGGGGCAGGGTAGCTGCCGAGCACTTTCACCTTGCTGCCGAGGCTCGTGAGTTCGTCAATCGTGGCTGTGAGTACAGGGTCCGCGTGATGACCGCTGATCTCGAGGAAGAATCGGGCTTGTTCACCGGTGAGATCACCTGGAACAGGGCGGTTTTCAATTTGGCGGACGTTGACACTGCGTTTGGCAAAGACTTGCAGCACCTCTAATAGTGAGCCGACACGATCATGGGCATGAACCATGAGCATGCTGTTGTCGTTGCCACTTGGATCGCCACTGCGGTGCCCGAGAATGATGAACCTTGCTCTTGAGGAATACTCGCGCGGAGTGGTGGCGATCAAGCGCAGCCCATGCAATTCGGCGCTCAGGGGCGTGCCTACGGCAGCGACTCCTGCTTCTTCTTCGGCATGGGTGGCCGCAAGGCTGGAAGAAGCGCTTTCGATGAGTTTCACGCCAGGGAATTTCTGGGTAAGCCAGGCACGGCAAGGGGCCAGCATTTGAGGATGCCCATAGATGGCGGTCGGCACAGTGTCATCATTCTTTGCCATCACGACGGTTTCAACCTTCCAGAGTATCTCGGCATAGATCTGAAGCGGCGAGTCCACCAGATGATCCAGAGTATGATGTACGGCACCTTCAGCAGAGTGCTCGATAGGTAAGACGCCGTAATCCACGGCTCGGGAGGCGACTCTGGCAAAAAGGCCTTCTGTACTGGCCTCGGAAGCGTATTCGACGCTGTTGCCGAATTTATGCACGGCGACTTGATGCGTCCAAGAGCCTGCTGGACCGAGGAAGGCAATTTTGAGATTGTTTTCCAGTGCCAACGCGGCGCTCATGATCTCGCGAAAAATGGCGCGGATGGCCTTTTCGGTGAGTTTGCCATGTTGGGCTTCATTGAGCTGGCAGAGCTTTTTGAGAAGAGCTTCTTCTCGCCCGGGGACGTAAATTTCCAGGCCGTCTTTCTTTTTGATCTCGCCGATCTGGTGCACGCAATCGGCACGCTCGTTGAGCAGGCGGATGAGCTGCTGGTCGATAGCGTCAATTTGAGCGCGAGTTTGATCCAATGACATTCTTTAGCTAGGGCGCGAAGGGTTAACAGAAAAGGACTTCGAGGATGAAGTTTAGTCTTGGGAATCGGGTAGATTCATAGGTTCCAGGGAAAGCTGAGTTTCTGAGGGACCCGCGCTGCTGGATTGTTCGAGAGCAGTCGGCAGCTTCACTCGGCGGAGTTCAGATGCATTTGGTAGTTCATCCAAGCTATTGACGGCGAAATGGTCTAGGAAACCGTCGGTGGTGCCGTAGAGCAGGGGTTTGCCGGGAAGCTCAGCGCGGCCTTCGACTTTGACCAGACCACGGTCCACGAGTTGCTGCATCATGGCATCAACACTGACGCCGCGCACGGCTTCGACGCCGGCTTTCGTGATGGGTTGCCGGTAGGCGATGATTGCTAAGGTTTCCAAGGCAGGCTGGCTGAGACGCTGCACTTTTTTTCCGGGATAAAGCGCGCGGCACCACTCGGAGTAGCTGCTTTTGGCACAGAGCCGCCAACCATGGGGACGTTCGACGATGGTGAAGGCTCGGCCATCTTTGTCGTAATGCGCCACAAGCTCGTCAATAGCGCCACGGATATTCAATTCATCAATGCCGATCAGAGGTTCGATCCACTCGGGCACTTCAGTAGGGTCAGCCGCTGCATCGCGGATATCCTTGGCCGTATCTTTAATAGCCGTCACCATCTGCGTGAGCGGCAGCGGTTCTTGGGTAGCGAAAAGCAGAGATTCGACAATGACAGTCAGTTCCATGGGCAATGAAGGACACCGAGTCAAAGCGAGGTAGTCGGATGAGTCAAGGCGGGTTCACAGGTTGGCGTCACCAGATTCCAGTCTAACGCACCAAAACCATGGGGAATCTGCTTGGTGACACCGGCGTTGAATCAGCTCAGCTTTAATGCACCACCTGCACAGAGTTCGGCTTTCCCAAATGTATTTAAACCTGTGTGCCCCATCGCATGGGCGACGGCCAGCCAGAGGCGATTGTGGGCAGCTTCGTCAAATTTGAGAGACCGTCCCATTTTAAAGCCTGCACCGCCGCCGACCATGACATAAGGGATATTGTCTAGCGTGTGACTGTTGCCTTTACCGAGTTCATTGGTCCAGACGAGCAGTGTATTGTCTAGCATGTTGCCGTCACCTGTCGGTTCAGGTGTTTCGCTCAGGCGCTTGGCTAAGTGAGCAAACTCGCCAGCGAACCAGGTATTGATCTTCAGAAGTTTGGCATAGCTGTCTTTATTGTCATCAGGATCATGGGAAAGCGAGTGATGACCTTCTTCAACACCAAGCCAACGCATCTGAGCCATGCCGACGCTGCGCATGTATTGCAGGGTGGCTACTCGCGCCATGTCATTGGCGAGGCTATTGACCAGAAGGTCGATCTGCACTCTGCTGATTTCTGGAGTATTGTCGTTCACTAACTCAATGCTGGGATCAACCTTCGGCACGGGATGGGCGAGTTTTCCAGGCTTGTCGGCATTTGCCAGATCTTGTTCCATGCTGCGGACGAGAGTCATGTGTTGATCGAGCAAGGCTTTATCACGAGAGCTAAGCTTTGCTGAGACACGTTTTAAGTCGTCTTTAACATCGTCCAGGATGCTGACTAGGCTTTCTTTGTCACGCATTTGGCCATACAGTTTTTTGAGCATCTGATGTGGATCATCAATGGGAGCGATGGGCTGATTACCGCCGGCATAGCTCATGCGTGTCCAGGGATCGGCGCGGTCTGGTACTGCTACACCGAACTCTAGAGAGCCAAAGCGGGTACGAGTTTCTGGACGACTTTGAAGAAAATTTTTGATCTCTTGATCGATGGAGATGTTGCTGGCCCATCCTGCTGGATTGCCGCCGCCGCCCATGATGTTGCCTTTAAGCAGCTCGTCGCATGTTAGAAGGCAGCTCATGCCACGCATGTGGCTATCGCCGTCTCCGCGGACTCGATTGGCGATACCGTGAAGGATAAGGGTTTTCTCTTTGAAAGCTTCGAGTGGCTTTAAGATACTTTTAAACTGTGCATTTGCTCCCTCTTGATCAGGCCAAAATTCGTTGGGAAGTGTCCCATTGGGAGAAAACATGATGATCAAGCGCTGTCTGCGTTGAGGCGTCACTGCTCCTGTCAGACTTGGCAATCCAGCAAGAAAGGGCAGAGCAGTTGCAGAGACCCCAAGGCTGTGAAGAAATTGACGACGATTGAAGTTTTTCATGAATTCGAACGGATGAAATGGCTACGATGACCGATCTTAATATCTTACGCCTGGAAAGTCTGTTTAGCTCCGGGAGAGACTGTTCTTGGATAGTGCGCTCTCTAAGCCCCGCCAGCCGAGAAGTGCACATTTGATGCGCTGGGGGAATTTTTGCACGCTTTCGAAGAGTCGAAGCTCACCGAGTGCTTCGGGGTTTTGGATTTCTCCCTGGCCTAAGACGGTTTGTTGCAGATCCTGGATGAGTTGAATGAGTTCTTCCCTAGAGATGCTTTTGACCTTTTCGGTCATCATGCTGGTGCTTGCTTGGCTGATGGCACAGCCTTGACCTTCAAATTTGATGTCGTAGATGCTGCCGTCGTCGTTGAAGCAGATGTAAAGGTCGATTTCATCTCCGCAGCTGGGATTGTCGCTATGAATATGAACGCAGCTATCGGCGCTGAGTTGGCCCTGATTACGTGGAGACCGCGAATGGTCCAGGATGACCTGCTGGTAGAGTTCTCGGAGGTCGTCTGGGAGAGCCATTAGGAGAAGAAAGTGACCGCGCGATGCAGGATTTCCATCATCCGATCGATCTCGGCGGTGGTATTATAGAAGTAGAAGCTAGCACGGCTGCTTCCTGGAATTTGAAAGCGTTTCATGAGCGGCTGAGTGCAGTGGTGACCGCCACGCAGGGCTAGCCCGTGAGTATTGGCAAATTCGACTAAATCATGAGGATGAGCAGAGGCCAAATGAAAGGCAGTCAATGATCCCCGATCTCCTGTAGCAGGGCCAAGGATACGGATGCCTGGCAGCTCTGTCAGCCGTTGCATTGCATAACTTGTCAAAGCAGCGCCATGCTCATGAATGCGGTCGATACCGATCGTCTCAAGGTAATCAATGGCGGCTCCTAGACCGATGACACCAGCAATGTCTGGGGTGCCTGCTTCAAAGCGGGCCGGCGCAGCTTTGTAGGTGCTGGTTTCGAGAGTGACCAGGTCAATCATCTCGCCACCGCCATGCCAGGGTGGCATTTTGGCTAAAACTTCGGCACGTCCATAGAGTCCACCGATACCAGTGGGGGCACACATTTTATGACCGGAAAAGACGTAGAAATCACAGCCGATATCTTGCACGTTGACGGGCATGTGGCCCACGGCTTGGGCTCCATCGATCAGAGTGGTGATGCCTAAGGCTCGGGCTCTGGCGCAGAGTTCTTTGACGGGATTGATGGTGCCAAGAGAATTGGAAACGTGGACACAGGTAAAGAGCTTCACTTGCTCGGTTAGCAATGCGTTGATGTTTTCCAAATCAAGGGTGCCATCTTCCAGAACGGGGATGTGTTGCACACTCGCTCCCGACCGCTTCGCGGCCAATTGCCAGGGCACGAGATTGCTATGGTGCTCCATGCCGGTGTAGAGAATGATGTCTCCAGGCTTTAAAAATTCACTGGCCCAGATGTTGGCTACGAGATTGATGCTTTCGGTCGTGCCACGGGTGAATATGACTTCTTCTGGGCTGGCTGCACCAATGAAACGAGCGAGTTTTTCCCGAGCTGATTCAAAAGCATCGGTGGCACGGTTGCTAAGCGCGTGCAGGCCACGGTGGACATTAGCATTGTCGTGCTCGTAGTAGTGCACAAGGCTGTCGATGACTGCACGCGGCTTTTGACTGGAGGCTGCATTGTCGAAGTACACGAGAGGCTGGCCATTGACCTGCTGATGCAGGATGGGGAAGTCAGCGCGTAGGTGTGAAAGGTCGATCATGAGAAGAAACGATTGCCTAACACTACGAGTCTCGTCCTGCAAGCTGACGTGCGGACTTACTTAAACTTGAATGGCGGCGTTTGACGAATCTAGGCCTACCAGCTAGAGAGAGACCATGTCCCTGATTGGAACCCCTCTTTCATCCTCCGCAACCAAAGTCATGCTGCTCGGCTCCGGCGAGCTCGGTAAGGAAGTCGCCATCGAACTGCAACGCCTCGGCTGTGAAGTGATCGCCGTGGATCGTTATGCGAACGCTCCAGCCATGCAGGTGGCCCATCGCAGCCATGTGGTGTCAATGCTGGACGGTGAGGCGCTGCGTCGCCTGATCGGTGTGGAAAAGCCCAATTTCATCGTTCCAGAGATTGAGGCTATCGCGACTGATACCTTGGTCGAGCTGGAAGATGAAGGCTACAGCATCGTGCCAACTGCCCGTGCCGCGAAACTGACGATGAATCGCGAGGGCATTCGCCGTCTTGCTGCGGAGGAACTAAGTTTGAAAACTTCACCCTATGTGTTTGCCAGCACCGAGGAGGAGTTTCGTGCAGCAATCGCTCAAATCGGCATGCCTTGTGTGGTGAAGCCGATCATGTCCTCTTCCGGAAAAGGTCAAAGTGTCGTCAAGTCAGAGGCTGACATTGATCACTCCTGGCAATACGCGCAGGAAGGTGGCCGAGCCGGTAAGGGCAAGGTGATCGTCGAGGGATTTGTCGATTTTGACTATGAAATCACCATGTTGACCGTCCGCCATGTCGGCGGTACGGCCTTTTGTGCACCTGTCGGTCATACTCAGATCAAGGGCGACTACCGAGAATCCTGGCAGCCTCACCCCATGTCAGAGGCAGCCTTGGCTGCTGCCGAACATATGGCTGGTGCTATCACTGAGTCACTCGGTGGGCGTGGCCTTTTTGGCGTGGAAATGTTCATCAAGGGAGACGAGGTGATCTTTAGTGAGGTCTCGCCTCGTCCGCATGATACCGGCCTCGTTACCTTGATTTCTCAGGATTTATCCGAGTTTGCGCTGCACGTGCGGGCTATTCTGGAATTGCCAATTCCTAACATCCGCCAGCATGGCCCCAGTGCCAGTTGCGCGGTCCTCGTGGAGGGAGAGTCGAGTGCGGTGCAGTTTGGAGCTCTAGATCAGGTCCTAGCGGAGCCTGATACCCAGATGCGTTTGTTTGGTAAGCCGACCGTCAGGGGTCAGCGCCGCATGGCTGTGACATTGGCCCGTGCCGATGATGTGACCGAGGCCCGAGCCAAGGCCTGCCGTGCAGCTCAAGCCATGGAGATCCGCCTGTAATGCCTGCGACTTCTCACCCAGAATTGGATTGGCTCTACACGACTCAGATGTTCGGTATCAAGTTGGGCCTCGACAATGTCACCAAGTTATTGAACGCACTCGGCTTGCCAGGGCAGGGGATGAAGTTCATTCATGTCGCTGGCACCAATGGTAAAGGGAGTACCTGTGCCTTCATGCACGCCATGATGCAGACGGCCGGTGTCAGTGCTGGGCTCTTCACTTCTCCCCATTTAGTGCGCTTTAATGAACGCATCCGTGACCACGAACGTGAAATCAGCGATGCGGAAATCGAGGCTGGCTTGGCCAAGCTACGTGTTCTTGTTGCCGATTGGGAAACGCACCCGACGTTTTTTGAACTGGCTTTTGCCCTAGCTCTGGATTGGTTTCAGCAGCGTGGTCTGCCGTGGGCCATTCTTGAGACTGGAATGGGCGGTCGTCTCGACGCGACCAATGCCATCACTCCAGAGGTCAGTGTCATCACTCGCATAGGCTTTGATCACATGGATCAGCTCGGCGATACCCTGACCAAGATTGCAGGTGAAAAAGCTGGCATCATCAAGCCTGGTGTCACTGTCGTGACAGGTCTGCAAGACCCCTTGGCTCTGAACGTCATCAAAGCGACCGCTAAAGCCAAGAAGTCCTACCTTTCCATCGTGGATGAACCTTTGATGGATGTAGAACTCGGGCTAGATGGACCTCATCAAGCCTGGAATGCGGCCCTTGCACTGGAAGCCGTGCGCGAGGCCGGTATCAAGTTGCCGGCCGTGCAGCTTGAGTTGGCTCTCAACGCCGTGCAATGGCGCGGGCGCTTTCAATCTCTGCGTGATGGTCGTATCATTTTAGATGGTGCTCATAATCCCGAAGCCGCCTTCGTCCTTGCTGCCACCTGGGAGATGCAGTTCCCCGGGGAGTCCGTTGAGATCATCTTTGCTGCGGCCAAAGATAAGGACGTGGCGGGTGTCATGAGCGCGTTATCTCCCATCGTCAAAGCCTGGCACTTTACCACCTTTCATTCTCCGCGTGCTATGCCGACAGCTCAGCTGCGTGAGATTTGGGACAGCCTAGACATCGCCATCTTACCCATCACTGAGTATCCTGATCTGAATTCTGCTATCAGTGCAGCGGGTGATGACAAACGACTCATTGCAGGCTCACTCTACCTCGTCGGCGAAGCCTTGGCATTACTGGATAATGCTGCGACTGATTTTCAGGTCAGCTTGCAATAAAGGAGAGCGGTCGAACGACCTTGACTCAAAGCCGAGGTCGTTTGTCTTGCCTTCCTTTCTGGAGGGATGGTAATGGGTTTGTGTAAAAGAGTTTAGTCGGGCGTTTTGGCTCGACAGAAGTTCTTGGGTGGTCTTAAGATAGCTCGCGTTTATTGGGCGCCTGCAAACTTTCAATGATGGACCCTTATGAAATCGACTCTCGCACGGCTTACTATTTTCTTTCTGGCCCTTGTGGTTACAATCCATGCCGAAGAGCCTGTTTGGATGACTGAACAGGATCTAGTCAAAAAAGCGCCATCAGTGGCTAAACCCGCCATTGTCATGTTCGGGGAAAAGAGGGCAGATGACCAGTATTTACCAGTCCACGCTGGGCAGTTACTAAACGCGCGGTTTGAGACAACCGTCTTTTTGATTATCTCAAATTTGGATGGTTTGCTTGCAGATGTAAGTGATCCTGCTGATCCCTACTGGAAGGCTTGGCGGCAGGTTTCTGAGGGTGATAAAGATGGGAAAATTGCTCTCACAAAGGCCAAGCTGGATGTCGATGAAGCCAAGGCGAAGCTTGATGTTTTAGCAAAGAGGATCGCTGATCCAGCTACAGCTGCTGAACAGGTCAAGGAACTGGGATTGGAGGCACAACGTCTACAGCTTACCTACAATGAGGCACAAACACAGTTGACGTCACTAACGCTGCAAATTTCCGAATCAAGAGATATCGTGAGGCGCGGATTCAAAGACCTTAGCGGTGCTTTCCGCCTGCGCTTAGGTGGCGAGACTTTTGGTAAATTAGTGCCAACGGATGTGGCCACGCTGATCGACTCGACCAAGTCACTGTACATGCTGACCTTCAACCTGCGGGAAACCAATAAGGATAATGAGGCTTGGCTGCGCCTTTTGAAAAACAGTCCTGTGACCAGTGTGAACTGTGATGTGAAAGTGGCCTACATCAATTCTTCAGGGCATGAGACTGTGGTGAATTCTTTTGAGCCTTTTCAGCTGCGCATTCCACTGTTTCGCTGGCCTTTTTGGACGAGTTTTAGCATCATCGGTGCCTGCCTATTTTTATTTGTGCGTAACATCCGGTCTTCAGAGGTACTGCGTGATCCTGGGATACTACTTTTAAACAGGGACCTCAAATCCAAGAGCTACTGGCATCAGCATGATCATCCGCTGAGCATGGCTAGGTTACAGATGTCGATTTGGTTCTTTATCATCATTGGTTCCTTTGTTTTTCTTTGGTCAACTACCGGAAGTTTGGCTGGGGTGAATGTTACAGCCATGGCATTGATGGGAATTAGCAGTGGCACCTCGATGTTTTCAGCCATCATTTCGCAAAAGCAGCAATGGGATGCCGCAAAGCGAGCACCGAGCACACCTTACCCATCTCAGATAGCTGACTGGTTCGCCGATCTACTCAGTGACGAGAGTGGTATTACCATTCACCGCTTTCAGATGCTTGCCTGGACACTGGTTTTATCCGTCGTTTTTATCAATGGCGTTATTTTTGAGTATGCGATGCCTGTGTTTACAAAGGAACTTCTAGGACTCATGGGAATCAGTTCGGGCGTTTATGTGGGCTTTAAGATCAAAGAGGGAAATAACCGCGATACAGCGCCTGAAACAGATCCTAAGTCGGAATGATGGAGACACCTTTTCAGCATTGTTCAGCCTGTGGTTCGTCAGGTCTAGTCGCGTGCAATGAGCGTGAGTTTTCTTGCCCAATTTGCCGATATAGGCATTTCATCACGCCAATTCCTGCTGCCGTGGCTTTGATTATGGATGCTTCTGGGAGAATTCTGATCACTCGTCGTGCGCACGAGCCTGGGCTGGGACTGCTTGGTCTGCCAGGCGGTGTGATTGAAGGTGGGGAAACGGGCGAAGAGGCTTGTAGCCGAGAAACGCTGGAAGAGGTTGGACTCAATATTCCGGCCAAAGCTTTTCGTTACATTAGGTCATTGCCCAATCGGTATCCTTTCCAAGGTTTTGTTTGGCCGACCTTGGATCTGTTTTACGTGGCTAAAATCGAGTCTTTCGAAGGTGTTGTTCTACAACGATCTGAAGTCTCTGAGTACTTACTGCTGTCTTTGAGTGAGGTGCCTTATTCTGACTTTGCCTTCGCTTCCAACGCAGAGGCTGTAAGGCTGCTGAAAGATCAGATGCATTAGGGATCGATAATGTTGATCTGGGTCGGGGCAGAGATTTGAATCTGAAGTTGATCCTGATACTTGGCGATCTCGCCTTCTACTTGGATTCTTTTTTCAGCCATGGCTTCGGGCTTCCATTCAGGATTGGCATCAAGGACGCGTTTGTTGATGAAAAGATAAAATTCCGAGTTTTCGAAATTGATCTTCTTATGGCCCGTGCTGCCAAGAGTGGCGATCTTTGAGATTTTGCCGATCACGGTACTACGTAAACCGAACTTGGAATCGATTATAGCGATGTCAGTTGCATCAATGGCACCAGGATTGCGTGCAACGGTATTCATGGGTGCCGCAGTGAGGGCGGGTGCTGGTTGGGCGGAAGGTGAGATTGCTGCGATTGGCGCGACTGGAGGTGTCAGGCCAAGAACTTCGATCAGACGTTTTTGACTAGCTTCGGACAGTTTGGAGATTTCGAGTGGGGCATCTGGTCCACTAGCGCGGGCAAAGGTGACCATGCCCGGCGTGACAGATTTAACCTGACCTTCAAAGCTGCGGCCATCGGTGAGCGTCCATTTTTCCAGGGTTTGTGCCTGAAGACTCAAAGCGCTCAAAAGATAGCCGGAAAGTTGCAGTAGGGTGTGTTTCATAATCTGCGAAGAATGGGCTGAAATAGCGGAGGTTCAACCTCGGGCATCGCCAGCACGGCTGGGCGGTGCATAGATAGGGCGGGGCAGGGGGCCCATGCCAGCATCTCCTCGGTAGGATTGATCTCTGATTGCTCTTGCGATGGCTTCCGCCAATCGCTCGCGATAGGCGGACGTGGAGAGGCGCGCGGCCTCTCGTGCATTGGTCAGATAGCCACACTCGACGAGGATGCATGGAATTGTTGGATTTCGAGTGAGGCGGAGACGGCGTCGGACAAGCCCTGCATTGCCGGATTCATTAGGGATGACAGCACTGAGCTGCAATTGCACTCGTTTTGCCAAGGCATAGCTGTCTTTCCGCCAATAAAAGGTCTCCGGTCCTGAAGTGGATCGGCGCCCATAATTGAGATGAATACTGACGAGCACGGCATTCCCGTACTGACTAGCGTGATAGGCACGATGATCCAGCTCGATAAAGCGGTCATCGCTGCGCATCATAATAACTTTGAAGCCGGGTTGTAGTTCTGAACGCAAACGCTTGGAGATGTCTAGAGCCAGAGTTTTTTCCATCAAGCCGCGGACATGGGCTCCTGAATCTTTGCCTCCGTGGCCAGCATCAATCACCACAGTATTGAATCCTTTTGGTCCGGCTCGATCCCCGTAGGTGCTGCGTCCAATTCCCGTAGAGCTCATCTGGCAAGAAACGAGACCAAGGGCAACCAAGGTCATGAAAAGTGGGCGAAACAGAAGCATGGCACGATTTTGTAGCAGAAAGCGGGCCTTGCCAAGAATTGGCTTTTCACTTGAGGTGTTGGCCTGGTGGGAGTCATTCTGCTGAAGTTCTTTTTCCCCGAGATGGAGACCATAGGCAGTCTCTATCGCATCGGAGCTTTCATCATGGTTGCTACTAACTCGCTGAGAGTAATTTTTTTGTATCAGGTTTTTGATGCGAGTCAGAGCGCTGGAGAAAAGAAAAATTCTCTCTTCCTCCCACTTGCCGTCGCGCGTATCTCTGCCTACCTAAAGACTCTGTTAAATCCCCAAACTAAAACCTCTATGGCACATACCCTACCAGCCCTCCCTTACGACAAGGCCGCTCTTGAACCGCATATCGACGCAACTACGATGGAGATCCATCATGGTCGCCACCACAATGCCTACATTACCAATCTGAATAATGCCATCGCAGGCAATGCGGAATTGGAAGCGCTTTCGATCGAAGATCTCTGCAAAAACATCAACACGGTGCCTGAGGCAATTCGCCCCGTCGTGCGTAACAATGGCGGCGGCCATTTTAACCACAGCCTCTTCTGGAATATCATGGGTCCGAATGCTGGTGGTGCACCTACAGGTGCCCTAGCGGACGCCATTACTGCTGCCTTTGGTTCCTTTGATGCTTTCAAGGAAGCATTTGCCAAAGCCGGCGCGACTCGTTTCGGTTCAGGATGGGCTTGGCTCGTGGTGAAAGACGGTAAGGTCGCAGTCACGTCCACCCCTAATCAAGACAATCCACTCATGGATGGTAGCGGCACCCCAATCCTGGGCTGCGACGTTTGGGAACATGCCTATTACCTGAAGTATCAAAACAAACGCCCAGATTACATCACCGCTTGGTGGAATGTGGTAAACTGGACTGCCGTGGCGGACCTCTTTGCCAAGGCATAATTGCTCAAAGATCTCACAGTAAACACCCTCAAGTTCAACTGGGCTTGAGGGTGTTTTGTTTTGTTCGCTCACTTCAAGAAGCTACTAGCTTTTGCTACTGAATCCGAGACCATTCATGATTCGATCAGGCTAGCACCCATGGTATTGAGATTTCAACTTTTGTTCTGCGCCGTTTGTTGGCTGCGGGATAGGCTGCACGACAAGTCCAAAGGACTTCATTTGATAAAATATTTTCCAATTGTAAAAAATATGAAAATTTTATTTGATAAAATTATATGATATTATTATAATTACAATACTTCAAAGGCCATCTCTTAAATCAAGAGGGTGACCCAGAAGTTCAAAGTCCAATAGCCAAAACAAAAAACACTATGAAAAACATCAAAGTTAACTCCCTTAAGGCTGGTTTCAGCCTTGTTGAAATGCTTGTCGTGATCGCAATCATCGGCATCATCGCCGCTATCGCCATCCCGAACATCGGTTCGATCAACAACAGCGCTCGTATCGCCACTGGCCAACGCAATGCTCAATCCGTTGCTTCCGTGCTGAACGCCGCTGTTGCTGCTGGTGCTACCCTTACCGGTCTCACTGGTACTTCCACAGGCGGTCAAATCATCGACCTTGCAGAAACTGGCGTAAGCCCAGCTGATGGCGCCTTCAAAAACAAGAGATTCACCGTTGGTGAAATCGACAACGATGAAGAGCCAGTAGCCGCTGTTTACCTCAGCTATGACGCTACCAACGCACAAGTCATCTACAACACTGCCGCAACTCCATACGCTTTCTAATTTAATTTAGAAACGCTGAGTTTATCAGTTCCAAGTCCGCCGAGTTCATTCTCGGTGGGCTTTTTATTTGGTTCGCGCGGTAATGCGCAATTGCTTAGTGGTTCAAGTCCTGCACATACCCAGCAAGAGAAATCTTTAACCGAACACCAAGGGCGTCCGCCGTGAGCCCAAGTTTGAAGGAGCTGACTGTGGGGGATGGCTACCCTTAGGCTGCTAGGTAGCGAGTCAATGAATCGAGATAAAGCCAGTGCGGCGAAATTACTGAAGTCTGTTGCTTGCTCGGATGATCGTGATTTCGATGTGGTTTGTATAAACGGGGAAGTGAATGCCAGGGACCTCGCCGACTATTTGATTCCGTAACTGTGTTTGCAGCGGTTTTTGAGGCCTGAAATTGGCTTCCATCAGCAGCCTATTAAGCGGGGGGCTCTGAAAACTCTAAATCCATACTGGAAATGCCACGATTCACAATTAGAGTCAGATTTCCGAGTCAGTTCCGATCCAGGCACTGGCATGGCTCTTTTCCACACCTCTTATGCCGAGCAAGAAGACCCCAGTCTGCGATCCTATCGAGTCTATCGTCGCGGACATCCGCGCAGGACGCATGGTGATTGTCACCGATGATGAAGACCGTGAAAATGAGGGGGATTTGATTTGTGCGGCTGAAAAAATCACCCCAGAAATGGTCACGTTCATGGTACGTGAAGGTGGTGGTATGCTTTGTGTTCCTGTCTCTCTAGAAATCGCCAAGAATTTAGGCCTAGAGAGCATGGTTCCTGAAAATCGTGAAGCTTTTCGAACGGACTTCACGGTGACCGTTGATGCGGCAAAAGGCATTACGACTGGCATTAGCTCAGCCGATCGTGCTCGCACGATTCGTCTTCTGGCTAGTCCGAAAAGCACGAACGCGGACTTTGTTCAGCCTGGCCACATCAATCCTTTAGTCGCCAAACCAGGGGGCGCTCTGCGTCGTGCTGGGCACACAGAAGCTGCGGTGGATCTTTGCCGCTTAGCAGGTTTGCGTGAGGCTGGCGTCTTGATTGAGATCATGAATCCTGATGGTACCATGGCGCGTGTGCCTGAATTGAGGAAATTTGCCAAGAAACACAGCCTGAAAATTTGTTCCATTGCCGACCTCATCGCCTGGCGCAGGCGGAGTGAGAAGCTGATTGAGAAGATTGAAGTCGTGGATATGCCCACGGACTTTGGTGTCTTTAAACTGCACCTATATAAAAGCAGCCTGGATGGCGTGCATCACATTGCGCTTGTTATGGGAAATATTGATCCCAAAAAACCGACGCTTGTCCGAGTTCATAGTGAGTGTCTGACGGGAGATATCTTTGCCTCTCGTCGCTGTGACTGTGGTAGTCAGTTGCATGCTGCTATGAAAATGGTCGCCGAAGCTGGCAGTGGTATCATCGTTTACATGCGCGGTCACGAGGGCAGGGGAATCGGCCTTCATGGCAAGATCATGGCTTATAAGCTGCAAGAGCAGGGCCTGGATACAGTCGAAGCCAACCTGAAGCTTGGTTTTGGCATGGATCTACGGGATTATGGTATCGGTGCCCAAATTATCTCGGACATCGGAGTCCGGAAGATTCGTCTGATGACCAATAACCCACGGAAAGTAGTCGGTTTAGAAGGGCATAAATTGGAAATCGTCGAGCAAGTGCCTGTGATTTCCGTGCCGAATCAGCACAACAAAAAATATTTGGAAACGAAAAAGAAGAAACTAGGGCATAAGCTCTGATTCTGAAGATTAACCTTTCATCAAAAAACTAAGGCTCCTTTCGCCTATTCATCCAATGTCACAACACAGCCCCAGCCGCCCAAGACCGATCCAGGACCGCGTGTCTATCGCCATCGTCGCCAGTTTGTATAACTCTCAGTTTGTTCAGGGCCTCTTAGATGCAGGTCGTGAAGAGCTCGAAGAGCTGGCTCCAAATGCCAATATCACAGTCTATCGTGTGCCCGGAGCTTTTGAGATTCCCGTCTGTGCGGAGCTGGTCATGAAGGCCACAAAGCCAGATGCCGTCATCGCTTTTGGCGTGATCATCCGTGGCTCGACTGAGCATGCTGATCTTGTGGGGGCTTCCGTCACTGATGCGCTTCAGCAAATGGCTGTGCGTCACGTTACGCCTTTGATCCATGAAGTTCTCCTGGTCAGCACGGAAGAGCAGGCTGAGGAACGTTGTCTCGGGGTATCAAAAAATCGTGGGAGTGAGGCTGCGCAGACTGCGGTGAACATGATCTCGCTATTCCGCAAAATGCGCGCAAGCTTCGCTGGAAACTCAGCCATGGAGGACGCCTGACCTTATGGGGAGACGTCGTGAAGGTCGAGAGGCCGCCGTACAGTTCTTGTTTGCTCATGAACTCCATGCTGAACATAGCCTGGAAGAACAAGAGGCATTTTGGGGCATTCATAATGCCAAGACTTCCGTTCGCACTTATGCAGAAAATTTGATTCGTGGTGTGCTGTCTCACCTGACGGATTTGGATGCCGTGATTGGGCCAATCGTTGAAAACTTCCGCATTGAGCGGATCGCCAACGTGGATCGTAACATTCTAAGACTGGCTGTTTATGAACTGCAACATGTGCCCGAGGTACCCACACCGGTCGTGATTAATGAGGCTATCGAGATCGCCAAGAACTTAGGCGGGAATGAATCAGGTGCTTTCGTCAATGGTGTGCTGCATAGGATCGCACATCAACTGAGACCCAAAGGGGCTCACAAAGAGCGAACGCCAAGTCTTTCTACTGAGTCTAAGTTAGAGGACACTCAAGAAGTGCCTTTGGCCTGAAATCAATCGCTGTATCGTTGCTTTAAATGGCTGGTTTTTTCAAATCTATTCTTCAGCGCTTCACGAAACCCGACATCGATTGGGATGAGTTGGAGGCAATGCTCATCAGTGGTGATTTAGGGCCCAAACTCTCTCTACAGATCGTCACTGACTTGCAACTTCAGCAACGTAAACTGCATGGTGCTGACATTGTGCAGGTGGCACGTGATCATGTGCGGAAGATTCTTCCAGAAACGAACGCTGCGCTGACACCATTCCAGGATGGCCGTCCGAAGGTGCTACTGATCATTGGTGTGAACGGCGTCGGAAAAACGACCTCCACTGCCAAGCTTGCCCACCTGCTGCATCATTCCGGACACAAAGTGGTGTTGGCAGCCGCAGATACTTTTCGTGCGGCAGCGGTGGAGCAGCTCCAAGTTTGGTCCCAGCGCCTCAACATTCCAATGGTTAAAGGCCCACCCAATGGCGATCCAGCTTCTGTTTGTTTTGAAGCGTATGATTTGGCCTGCAAAACGGGAGCGCAATTTCTTCTTTGTGATACGGCGGGTAGGCTGCACACAAAGCATAATCTCATGGAAGAGATGAAGAAGATCAATCGCATCCTAGGCCGGAAAGACGAGACTTCTCCGCATGAAGTCATTTTGGTGGTCGATGCCACGACTGGGTCCAATGCCCTTCAGCAAGCCCGCGAGTTTCATAAGGCCATTCCGTTGACAGGATTGATTGTCACCAAGCTGGATGGCAGCGGTAAAGGAGGTATTTTGGTCGCTATCCAGCAAGAACTAGGAGTCCCGACTCGGTTCATCGGACTTGGGGAAAAGGTAGAGGATTTTCAATCTTTTGACTCCAAAAAATTCGTTGAGGAGCTTTTGTAATCTGGTGGGTCTTGGACCCAGCTTGGAAATGCCGTTTTGGTCCTTGAGTTTTAAAGGATGAAATTTGAACTCATTTGCTGATAATTAGTCCGTAGCTCTTGCTGTTTTTATTTTTTGCATGCCTCGCTTTTGTATATTCCTTTTGATCAGCCTAACTCTCGTGGCCATGTCGCCACTGGGTGCTGCTCCATTCACTGCCGGGAATGTGGTGGTTTATCGGGTGGGGACAGGCTTGGTGCCTCTCGTGAATACAGGCAATGCAGTGTTTTTGGATGAATACTCGCCTTCTGGAAGTCTGGTGCAATCCATCCCAATGCCGACGGTGCTCGATGGTCTGCAGAAACGTCTCATTGCTAGTGGTACTGCCTCGTCGGATGGTTTGATGTCGCTTTCGCTGAATGGCGACTATTTGGTGCTACCTGGTTACGATGCGGATTTTTCCAATGGCACGTCACTGACTTCATCGTCCTCGGCGTTGATCAATCGAGTGATTGGACGTGTGGATGGTGCAGGAACGATCGATACCAGCACATCGCTGATCGATGCCAATAGCGGAAGCAATTTTCGAGGTGTTTGCTCCTCTGATGGAAGCCAATTTTGGACCGCAGGCAGTGGCAGTGGAGTTCGCTTTGTGGGGAGTCTGGGGGCCACGACTTCAATACAATTGAGCGCTACCAATACAAATCTTCGCCAGCCTGCTTTATTTGGGAATCAGCTCTATGTTTCTTCAGGCAGCAATGCGGTGAGACTTGGTACTGTCGGAGCTGGTTTACCACAGTTAGCAGGGCAGGTTATTTCATCACTGCCTGGATATTCGACCGCTAATATCAATCCCAGTGCCTTTGTTCTATTGGATCTTGATGCAGTCATTGCTGGTGTGGATACGCTCTATGTGGCTGACGATGGATCGAGCGGGGGACTCATGAAATATAGTTTTGATGGCAGCACGTGGACAGCCCGTGGGTCTGTCGGGACTGGTGCGGACGCTTATCGTGGACTGACAGCGATTGTGAGCGGGACGAGTGTAACTCTTTATGCCACCCGAAAGGGCGGAGGTTCTTCGATTGGTGGAGGTGAACTGGTCTGTTTGGTTGATGCTTCTGGACGCACGGGCACGCTGGTTGGCTCGCCGACCTGGCTGGCGACGGCTGCGGCCAATACAGCTTTTCGTGGTGTGGCTTTGGCTCCCAATCAATTCGATCTCAGCATTGCGACTAGTGGGCCAACTAGTGTTTTTACCACGGCTCCTTTTGACTACACGTTGACCTTAACCAATTCAGGTTTGGTGAATGCATCAGGCGTTTCTGCCGAATTTACGCTACCTCCTGGAGTGATCTTTGTGTCGGCTTCAGGCACTGGATTTACGGCCGCCCATAACGCGGGTGTGGTAACTTTTTCAGGCGGTACGGTTAATGGCTCGTCATCGGCAACGTTGGTCGTGAAGGTCTCGCGGTCTTCGTCTGGGGTGATTGATTTGACGGCTGGGGCTGCCGTGGTTGATCCTAACTTAGCTTTGAAAGAGATGGACGAGGGCAACAATACGTCCACACAAATCTTGGCGACGACGGTGACCGATGCTCCTGATTTGGCGCTTACCTTGACGGGGCCACCCTCGCAGCTCACTGGAGCCTCCTTTGACTATATCCTGACCGTTGCCAATCATGGGCTCGTCAATGCCACAGGGGTAAACGCCCAATTCACACTGCCTGCAGGGCTTGATTATGTGAACGGGTCGAGCCCTGAATTTTTGATCAGTGAAAACAATGGTGTGGTGAGTCTGAGTGGTGCTGCGATCAATGTCGGGATGTCTGCCGTTGCGACCATTACGGCGAGAAGTCTGGTCGATGGCAATTACTCAGCTGCTGTTGGGTCAGCGCTGGTCGATCCCGCTAACAGCATCGCCGAAAGTCACGAGTCCAATAATGGCAATGCCACGGCGGTAAATACGGTTTTAAAGACTTCTGATCTGGTGGTGGATCTTGTCGAAAATGGTCCTTTTCAATCAGGCGATTTAGGCGCGACCTACACGATCACGGTTTCAAATTCTGGGACCGGAGACACTTCTGGTCTTGTAAGTCTGACTGACACCTTACCGGATGGCTTAACTGCCGTAACTCTGGCTGGATCTGGCTGGACCATTCTGCAAGGCGCAGGATCGAGTGTTAGCGCGAGTCGCTCTGATTCTTTGGCCTCGGGGGCTAGCTATCCGCCGCTGACCCTCACGGTTAGCATCGCTGTTAATGCCCCGTCACTGCTACAAAACGTCGTCACTGTAGCTGGTGGCGGTGAGTTAAATCAGCTGAACAATTCTGATAGCGTCAGCAGCAGCATAGCTTTGGCGGGGCCAGGATCTTTGGCTTGGTCTGTTCAAGAGGTGAACGTGAATGAGGAGCAACCTACAGTAAGCTTGCAGATCAGGCGAACGAATGGGAGGACTGGATCGGTAAGCGTTTCTGTTAATTCTAGCAATGAGACGGCCACGGCAGGGAGTGATTATACAGTTGTGAGTAGCAGCGTGACTTTGGCTGATAACGTGGTCAGCCAGAATGTGATTATTCCATTATTGACTGATAGCCGAGCTGAGCCAAATGAAACATTTACGGTGGTGCTGAGTCAGCCGACAAACGGAGCCACTTTGGGAGCGATCCATACCGTTCGCGTTCGAATTTTGGATCCAGATGTTCAGAAGCCGACATTGAGTCTGACAAGTCCCGCCGCCGATCAAGAGGTGCCTGAAGGCATAGTGACCGTGAGTGGAAATGCCGGTGACAATAAAGGCATTGCTCGAATCGAAGTGAAGTTGAACGACGCTCCCTATGCGAATGCGACCTTGGCAACTGGTACAGGCGGCAGGGTCAACTTTAGTCATGTGATCGTACCTGTCCCTGGTGCTAATACACTGAGTGTCCGTGCCATCGATTTTCGTGGTAACATCTCAACGCTGATTACTCGAAGCTTTTCTTATCTCGTTCTGCGGACGTTCACCTTTATCAATGTCACGAATGAGACCAAGACGACCACTGGCCTGCTAAAGGTGGGTAATTATTATTCCTTGGTGGCCAATCCAAGGTCCACTTATCTATTTAAAGAGTGGTCGTCGGCGCAGCTCACACTGACGGAGGCCGAGGCTGGCAGCTCCTACCTTACTTTCCAAATGATGGAAGGCTTGACCATCAAGGCTACCTTTATCCCTGATCCCTTTATTCCTCAGATCATTGGAGATTACAGCGGATTGATTCGTGCAGTTGCGCCGACGGCACCCAGTCATCAAACAGATGGCTTTGTCCAACTCACGGTAAATCCCAGGGGCGGTTTTTCTGGCATACTTAGGATCAATGGCGTTCGGTTGCCGATTTTTGGTCTTTTTGATCACGCAGGTCTCGCACGTTTTGGATTTTCGAGATCTAAGTCATTGCTTGTGCCGCGCATCAATCAGGCAGCTTATGTCTTGGCGATGTCTCTGGATCTTTCTCCAGAGGGAACGCAAAGCATTAACGGAACTCTTGGTTTGCAGACACGGTCAGGCACTCTGCCTATGTCTGAGCTAAAAGCCATTCGCCATTTCTTTGATGGCAAAACTCCCGGAACCACAGCGCCAGCCTCCATTTACACTTTTGCCATGCCAGCTCAGGCGCAGGCTTTGCCTGTCACGGCATTTCCCCAAGGAGATGGGATTGGAACAATTCAGATGAGTCGGTTAGGCGTCATGAATCTTTCTGGAATCTTGGCCGACGGCACTGCTGTGACAGTAAGTACACGAATGGGCAAAGAGAGTGAAGCTCCTTTATATATTCCTTTGGAGAAGGAAGCAGGCTCTTTGAATGGCTGGCTCAAGGTGGATCATACACGCCCTGATACGGATTTAAGTGGAAGCGATCTTCGGTGGTTCAAGCAGCAGACCAATGGTCACTACTATCCGATGGGATGGCCTGAAGGTGTGATACTGCCTTTGTTGGGAACACGTTATGCAGTGCCTCTAGGGGAAAGTATTTTGCCTGATCTCAGTGAGGTGGTTGGAGCCAATGCCGTTCTCAATTTGTCGCTGGGTGGATTGTCGGCTGCTGTGGAAAAAGAGATGACGATCAGTACAAAAAACGTGATCACGAAAGTGCCAGTCAATGATGCAAGCTACACACTCCAGTTCATTTCCAGCACTGGAAGTTATAAGGGTAGCATCAAGCTTGTAGAAGGTTTGCCTGCTTCTAGCTATCAGGGAGTCATCCTGCAAAAAGGGGCGCATCGCCGAGGCTTTGGACACTTCCTTTCTTCCAAACCGGTGGTTAGCAGTGGTTCAGGTCAAGCTGGTGTGGTTAGCTTAAAGACCAAGTTCAATCCTCGACTTCAATTGGTGATCTCCGAATTCATGGCCAACAATGAGAGCACGATCAGTGATGTCGATGGCGACTTTTCGGATTGGATTGAAATCTACAACCCAGGTTCTGATGAAGTGGATCTAACCAATTGGTGTTTGACGGATACTTCGTCTGATTTATCCAAATGGCGTTTCCCTGAACTGACACTGGGAGCCAAGCAATTCCTGCTAGTCTGGGCCTCAGGCAAGAATCGGACCCTTTCATCACAGCCCCTGCATACCAACTTTAGTCTCAGCGCTGGCGGGGAGTATCTGGCGCTGGTTCGTCCAGATGGCGTGACCATTGAGCATCATTTCTCTCCCATGTACCCTGCACAGGCTAATGATGAGAGTTATGGGATCAATTTCACGGGTCGCTCCCTTTTAAGCCAAAAGGCTAGTGTGAAATATCGTGTGCCCACGAATGCAACTCTGGGCAGCGCTTGGGTTGCTCCTGATTTTTCGGATTCATCCTGGTCGTCCGGTAAAACCGGTCTTGGGTTCGGCGTTGGTGTGCCTGGGTTTACAGTGCGACAGGTTGCTAAAAAACCTGATTTAGGTGGCGTGAATAGTATTGCTACTTGTGATGAACTTTTGTCCCTGCCCAAAGGCCACAGTTCCATTCTCAGCGAGGCTACGGTCATCGCTCCCATGATTAACTATGTCGGTGATGGTGGAGATGGAAACTATCCTGATAACATGGCTCTGCCCAATGGCACTGCTGAACCTTATGCCTTGAAAGCGACCGGTATCATCACTATTCCAAGCTCAGGCACCTATGTGTTTGGCCTGAACTCAGATGATGGAGGCCGCATCAAGATCGATGGCGTGGCCGTCATGACGGATGATAGCAATCATGGCCCTGTTGATCATTTAAGTCCGCCTGTAAATCTTACTGCAGGTCCGCATAGCGTTGAGGTTATCATGTGGGAAGGTGGTGGCGGAGATTGTGTGGAATTCTTTGCAAGAGCCGGGACGGATACGGCTTGGAACTCGGACTTTAAACTGGTGGGTAGTGCCGATGGGCTTGCGGTTGTGACGCCTCCACTGAATGCAACCAATTCGAGCTCCCAGTTAATCGGCACAAATCTAGAGAACTCCATGCGTAATAAAAACGCTAGTGTCTATGTGCGTCTTCCTTTCGTGGCCACAGGAGTCAGTGGCTTTACAGGTCTGACTTTGCATATGCTCTACAATGACGGCTTTGTAGCTTATTTGAACGGCACAGAAGTCGCTCGGCGTAACGCGCCCACAAATGCCACCTTTGATTCCGTGGCAACTGCGACACGATCTTCTTTGCAGACACTAACTCGCGAGACGTTTGATTTATCGTCTTCCATACCCTCACTTCTTACTGGAAACAATGTTTTGGCCGTTCATGCCATGAATGATGTTAAGTCGGATGGATCCTTCTTCTTGTTGCCTGAGTTGAGTGTAACTGCTGGTCTAGCTGGTAATGCCCTCTTTTTTAGGCCATCTGGAAGCGTGATTACAGCTACACCAGGAGCTGTCAATGAGGTGCCTGCTTTTGCAGGTGACGTGCAGCCGCTAATCTTTAGTCATAAACATGGTTACTACTCGGCTGCTATTTTACTGGCTATCACTTCGCCGACACTTGGAACAAGTATAAGATATACCTTGGACGGTAGCACTCCGACAACCACACACGGTTCGTTATATACGCGTCCATTCATCGTTTCAAAGACCAGCACTGTGCGCGCGATTGGTTTTAAAGCAGGCTTCCAGCCGACCAAGTCGCTAACGCAAACCTATCTCTTTCTGAATGATGTGGTTCGGCAATCTGCCAATGGAGTCCGCCCCAACGCAGGTTGGCCACTCGGGACGGTTAATGGACAAGTTTCGGATTACGGCATGGACCCAGACATCATTAATAGCACCAATCCAGAGATCGGTGGTCTGGATAAAGTGAAGTCAGCGCTGACATCCATTCCGACGCTTTCAATCGTCACCGACTTGCCTAATTTGTTCGATGAAACCAACGGTATTTGGGTGAATCCTTATGGGCGTGGTGAAGCTTGGGAGCGGCCTGCATCCATTGAGATGATAGGGGACAATGGTCCTGATGGTGGGTTTGAAATCAATTGTGGGCTGCGCCTGCGAGGTGGGTTTAGCCGCAGCGGTGATAATCCAAAACATTCATTCCGTTTGTTTTTCCGCGCTGAATATGGGGCGGCTAAATTGAACTACCCATTGTTTGGCAATGAAGGTGCGCCAAGCTTCAACAAAATCGACCTCCGCACTTCACAAAATTACTCATGGTCATTTGGTGGGGATGGAAACAACACTTTCCTGCGTGAAGAGAGCACTCGTGAGATGCAGGGAGCTATGGGGCAGCCCTATACGAGGAGTCGCTACTACCATCTGTATCTCAATGGCCAGTATTGGGGAATCTACGAAACCGACGAACGTCCTGAGGCCAACTACGCGGAAAGTTATCTCGGTGGCAATGCTGACGACTATGACACGATTAAAGGTGAGCAGGATCAGGGCTACATCACCGGAGTGACTGATGGCAATCTGGATGCCTGGGAGGCTCTGAGAGTCAAGGCTCGCGCTCATGCTAGTGCTCCTACTAATGAAAACTACTTTGCCATGTCTGGTAAAGCTGCCGATGGCTTGACACTGACTGCAGATCCAGTGCTTTTAGATCCTGGCAATTTGATTGATTACATGCTATTGACTTTTTGGACTGGCAATCTCGATGGAGCGACTTCTGCTTTTCTTGGTGACGGTGCGGCTAATAATTGGTTTGCGGTGCGTAATCGTCTTGGCATTGCCGGCGGCTTTAAGTTTTTGGCTCATGATTTCGAGCATACTTTTTTTAACGTCGATGAAGATCGCACAGGACCTTTTTCTGCGGGTGATCCAACTTTGGTTGAGCGTTATAATCCCATGTACTTGCATCATGACCTGCGGCCCAATGCTGAGTATCGGATGCTTTGGGCAGACCATGTGCAGAAGCATCTATTCAATCAAGGAGCATTAACAGCTGAGCAAATTCAGTCAAAGATGCGGGATCGCAAAGCTTTGTTGGACAAAATCATCATTGCTGAATCTGCGCGTTGGGGAGATTCAAAGACTGGAACAAACCCGCCGCTCACACGCTTAGATTGGCAAAACGCGGTGAACTATGTGATTGATGATTATGTACCAAATCGTGGTAGTCGTGTGCTTGATCAATTGAGGGCTGACGGACTTTATCCTAGCTTTGATGCACCCACGCTCAGTCAAAATGGCGGGAGTTTCCCAAGCGGTGGAGAGGTGATGCTTACCGGCAATGGTGGCACGATTTATTACACTCTCGATGGCAGTGACCCTCGTCTTGTAGGTGGTGGGTTAAATCCTGTCGCACAATCCTATGTCAGCAGTACTGAGTTAGATCTTGTCATACCCTTGAACCATACCTGGAAATACCTCGCCAATGGTAGTGATCAGGGGACTGCTTGGCGTAACGCTAGCTATGATGACAGCTCCTGGTCCAGTGGTCTTGGCGAGCTAGGCTATGGGGATGGTGATGAGGAGACGATAGTGCCTTTTGTGGATACTGATCCAGGAACAGCGGGTGATCAGAAAAATGCCACGACCTACTTCCGGACAAAGTTCATCGTTCCTGATGCAACTATTGTGACTGCCGCCGAGTTCAAGGTGAAGTATGATGATGCAGTGATTCTGTATTTGAATGGCGTGGAAGTTGTGCGCTCGCCTAACATTGTCAGTAATCCAGCCTACAATACTTATGCTTCAGGTGGCGCACCTGACGAGAATGCATTTTTCATCTTTGGATTGGACCCTGCTTTACTAATCGCTGGCGAGAATACCCTGGCCGCAGAGGTTCATCAGGCCGATGCCAATAGCAGTGACACTAGTTTTTATGCGACACTTCAGCTTGTCCGTACCAATGTTGCCGTGCCTTTGATTCTAAGCGGCACGGGCAAAGTGCCCATGAAAGTGCGCGCTCAAAAATCTGGGGAATGGAGTGCACTTACTGAGGCCACCTTCGATGTGAAGCAGGGTTCGGATTTGACGCCATTGCTTGCTGCCAACAGTAATTTCACAGCGGGAGCCTCAGCCAGTTACAATGTCGCGGTTCGCAATACAGGGACTTTGACCACGGGAGGTAAGGTCACTGTTTCTGTTTCGCTACCTGTTGGCTTGACTGCCACCTCATTGACGGGTTCCGGATGGAATATTACATCGTCTAGTGGCGCAACAGTTTCAGCCAGTCGCAATGATGCACTGCCCACGGGAGTCAGTTATCCAGCGCTCACACTGGCTTTTGTGATAGCGGCGAACTCGCCTGCTTATGCCAGCACTCAAGTAACGGTATCGGGTGGTGGCGATTTTGTATCTTCTAACAATAGCTTTACGTTGGTAACTCCGATAGCCTCGACGGGCGCAAGTCAGTTCTCGTTTAGCAGCAGTTCTTATCGAGGTAGAGAAGATAGCGGTGTGGTGAATGTGACCCTTTTGCGATCTGGTGATCGCAGCAGTTCTGCCAGCGTTAGGATCAGCGCTAAGTCTGGAAACGCTAAAGAGAACTCTGACTTCAATCCATTCAGTGATATCATCAATTTTGCAGATGGTGAAGTCAGTAAGGTGGTTAGCATCGGGCTAATCAGTGATACCAAAGTGGAGGTGAATGAATCATTCACGATGCAATTAGACACGGTCACTGGTGCAGCTTCCCTTGGATTGCCGAATCAAGCCAAAGTGTTGATTTTGGAAAACGATGCCAAAGCACCCACAGTTACTCTAACGACGCCCTCGTCTGGTGCTCGAGTGGCTCTGTCTGAGCTCACACTCAAAGGAGCGGCGGCAGACGATAAGGGTCTCGATAAAGTACAAGTTTCTCTGAATGGGTCTCCTTTCAGAGATGTGATTTTAAAACTGGCAGCGAATGGTTTAACTGGAAACTACTCGACTGAGATTCCGGCGGTTGCAGGTCTGAATACCGTTCGTGTCCGAGCCGTCGATCAGTTAGGCCTAATCGGAGATGAAGTGCTTCGACAATTCACCTTTAACCCACTGCGCCCATTGACCCTGAATATTCAGCCATTGAATTCGGGAACAGTCATCATCACTCCACGAGCGGATTTGAGGCAGCTTGAAGTCGGCAAGACCTATACCTTAACAGCGCAATCCCAAACGGGCTTCCTCTTGGATCGGTGGACTGGGCCAAGTCTGAATGTTGCTTCTAAAACGCTGACCTTCACCATGTCTGAAGGCTTGGCTCTCACGGCCATCTTTTCAACCAACCCTTTTAATCTTGCCAATGCAGGCCATTATTCTGGTTTGGTTACCTCCGTGGGCAGTGTCGCAAAAAGACATGAAAACCATGGGTTCCTCACGCTGACGCTCACGACAGCTGGTACATTTACGGGTAACTTGAAGCTTGGCCCTGCCTCTTTCCCCATAACTGGCGAACTCCATCCGAATGGTCAGGCGCGCTTCGGTAAAGATCGTTTGCCAGCCCTCATCATCCCACGTTTGAACCAGCTCAGCTTGGTTTTTGCGATGACTGTCAATCCAAGCACTCGCCGCATTCTTGGCACCGTGGGAGAGCAGGGCAGGGAAGGGCTTGTTGCGCTCTCTGAGTTTGCGCTAGCTCGCCAGCATTCTGTTTTACCAGCCTCTTCTCCTCTACTCAAAGGAAAGGGTGTCTACAACGTGACATGGGGGGCTCAGGCTCAGTCTGGACTGCTAGTCACGGACTATCCCCAGACTGCGACGTCTCTGACAGGAAGGATGACGTCAGCGGGTCAATTTACCTTGGCAGGTGTTCTTGGTGATGGTTCGAAGTTTACAGCTTCTTCCTCGCTGGATGAGGAATTGCGTTTGCCGTTGTGTATCCTGCTCCATGACAAAGCGGGTAGTCTGATACTACGCAGTGACTTTAATGATTCTGGGGTTGCTGGCAGCTTCCAATCACCCGTAGCGCTTTGGTTTAAACCTGTGTCTAATTTTGCTCCCTATCCTCTTGGATGGACTGAGGGCATCACCTTTGGCTTAACAGGTGTGACAAAGCCTTGAGGGATCACTCCACAAAATAAATGATGCGTCCGCAGCTCTCGCATTGCGTGATCACTTCACTGGCTTTGGCCTGCTGGATGGTGCTGTTGATGACCTTCATGTGACAGCCTGTGCAGTTGCCTGTATTCAGGGGCACGACGGCGGAGTCACCTTTTTTGACAAAAATTCGGTCGTAAAGTTGCAGTGTCGGTGGGTCAATCGGCTCAGCATAAACAGCGCGCTCTGCTTTTGTGGCAGCTAGTCGCACTTTGACATTTTCAGCGCGTTCAGTCAGCACCTTGAGGTCTTCGTTCACATGCCCCTGAGTGACGGCCAGCTTGGCCTGGGCCGCCTTGAGAGCTTCCTTGGCTTTTTCCAGATCCTCCATGAGGTCGAGCTGCTTATCCTCATGGGCAGACACATCTGCCTCATAGCGTTTGATCTCTACTCCCAGAGCTTGGAACTCCTCGTTCTTCCGGGTTTCGAACTGCTGATCGTGCAGACGCTTGATGCTGTTTTGACGCGTCTGAATGTCCAGTTCTACGCCTTTGATTTTCACCTCAATCTCTTTCGTTTTTAGCGTCGCTGATTCCACGGCGGCTGTGTCCCCAGCCAGCTTCGCTTTCGCGAGAGCCTCATATTTCGGGATGTCCTTCAGATCCTTTTCAAAGGAACGAATGAGCTGATCACGCTCCTGCACTTGGAGTAATTTAATGATTTCTGGATACATATTTTCAAATGATGAGGCAAGGCTTGGGTCGCAGGCAAGAAACAACTGCGCAGTGACTCTCTTTGGGAATGCTAGGAACGTTTTTTGACTTCTTTGCCACGCACACTCATACGGAACGGCACCCCTGGGGCAGGCCACTCTTTACGGATGACGCTTTCTAGGAATCGAAGATAACCTTCGGTCATTTTAGCGGCGCGATTGGCAAAGAACACGAAATGCGGAACCGGCACGTTGCTGTCTCCAGCTTCGTTGACTTGGGTGACATAAAGGAGTTTGAAGGCAAGCGGGCTGCGGCCAAGCGGTCCAGGTGTATCTTCAATGGCCTGATGCATCATGCGATTTAGGATGCCTGTGCCAATGCGAGTTTGGGAGCCATTGCGCACAGCTTCAATCTGAACAAAAAGCTTGCCAATGTTTTCCTTGTTCTTGGCTGAGGTGGCAATCAACGGTGCGTAGCTAAGGAAGAAAAACTCGCGACGCATCTTCTCGGAAAGTTCTTCGAGCCTATCCTTCTGTTTGGCGCTGGGGTGATACAGGTCAAACTTGTTCATCACTAGGATGCAGGGTTTTCGCTCTTCCAAGATCAGCTGAGCAATCTTTCGATCCTGCATCTTGGCCCCTTCGGCACAGTCGATGACAAGGATGCATATGTCGGCACGCTTGATGGCTTGGTAACTGCGCTGAACGCTGAAGACTTCGACGTCATTGTCCAACTTTGACTGCCGACGGATACCGGCGGTATCGATCAGTTGATAGCGTTTACCGTTGTAGGTGCAGTTGATGTCCAGACTATCTCGGGTAGTGCCTGCCACCTCACTGACGATTGCGCGTTCTTGACCAAGAATGGCATTGACCAACGATGATTTGCCTGCATTTGGTCGGCCTACGATGGCTAGCTTCAGGGGGCGAGCTGCAAATTTGGCTTCTTTGACAGCCGCTTCTGTTTCGTCGTCCTGCTTCGTGAGTTCCAAGCGCTCGGCAATGATGTCCACCAGATAGTTGATGCCCAGTCCATGAACGGCACTGACCTCGGCCATTTCAGAGAAACCCAGTTTTGCAAAGTCGGCTGACCCAAGACGGCGCTTGTCGGAGTCTGCTTTATTGCAGACAAGCACGACCGGTTTTTTGGTCCGGCGAAGGATGGCTGCCAGGCTCTGATCGATGGCTGTGATGCCTTCAAAAATATCCACCACAAAGAGCAGCATGTCAGCCACCTCTAGAGCGATGCTGGCTTCCACCTGAACCTGCTCCGTGAGTACGTCTTCTGTATTGGCACCGATACCACCTGTATCCATGATCTGGAAAACCTGTGGTCCGCGTCTGCACTCGGCAGTGATGCGGTCACGTGTCACACCGGCGAGGTCGTGGACGATGGAAATATTCATGCCGGCAAGGCGATTGAAGAGAGCTGATTTGCCCACATTCGGGCGGCCTACGATGGCGACGGTTTTTAACATGATTCGGATCTGCGATGGTTTGAAAGTTCCTTTAGAACAGTTTTCACCACATTTCAGGATTAACCTGCATATTGACTCATTTTCTTTATCAACGATGCATGTGCTTGCAGTTAAAACCTGTCGTAAGCTTAAAAAGAGACTTTGAACTATTTCAACTTTTTGGTTGAGAAGTCCTGAAGCTGGTAGACAATCAACTCCCCGTTATTGGGAATGCGCTCGTGGCGGAATTGGTAGACGCGCTAGATTCAGGTTCTAGTGACTTACATCGTGGAGGTTCGAGTCCTCTCGAGCGCACCCTCCCCTTTTTACAAGGGGATTACATTATATGCAGGACGCTGGATTTGTCAGAAAAGCTTTTGCCGGGATCGCCAGCCGTTACGTGCTAGCTAATCATGTTCTCAGCCTGGGGATCGATGTTCTTTGGCGTCGTCAAACGGCGCGATTGGTCGCCGCAATGCAGCCGCAGATGATTTTAGATCTGGCTACTGGCAGTGGTGATTTAGCGCAGACGATCCGCCAGGCCTGCCCTGAAGCGAAGATTTTAGGAGCGGACTTTTCGGTGCCGATGATGCGCGAGGCTCAAAGCCGATCTTTTGAAACACTCGTCGCTGCAGATGGTATGGCGCTACCCTTTAAAAATGCCAGCTATGATGTGCTGACGGTGGCTTTTGGTCTGCGTAACATGGCTTCCTGGCCTGAGGCATTGATGGAAATGCGTCGAGTTTTGAAGCAGCATGGTCATCTCGTGGTGCTGGATTTTTCCATCCCGACGCTGCCTCTGCTGCGTCCTGCGTATTTGTTTTATTTGAAAAATGTGATGCCACGGATTGCCGGTTGGATCACTGGTCAGCGTGCAGCTTATGAATACCTGTGCAGTTCAGTGGAGCGTTTCCCGTCTGGCTCTGACATGGAAAAACTGATTCTTTCTTGTGGATTTGCTTCAGTCAAAACTCATCGGCTAAGCTTTGGTATTGCTTCGCTTTACATTGCTGAAGCAGCTTAAGTTTCCAGTTTTCAGCTGAAGAGAATGATCCTCTTTGAGGATGGTGGCAGGGGGCGGATTTGAACCGCCGACCAAAGGCTTATGAGTCCTCTGCTCTACCGCTGAGCTACACTGCCGATTGATGGCTCCTGAGGTAGGGTTCGAACCTACGACCTAGTGGTTAACAGCCACCCGCTCTACCGCTGAGCTACTCAGGAACGTTGTCCCGTTTGGAAACGGGTCGCGATGATAAGTGAAGACCTGATCAACGCAAGCTATTTATTCAATGTTCTTGAAGGATATTGAATTTTTATGGTCTCAAAAGATGGAATCCAGGCCCCATGCGACAAATAGTCCGGTGACTCCCACGAGTGTTTCGGTGACGGTCCAAGTGCGGAGGGTCTGTGAGACCGTTAGCCCAAGGCATTCCTTCACGATCCAAAAGCCAGCATCATTGAGATGCGAAAGAAAAAGAGAGCCACAGCCGATGCCTACCACGACTAGCTCTGGATTCACTCCTGGTGTGCTGAGGACAAGCGGTGCCACAAGCCCGCTGGCCGTGGTGATAGCCACAGTTGCAGAGCCTGTGGCGACTCGCACCAGCGCTGCACAGACCCAACCAAAGACGAGCGGAGGCAAGTGAGCGGCCGTGGCCATCTGTCCAATGGCGGCAGCTGCTCCACTAGCTTCTAGGACGCCTTTAAAGCCTCCTCCTGCACCGATTACGAGCAGTGTTAAGCCGACCGTACTGATGGCTTTTTCACCGATTTTCAGGGACTCACTGCGAGTGAAGCGAAAAGCGATGCCAGCGAAAATCACGGAGATGCCAAGAGCTAGAGTGGGATTGCCAATGACAGAGGTGATCTGTCTGACGACATCCGCTTTATCTTCGACAAAAATCTCAGCCACCGTTTGAGTCAGCAATAGCGCGATTGGCACTGCTAAGACAGCGATGGTAATCCCCAGGGAGGGTAATTTTCTGGCGGCTATGGTGGGATCTACAGCTGGTGGTTCGGGGGCCTCAGCTTCGACGTGGTTGACAGCCCATTTGGCAAAAATAGGGCCTGAGATGGCCGCGACGGGGACTGCGGCTAGAAGTCCCCAAAGGATGACTTTGCCTAGATCTGCGTGAAGTGCCTGTAGCGCCACCACAGGTCCTGGATGAGGCGGCATGACCCCATGCATGATGGAAAGTACTGCCAGCATCGGAATGGCTAGCTTGAGAAACGGTTCCTTAGTTTCACGGGCTAAAGTGATCAAAATCGGCACCAGCATGACCAAGCCGACGGCAAACCATGTCGTTAGGCCAATGCAAAGTCCCAACGCCATCAGGCACCAGTGGACGCGCTTGGGCCCGAAGACGCCGATGAGGGCCTTGGCCAGAACTTCAGCTCCTCCAGAGGCTGCGAGCAGTCCACCTAGAATCGTTCCCAGTCCGAGAATCCCAGCGATACCACCGAGTGTGCCGCCCATGCCTTTTTCAAAAGCAGTCATCATGGCCATGGGATTCATCCCCGACCCTAGTCCCATGACCAAGGCTGCGAAAAGAAGCGCGAGGAAGGCGTTCATCTTTGCCCAGGCGATCAAGAGGATCAGCACAATGACAGAGACAGCGGAGAGAAGGAGGAGTTGGGTGATTTCTGGATTCACGATAGATAAAGCTATAGAAAGACAGAAACGCTCCATTTGGTCAAGTATCACGATCTTTCGTCAATCCAGAATGATCGCTGCAGCGCGTCAAAGAAGAGGTCAAGAAATTAGGGGGATGCAAAACGGCCTTGCGCGGCCCTTTGAACCACGCTCCTTTCGCACCCTCACACACTCCCCATGCACAGCCTTTGGAACGATCAAGAAGCCCTCACTTTCGGAACCGACTTACTCGGACAGCGCGTCTATACTTCACGCTTGTTAGGGCGTGACCCTGCTCTCGTGCTCCACGGAGGTGGAAATACGTCAGTAAAAATCACGGAAAAAGACTTTTTCGGCGACGACGTCTCTCTTTGCTATGTCAAAGGCAGTGGCTGGGACTTGGGAACGATTGAGCGGGCAGGCTTTTCCCCAGTGCGGATGGAGGCTTTGGTCAAAATGTCCAAACTCCCAACAATGAGCGATGAAGACATGGTGGTTCAGCAGCGTGCAGCCATGACCAATCCAAATGCGCCAGCAGCCAGCATTGAAGCGATATTGCACGCAATTTTGCCATTCCGTTTTGTCGATCACAGTCATGCCAATGCCATCGCTGCTCTCACTTGCAATGCCGAGGGCGAGGCCCGTGTAAAGGAAGTCTATGGCAAGCGTGTGATCGTGGTTCCTTATGTGATGCCGGGCTTTATTCTGGCCAAGACCATCGCTGATCTGATTGCTGGCCGTGACCTGCGCGCTGAGGGGATTCAGGGCATGGTGCTATTGAAGCATGGTTTGTTCACCTTCGATGATGACGCCAAAAAAAGCTACGAGTTGCACATTGAGATGGTGACCATGGCCGAGGAGTATTTGGCCAAAAAGTCAGCCAATGCATCAGCTGCAAAGGCTGAGTCCAGCCAGGATCTTTTAGCTTTAGCGAAACTTCGTCAGGCCGTCTCTAAGCTTCGTGGTCTGCCACAGATCGCCCGCTTGAATAGCAGTGCTGAGGCTGTGGGGTATGCGAATCTACCTACAGTGGCCGATTTTGGCACGCGTGGTCCGTTGACTCCTGATCACAGCATCCGCACCAAGCGTGCACCGGCATTCATTGGTGAAGACATGGGGGCAAGCCTGCAAGCTTTTGCCGACGATTATGCAGCTTACTTTAATCGTAATGCCAGTGGGCAGACAATGCTTGATGCCGCTCCGCGCTTTG
Source organism: Verrucomicrobiaceae bacterium (assembly GCA_027489965.1). Taxonomy (GTDB): domain Bacteria; phylum Verrucomicrobiota; class Verrucomicrobiia; order Verrucomicrobiales; family Verrucomicrobiaceae; genus Prosthecobacter. The sequence goes on from JAIXZA010000146.1 coordinate 71,191, forward strand.
CCATCTGGCCAAATCATGGCGTTATCAGCTTTGGTGATACGGTGAAAGATGCCAATATTGTCGCCGATATTGCAGCTTCGACACTAGCTACCGTGCAGCTCGGTGAAGCCGTCGGTGGATGGCAGCCCCTGCCAGAAAAGGACATTTTTGACATCGAATATTGGGACCTAGAGCAGGCGAAACTTCGCAAAGGTTCTGCACGCAAGATCCACCAGGGTAAGATTGCCCTCGTCACTGGATGCGCTGCGGGCATTGGTTTTGCCATTGCTGAAAGCCTGGCAGAGCAGGGGGCTCAGGTCGTGGGATTGGACATCGACAAGGAGATTCCTGACATCATGAAAAAAATCGGTGGCATTGGAATCGTCGTGAATCTCACGGAGGATAAGCCTGTGCAGGATGCTATCGACTTTGTGGTGCGTGAGTTTGGTGGTATCGATATCGTCGTCAGTAATGCAGGGATTTTCCCCAAAAATGATCATCTCGATGTCATGGCGCAAACAGATTGGGATCGCACGATTTCCATCAACCTGACCAGCCATCAAAAGCTCATGAATAAGGTGGTTCCTTTTGTGAAGGTCGGTTGTGATGCCAGCATTATTTTTGTCGGTAGCCGTAACTTCAAGGCTCCAGGCCCAGGTGCCAGCGCTTATTCATGCAGCAAGGCCGCGCTTACCCAGCTCTGCCGTGTGGCCGCTCTAGAGCTGGCTTCGAATCGAGTGCGAGTCAATATTGTGCATCCTGACGCTGTGTTTGATACGAAACTCTGGACGCCTGAAGCTCTGCAAAAAAGTGCTGAGCGCTACGGCATGACCGTGGAAGAGTACAAGACCAAAAACCTCATGAAGGTGGAGATCAAGAGCAAGGACATTGGCAACATGGTCAGTGCCATGGCCGGTCCGCTCTTCTCTAAGGTCACTGGGGCTCAAATTCCTGTCGATGGCGGTAATGATCGAGTGATCTAGGTCACTTCTCTTTGAGCCAATCGGCGACAGCATCTGCCATTTGACTGACCCTGGTTTCGCCGTCGAGCGGCTTCGTTGCATGGCCTGCTTTGACTGCGAGCAGCCAGAGGCAGCATGGGCCGCCGTTGGCGCGGTCGTCGAGGCAGGCGAGATCCATGGCATGGTCACTGATGACTCCGCATTTGTGGTAGAATCTCGCCTTTGGGAAGTGAGACTGCATCTTCGGCGACCAGGAACTTGGGCCCGAATCAGAATTCCTGGTTTCTAAGCCGACAAAGCCGTTGCCACCATGAAGCAGAAAGTCGATTTGCCGCTCTGTTAGCTTGAAGCGTTCGTTCTCAGGCAGGTGTTCATGGAAAAGCAGCCGCCGAAGGGTGTCTGCTAGCTCATGGGCACTGGTAACATTGCCTGTTTTAGCATCAATCACAGTGCAGCCTCGTTCTTCTGCATAATAGCGGCCGGACCAGCGGTGCTGGATGATCTTACCTTGACGGCCATCTGTAGAGCTAAGGTGGATACGCTGCGGTTCCTCACGCATGTAGCCCCAAGGTCGATCTTTGACATAACCACGCATCAGTGCGCTGTGGGGGTAGCCACGCTCAGGGATGAGTAATTGGGTGTTGATTCGATCAATGCCGACGAGGCGAAGCAATAGCGTGTAGTCTTCGTTGGAGGATCTGCGGAAGACTTCACTCAGCATTTCTGGCATGGTGCGGGAGCAGTCGAGGTGCCAAATGCCAGAGCTGTCTTGATGTTCAAAGGAGGCCGTTGATTGCAGGCTCAGACCTTGTTCATGCAGAAGCTCAAGCGCCGCAATGGCCGCATAAAGTTTGATCGTGCTGGCTGGCCAGAAATCCGTACGTGCGCCTGTATCACGGAAATCATACCACTCAAAGTTGGGCTTCTCAGCGCTGCCACCCACTAAGCAGATACTTGCCCACTTTTGAAAATCAGGCGTGCTGGCCTCTAGAGCAGCATCCAATGCAGGGTCGGCCTGGGCCACGGCGGTGCTGATCAGGAGCGTGAAGAGCGCCAGTCTCATGAATCGGCTTAATCAGGCTCTTTCATGTCTGGGGTCATGAACTCCACCCCATGAACTTTATCCGTTTCATTCGGGGTGGTCAGCACTTTATAAATGCACCAACCAAAGAGGAAGGTGACGGTGCCCACAGAAAGGAGCATAACGATGAATCCAGGTGTAGTCATGGGATTGCAGAGATTAGACTTCGTTTTTGGGCAGGCCTTGCTCGGCGCGGCGATACGATTTGCTGCGTGAGCTGATGAGGGCAAAGAAGATGAAGATACCGACAGAAAGCGCGATACTCAATTGTGCTGGAAGTTTGGCGCTAACACCGAAAAGATCAGTGACATAAGCTGATACAGCACCGAATTGAGCGGTGCTTAAGTCGAAGCCGAAAATTTCCTTGAGCAGCCAGAGCGCAAAAATACTTAGCAGGAAGGCTGGGCAAACCCATTTGATGATGGGTCTAAAAATGGCAGGCACTTTGACAGAGGCACCTCGCTCTAGCTCGCTCATGCCTTTTTCCATGCCCCAGACCCAGCCAAAAACGATGATCTGAATGGTCGCTAGCATGAAGATAAGGAAGGTGCCAACCCAGAAGTCCAATGTGTCCAAAGCTTTTAAATCAGCCGAGAAGTAAATGACGAAGGATGTGCCAAAGCTGGTCAATAGGCCAAGAATAGAGACTGAGATCTTTCGCCCGACTCCCAGGCATTCTTCAATGAAAGCAATGCCGGGCTGGAGCATCGAGATGGAGCTGGTGATTGCGGCTAGGAACAGCATGAAGGAGAAAGCTCCTCCAAAGAAGGCTCCTGCTGGCATTTTCGAAAATACAAGCGGCAGCACTTTGAATCCCAGTCCCACTCCCGCCTGCCCAGCAATGCCCGCTACGCCTAGGAAGGCGACCGCTGCGGGAATGGTGATGAGACCACCGAGGGCGACCTCACAAAACTCGTTAGCACTGCTGGCTGTGAGACCGCTTAGCACCACATCATCATCCTTTTTCATGTAGCTGGCATAGACGATGATGACGCCGAATCCGACACTTAGACTGAAGAAGATCTGTCCTGCTGCTGCCAGCCAGAGGCTTGGATTGAGGAGCTGTGACCAGGGAGAAACGGTATTTAAAACAAGACTGCCACTGCTAGCGGCCACTTCTTTTTCAGCTTCAGTGATGGCGGCTGCACCCACGACTTCGCGTGGTTTGTCTTCAGGGCCTGGGGTGATCTTGGTTATTAGGACCTTGGAAGGATTCCACATGTAGCCGAGACCATTATAAACATTGTCATGGGGCTTAGAGGCATCGGGTGCGCCGAGAGTCATGACGCGAGCTAGAACGACCAAAGCTAACACGATCAACAGAGGCATGCCGATATTGCACATCTTTTCAATGCCGCCAGAAAGCCCGCGATAGATGAGCCAAAAATTGAAGGCAAAGACAACGAGCAACCAAGGTAAGGCACGATCAAATTGAAAGCTCATGGCGGAGGCATCGGCACCTGCACCAGTAAAGTTGACGAAGAGATCGACGGTTTGCTTGGCATCTTGTAGGTGCATCTGGCCGGTCCAAAAATTGACCGCATAGCCAATGCACCAAGCTTCGATCACGACGTAGTACATGTAGATCACGACTGGAATGATAACTCCGATAATGCCTGCGTATTTAGCCCATGGTCTGCGCACGATGCTGGCAAAAGCACCAGGAGCCGAATTATAACCGAGACTGCCGGCATATCGGCCCATGGCCCACTCAGCCCAGCCAATGGGCAGACCAATGATGAGAAAGCTGATAGCATAGGCGATCATGAAGGCTCCGCCGCCATACTGAGCAGCTAATCCCGGAAAGCGGAGGAAATTCCCCAGTCCAACAGCGCTGCCCGCAACCGCCATGATGACTCCCAGTCGTGATCCCCAAGCTTCTTTATTTTGTGCCATATTTCGTAGCCTAGAAAAGTCTGTGCCATGAGACAAGGAACATTCCATGGAATTAAGATGAAACATAAATGTTCTCAGAGTAGTCCTACCGACACTTGCTCATGAATACACTGCCCAAAGTCCTGCTGACCATTAGTGCCATTTTCTGCGCGCTCGCCTTGGGCACACTTGGCTGGCTTGCCATGCAGACGACGGAGGTAAAGGACAAATCGGCGGCCAAAATGCCGGTTTTTCCGCCCAAGCGAGTGGTGAAGGAGGTCAAAAAATCAGAGGAACCGCCGGTGCCATTGGGTGAATCAGCGGAGTCTGTGCAAGATGACCTGACCAAAAAACTCACGGACTTAGCGGCGGCTGAAGGTGTGGTAAAGGGGGAATTGGTGCTGACCTTTGATTCAGCCGAGGCTCTGAATGCTTTCCGAATCCGTGCAGGGCTGGAGGGAATCGAGATTCTTTACAGTGACGCTCGACTCAAAGTGGCCCGAGTCCGCTATCGTGATGCGGCAAAGATGGCCAAGGAATTGCGTGAGCATTCGGATGACTATGACAACATCGGTGCGAACTATTTCGCTTATGTCCCCGGCACACCCAAGAAAGATAGTGCCAATGCAGGCGGATCTGTGCCATTTGAAAGCAGTGCGCTCGATGCCATCGGTGCTGTAGGAGATCGCAGCCGCTGGGGCGCTGGAGTTAAAGTAGCCGTGCTAGATACAGGAGTGACCGCACATCCGACGCTGGATGGGATCAAGATCACTCACACCGATCTGGTGAAGGATGGTCAGCCATTTCATGGTCACGGCAATGCCATGACCTCGCTCATCGCGGGGCGTGATGCACAAAATGGCGGCGTTTCACCGGCCACAGAGATTTTAGACATACGTGTGGCTGATAGCACGGGAAGAGGCAATACCGCCTATGTTTCCCAGGGTATCATGCAGGCCGTTGATTCTGGGGCTCGGGTGATCAGCATCAGTCTCGGCAGCAACGCCGACTCCACCATGCTCGGGAATGCCGTGGCTTACGCACGCAGCCGAGGTGTCATCGTTGTTGCGGCCGCGGGCAATGAGCAGGAAACGCAGCTCGCCTA
>JAIXZA010000097.1 GCA_027489965.1 Verrucomicrobiaceae bacterium
AGGTAGGTGAAAATGTTTTCATCTACTTCACGCCAGAGAAAGCTGAAACCACCTCGGCTTAAGCTTGATCGTACTGCCGAGACATAGCAAAACAAAATTGAGTTCCGTGTCAGAGCCTATCGTTAACAAAGGGCATTTAGCTTTTCTGGACTTAGCGCGTGGAATTGCCGTCTTGGGTGTCTTTATTTTTCATACGCTCGACCCCGTGCTTCATCGTCATGAAGTAGCTTGGAAGGGGCTATGGAGAAGCCTGCCTTTATCGGCATCTGAATTGTTCTTTACCCTAGCAAGCTTCGGGAAATACGGCGTAGCTATCTTTTTTGTCATCAGTGGGTTTTGCATCCAGCTTAGCTACGCCAAAAGTAAGGAGAAACACTGGTTCCCATTCTTCATTCGACGTAGCTTCCGAATTCTACCGACTTACTGGTTTTGGCTTGGGATTTTCACCTGTTTAACACTTGCTCTCTCATGGCAAGCAGGACTTACACCGATCAGTTTCAAGAACATTGGAATGCATGGTCTATTGCTCCAAAACTTTCGAGAATCGATTGTTTATAGCATCAATCCATCCTTCTGGAGCTTGGCCGTTGAAGTTCAATTGTATCTGCTCTTTCCAGTGCTCATTTATATTATCGCCAAGTGGGGCTGGCAGCTTTCTTTAGCGTTTATACTCCTCATTGAAATCGGATTTCGATTCTGGGCTTCTTGTGATGGAGTTGACATGAAACCAGGCGAGTTCTTTACCCTGAGTTACTGGTGGTCTTGGTGTATCGGAGCCTATGTTGCGGATCGTTATGTTTTGGGGCAAAATCTTATTCTGAAAAAGATTCCGTTCTTTTTTTGTCTCGGTTTAGTTCTCCTGACTTGGGCTTGGGAGCCAATGAGTCATTTTCTCTTTACCATGGTGGCCTTCAGCACAGCCGTTTGGCTTAGTCACCAATTGTCATTTAGCAACCCTGCGCAGAACCAATCCAAAGCGAGTGCTCTCAATTTAATTTCCAAGCCGCTGACCACACTGGGACTTTGCAGCTATAGCTTCTATCTCATGCACCAACCCGTTTTGATGTTGCTGGCAAGAGGTTTCGAAGATTTCCAGATTCAGGACATAACAGTCCGCTTTGCTTGGTGTAGCTTTTATGCAATGTTGAATCTTGGTTTTTCATTGTGCAGTTACCGCTGGATCGAAATGCCCAGTCATCGCTTGGGGATCTATCTAGCGACAAATCATTGATCCAGGACTCGTAAGTTCGTATTCTTTATCTCTTTTGTGACGGGTTAAATCGTTGTTCGAGTTTATTTCATGCAGATACTTATTGCCGCCTCTTCCCGCGATCTACGACTCGCTCGGATCTGCATTGCTAGTGTTCGCCATTTTTATCCCAAAGCCGAAGTGCTAATCCTGCCAGGTGCACCTCTGCCACCTGCGTTTCTCAAGGAAGTGGCAGAGTTCTGGGATGTGGGCGTCTTTCCTGTTGAAGAAGGTCATTATGGTTGGGGTTTTGTGAAGCTGGAGCCGTTATTTGCGGAGTCTAGAAATACGTTTCTCATTTTGGATGCAGACACGGTGATGACTGGGCCGGTAATAGAAACGCTGGAAGAACGTTTTGCCGCAGCGGATAAGCCGGACTTTATCGTCGATGAAGAGGATCAGCCTGAGCTGGAAATGCGGCGTCTTTATTATGATTGGGATCTGGTTTCAACGGTCGATCTATCAACCCAACGCCCAGCCTTTGTCTTTAACTCCGGCCAGTGGTGCGGCAAGTCGGAGGTTCTCACTCGTGCAGATTTTGATCCCTGGGTCGAGTGGACCTTTCCACGACGGCTTAAACATCCCGAAATTTTCATGCCAGGTGATCAGGGAATACTGAACTATGTATTGAATCAAAAAGCCGCGATTGAAGGCACTCCTGTCGCGCGGCTTCCCCTTATGAAATGGCCTGGACATGGCATGTCAGGATTTGAAGCCACAGATATTCGTGCCGGCTCCGCACCTAGCCGAATCGTCCACTGGGCAGGGTTAAAAAAGATCCGCTTCTCTTCAATGTCTGGCGGGGACCTTCTTCTTCATTTTGAACGGGCCTACTATCAGCGGCTACCCAACGGAAGGCTTCTACGTCAAGCTCGCGCATTTGCCGGAGCGTTTATGGGTGTCCTTGAAAAACTGAAAACCCGAGTTCGCCTGTTTTGGAAACTAAAGCTCGCCAAGCGCATTGGTTTGGGCTGATAACAGGAAGCTTTTCAAGGACAGAAATACCAACCTATGAAACAGATCCTAAAAAATTTACTATCAAGAATGGGCTACTCAGTTCAGTGTCTGCATCAAGTGCCAAAGCAACTCTTGGAAATGCAGAACCTCAGGGTTTTGGAGTTCGACGATGCGGTTTGCCGTCGTATGCACGAGGTAGGGAAGGCATTATTCTTTGTTCAAGTGGGTGTTTATGACGGAATAACACACGATCCCTTGCGGCGTCACATTCTGGAAAGTGGTTGGAGCGGAATCATGGTGGAACCTCAGAGACGTGCGGCTGAGGGACTCAATGCACTATACTGCAAGAACCCAGGAATTCAGATTGTCAATGCAGCAGTTGATTCGACCCCACAACAACGTTCGCTCTATACGGTGGAAGGTCCAAACGCACCCGATTGGGCGGGTGGGTTAGCGTCCTTTGATCGCGCCACCGTAGCAAAACACTCGCAGTGGTGTCCTGGTCTCGAAGCCATGATCAAGGAGGAAGCTATCCAGTGCCTTACTTTTGATCAGATTCTCACGAATATCCCCGATGGGCGAATCGATGTACTCCAGATTGATACTGAAGGAGCTGACGGATTCATCCTTTCCCTTTTTCCCTTCGATAAGATCCGGCCTGCCATCGTCCACTATGAGATCAAGCATCTCGATAAACGCGGCCAAGAAGAAGCTCTCGAGCGACTTCTGAGTTTTGGTTACCGCGTCGCCAGATCCGGTGGAGAGGATATGTTGGCGGTGCTTTAAACCGTTCAGACCGTTACAAGATTCTAATCTACATTTTGAAAATCTCCGTCATCATCTGCACCCACAATCCGCGTCGGGACTATCTCGTGGCAACTTTGGCTGGGTTGTGTGCTCAAACGTTGCCTACTGATCAGTGGGAGTTTCTGCTCATCGACAACGCCAGCGAAGTAGGGCGTGAGCCTGACGCTGATCTGGGTTGGCATCCTGGGGCCAGACTGATTCGGGAAGAAAAACTGGGCCTTACGCCAGCTCGGCTCCGAGGTATTCGGGAAGCTCAGGGCGATTTGCTGGTCTTTGTGGACGATGACAACATTCTTGATCCAGACTATCTTGAGACGGCTCAGCGCATCGCCATGGAGAAGCCCTATCTTGGTTCATGGAGCGGGCAATGCCGAGGGCGCTTTGATGAAGAGCCACCCGAGTGGACGCGCCGTTATTGGGGCAATCTGGCGATTCGTGAGTTCAAGGAGGATCGTTGGTCGAACTTACCGCGCCTGGCTGATACGATGCCCTGTGGTGCGGGGCTTTGTGTGCGCCGCGAGGTTGCGATGCATTATCTGAAATTGAATGAGAGTGGTCAGCGTGGCTTTCAGTTTGATCGCACGGGCGATTCCCTTGTCTCGGGTGGTGACAATGATCTAGCTGGCTGCGCTTGTGATTTGGGAATGGGTGTCGGACTTATTGCTGAGCTTGGGCTAGCGCATCTGATTCCTGCAAACAGGCTTACTTTAGACTATCTCTGCCGCTTAGCTGAGGGGATTTGTTTTTCGGGCGTACTTTTGGATCACTCTCGAGGTTATGCAGTCAATGCTCCACGACTATTAAGACGGTCATTAGATTGGGGGCGCAGTTTACTCATGGATCGCCGCCATGCTCAGGTCCAGAGGTCGTTTATGCGAGGATGGAAACGCGCAATTGAGTTCATTAAGGCAAATGATAAACCTGAAAAATATAAATAATTAAAGAATAACTTTGGCAACTAATACAAATGCCAATTTCATCAATCTTGTAAGTGCGGTCTTTTTTCTTTTGTGAACGCTAGAAAATTAACACAATGCATCTCAATACACTATTAGCATTTAATAAACACGCCAAACACTTACTGCCTGAATCTGGCACTGTTTTGGAGGTGGCCCCAATTTCCGATGAATCACCATTTTTCGCCCACCCTAACAGCGAAAAATTTGATTGGTATGGAGTCGATGTGTCGCGCGAATTTGTTGAGGTTTCTGCAGCAAATAATAGAGTTAAACTAACTAAAGACCCATACAGTTATCCTTTTAAAGATGAAACGTTTGAGGTTATTCTGAGCGCAAATGTTCTTGAACATGTCGCTGAGCCTTGGAGGTGGCTCCAAGAACTTCAGCGCCTCATCAAGCCCGGGGGAATAATAGTGATAATTAGCCCTCTAAGCTGGCCGTTTCATGAAGCTCCGGTTGATTGTTGGCGTATCTATCCAGACGGAATGCGGTCCCTGATAAATTATGTTGGGTTAGATACAGTTCTAAGCGAGCGCGTTTGTCTAGAGTTAGAGCACTGCGGTTATTCGAACAATCTTACTGAAATTCCTGGAGTTACATATCCTGGTGTGAGTCTGTGCAACCAACATTCGTTTGTGCTACCTATTAATAATAAAGTGAAACTCGCCCTAAGTAGCTTTTTCCAGCGAATTCCATTCATTCGACGTTTTATGCCTTCAGTTCCAGTAGCTTGGGATTGCATTACGATAGCAACGAAAATCAAAAAACATTCATAGGCAACAATAAACGACATCATTCGTTATCCCCCATCAAGTTTTGTTCACATGGATGCGGAAGGATTTCCCTGCACCATTTTAGCTTAATAACCAGATAAAGATCAATTCTCCGTAAACAGTTATACAAATGCTTGAATTGTTGAACAACCTTACATTAATGACGCCTGGTGCAGGCCTCCTTCATCTTAAACGGATTATCGAAAATCCCGCCGCGTTCACCAGTCTAATGCAGATGTGGAATATGCGTTCATTGCTCCCAAAAAAAGCGATTCCAATTAGGACTGGAGAGGGCCCTTTATTCATAAGATATTTAGTGTGTGCGGATCAAGTTATTGAAGCGGTGTGGTCGGCCTCCTCATTGATGAAAGACGTACGATTCCGAAATGCCTGCTTGGTATTCCATGACGACGGAACGCTACGTCGAAGACATGTCGCATTTTTATCTAATGCATTCCCAGATGCTAGGATCATTCTAAGGGAAAGCAGCGATCCATTCGTTAAGTCGCGCGTTTCGACATGTGTTTACGAACTTAGATCAAAACATCCATTCCTCATTAAACTTTTGGATTTTGCTTTGTATGGCGGCAGCAATGCATACCTCCAAGTTGATACCGACGTGTTGTTTTTTGAAAGCCCAAATGAATTATTCGAGACATGCTCGAATAGGTCCTCGCGGCTTCGTTACAATGAAGACAGATCAGGTGCATGGCCATATTGCTTTCATCGCGATGATAATCTTTCTTTGGCCAACAACTTGCCGAAAGGCTTTAATGCTGGACTAGTTTTCATCCCGCAAGGATACGTGAATGTTGATCGTATTGAGCAAAATATTAAATCTATTGGTGAGCCCCAATATGCTTGGACTTATGAGCAAACTCTTCTTGCTATGGAATGCATAGATCAAGAGTATGAGCCGTTTAGCAGTGAATATGATTTCATGTGCTCAAAATTTCCAAATGTAGTTTCCGAACACTTTGCGGGATCATCAAGAATGAATATGTATAAGCTCGGTTACCCTAAGTTACGTGACTTATTGGCTCAAAGCGACAGCTGATCTCTACTTTTGGTAAATCAACGCAAAACTAAATGACTATATCTTGTATAATCAAACGCATTGCTCGAGAAATTGGTTTCGGAAGATTTTTTTTACGACTGAGAAGATTTTTTGGCAAACCTGGAGCTCGATATGAAATTGAGTTTTGGTTATACAGATTTCGATGGCTCAGGCTAATTGAGAAAACTCGGCCTATTCATACGGGTGACCACTCCGCGCAGTTCTGCGTTAGATACTTGGTTGGTGAAACGCAAGTCCTTGAGGCTGTTTGGTCGGCTAAATCTTTGTTTCTTGCGGATCATCGGATGACTGCCTGCCACCTTGTTTGGCATGATGACGGGACCCTCGGTGAAGCTGGCAAGTTGATACTATTAAACCACTTTCCCAATAGCCAGTGCATACTAACGCACGAATCGGATGTTGTAGCACGGAGATTGCTTGGACCGAGTTCTAACAATCTTCGTGATAGTATGCCGGTTAGCAGAAAGCTTTTCGACTTCAATTTGATGAACAATGGAATGCACTTCCTGCAGGTGGATACTGATGTCCTGTTCTTTGACGTTGTTGATGAAATTCTGGAGGAGATCAATTCACAGAATCCGAGAATCCGTTACAACGATGATGCGCCAGACAGTGTTTCATTCGCTTACGATGTTGCCTACATTCGCCAGCGAACTGGAATTAGTCTTCGGCGCTTTAACGGAGGTCTGGTAATGGTCCCCTGCGGTAGCGTAGACCTCAAACAAGTAGAAGAGCATTTGAACCTACTAGGGGTTCCTGCATATCCATGGCCATTAGAACAAACTTTGTTGGCTCTCCAATGCGAGCGAGGAGGCGGCTCACCACTTTCATCTTTGTATGATGTATTGGAGCGCTCGTGGCCGAAGGTTTCTTCAGAGCATTATTATCATCTCAGCCGACGTAACATGTATCGTATTGGATATCCAATTATTTGGGAAAAACTGAAGTTGGCAGGCCTCGTTCCTTAGCCCTATGTTTTAAAGAGATAGACAGTTCTACACGTAATTCTTTAATTTCGTATTTCCGTATGGAAAGTAATAGGCAAACGCCGAGAATTCTACATTGTGTCGAGCGTCTTCACACTAATGCAGTTGAAACATGGTTAGTTAGAATGCACAATCATTCTTTAAAGGCGGGCATGCCGTTGGATTGTTATTATCACGTTCAACTGGACCAAGTAGGTGCATTGGAACAAGACAATACGTTTTTGAAGGGAAGGGCTATTAGATGTCGGTTTTCTATGTCAGACAAGGGGGCATTGTTCAGGGAGTTTTTCAAGGTCTGTCGAGCTTGGAATTTTGATGCCATTCACATTCACGGTGATCTTATGTCTGCTCCCTTTCTGCTCATTGCACGTATCTCATGTGGTGCTCGATTGATAGTTCATGTGCATAACGCGGATGAAACGATGCCGTTTCGTAGCGAGTGGAAGAAGAAATTACTTAGACCACTATTCCGACAGATTTGCCTAAGACTCGCTGATAGCATCGTAGGCATATCGAATCACACATTGGATACCTTTCTGGCTGGCAGGCCACGACGAGTGGGTAGAGACCGCGTCCACTATTACGGGATTGATCCAGCGCCTTTTCTAGCGGCTCGGCCTGATCGAGCTAAATTTCGTCAAGAATTAGGATTGGCAGAGGATGCGTTGATTCTCCTTTTTGCAGGGCGCATGGTTCCTGAAAAGAACCCGCTTTTTGCCGTCGAAGTGTTTGCGGAAATGCGCAAACGTAACGCGCGTGTCGTGGCAGCGTTTGTGGGTTCAGGCTCGATGGAGCAGGCCGTCATCGCAAGGGCAAATGAACTCGGGGTAGGGGACGCGTGCCGAATCTTGGGCTGGCGTTCAGATGTGCCTGTAATCATGAGCTGCTGTGATTGGTTCATCTTACCACGCCCAGAGCAGCCGATGGAGGGATTGGGGATCGCGGTGATTGAAGCTCAGCTAGCAGGCTTGAGGCTGCTCTTGTCTCGTGGGATAGCCGATGATCCGCTTTTGCCTGGTTCTGTTTGGGCGCGGCTTGGACTTTCTGAGGGTGCTGAAAAGTGGGCAGTGCAGGCCCTGAAGTTGCTGGGAAAAGTTCCGCCAACTCCACAGATGGCCTCTGCGCAGCTTGCCCAATCACCCTTCGATATGGACTTTGCGCTAACAGACCTGCTCAACCTTTACAGTTAGGCTTCGGGATTTAAGATTTTCTAACCGCTAATTTAACGCTCATTCACGTTAATGATCCAAACTCTTTTATGAGCGTTTTGTTAGCGTTACATCAGCAGGTAAACTAGTTTGGGCCATCAATAGCAATGCAATATACCTCACGATGCATGGTCCAAGCCTCACCCTCGGCTTTGAAATGAGAGTGCTGGTCATCATTCCGACTTACAATGAGCGGGAAAACGTTCTTCCCATTGTGAAGGCTGTCCTGGCTGTGACTGGCCCTGATGTTCATGTTCTGGTCTGCGATGATAACTCCCCCGACCAAACAGCGCAGTTGGTTGAAGGACTCATGACAACTGAATCTCGGTTGCATCTTCTCGTCAGACGAGAGAAGCAGGGTTTAGGTCCGGCCTACTTAGCCGCCTTTCAATGGGGGTTGGAGTGCGGCTATGAGGTCCTGGTTGAAATGGATGCCGACTTTTCACACCGACCTGAAGACCTCGTGAAGATTTTAGAAACGATCCCAAAAGCTGATTTTGTGATGGGGTCTCGCTGGATTCCCGGAGGGCGCACTCTTAACTGGGGTATAGGCCGCCAGATGCTCAGCCTCGTCGGTACTCGATACGCTCGGTTCATTCTAGGTTTCCCTGTTTCTGATTTCACGGGCGGCTTCAATGCTTGGACAAGTCGAGTGTTGAGTTCTATCGACCTCCCGACAGTTAGATCGAATGGCTATAGCTTTCAGATCGAGTTGAAATACCGAGCTCTGACGCGGGGCTTTAAAAGCGTTGAAGTGCCGATCCTCTTTGAAGACCGTAGAGCCGGTCAAAGCAAGATGTCCATGCGCATCGTGATTGAGGCCATTTATCGTGTCTGGCTTCTGAAACTAAAGGGAAACGCTGAAAAGCTGAAACGCTGAAATTTCAGAACCCAGAACAACCGCCTTTCATTGCTTTAGAATTTCAGCCTTTCAGCCTTTCAGCCTTTCAGCCTTTCAGTTTTCAGCGTTTCAGAACATGCGTAAATCCTTCGGTTTAATCGAACTGTTCCTGCTGGTTCTGTTCAGCTATCCGTTGTTCTATTATGCTTATAAGTTTGGGACGCCGGATCTCGGCAATTCGGACTTTTACTCGTATTACGGTTTGTACAAGTCTTGGGATTTCAATGGGGTGGTGTCTCCTTTCAATACTCGTCTAATCAGTCCCTACCTTGTTTATTGGCTTCACCAAACGGGGCTTTATTATGACACCATCATCAGCTTTCAGAATCCGCTGATTTCCCAAAGGGTCTTCTTTAGCGCCGTTTTTTTTAATTATGGTTGCGCGGTGCTGACGGCTTGGGTGGTCACTCGCATGATCTGGAGGCAGTATCAAAATCGAGCTTATGCCCTGCTGTTTGGGGCGGCTTATCTGCTTGGATTTGGCACCTTGTTTTACTCGATCAATCCATTAACCGATGCCTTTGCTTACTTGCTTTGTGCTTTGATTTTCGAGGCCTATTTTTTGAGAAGTTGGTGGATTCTGCCGCTGCTGGCCATGGCGGTGGTACAGCGCGAAATCATTTTTGCTTACATCGCCCTGATGGCGTTGTTTGATGGAGTGCTAAAGAGGACTCCACGAAAATATGCCCTTGGCGCTTTTGTCGCATCCATCCTCGGTGGTATCAGTTACGTGGTTTTACGGAAGACGGTTTTCTACACCGCAAAACACTCGGAACAAATGGAGCTGAGCAGTTTCCTAGATCGAATATTTCATCCTCAAATCGATGTAGGGGATTATGTCCGACAAGTGTTCCTGAATCAGAACATTCTGCTCTTTTATCTGTTCGTAGTCGCTTACAAATTGTTCAAGAAGCTGAGCGTCAATCAAGGGAATGCGATCCTCATTGGCGCACTCTATTTACAGGGGGTTGTGATCGGCCTTGTCGCCCTTCTCGGCAATAATCTGGGTCGATTTGTGAATCTCTTGTCTCCCATGATGCTCTTGTTCGTTGCTCTTGAGATGAAGCCGCTGTTGCAAGGTCAGTTTCGATTCGGCACTAATAACCAATAATTACAAACTATTCGTCGAGAGCCTACATTTCTCAAAGTCCTACAAATTGTTGATACCCTTGGCATGGGCGGGGCTGAGACATGGCTCATGGAGGTGTTGCGGCTTTGGACGAAGAATGGTCGTGCCCAGATGGACTTTTTGCTGACAAGTGGCAACAAAGGGATCTTTGATGATGAAGCGAAGGCGCTTGGCGCAACCCTGCATTATGTGCAGTATGGGAAAAAAACATTACCGGCTTTTAGACGTCAGCTTCGCCAAATTTTGCTGAAAAGGGGTTACTCGGCTGTGCATGATCATCAGGATTATGCGAGTGGTTGGCACTTCCTTCTCGGTGCGGGAGCGCTGCCGCCAGTTCGGGTGACGCATGTGCACAATCCCTCCTATCAGATTCACAACAACTATGGCGTGAGTGCAACGCGTAGGTTGACTGCAAGACTTGGGAAGTTCTTTGTTTCTCGATTTGCGACGCACATAGCGGGCACCTCACGTCAGATGATTTCAGAATACGGACTCGATGCGCCTGCTTTTAGGCACATTCCGAGCGCGGCGCTGTATTGCGGGTTTGACCCCGCTCGCTTTGCCGGTGATCAGCCAAGTGCTAGTGCCTCGGTGCGTTTAGAATTTGGGTGGTCTCCTGAGGCTAAAGTGATACTCTTTGCGGGCAGGATTGATCAATCGTCTGATCCTAATCATCCGCAAAATCACAAAAATTCAGCCTTTGCTGTTGATGTTGGGATACAGTCGGCTCGTTTTGATTCAAAGGTCTGTATGTTATTGGCTGGTCAGCCCAATGGGGCAACGTCCATTCTTGAAGATCGTATCCAGTCAGCTGGATTAACGAACCAAATTCGATTCATCGGCATTCGGCATGACATTGATCGTCTGATGCTCGGCTGTGATGCTTTGCTTTTCCCATCTCGAGGCGAGGGGCTCGGAATGGTGGCTGTGGAGGCGCAGGCAGCCGGACTTCCCGTTTTGGCTTCGGAGGCCGTGCCAAAGGAATGTGTCGTTTCTTCTGAGTTGGTGACTTTTTTACCGCTTAATGGTGATGCAAAGGCGTGGGCCACCGAATTGATGCGCCTGCTTAAACTGCCAAGGGATGCCAGAGGGGGGAATGAGGCTGTTAAAAACTCGCCCTTTGCTTTGAATCATTCTGCTGAGGCAATGTTGAAGCTTTACAGCGGAAGATCATTCGCATGATCAACTTCATTTCGAACTTGCCTCAAGATCTGCGTTCAGGTGGGTTTTCGGCGATGAATGTGGCGGCTCTTGAAGCTGTGCGGAAGTGTGGTGAGGTTCACTATGTCGGGCCGATTAATCCAGGTGTCAGTACATACCGAAAAGTGCTGTCGAAAGCTCTACGCACCTTTGGTAGACCGGGAGAGTTTTTCTTCTTTTCCAAGGAGCGTCTGTTGAGTATTCGGCAAGAGGTTCACACAAAATGCTTACCTTCAGCTGCGTTAGATTTTTATCATGGTTTCACTCCCTGGGTGATGACTGCCGCACGAAGACCCTACATCACTTGGAGTGATTGCACCTTTCATGATTACCTGCGGATTTATCATAATCCCGCAGACTTCAAGATTGATGACATACTCCGGATTGAGGAAGTGGAAGCGCAATGGCTAGCCAAAGCGGAGCGGGTGCTATTCACCAGTCATTGGGGGGCTGCTAGAGCTTGCCAGACTTATGGTCTCTCGGCATCGAAGATTGGCGTCGTGGGTCTATTTGGAGAGGTCGATCCCCCAGATGCGGATGCCTATCAAGGTGGCCAATCGTTCCTGTTTGTATCGACCAATTTTGAAGCCAAAGGTGGGCGCGTTGTTTTAGAGGCCTTTCGCCAACTTCGAATGACACACCCTGATGCAACTTTGACCATCATCGGAGACAGCCCTTCAAATTTCGACGAGTCGGGTGTTAGCCTGACAGGATTTCTCAGAAAAGAAGAGCCTGTTGAAGCTGCAAGATTCCGCCAACTATTCGCTCAAGCACGGGCTGTAGTGCATCCCACCCGCAGTGACATTCTTCCTCTCATGCTTGTCGAGGCTGGTTACTTTGGTACGCCTGTCATTTCTTCTCACCGGTTTGCGATCCCTGAACTTGTGAGTGACCGGGTGAATGGTCTGTTGGTCGATGACCCAAGCGATGTTGATGAAATCAGAAAAGCCATGGAGAACCTTTTGAATGATGTGACCTATGAGCCGATGAGAAAGGCTGCTTGGGTAAAAGCGCGTGGCGATTATTCAAGGCAGCGGTTTGAATCTCGTTTGGCGGAGGCAATCAAATCAGTCATCACGAGTCTCTCATGAAAATTCTTTACCTTGGCGATATCTCTCCCGGTCAGACTTCCGAAATGCGTTTGTGTGCTTTGATTCGGCTTGGTTATGAGGCAAGGGGTGTGAACACAGTTGCACCCTGGCGCAAGGCCGGATGGCTACAAAGGCAAGTGCAACGGCGTTTGAGCCGAGGATCAGTGGTCGATGAAATCAATGAAGCCGTTTTGGCCGCAGCGCGTGAATTCCGTCCAGATATTGTCTGGGCCGATAAGCAGGAATTCCTGCGTGCAGAAACTTTGGAATCAATCAAGAAGCTCGGTGCTCGAAGCCTTCATTTCACTCCAGACCCCTACTTCTTTTTAGACTGGAAACAGACAAGGCTCATGAATGAAGCCATGAGTTGTTTTGATGCGCTCGTGTACTGCAAAGTCTATGAAAGCGCCAATTACGAGGGTCTTGGGAAACCTGTTTTCTACATGCCCCTTGGTTATTGCGATGAAACGCATCGCCCGATGCCTTCGGGCGATCCTCAGTGGAACTGTTCTGTTGGCTTTTTGGGGGGCTGGGAGCCAAGAAGGGAGACTCTGCTAAGTGCGGTGGCTGCCTCCGGCGTCGATCTCAAAGTGCGTGGGGGCTATTGGGACTTTTTGAGTGATGGTAAATGGACGCTTCGACGCCATATCATCTTGAATCAATTAGCAGGGAAAGATCATTTTAAATTCCGGCGCAATGCGGTTGTGTCCGATGCTTACTTAGGCGGGGAAGTTTATGGGGATGATTATGCACGAGCGCTGTCAGGTGCTAGAATTGGTTTGGGTTTTCTGCGCAAGGTTTGCCCTGACCAGCACACCACACGAACCTTTGAAATCCCAGCTTGTGGCAGCATGCTGCTTTCAGATCGGACCCAGGAGTGCCAAGAGTTCTTTGCCGAAGGACGCGAAGCTGAGTACTTCGACAGTCCAGAGGAACTGGTCGATAAAGTGCAGTTTTACACAACTCACGAGCAGGCACGAGCGCACATAGCCGCCGCTGGCAGGCAACGCTGCATTGATGGTCGCTACTCTTACCTGGAGCGAATGCGTGATGCCATGACCTGGGTTAAGTCCTGGTGAACAGCGACGTTGCCATTGTAACTTTAAAAACTCTTTTTCAATCTCATGTTAACCGAATCATTACTCAAGTTGTACGCCCGCTATTTCCCTCTCAATCAAGGCAAGTATCGGATAGTGGAGAGTCTTTGGAGAAAAGCCGTTGGTTCAGAGAATAGAAATCGCAAGACACGTTTAAAGGCCGGCGGATTCACCATGGACTGCGATTTGAATTTGGTCCTACAACGTCAATTTTATTTCTTTGGTACTTATTTCCTGGAACAAGAAAACTTAGCCTGCTGGGCAGAATACTCCAAGCGGGCCAAAGTCATCTTTGATGTCGGCGCAAATTTGGGAATTTACAGTTTAACGTCGGCAGCGACCCACCCGAACGTTCAGCTTTTCGCCTTCGAACCCACGGCTGCGATTGCGGCACATTTACGCCGCACTTTGGAGGATAATCATTTAAACATGATCACAGTCGTCGAAAAGGCTGTAGCAAGAACCTCTGGAACGGCTGTACTCAATCTCTGGGGAAGTAAAGCTGAGGGCAATGAAGGGATGAACTTTGTGACGCAAGAAGCCGTTGCCACGGATTCGGTCACTATTGAAACCGTCTCTCTGGATGATTATTGTGCGCTTCAAGGAATCGAACAAATAGACTTGATGAAGATCGATATTCAAGGCAATGAGCCGGAGGCATTGCGTGGGGCCGAGCGTCTTTTATCGGAGGGAAGAATTCGTTGTATTTTCACCGAATTAAATTGGGAGCCTGATCCTAAAAAATCAGCGCCAGCTTGGGATGTTGTGGAGCTTCTTGAGAAAAAGGGTTTCGTGTTTGCTAGTCCAACTAAAAATGCGGTTCCGAAGCCTTCTGGTGAGTGGCTGCGTGGGCTTTCTGATGTGGTGGCGATTTTGCCGCATTAATTGGGTGGTACTCACTCCCTGTGTAGGCGCATTCGCCAGAATGCGGAAGTTTTGAAATGATCTTTGCAGTGTTTGATAAAACCTAATGACACAAGGTATATCACTGGCCGTTTTATCTATAACCGTTGGTATTCCTTGTTTTCAAGGTGGTGAACGTCTTTTGCGAACTCTTGAGTTGCTTTGCCGATGTGACCCATTACCCGCAGAAATTCTCATTCATTGTGATGGTGGTTGGCGGCCTGATGAGGCGCAGTTTGATTCGTTGAAAGTGCCTGTAAGGCTCTTGTTTTCCGAAAAACCGCTCGGCCCTGGTGGCGGGCGTGATGCCTGTATCCGTGCTGCTTCTCATGACTTGGTGGTTAGCTTTGATGATGATTCTTGGCCTTTGGATACAGAATATTTTGCTCAGGCAAAGACGATCATGGATGCCATGCCACAGGCAGCGATTCTTTCTCCAGAGGTGTATTTGAAGGAGAAGCCAGTCATGCCGCAGCGCAACGAACTCAGCACGACCAAGTATTATCAAGGCAGTGCTTCGATCCATCGTCGCAGTCATTACTTAGCAGTCAGAGGTTTTGTTCCGGTGCCATCAGCTTATGGGGTCGAGGAAACGGATCTTTCTCTTCAGACTCATGCGGCAGGTTTCCAAATCTTAGAATCCCCCTGGTTGCGCGCTTGGCATGACAGGCCACTGGCTGACAATGCTCATCAAACCATTCCTTGGATCAAGAATGAGGTTTTGCTAGCCTATTTAAGATATCCACTCATTGCCCAGCCTTGGGGCTGGTGGCGAGCTTGGCGTCACTGGTGGCGTAATCGCAGTGTTGTGAAAATCAGCGCGTTGCCGCTGTTCATCAAAGAGATATCTGCCCATTGTCAGCGCTATCAGAGTTATAAGTTTACTTACTCACTGACTCAAGTCTTGTGTCATCTTCGAATGCAGCAGGTAAGGTTTTTGATTGAATCTAACGATGGCCAAATCCACATCCGAAGCTTGCCATGATTGTTGGTTGGAGACTTTAAAGAGGTTGCTAGGCGAGACGCTTGCATCACTTTGAAAGCCCGAGAAAAAATAGAATCGCCGCCCCCCCGCGTTTTCAATGTTATTGATCTTCGAAGCTCACCCAGTGCCTTACCACGCACCTGTCTTTCGTGCCTTACAGCAGGACTTTGACGTGCCTGTACATGTCATTTATGGGTCGGACTTCAGCCTCACGGGTTACCTCGACAAGGGCTTTGCAACACGGTTGAGTTGGGATCAGTCGCTTTTGGAAGGTTATTCCAGTCAGTTTCTCAGTCGGGTTTCTGAAGGCGGTGCCAAGAACTATGACGAAGTTCGTCCTTGGGGAATGACGCACGCCGCTGATTCTCACCCAGGCTCGGCAGTGCTTTCGATCGGTTACTACGCCCGTTATGATTTGAGCGGGATTGGCTATGCGATTAGGCGCGGCTTACCCCTTCTATTTCGTGGGGAAACGAATGATGAAACCCATGCTCGTTGGCCTATCTATAACCTGATGCGTACGCTTTATCTCCGGCGTCTTTATGCTCGGTGTTCAGGCATGTTGTACATCGGTCAGCGTTCGAAAGAACATTTTCAGCGTTATGGCGCGCCTGCTGATAAGCTCTTTTTTTCACCTTACTGCATTGATGAAAATCACTTTGAAGCATCACCACAAGCAGCGGCCCAAAACAGAATAGAAGTTCGGAAGTCATTAGGAGTCTCCGAGGATACTAAAGTCATTCTTTTCTCTGGTAAATTATCGAAGAAAAAAGGGGTGGATCTACTGGCCTCGGCAATTCGCTCAATGCCTGAGGAGACGAAAAAACGCCTGCATCTGCTTCTTGTTGGGGATGGTCCTTTGCGCGAACAGCTCGAATCGCAATGTTCTACCAGCCCAGCTATCTCAACGAGTTTTGTGGGTTTCCAAAATCAGGACACGCTGGCTTCTTATTATCAAGCGGCCGATCTCCTTGTGCTTCCAAGTCGGGAGCGTGAAACTTGGGGAGTTGTCGTCAATGAAGCTTTGCTTAACGGGCTGCCTTGCATCGTTTCGGATCGGGTGGGCTGTCATCTTGATCTGGTTAAACCTGGAGTGACTGGTGAAGTGTGCCCCGCCAATAACGTCGCAGGTCTGTCACTAGCCATTCAAAGACTTCTTGCACGTTTGCCCAGTGCATCGATTAGCGCTGAGTGCCGAGAACAAGCAGGGCGATACTCCGTTTCCGCAGCCGCCGAGGGCATCGCCAAAGCCTGGCGTTCTCTTCCTAATCATTAGCTCCTCGGCTTTCAGCGTTTTCAGTCCTTCCGAGTTTCAGCCTTTCAGCCTTTCAGCTTTTCCTCCCCCCTATGATTCCGCTCGATTTTTTAGCCACACCAAGTCATGAAAATGTTCGTGCCTTGTGCTGGATTTGGCTTGCCATTTTCAGTCTGCTGCTTTGGCAGCAGTGGCGTTCCAAGCGTATCTTTGGCCTGCCGATCGTTTATGCTTTTGGGCTAAGCATGATCCACCTCATTGGAGCCTGCGCCTATGGCTTCGATTATTACTCACCGAATTCTGAATATTTGCTGCAGGGCGGCTTTTCGATCAGAGTCACTCATGCCGGGATGTGGATGTCCACGTTGGGATTTGGTTGTTATGTGTTGGGTGTAATGATTTGCCCGCTTTTTTTCACCAAAGATCCCGTCGTTACTCAAACCGGCCAACTAGACCCACAGGTGACAACGAAGCTTCCGGGTACGTTGTTCATCCTTTCACTGGCGTTTTTCTTTGTCATTGCCCCAATCACCAAACGGATTCCCAGCGTTAGTGCTCTGGGGGCTGGTGGCATTCACTTCAGTGTGGTGGCGGTGTTTCTATTTTGTCATCTAGCCTATCAACGGCGGGATTTCCTGAACTTTAAAAAATGGATGTTGGGCACAGCTGGTTTCCCTCTCCTCACCGTGGTGACCATGGGTTTCATGAGTTATGGGATTGCGGCAGCCGTCGCGATTTGGATGCTGGTTCTGCGCTTCTTTCGTCCACGTGGGGTGTCTATTGGAGTCTTGGTTGTAGTGCTCTATTGTGGCATGACAGCCTTTGTGAACTGGATGGCCTATCGGGATTACATTCGAAGATCCTATGTGAGTGATCGCTTTGCGAAGGTGATGAGGATGGTAGAAAACTTTGAGTTTTTTGATCCCTACAAACAAATCCACTTGGAAGCGCTCGATTCTCGGCTCAATCAAAGCGACTTTGTCGGGAAGGCAATGTTTTGGACTGGGGTGCGTCGTCCCTTTGCGGAAGGTTCAACCATTTGGGTAGGGCTTACGGCTTGGATCCCACGCATTCTTTGGCCGGGAAAACCCGTTTTGGGTGGAAGTGGAAACATGGTGACCAATTACACGGGGCAAGTGTTGAGTGAGACGACGAGTTTTGGTGTGGGGCAGGTGCTTGAATTTTATGTCAACTTTGGCACCACGAGTGTGGTTTTTGGCTTCATCATTTTTGGTGTAGGATTAGCGTTCATCGATCAGCGTGCTGCCTTCTATTTGGCTCGTGGAGATTACTGGAATTTAAGCCGATGGATGCTTCCGGCTTTGGGCATGATCCAACCTAATGGCTCACTGGGTGAAGTGGTCTCTGCTTGCGCAGCAAATGCCGTTTTGGTGTTTCTGATGCATCAGTTTATTTTTGGGAAATATTACAAGCTGGGGAATTGGGGGCAGCCAACAAACGCGAGCACTAACCGATTACGAGGTTCTAAATACCCGAGAGCTATCGGGCCGGTCTCGCGATATCAGAACACCAGGCCGCCAAGAAGTTAATCGATGACGATTTTCTGATCTACTCTCCCAAGATTTTGACCCTTAACTTTTTTGGTTATTTCTGATTCATCAATCCATGTCGGCACTCCATCACCTGTCATCCATCTTTGGTGCTCAGGGCTAGACGAAGGCGGAGGTATCCAGCACTACACGATGTTTTGTTTGGAGGCTTTGTTGGAGTTGTATCCGAATCATCGAATCCGTGTTTTTGCCAAGAATGATCGGGTGCCGTTGCCTGCTTTATCGCCAAGGGTGCGGCATCATGTTTTTGGTCGGTGGTCATCTCGGTTGAGGACTTTGATTTATGCGGCGAGCGGTCTAGCTTGTGCCCTTTGGGAACGGCCTGCTTTTATTCTGACAACGCATCCACATTTCATGAAGGCCTTGCGCCTGTTGGGGCGGCGCACTCCGACTTTGGTTTCCGCGCATGGGATCGAAGTTTGGGGGCATTTGGAGGGATCGCTGGGAACTGCGTTAAGGCAGGCGACAGGCCTGCTGCCGGTGTCTCAATTCACCTCTGAAGTTCTACAGAAAGAGGGGGGAATACCGGCGTCTCGGATTCGGGTGGTTCCGAATACCTTTCGGGAAGATCTGTTTACGCCGGGGCCGAAGTCTGTCGATCTGTTAAAGCGTTACGGTTTGAAACCTGATCAACCAGTGTTGCTGACCGTTGCTCGTTTAGCTGCTAGTGAGCGCTATAAGGGGCAGGATCAGATTCTCCAAGCCCTACCGAGATTGCTCCAGGAACTGCCTGATCTGCGTTATCTGATTGGTGGTCGCGGCGATGATGAGGCTAGGCTGAGACAGATGGCGATTGATCTGGGTGTCGCTCACGCGGTGATCTTTACGGGCTTTATTCCAGAGGCCGAATTGGCAGATCATTATCGCTTGGCTGACCTTTATGTGATGCCGAGTACGGGCGAAGGGTTTGGCATTGTGTACCTTGAATCACTTGCCTGCGGACGGCCGTGCTTGGCTGGAAATTTAGATGCTTCCTCAGAGGCTCTAGATGGAGGACGTTTGGGATTTGTGATTGATCCCAAAGATCCTCAGGCCATTGGAAATGCTATTTTGCGGTTTTATCGCCGTGAGCACAATCAACCTTGGTTGCATGAGCCTGAGGCGCTGCATGAACAAGCGGTGAAGCTGTTTGGAAAAGCAGCCTTTGAAAAATCTTTGGCATGCGCTTTGAAGGAACTGGTCAATGTGTAGTATTTCCGGCATTTTATCAGCTTCAGGTTGGTCCGATTCATTGGGCTCAGCGCTGACTTCCATGCAGTCGGCTTTACGCCATCGCGGACCTGATGATGCTGGTCTTTGGATTGATTCTTCAGCGGGTGTTGGATTGGCGCATACTCGCTTAGCCGTCTTGGATTTATCTCCAGCTGGTCATCAGCCAATGGCCACCTCAAATAGTCGCTAC
Source organism: Verrucomicrobiaceae bacterium (assembly GCA_027489965.1). Taxonomy (GTDB): domain Bacteria; phylum Verrucomicrobiota; class Verrucomicrobiia; order Verrucomicrobiales; family Verrucomicrobiaceae; genus Prosthecobacter. The sequence continues at coordinate 19,552 of JAIXZA010000097.1, forward strand.
CACATCGTCTTCAATGGGGAGATCTACAATTTCCGTGAACTGCGGGCTGGGCTGGAAAAAGACGGTGCCGTTTTTAAGTCACACGCAGACACGGAGGTGCTGCTGGAATTGTATGCACGTCATGGTGAAGTCATGGTGCAGATGTTGCGGGGAATGTTTGCCTTTTGTATCTGGGATCAGCAAGACCGCTCAGCTTTTCTGGCCCGTGATCCGATGGGGATCAAACCACTGTATTATGCTGCCTTAAATGGCCAATTTTTATTTGCTTCAGAACTGCACGCTTTACGCCATTGTGGCCTAGTGCCTAGCACGGTAAACTCCGAGGCCGTGGTGATGTTCCTTGAGATGGGTTCAGTTCCTGAGCCACTGACGCTGCTTCATTCGGTTAGCATGCTCGAAGCTGGGCATTCATTGACCTGGCGCGCAGGGAATCTTAAAAAAACATGTTTCTGGAGTCCCTCGTTTTCATCAATCAAGACTGACTGGGACGTGGTAAGCTCGGCGCGTTCTGCTCTGTTGGATTCAGTCCGAGCGCACTTCGTTAGCGATGTCCCTGTGGGAGTCTTTTTGAGTGGTGGGATTGATTCGACAGCGCTTGTTGCCTTGGCTCGTCAATTAGGGATGGATCAGTTGGCGACTTTCTCCATTGGCGTGGATAATACGAGCCTGGATGAAAGTTCGGTGGCGCGTCGAACGGCTGAACATTTCGGCACGGATCATCATGAATTATGGCTTACGAGTGATGTGGGGGAATCTACCTTTGCGGATTTCCTCAAGCATATGGATCAGCCCAGTATAGATGGCTTCAATTCATTCACTGTTTCGTCCTTTGCCCGCAGCCAAGGGATGAAGGTGGTCTTGTCTGGTTTGGGTGGAGATGAGCTTTTTGGTGGGTATCCCAGCTTTCAACAAGTGCCTAAGCTTGCGCGCTTGAGTCGTTCTTTGCATCGGTTGCCTGGCTTGGCTCAATCCATAGGTTCTGTATTGGAGAATTGGGCTCCGCAGGCTCGCTACCGTCGGTTGGGTGCTTTTTTGCGACAAGCGCCTACTCTTACAGAGGCATGGAAAACGTATCGTGGCATTTTTTCACCAGCGGAGGCAAAGCAGATTGCGAGTAGGTTGTTGGGCGCCGATTTTCAAGTTGATACAAACTCTTGGCCTGAGGCTTTCACGCACTCTTTGGAGGATCGTCTGCCTCAGTTTCCCACGGATGCGGATGCCGTTAGTGCATTGGAGCTTCAGTGTTACATGCGCAATCAACTTCTCCGAGATAGTGATGTGATGAGCATGGCCCATGGCTTGGAGTTGCGCGTTCCCTTTGTGGATCGAGTGCTCTTTGAAAGTCTGGCTCAAATCCCATCAGGCCAAAGAATACAAGCAGGGAAGAAGCTCCTGCTTCAGGCGCTACCGGAGATTCCCGAATGGGTCGCGAATCAGCCTAAGCGCGGGTTTACGTTTCCTTTTGAACAATGGCTTGAAGCCTCATGGGGGACTGCCTTCCGTGATGTGACTCGTGGTTTGCCAAATGCTAACCCGACTTGGTATCAGCGCTGGGCTGTGTTCATGTTGGAACGTTGGCTTGCGGATTCTAAATAGTCATTTTCGGGGATTCAAGTTTCAGCTTTTCAGTATGCGCGTTCTCCATGTCATTCCTTCTTTGGCCATAGGTCAAGGTGGCCCAACTGTGGCGATGGGCGTGATTGAGCGGGCACTTCTGGCAGAGGGGATCGATGTGGAAACGGTGACGACGGATGATGATGGTCGTGGGCTAAGAAACGGGAAGGGGAATGGGCCGCCACTCCTGGAGAATGGCTGCGTGAGGCGTTACTTCCGCAAGAATACAGAATTTTACACGGTCTCCGTTTCATTGACGAGGTGGCTTCTTCAAGAGGTTCGTCAGTATGATCTCGTGCATATTCACGCCTTGTTTTCGTTTGCAAGTATCGCAGCCGCCTTTGCAGCTAGACGGGCTAGAGTGCCGTTTGTTTTCAGGCCCTTTGGTGTGCTGAACCGCTATGGCGTGACACAGCGGCGCCCCTTTCTGAAAAAGCTGTCGTTACGATGGGTCGAGGGCCCACTCTTAACGGATGCGGCTGCGATTCATTTCACGAGTCAAGATGAGGCCGAGCAGGCTGCCATGCTGGGTATTCCCTTTCGTCCTGTCATCATTCCGCTTGGGCTTGAGGCAATGCGCTTGCCGATTCCGGAAGCTGATGCCCCCTTGACGATCCTTTATTTATCACGATTAAATCCAGTGAAGAATCTGGAGTCCTTGATTCATGCTTGGGCAACTTTAGCTCCGCGTTACAAGGAGTGGCGATTGTTGATTGCTGGTGGTGGTGAGGCGGAATACCGAGATCAGTTGCGTGCTTTGGCTAGTTCACTTGCTTTAGACAATCGGGTTCAATGGTTGGATCATGTCAGTGGTAATCAGAAGGCGCAGCTGCTGGCTAATGCCTCTATTTTTGTGCTTCCCTCTTTCTCTGAAAACTTCGGATTAGCTGCCGCTGAGGCACTGCTTGCCGGTAAAGCTTGCCTGTTGACTCCTGGCGTGGCGATTGCCTCAGGTGCGGCGGCTGCTCAAGCGGCGATCATCGCGGGGCCTCATAGCGAGTCGTTGGCATCTGCTTTGGAATCCATGATTACCAGTCCCGAGCTACGCCGACAACTCTCGCAGCATGCCTTGGAATACGCGGGTAAAGAACTCAGCACTCAACACATGGGCAAGCGCTTGGTCGAGCTTTATGAGGAGATACTAACCAAAGCATGAGTGACTTGGTCCATTTGGTCATCCCTTGTTATCGTGAAAGCGCACGGATCGGAGCTTTTCTTCCTGAGCTGTGTCGTGAAATGAGCGCCCTCGGTGGAGTGACGATCATGGTGGTGGAGGATGGTTCAGATGCAGAAGAAGTGGTGAAAATGGGTGCTGTCATTGAAGCGCTGCGCACCGAGTATGCCTGCCTGCTTGCCTTGAAATCGCTATCTAACAATCTGGGCAAAGGGGGGGCTGTATATTCTGGGTGGGCGGAGCCTGGTGAGGCTGACTGGCTTGCGTTTGTGGATGCAGATGGTGCTTGCTCACCCGTTGAGGTGGCAAGGTTGATTCAAATGAAAAGTGCTGGGCGTGCCTTGTTTGCTTCGAGAGTCAAGATGTTGGGGCGGCGGGTAGATCGTCTTTTTAAAAGGCATCTACTGGGACGCATTTACGCGACATTGGTCTCTGAGCTTTTGGATGTTCCAGTCTATGACTCTCAGTGTGGATTGAAGATTGTTCCCAGACTAGCGTTTGAGGGTATTGCGAGTCGATTGCAGGTCAGAGGTTTTGCCTTTGATGTTGAGCTGATGGTGGCACTGCTTGATACCGGTTGTGAGATTCAGGAGGTTCCCATTGACTGGCATGAAGTCGAGGGAGGAAAGGTGCACTTGCTTCGTGATTCCTGGCGTATGGCAGGGGACGTCTTAAAAATCCGCGCCAGACGATCCTGCTGGAAAATGCCCCTTTAACATTTCAAGTCTTGCCTTTGATCTATTCGTCCGAGAAATTAGCATCCAACCCCTTTCGATTATATCCCGACCAACTCATTCATGAAGAAAGCACTCATTACCGGCATCACCGGACAAGACGGATCCTATTTAGCAGAGTTACTATTGGCGAAGGGCTATGAAGTTCACGGGATCATCCGTCGCGCTTCGAATTTTAACACACAACGGATTGACCATCTGTATGTGGACCCACATTTGAAAACCAATCTTCATCTTCATTATGGAGATCTGACGGATTCGGTGGCTCTTGTGAAGTTGATTCATGAATTGAAGCCCGATGAGGTTTACAATCTAGGAGCCCAAAGCCATGTGCGTGTGTCGTTTGATGTGCCAGAATCGACAGGCGACATTGTGGGTCTTGGGACTTTGCGGATTTTGGAGGCCATACGTGAGGCCGGTATTGTTGACAAAGTGCGGTTTTACCAAGCTTCCTCCTCGGAGATGTTTGGCAAAGTGCAGGAAGTGCCACAAACAGAGAAGACTCCTTTCTGGCCGCGTTCACCCTATGCCTGTGCCAAGGTCTATGGCTACTGGCTGACGGTCAATTATCGTGAGTCTTACAACATCCATGCCAGCAACGGGATTCTCTTCAATCATGAGTCTCCACGCCGCGGTGAAACCTTTGTGACCAGGAAAATCACTCGTGCAGCGACTCGCATTAAGATGGGGCTGCAAGATCGCCTTTATCTCGGAACTCTCGATGCCAAGCGCGATTGGGGCTTTGCTGGAGAGTATGTGGAGATGATGTGGCTGATGCTTCAGCAGGATCAGCCGGACGATTATGTGGTGGCGACGAACGAGACTCACAGTGTGCGTGAGTTTTGTCAGGAATCCTTCCAGCTTTTGGGATTAGATTGGGAGAAGTATGTCTCTTATGATGCGCGTTATGAGCGTCCCGCCGAAGTGGAGCTTTTGATCGGTGATCCAGCTAAGGCGAAACGCCAGCTAGGCTGGGAACCAAAGGTGAAGTTCAAGGAATTGGTTAAACTCATGATCGATGCCGATCTCGAGTTGGCCACAAAAGAAGCTCGGATCGCCAGCCTTGGATAAATGATGAAGCTTTTTATCGCAGGACATAATGGCATGGTGGGTGCGGCTTTGGTGCGCCGTTTCCAAGCAGAAAAGGGCGTTGAGATCATGACTCGCACTCGCTCTGAACTGGACCTCACGGATCAGCGGGCTGTTTTTGATTTCTATTCAGAGCACCAACCGAATGCTGCGATCATTGCGGCAGGGAAGGTGGGAGGTATTCATGCTAACAATACTTATCCAGCTGAATTTCTGCATCAAAATCTGGCGATTGCTTTGAATTGTATTGATGGTGCCTATCGCTCTGGGGTGAAGCGGTTACTCTATTTGGGAAGTTCATGCATTTACCCCAAACATGCTCCTCAGCCGATGCCTGAGTCTTGTTTGCTGACTGGTGAGTTGGAGCCCACCAATGAAGGCTATGCCATTGCCAAAATTGCGGGAATCAAACTGGCGCAATACTATCGCCGTCAGTATGGGTCGCTGTTTTACTCCGCCATGCCGACCAATTTGTATGGGCCTGGAGATCAGTATCACCCTGAAAACTCACATGTGCTGCCTGCTCTGATCCGCCGCTTTCATCTGGCTAAGATCGCTAACGATCCAACTGTGATCGCCTGGGGGTCCGGGACGCCACAACGTGAGTTCATGCATGTGGATGATTTGGCTGATGCCTGTGCGCTGCTGTTGCAGCAGGATTCACCACCGGACTGGATCAATATTGGTAGTGGCTCCGAAGTAACGATCAAGGGATTGGTGGAACTGGTTGCCGAGGTGGTGGGCTATCGTGGGCAGATTGTTTGGGATTCTTCCAAGCCTGATGGCACGCCACGGAAACTCATGGATTCTTCCAAGTTAACGGCCCTAGGCTGGCGTCCACGTTACGATTTAAAAGCGGGTGTCAGCCATGCCTACGAATGCTTCTTGGCTGAAGTCGGTGCGCATACATTACGAGAAGGTTCATCGGTTTAATTGATGAAGATCTTGCTGCTCAATCAGTGTTTTTATCCAGACTATGTGGCTACGGCGCAGTATCTGACCGATCTTGCTTTGGGGCTGAAGGAAGCCGGGCACGAAGTGACGGTTGTTGCCTCATCTCGTGGTTATGACAATCCGCTCAATCGCTATCCAGTGAAAGAGACTTGGAGAGGGATTAAGATTCGCAGAATTTGGACCACAAGCTTGGGTAAAAAATCCAAGTGGCGCCGCTTTGTGGATTTTGGTGTTTTTTGGCTCAATGCCTCTTTAACATTGCTATGTTTGCCGCGCTTTGATGTCACGGTCTGTTTGACCTCCCCTCCACTGATCTCAACACTAGGCACAATGATGGCCATGATCAAAGGAGGAGCCGTGGTGCCATGGATCATGGATTTGAATCCTGACGAGGCTGTCGCAGCTGGCTGGCTGAAGGAAGGTGGTCTTTCGGAAAGAGTCTTGAGCGCACTTCAACGCTGTAGCTTTCATCGCGCTGCCCGTATCATTGCACTGGATCGCTTTATGGCGCAGAGGCTGATGGATAAAGGGGTGCCCGAAAAAATCATCCACACTGATGCTCCTTGGTCACATGATGACGCTCTGAAATGGGATGAAGCGGGACGTGCTGATTTTAGAGCCATCCATGGACTGACCAACAAATTTGTCATCATGTATTCAGGCAATCACAGCCCATGTCATCCACTGGATACGGTGTTAGAATCGGCCGCGACTTTTGCCGGTAATGACCGCTTGGCCTTTCTCTTCGTCGGTGGTGGAAGTGAGTTCGCAAAGGTGAAGGCTTTTGCCTCAGATCGTGGACTGACAAATATCACTTGTCTGCCTTATCAACCTTTGGAATCCCTGTCAGCTTCCTTATCAAGTGCTGATCTTCACTTGGTTGTTATGGGGCCTCCCTTTGTTGGCATGATTCACCCATGCAAAGTGTACAATGTATTAGCACTCGGTTTACCTTTTCTTGCCATTGGTCCACAGCAAAGCCACCTGACCGACCTTGCTTCTCACTTGCAGGATAAACGGTATGCACGTTTGACGCTTTTTGGTGATCAAGAATCATTAAACCGAGTGCTTTTAACGGCAGCAGAGGAGGGTTGCTTGCCTCCTTCGGAGGCAAGTCGAAGACTCGCCTGTGAATATTCTCAGAAACTCCTACTGCCTCGGTTGATTGACGTAATCACTGCTGCGGGCAATGTATGATTTCGACGTTTAGTGCGACTATGATTTCTCTCCTCCATCCAGATTCAGTAATGGGACCGCCTGCTCCATTTATGCCTAAAACCCTAGAGATGCTGGTCTATTTTGGTATGGCCGTTGTGATGAGTTTGATTGGGACACTGGCGATTCTGAAGAGCAAGATGACCATAGGTTTGGATGCTCCCGATGGACGGCGTAAGTCCCATGAAATGCCGATTCCTCGTCTTGGTGGGTTGCCCATTTTTATAGCTCTCTCGCTGGCAATCCTTGCCAGTCTTTACCTTGGGCGCATGAGACTGGACGAATGGGGGCCGCTGTTGGTCTGCAATTTACTGATGTTCCTTGTTGGCTTTTTGGACGATCTGAAGCCTTTGGGGGCTAAGGTAAAGCTGATGGGGCAAATAGGTGTCTCATTGATTTTATACTCATTGGGGGTTTCCATCGACATCTTGAGTAACCCTTTTGGTGTAGGTGGCATCATCCTAGGCTGGTGGAGTCTTCCATTGACGCTTTTTTGGTTAGTGGCGATTCCAAATATCATCAATTTAATTGATGGTATGGATGGCTTGGCTGGTGGATTCGGTTTGTTCTTATCGCTCACTTTGGCCTTTGTTGGCTATGTTTCGTTCAGTCCAGAGGTCATGCTGATTTCCATTATTATGGCAGGGGCTTTAAGTGGATTTCTCTTCTTTAATTTCCCGCCAGCAAAGATTTTCTTGGGCGATGGTGGAGCGTATTTGATTGGTTTTTTTGTGGCCTCAGTGTCACTGAAGAGTTCTAACAAAGGCTCAGTGATTGCCGCTTTATTGGTCATTGTTATTGCTCTTGGTGTGCCAATTTTAGATACTGCTTTCGCCATCTTGAGGCGTAGCATACGAGGCGTTCCGATCTTTAGTGCTGATGCTGAGCATATCCATCACCGGCTCATCTTGCTTGGCTACAGTAAAGGGCGCGCCCTGGTGGCCATGTATTCCGTTTGTGTGGTGTTGAGTCTCGTTGGGATCAGTATTTTGCTAACCAAGGGCATAGCCCTGCCAGTGGCGGGCGCCGTTCTATTCCTTTTGGCCATAGGCGCTGCACGTTACCTGGGCTATATCCGAAGTTGGAAAAAACTGCGTGAGCAGGTAAATCAGACTTTAGTGCGAAGAAGGCGGCTGGAACACATTCGGGCGCATGCGCGGGTCTTGGAGTTCGATATTGAGAAGTGCTCCAGTCTTGCCGATTTCGCAGATGTTTTGCGTCACCGCTTTCGTTGGATCGGATTTAACGAGCATCGAACCGAAAAGTCACAGGTCGTCGTTTTGACCTTAAAATCGGGAGTTCAGATTGAGCTTCATTGTCCTGTCGATGATGGATTGCAGACCGACTGGTTTCATCGCGCAGATGTTTTCACTGGGCTTTTTGAGCGCTGTCATGAGCGTTGGGGGGCGTTGCCTAACTTTGTGATCCCTGAGGGTTTCGAACCGAAGGTAAATATTGTTGCATTACAGCACACTGAGGAGGTAGCCACGATTCAATTATGACACCGCCGTCTCCAGAATCATTGAATGATGAAGTCACTGACATGACTCAGGATGTTTCAGAGGAGGTTATGCCAGAGGACGTGGAGGACTCTGAAGATGAGACTTCTTCCTGGGGACTCAGGCATTCACGCGCATGGTTGTACTCTTTGACGTCTTTGCTTGTGATCTTTTTAGGAGCTGGGGCCGAGTTGTGGAGCTGTGCGGTGGCTCTAATCTTGATGGGAGTTACTCTTTGCTTGGCACCACCACGCTTTAAGTTGCGCCCAGCACCAAGGCTTCTTTTGACTTGGTTAGCGCTTCTTCCTGCCGTGGGGTTATTGCCTGCCACATGGTTTGGGCCTGTTGAGTCATGGCGCATAAATTTGATCCAAGAATGGTCCGTGGCTGTCTCCAGCAGCCTTTCCCCAGACTTTCAATTGACTCTTGAGACTTGGGTTATTTCCGTCTTCGGGTTACTTTGGTTGTGGTCTTGTTTGGGACAGAATTTCAGTGATTCTGGGCGGCGTGTAGCACTAAGGCTGCTCTCATTCGGCTGCATTATCATCGCGCTATTTTTTGAATTAGAAGTTCTCCAGATGGTTCATCTCCCCTGGTGGCCGCATATTCAAGATGGCTCTTTAAGTTATGACTACGGTCCTTTTGCGAACCGCAACCATTCTTCGAGCCTCTTTGCTTTGGCGAGTGTGCTTTGTGCTGGTGCTTGCTTTGATTCCATTCGGCGTAAGTCCAGGAGTTGGATTTTGTTTTTTACGGGTATCTTGTTACTGTTTGCATGCATCGTCTCTAATACCTCGCGTGCTGGATTGATGTTGTTTCTTCTTGGGTTGACTTGCTGGGTGTCAACAGCCGCAATGAAGAAAGGACTTGTACGTAAGATCCTTGTTGGTGCTGCTATTGTTGTTTCCATTTTATCCGCTCTACTTGTTTCAAAAGGGTTTCTTGCCGAGCGACTTTCGAGCCGTCCTATTTCTACTGCGATTGCCCAGGATACTCGAGTTAGGCTAGCTGAAGAGACGCTTTCTGCTGCGGCCTCGGCTCCTTGGTTAGGACGTGGTCTCGGTGTCTTTGAATATGTTTTCCCACAGGTAACCCCAACAGCGATGCCGCTAGCGCGGGCAATTCATCCAGAGAGTGATCTGCTTTGGCTGCTTTTTGAGCTTGGATTGATTGTCTTGATCCCTGCTGTTGTTTTGGTTCTTTGGTTTTACTCTACTACAGGTCCTTGGTTTTCTCAGCGAAACAGAAAAAGTCGTGAAAGCAGGTCGGGAAGACGAATGAGAAAGGCTTTTGCGATTGCGGCATTCATCGCTCTGATCCATGGAGTTTTTGATGTGCCTCTCCATGGCTTTGGTTATTTCCTGCTCATAGGGTTCATTGCGTCTCTGGCTGTGCGTCCTCGTTATTCAGGACCCCGCATCAACTTGTCTGGTAAACGATTGTTCCAGATGGCTGGGCTGATCATGATCTGCTCCGGCAGTTATCTGCTCTTCATGTTTGTTGGCTTGGTGGATGCTACCATTCCTTCGATGGCATCGGTACTTCATGATCGAGCTTTGATTGAATCTGCCAAAGGCAAACGTGCTGAAGCTCTCGTGATGATTAATCGGGCAATTGAGCTTTCGCCTCTTGACTACCGTTTGTATTTTTTGAGGGCTGAACTTCACCTTGTAACGAAACAGGATCGCGAACAAGCCTTGTTGGATTTTGGAAGAGCTCGGGCCGTTGAGCCACGCTATGCCGATTTTTGCATGGATGAAGGGGAGTTCTGGATGCGTTTTGATCCCAGCGTTGCCATCATTCCTTGGCGTGAGTTTCTTCGTCGCTACGAGGCACCTGAGGAGCTTTATCTGGATAGATATTGGCGAATGGTAGCCAGTCTCGCACCTTTTCCAGATCAACACTTGGCTATTTGGAGGCTTGCAAGTCATTTGCCGCTACAATTAATGTGTCTCATTCAGTATACTGCGTCGCCTCATTGGGAGGCCCTCCATTCTGAGTTTATGGCGCAGCATCCAGGGTTGGCCGACCTAAATGAAAACCAAGTCCATTACTTCTTTTCCGCCTGGCAGCAAAAAAGTGATAAGGCTGTTTTGCTGGCCTATATTGAAAAGTATCCGCGACTTAAAAAAGTCTGTTGGCGCATGATCGCTACAGATATGGCTCAGAAAGGCCAATTTGAATCTGCCTTTAAGCTTGCAGCGCTTTACATTCAGGCGGCGGCCCCTTCTGCAGCCATTTCTGCGGCCGACATTCCTCGATTGGAACGTGCTCACCTATTGAATCCTGTGGATATTTTGCCTGGCGTGGAACTCTATTATGCTCAGAGGCTTAGTGGTGATTTGAAGGCGGCGCGCATGACTCTCGAAAAAGTCATGAGGCTGCCCAAAGCACCTGATTTTCTCAAGCGCGAATTAGCTTCTCTGTCATCAGATTCCGGCGATTTTCGCACTGCTTGGGATCTCATGCGCCAGATTATCGACGCGACCCCTGTCCAAAGTTCAGCTTTAGAGTCGACGTCTTCAGAAGAGGATGAAATTCAGCGTCCCAATGCGCCAGAACCTAGGCCCGAGAACGCAGATTTCCTTTAAATTTAACTCACTTTAAAACCATTTGGCCCACTGTTGCCTCGAGGGAAAGAACCTCGTTGACGCAGTGGGCCATTTACTTTAGCGTATTTGATAGTCAACTTTGACTCTCACATTCTAACAACTTTATGGCTAAACTGGTAATCATAGACGACGAAGCGGCAATTCTTGAGCTGATGAGCAAGCTTTGTCGCGCAGCAGGGCACACCGTGTTTGGCTATACGACTGGCCTTGAGGGCATGGCCGCGATCCGCACCCAGCAGCCTGATCTGGTCATTGTCGATCTGCGCATCGGGGATGTGAATGGTCTAGATTTGGTCAGCATGTGCCGGGATCAGTTTCCAAATACAGCCGTCATTATGGTCACGGGCCATGGCAGTGTTGAGACGGCTGTCGAGGCGATGCGACTCGGCGCTTTCGATTATTTAACCAAGCCGTTCGATCTTGGGGATTTGATCAAAACCGTGAATCAAGCACTTGGCCGCGGTGCCGCAGGTTCATCGGAGGCACCGATGGTCATGCCTTCGTCTTCAGTGCGCAGCAGTTCTTCCTCAAAATTGATTGGTCACAGCGATGCGATCCAGCGAATCTTTGAGATCGTGCGCCGTGTGTCAGACAATGATAGCCCGGTGCTGCTTGAGGGTGAGTTTGGTGTCGGTAAGCACATGGTTGCCAGGGCCTTGCATGAAGCAAGTCGCCGCAATTCAGCGCCTTATAAAGAAGTTCAATGCAGCGCAATGCCTGAGGATTCATTGGAATCGGAGCTTTTTGGTCACTCCGGTGGTCAGGGCGGGATTTTCAGTCGTGCCAATGGTGGGACGGTCCATCTTGCTGAGGTTCACGTGTTGCCTCCACGCATTCAGGCTCAGCTGAATACCTTCCTGGATGAGGCGCAGTCCCGTCGCAGTGCTTGGAACACCGGTTCCGCTGATTTCCGTTTGGTCGTTAGCACCACCATCAGTTTGGAAGAGGCTGCTAAGAAAGGCACTTTCCGTGAAGATCTCTACTACAAGCTGTCAGTGGTTCCGCTCAAGATTCCACCACTGCGTGAGCGTCGTCAGGACATCAAGCCCTTGGTGGACCACTTTTTGAAGGACCTTTCAGAGCGAACGGACTCCAAGATCAAGGCGATGGACACCTATGCGCTTGAGTTTCTTGAGAAGTATCCGTGGCCGGGCAACGTGTCTGAGTTGAGAAATGCTGTCGAACGCGCCTGCGCCTTCGCTGAGGGGGACCGAGTGCGTCCAGCGGATCTTCCTGCGAAAGTGAGTCAGCAGATTGAGGTGCCAACACCTGCTTCTACCAGTGGTGGGACCACCCAGCTGCCGATTGGCTCGACTTTGGATGATTTCATCAAGGGTCAAGAGCGCCTCTTCATTCAAGAGACGCTTAAGTACAACAATGGCTCACGCGAAAAAACGGCAACGATGCTGGGCGTCAGTATTGCGACCTTGTACCGTAAAATGGGTCTCAACGTGGACCGCAAAACCACAGCCTAGTTCTTTTTCAATCGTGTTGCCGCGTGGAGTTCTTTTTACTCCTGCGGCAGCATGACCACGTCCTCGGGGTTGGCCATCAGCGTGACCTCTTCAGGCGATGGTTGTCGGATGGTCTGTGGGTTCATCTCACAGACTTTGATGTTTAGGCCACAGGCCGTTTTCAATTCATATTGGGCCGTTGTTCCCAGATAATGAGTGTCATTGATGTGCCCTGAAAAGTGATTGGACGTGTCTTCTAATGCAGCAAAAGTCAACGCCTCAGGCCTGACCGAGATGAGCACCCTCGTTCCAGCCAGTGGCTGCCAGTCATCACGATTTGGTCGGGCTAGGAAGTGACCCAAGGTCGTTCCAACGAGATAAAAGCCTTCCTCGGTCATGGGCTGGAGCACTTTGGCCTCGATCAAATTGGTCTCGCCGATGAACTCGGCCACCATGCGATTGGCCGGATTTCGATAGACTTCTTGCGGTGTGCCGACTTGGGCCAGTTGGCCTGCATCCATCACGGCCAGTCGGTCGGCCATGCTCAGGGCTTCGTCACGATCATGGGTGACGTAGATGCCTGTCAGGCCAAATTCCTTGCAGATGCGCCGGATTTCGGAGCGCATCTGATGGCGGAGCTTGGCGTCGAGATTGGACAAGGGCTCATCTAAAAGCAGGCAGCGTGGTCGAATGACCAAAGCCCGGGCCAAGGCCACACGCTGCTGCTGGCCACCCGAGAGTTGGGAAATGCGGCGTGCGCCAAGGCCGCCGAGTTTGACCAACTCAAGAGCCTGTTCCACGCGCTTTTCGATCTCCGGCTGGGGGCGATTCCGTTCTTCCAGGCCAAAGGCGACATTTTGCGCCACATTGAGATGCGGCCATAGCGCGTAGCTTTGGAACATCATGCCGGTGCCGCGCTTGTGGGCCGGCAGGTCGGTCACATCGTCTTCGCCGAAGAAGATGCGTCCTGCATTGGGCTGATAAAAGCCAGCGATATGGCGTAGCAGCGTGGTTTTACCGCAGCCACTGGGGCCGAGGAGGAAAAATAGCTCACCTTCAGCAATCTCCAAATTCACGTCATTCAGCACCGATTGTGCCCCAAAGCTTTTGCTGAGGTTTTGGATAAAGATCGAGGGCATAGCAGCAGGCAATCGCTGGGTTTACTTGCGCCACAGCCACTTCATGGCTTCTGGAAAGAGACTGCCACCGTGGTTGCTGTTATGGGCACCATCGCCAAAGGCAAAGGTGTAATCATAGTGCATGAACTCCAAAGCTTTGGCCATCTGTTGATTGGCTAAGGGCCAGTTGCCGTAGGGGTTGTCGAGGTCATTGCTGCCATCTTGCAGATAGATGCGCAAGGGCTTGCGCTCGGTGAGTCGGATGACCGATGGATAAACGTGTCCACCGGCGAGATTGACATAGCTGCCAATGGTGGAGAAGACCTTGCGGAAACGATCCGGGCGCTCCCAAGCGACCGTGAAAGCGCAGATCGCGCCACTGCTGGCACCGGCTAGCGCCCAGCCTTCAGGATTGTCGGTCAGACGATAATCCTTCTGCACTTGCGGGATGATTTCCTCCAGAAGGAATCGCGCGTAGGTGTCGCCGAGTGAGTTGTATTCTTTGCCACGGTTGTTGTTTTTCCAGGCACTGGCAGGCTTTGTTTCCCCCAGGTGGCCAGGATTGATGAAGATCGCGATGGTCGGGGCCATGGCTCCGCTGGCAATCAGGTTATCAAAGACCACAGGCACACGCCAGGCACCTTTGACGCCGATGTAATCGTGACCATCCTGAAAGACCATGAGATTGGCGGGTTTCTCCGCGGAGTATTGCGCAGGCACATAGATCCACCAATCACGTTTTGTGCCTGCAAAGATCTTCGATTCATGGACAGGCATCGCTAGCACCTTGCCTTGAGGCACTCCCGGCGTGACTTGGGAGAGGGGACCGAGAGAGTACTCGCCAAGAGCCAAGGCCGTCAGCGAAAGGGTGGTCAGGAGGGTAAAACAGCAGCGTGTGAGCATGAGGCATCCATCATGGGGAGATGCTAGCCCAGGGTCAAGAGGGGAAGGGGATTCTCAGGCAAACAGCTCTGGATAAATAGTCTCAGCCATTGATCTGCTTTTTGCTAGGATCTCTGGGGCACTGCTCATCTGCATGATCTCCACGGCGAGCCGAGAGCACTCTGCAGCATTGAGTTTTCTCACGGCATGTTTGATGCGTGCCACCTGGCTGGATGCGACGCTCAGCTCGCTCAAACCGAGTCCTACAAGCAATGGCGTCAGCTCAATGTCAGCCGCCATTTCACCACAGATGCAGACGCGGATGCCAGCCTTTTTGCCAGCTTCTAAGGTCATTTGGATGAGTCTTAGCACAGCGATATGCGTTGGCTGATAGAGATCCGCCACGCGCTCATTCAGCCGATCCACCGCCAGGGTGTATTGAATCAGATCATTCGTGCCGAGGCTCAGGAAATCAACCTCCGCAGCGATGAGATCCGCCGACATGGCAGCGCTGGGGATCTCGATCATGGCACCGATTTGAATGTCTTCAGGGATCTTTAACCCCTCGGCCATCAGCTCACTAGCGCACTGATCCAGGAGGGCGCGGGCAGCACGCACTTCTTCCACCCCGCAGACCATGGGAAACATGATGCCTGCGCGGCCATGACAGGCGGCTCTTAGCAAAGCGCGCAACTGTTTGCGAAAGAGATCTTGGCGCCCGAGTGAGACGCGAATGCCGCGCCAACCCAGGAACGGATTGGGCTCTGGCTCGCCAGAGGCATGGGGATCCACTTTATCACCACCGATGTCGAGGGTGCGGAAGATGATCTCACCCGGAGCCATGGCTTTCACCGCCTTAGTGTAGCATTCAGCCAGCCAATCCTCAGAACCATCTGGATCTTCCAGGTGCAGGAACTCGGTGCGGAAGAGCCCCACCTGCTCGGCTCCGCTATCGCGGATGGCGTCCATCTCTTCGATGAACTCAGCATTGGCACACACGTCCACTTTGAAGCCATCGCTGGTGATGGCAGGCTCATGACGCGTGATTTGCAGGGCATCCTCGCGAGCATCGGATTGCTCTTCACGGCTGCGATACTTAGCCAGAGTGGCAGGGGATGGATTCAGGATCAGCAGACCTTCATCGCCATCCAGAAGCACCGGGTCGCCTGAATGCAGTTCATCACAGATATTGTGGAGTCTCACCACCGCAGGCAGCGCCAGCGAGCGTGCAATGATGGCCGCATGGGAGTTAGCGCTGCCAGTTTCTAGCGCAAAGCCCAGCACCTTGCTGCGGTCCAGTTGCACTGTGTCCGAAGGCGTTAGGTCATGGGCGATGATGATGACCTGATCATCGAACATCGGATGTTGCAGCATCTCGCCACGCAAATGACGCATCACGCGGTGAGTCACGTCTTTGATGTCTAGGAAACGCTCTCTCAGGTAAGAATCGGCCAGACCGCGCAGGGCATCCATGTGCTTGCACATCAGACGGTAATACACGGCATCCACGCAGATCAGTTTTTCCCGCACCGTTTTCTCCACCTGCTTGAGGATGGAGTTATCGTGCAGGATCAGCAGATGCGCCTCGAAGATGTCGGCCTCAGAGCTGCCTTGCTCATCTTCCATGATCTTTTGCACCGCTTCGATCTCGACGCGCGTCACCTCCAGCGCGGCATGCCAGCGGGCTAGATCACTTTCCACCTCATCGGCGGAGATAGGCACTTCATCGGGCTCATCGAAGTGGTCCTTGAGCACATGCACCACGGCATGGGCCACGCCGGAGGAGACAGCGGTGCCTTGCCAGATTTTTTCGGTGCTTTTATCGGCTAAATTCATTCAGGGCCTATGATGGGGAGCAGCCCTACCTTTGGCAATCACGAATCGGGCCAAAGCCTTGACTCTTTCGTCACTCAACCTTTGGGAAAGTCACCGGAAGGGCGCTGCGCACTGTTGGCAGTGGTTGGCGGTGGTCTCCAAACCATGGCAAACCATTGCCAACAACTGCCAACGGCTTGCCAGCGATACGCTCTCCCGCCGAACCTTCCCATCCTACGATAACTGCTCGGCACACTCCTCGGCTGGGTAGGTCCAGATCTCACTCAGCGTCGGATGATAATGCGGGATCAGCATGAAGTCCTGCACCGTTGTCCGATGATGCATGGCGATCACGACCTCATGGATCAGCTCCGTCGCATGCGGGCCCACACAGGTCGCGCCGAGGATCTCGCCCGTTTCGCGCTGTGCCAGCATTTGCACAAAGCCATCCGTTTCGCCCATGACCATGCTTTTGCCGTGATCAGCAAACGGGTAGCTGGCGCTGACAAAGGGAATGCCTTTGGCCGTCAGTTCGGCTTCACCTGCGCCCACAGCCGCGACTTGCGGGTGAGAAAACACGCCAAAAAGCAGGAGTCGATAGTCCATCGCTTCCGAGGCAGCTTCTTGCTTCAGCAATCGGGCGGCATTTCTCGCGGCGATCTCGCCTTGTTGGATGGCCACATGCACGACATCCAGCGGACTGCACACATCGCCTGCGGCGAAGATGTGCGACTGCGTGGTCTGCATCGTGGGTTGGACCACGATTTTTTGATGACTCACAGAGACTCCGGCGGCTTCGAGATTCAGGCCTTGCGTGGCGGGCTTGCGACCCATCGCCACCAGCACCTGATCCACCGTCACGCTGCGCTCATGGCCGTCATGAAGATACTCCAGATGCTTGCGGCCCTGGCTTTCACTCACGCGGTGGATCTTCGTGCCGAGATGGCAGGTGATGCCCCGTGCCGCATAGGCCTTCTCGATCACCTGACTGCACTCGGGATTCAGTCCGGTTAAAAACTGAGCACTGCGCTGGATCAGCGTCACCTTGCGGCCGATCCCCTCCAGATAATGCGCCATCTCCAGGGCAATCGCCCCGCCTCCCAGCACGGCAAAGCTTTCTGGCAGCTCCTCCGCATCCAGGATGTCATCGCTGGTCCAGTAGCCTGTCTCTGTCAGGCCTGGAATCGGCGGCACTTGGGCCACCGAACCAGTGGTCACGCAGAAGCTGCGACTGGTGACGTGAAAAGACGCTGTGCCATCTCTTGGCGTGACCGCGATCTCATGGGCTGAGACAAAGGCCGCATGACCGCGATACAGCACAAAGCGACCATCCTCCAGTTGTCCCTGTCGATACTCGGCAAACTCCGCGATCAACCTCCGTTTCCGGTCACGGATGGCTTTCACATCCACGCCTTGAGCTTGCGCCTTCAGGCCAAAGTCGGCGGCATGACGAATCGTCAGATAGCGATCCGCTGACTCGATCAGCGTCTTGCTGGGCATGCAGCCGCGCAGAATGCACAGGCCCCCCAGCTCTTCCGCGCCATCCACCACCGCCACGCGCAGCCCCAGGGAATGGGCCGTCCTCGCGGCTGCATAGCCCGCGCTGCCACCACCGATCACGACAAAATCAAAGTTCAGGTCACTCATGCCTGACTCCAACGACGGAACTCGTTCAACTGCAATCGACAATTTGTGCCGAACACCCCAACGCCTGCCGTCACTTCTTCAGCCAGCGCTCAAAAAAGGCAACAATCGCCGCGTTCGACTCAAGGTTAGGATCGTGCTTTTCGCGATTGGTCATGGCCACGCGATCACGATGACCGAGGAGTTGATTCACCGCGCGCAGATGATTGAGCGCAGCCCAGCGCTTGGGCGGATCTTCGGCTCCGCCAGAGACCAGGAAGGGACGCGGAGCCATCAGGGCCTGAAGCTCGATCAGCTCATGAGCTTCGGCGATGAGTGTTTGATAAGCTCCCGTGCGCGGACTCTCGGTGGTGATGAGTCCCGGCTTGCGAGTCCGGTTCGGGTCCAGTCCTAGATACCAGGGCTCTTGGTAATTGATGCTCAGTCGCGTTTCATCAAAGACGACACCGGGATCTGACCAGACCGCACAGGCATACTTGTCCCAGAGACAGGCCCCAAACATCGCCCACTTACCGCCATAGGAATGTCCCACCAGGCCAATGCGCGCCGCATCCACCTCCGGCTGATCGGCCAGAGCCTGCCAGGCATTCGCGGCGATGTAGCCCAGATACGATAGCGGCTGACACTTCGCCTCGGCACTGAGCACCGGCTTTCGGGCATCGCCTCCAGGGCTGCCGATGGCCAAGCTGACAAAACCCCGCCGCGTGAGTTGCAGGGCAAAGTCCCGCAACGGCTTGTTGGTTAGACCAATGCTCGTTTCAGGATCGTAATACGGCACAAAGACCGCCGGGAAGGGGCCTGGTCCCTTGGGTCGCAGCAGGTAACCTTCCGTCATCTGATCCGGGGCCACTTGCAGGCGGATGTGTTGTTGGGTGAAATCTTCCCGTGTCGTGGTCGAGAGCACTTCCATTTTCGGATGCGGCAGAACCGCCGGCCACGGGCCCATGATCCGCTGCCAATCCGCCAAAATCTCCGCCCGTCGCTGCTGCCATTGTTCCGGCGTGCTGGCTTTCCGACCATCTTTAAAGATCAGCGGCGACCGATAACTCCCAAGCTCGTCTGCCCACTCCGCCGGAGGCTGCGTCGGATCTGCGCCCTGGGCGCTGAGACCAAGTCCGAGAAAGAGGCTGGCAAGTTTGAAGAAATTCATGGTCAGGGTTTTGGTAGGGACGCGCTGTGCCGCGTCCGATTTGTTCGAGGCCGAAGATATCGCGTCCGACTCAGTTCGTCCATAAGTCGCCGCGATGTGTCCGTGCTCGATCATGGTTCAGAATCTCCCCCTTCCGCAAGCCCCATCTTCATGTCGGTAGGGCCCCGCTGCGCCGGGGCCGACTTATTTCGTAAAGTGGCACAGGTTTATAACCTGTGAGGTTCGGCAGGGCAGGATGAATGGATGGTAACCCGATTCCAGTTTGGGAGGTCATCCCTTCAACCACCATCCCAAGCTCTCGAAAATAGAAGAGCGGATCTCCAAGACCTCAGCAGGTTGTCGGAGTGGCGGCAGCGAGGGAGTCACCCCGATGAATGGCGCACACGGCAAGGCACCGTCCCGCGCCTGCGGGATTGCTGGCAAAGCCGTACGACATCTCACCCGTCTTTTAATTCACCTTGCCGCCGAATCCATACTGGCTGCGGTGTGCTTCATCCGCGATCACGACGATGTTCTGCCTTGCGCTCAGTTCAGGCATAGCCCCGGTCCCTCGTAGCCTTGGCGAAGTGGGATCGCCCTTTTCCGGCATGAATTTATGGATCGTGGTGAACACCACGCCGCCGCTGGCCCGGTTCAGCAGCTCGCGCAAATGCTCGCGCCCGCTGGCCTGCACAGGTGTCTGGCCGAGGATGTCCGCGCAGCGTTGGAACTGGCCGAAAAGCTGGTCGTCGAGGTCGTTGCGGTCCGTCAGCACCACTAGAGTTGGGTTCTGCATCGCTGGATGCCGCACCACGCGCGCGGCGAAGAAGAGCATGGAGAAACTCTTGCCGCTGCCCTGCGTGTGCCAGACCACGCCAGCGCGACGGTTGCCCAATTCGCCGCCGTGCATTTCGCGCGACCAGTAAACACTGGGAGCTTCTTGCAGCATGCTACTTTCGGTGGTGGCCTGCGATGATCTTCTGCAGCGCGTCCTAGTTCGAGTCTTCCTCGAAAACAATGAAGTGGTGCAGCAGGTCGAGGAAGCGTCAATTTCGGCTTCGCCCCTTCTTGCGGGATTTCTCCAAAGCCGCCTCCTGTTCGATACGCCTCAATTCCAATATCGCGTTTAATGCTGCCTCTTCGACGGGAAGTGTAGCAGCGGTGCCTTGATTATATGGCGCGGTTATTGGTGTTTCCACACCGAGATGTTGGAGTAACTCGCGCGATTTTTCTAATTCATACCAGTTAACGTAAGGTTCCCCGTCTGCCCATGCCCAGATATAAGCACTTTTAGCCAATCGACATGACTCTTCTCTGTTGCCGATGGCCATCCACAACTCTGCGAGTGCTCTATGACAATGTCCTTCGAGGTCTTGCGAGAAATGTTCGGCTGCATGTTCGGGGGCCTCAAGCTCCCCCAATTTCACCTTTGCAATAGCGAACCGAATCTCCGAACGGCGGTCAACCTTTCCGGCCTTGTGAGCAAGAGCAACGGCCTGTTGCAGGCTTTGTTTTGCCCGCTCCCATTCGCCCTTGTCTAAATGCCAGAACCCGCGAAGTCCGGCAAGGTTCCGCACTCCAATGGCGGAGACAGACTGATTTTTAATCTCTGCTTTGGCCAGTTCTTCTTCAGTCAGACTTCCCCGGAAAAAGAGGTGGACGGCATAATGGTGCGACGCAACGGCGGCAGCGGTTACCGTCATTTCAAACGAGCATATTTCCGTCCACAGCAAATCAGCGTCATCGAATTCACCACACTTCGAGAGCTGTCGGAAACGAGCAAGGCGAATGCTAAGCGCTGCGCCTTTTTTGTATATTTTCAGATTTGAAGCCTCAATTGCCAACCGCGTTAGGCGATCTTCCAAAGCCAAGCGATTCTGCTCTCCAGCAGTGCTCGCAAGACTCAAAAGCTGAGTACACAGGGAAGCGCAATGCTTCGCCTTGATACTCTTGGTGATTGCCGTTTGCGTAACAGTAAACGATTCTTGGAATGCACGTAGCCGCCGCAGAGCTACGGCTGCAAACGCAGCAAGCGTGATCCCGCCTCGTTCGTCGAATATCAATGGAGCCTTAGTCCAGTCTTCAGAGAAAAATGGACGCAGAATCGACAGAATCTCATTGTGCGCCTCAAACCGCATATTGAGTGCGTAAATAAAATTGTTACTAGTAATGAAATGTCGAGCTTCCCTCTCTTTTCCCATTTGAAACATAGCTTTGACAATGAGTCTCGCATTATCAAAGTCTTCTAGCCCTTGCGCTTGCTCATACGGATCATGCGCTTGCTGAGAGAAATGGTCCACAACACGTTGCCCATAATGTGATTTTTCCTCATGTCTTAGTCCACCTGCGGCTATGCCTCGAACGACGGGGTGAAGGTCATATCGTTTCGTAGCACGATCATACTGAAGTAAACCACGTCGCTCCAAATCTTTTACGCTTGCCGCGAGTATTGGAGCTGCCTCGCGCATCTCGATCTCCCGTCGGGCTGTAGTCTCGTCAAACTCGGATCTTCGAAAAAGTGCTTTACGGTAATCTTCAAGCGCACTTTCTCTGTCCCGGTAGGTCATATTTTTCCACTTGGGTCCTTTGCTTGGATCCTTTGGCTTATCGACGATTTCTGGAATTAGCGAAAGACTCGGATTTAGGGCGGCTAAGGTCGAATAATCGACTGACTCAGATAGTAGGGCGAGGGTAGCAAGGAGTTGGCGATCTTTTTCTGGAAGCGCCATCAAGGCAACGCTTAGAATTTGATTCCGCTTTTGGACCAAATCTAACTTTGCCAAGTTGAGCGCCCCCCCTCCTTTTGCATCTGCGACCCAGGCATCGAAATTTCCTTTATCCAGTATGTAATCAGTAATAAGGCCGGCGAGAACCCCGATAACCAGAGGGTGGCAATCGCAGTGCGTTTTAAGATAAGCCTGAATATGCTCGGAAGTGCCACTCACGCCACAAGAGCGGATGAGCGACTCAGCATCCGCCGGGCGAAGCCCAGGAAGGCGCTCCCGAAGAACCCCGGGGATAGGTTGACCACTACGATTAAGCAGCGGGCGGGGCACAAGGCGGGATGTGAGCAAAAGCTTGGATGGAACCGCAGAAGAAAGGGCGCGAAGTAAATCCTCATCTTCAGGGTTAATAGCCGCACACGGGTCTCTGTCAGAAATCTCATCAGTGAGTCCCGCGTGCTCATCTTGAAGCTGAGCCGCATCATGCCGATGGTAGGAG
>JAIXZA010000106.1 GCA_027489965.1 Verrucomicrobiaceae bacterium
CTTTGATCCCACCGCCCGCCATCCACATGGTAAAGCCGGTGGGATTGTGGTCGCGACCATCGCCTTTTTCACTCATCGGGGTGCGGCCAAACTCGCCCCCCCAGATCACGAGGGTTTCATCCAACAATCCACGCGCTTTTAAATCCATCAGTAGGCCTGCGACGGGCTTATCAGTCTCTCCGCAGTATTTGGTGTGATTGGCTTCGATCTTATCATGGGCATCCCATTTACTGCCGGCCCCAGAATAGAGCTGGATGAAGCGGACTCCGCGCTCGACGAGGCGGCGTGCAAGCAGGCAGTTTCGGCCAAAGGTGGCGGTTCTTTCCTCGTCCATGCCGTAGAGCTTCTTGGTGGCCTCGGATTCCTTGCCGAGATCCACGGCCTCGGGTGCCTCTGCCTGCATACGGAAGGCCAACTCGTAGGCTTTGATACGGGCATCGAGTTGGGTGTTGTCTTGGCGTCCAGCACCAAAACCCTGATTCATCTGATTCAGGAAACCCAACTTCGCTCGCTGACGGGCCTCACTAATACTCTTCGGTGTGGCGAGATTGGCAATCGGGCTGCCGTCAGGCTCGAACTGCACGCCCTGATAGACGGCAGGCATGAAGCCGCTACCCCAGTTCCGCACGCCATTCACTACTTGAGCGTCGCTATCTTTTAAAACGACAAAAGCTGGCAAGTTCTGATTCTGTGTGCCCAGTCCATAATTGACCCAGGCTCCTAATGAAGGGCGACCGCCAAAGATGCTGCCCGTGTTCATTTGGCAGACGCCGCCTGCGTGATTGATGCCGCTGGAGACGCAGCTGCGGATCACACAGAGGTCATCCGCCATGCGCGCGGTGTGGGGCAGCCAATCAGAGATCCAGAGACCACTTTCGCCATGCTGTTTCCACTCGCGTTTATCCGCCAGCAGCGGGGCCTTGCTCTCCCCCATGGCGGTAATGACGCTGCCAAAGCTGGCCGGGAGCTGCTGTCCCGCGAGCTGACGCAGCAGAGGCTTCGGATCAAACAAGTCCACATGACTCGGCCCACCTTCCATGAAGAGAAAAATGACACTCTTGGCCTTTCCCACTCGATGAGCCAGCTTTGCCGCCATCGGATTGGCAGCCTGCCCACCCGCATCACTCAAAGCCGACATAGCAGGGCTTTCCCCCAGAAGGTAAGAAGCCGCTAGCGCGCCAAAGCCACCACCTGCCTTGCGCAGGAAGTCACGGCGATTGGTCAGGATTTCATGATGAGGTACCATTTGCATATTCACAGGTAACAGTCGCTAAGGCAGGATTTTTGGACAGAAAAAACGCTTCGGTAAAAATTCAGACCCTTCAACGGGGTGAACCCAATGATGCCTGCGGCTTCTCCATCCCAAACAGAGGTCGCGACATTTGAATGGATTGATACACACCCCAGCCAAGAGGCACCGTGATCCAAGTCCAAGCGATGATGATCGTCAGTGTTTTCATGAAAATTTAAGCTTCGGTAGTTGTTTTGACGTGATGCTTAGCATCCACAGGGCGCACGAGCAGATTGGCGATCAATCCGACGATCAAAAGACCAATCATGAGATGAAAGATTCCATTGTAAGCCTGTTCATGAGGCATGACTTTTTTGTTGGCCATGGATAAACGATCCATGATCTGAGGCCCCAAGATTGCAGCCATAGACCAAGCAGTGATGAGACGGCCGTGGATAGCGCCCACCTGATAACTACCAAATAAATCACGCAAATAGGCAGGGATGGTCGCGAATCCACCGCCATACATGGTAAGAATCAGCCCTGTAGCGATGACAAAGAGGGTCACACTTCCCTGTCCCTGGATCCACGGCACGCTGGCATACAAGGCTGCCCCCAAGATGAAATAAATGCAGTAGATGCCTTTGCGCCCGACAATGTCTGACATGGACGACCAGAAAAAGCGCCCGCCAAGATTGCACAGGGAAAGCAGTCCGACATATCCCGCCGCAGCAGCTGGCGTGACTTTGAACATGTCCTGAATCATCGGGGAGGCCTGACCGAGAATGCCAATGCCCGCGCTGACATTCATGCAGAGCACGACCCAGAGCATCCAAAACTGCGGCGTTTTCCAGGCCGTATCCACAGAAACACTAGCGCTGGTAACAAGCTTGGCCGTGCTTTGTTTGGGTACCCAGCCTTCAGGTTTCCAGCCCTCTGGCGGCACACGGACAATGAATGCTCCAAACAACATCGAAAGGGCATACAGGCCAGCCATGACCAGCAAGGCCTCACCAGCACCGACGGAAGTTGCGGAGGCAAAACGCTTGATCAACTCCTGCGCCAAGGGACCACCGATCAAGGCACCGCCGCCGAAGCCCATGATCGCCATACCCGTGGCCATGCCAGGGCGATCGGGGAACCATTTCATGAGAGTGGAAACGGGAGCGATATAACCCAAGCCAAGTCCAATGCCGCCGATCAGACCATACCCAGCATACAGCAGCCAGAGTTGATGAAATTTGACCGAGAGCGAAGCGAGCACCAATCCAAGACAAAAGCAGATCATGCTAGCAACCATGGTCTTTCGTGGACCACTGCGCTCGACCCATTTGCCAAAGACAGCGGCGGATAATCCCAATAAAGCTAATGCGATGGAATAGGCCACGCCGACCTCAGGCTCAGTCCAATCGCCCACCGCAGGAGCCGTTACGCCGATGAGTTTGGCCAAGGGCTTTTTAAAAACACTGAATCCATAAACCTGACCGATACACATGTGTACTGCAATGGCCGCTGGCGGCACGAGCCAGCGATTGAATCCAGGTTTAGCGACAGTGGCGTCTCGGGAAAGAAAACTCATAGTGAAGAAGAACGCCGTTTTAGTCCTGAGCCTCTCTGGCAATCAAGCTATTTCAAATCAAGAGCGGCATTTCTACTCCAGGAAGGAGGAATAACACATGGCCGAGGTGTTTCTCATTGAACGTTGTTTACTCAGTGCTGTATAAACCATGCTCCACCTTATGCCGCCTCTCATACAGTGCTTTAAAAGGCCGCTCCTATTTGCAGCACTGGGGGCTGTCTGTCTAACCAAGGCTTCTGGCCAAACGGCCTTCACGCCAGGGAATGTGGTGGTTTATCGTGTGGGGACTGGTACTGCGGCACTGGCGAATACAGCAACGGCCATTTTTCTGGATGAATACACACCCGCAGGGGTGCTGGTGCGTTCTCTCACTATGCCGACGACCACGGCGGGAACTCAACGCCGCATCACTGCCTCTGGCTCTGCGAACTCAGAAGGCCTGATGCAACGTTCAGCAGATGGCCGGTTTCTGATTGCGACTGGCTACGATGCTTCGCTCACGACAGGCAGCCTCACGACTTCAACGGGTGCTACGGTTCCACGTGTCATCGCGCGTATTGCAGCAAATGGCTCGGTTAATACGACAACCGCACTGACAGGCACAGCCATCACGAATAATCCACGTTCGGCAACTTCCGCTGATGGCTCAGCATTCTGGTTTGGCGCTGCGGCTGGAGGCCTGCGCTATGCTTTGTTAGGCAGCACCAGCTCTGTGGATCTCACCTCTGCAGCCTTGCTGACCAATGTTCGGCAGACAGCTATTTTCGGCGGTCAATTGTATGCTTCCTCCAGTAGCGGAACAAACACCTTTAAAGGAATTAGCAACATTGGCAGCGGCCTACCCACGAGTGGATCGCCGGCGGTAACTCGGCTGAACGGACTGAGTGATACAGTCGTGGATACACCCAACATGTTTTTCATGGCTGACCTCAGCCCTGCGGTAGCTGGTCTAGACACGCTCTACCTGGCGGATGAAAACGGCACGACAGGAGGATTGACCAAGTTCTCTCTCGTCAGTGGCTCATGGGTGGCTAACGGTAAAGTCGGAGTCGGGGTTGATAATTACCGTGGTCTTTCTGGCAGTGCTCTAGGCACCAAAGTGACGCTGTATGCAACACGTGATGCAACCCAACTGATCAACATCATTGATAGCTCTGGCCACAATGCGACCATTAACGCTACGCCAACATTACTCGCTACGGCTACTACAAATACGGCCTTTCGTGGTGTTGCCCTGGCCCCTCAGGCTGTTCTTCCTGATTTGCTCGTAGCTGGCATCAGCGCGCCGACCAATGCAGCAACCAACACGACCTTTAGCTATTCTGTGACACTTGGAAACAATGGCACAGCCAATGCCATAGGAGTGAGGGCAAGAATGACTTTACCAAGTGGATTGAGCTTTGTTTCAGCCAGCGGCACAAACAGCTTTTCGAGCACCTACTCTGCCGGAGTCGTCAACTTCACTGGCGGCACTGTAAACGCTGGTGCCGTGGCGACACTGACGATCAATGTGTCTACTGCGGTTGCCGGCACTTACAATGTGGCCGTTGGCACAACGGTCGTGGATCCTTTATTTGCCATCGCGGAATCGATTGAAACGAATAATGCCTCCACAACCACAGTGGGAACTGTCGTGAGCATGCCAAACACACCGCCCAGCTTCACCACGCAGCCTAGCAATGTGAGTATCAGCAATGGGGCAACGGCAACGCTGACAACCTTAGCCGCAGGCAGCCCCACTCCCACTTATCAATGGTATCAAGGGAATAAAGGCGACACGACGGCTGCCATCTCGGGTGCCACGGCAGCCAGCTTTACGACACCTGCTTTGTTTTTCAGTCAAACCTACTGGGTGCGCGCAACCAACAGCCAAGGAACTGCGGATAGCAATACGGCAACAGTCACGGTGGCTCCGTCTAACAATGCAGACCTGGCCAGTCTCACTGTTGGCACACAACTATTGGAACCCAATTTTAATGCAGCTGATCTTAACTACACGACTATCGTGGCAAATACGGTCACCAGTATGAGCGTGACACCAACGGCAGCTCAGAATTTAGCGACGATCACGGTCAATGGCACAGCTTTGACCAGCGGTGCCACTGGTGGCAGTCTATCGCTGCAAGAAGGTCCAAATCCTATCGCCATCGCAGTGACTGCGGAGGATGGAGTCACCGTAAAGACCTACACGGTGAATGTCTTCCGCTCGGCACCGCCCCTGGCCATCGGCAGCATTGCGTTTATTGGCTTCAATGCCGACGGGGATGATGACTTGGCCTTTGTGGCGCTGACTGATATTCCAGAGAACTCAGTGATTCACTTTTCTGACAATGAGTGGAATGGCAGCAGCCTCGGAGCTGGTGGAGCTTTCACAGACTTTCTTGAAAGCGAGTTTGCCTGGATCCCTCCGGGCGGTGGCATTCAGGCTGGCAATGTGGTCGTGATCAATAGCCTAGGAGTCAAGACCAGCGCTACAAGCAGTCTTGGCAGCCTCGTCTTTACCGATGGCAATCCCGCCATCAGCACCATAGCAGACACGATTTATGCTTTCATGGGCGGCACTCGTGAAACCGTCAGCTTTCTTACCGCCATCAGTAGCGACCCCGCAGTCGTGCTCGCGGGCACAGGGCTGAACGTTGGTAGCACGGCAGTAAAGCTAGCTGATGGCAGCGATGGTGGGATTTATAAAGGGACCAGAACAGGTCAAGTTAGCTACGCAAACTACCTCAGTCTCATTGGCAATATCGCCACGAATTGGACCGATGTTCTGGATGGCGTCGGCACCACGTTTTTACCTTTTTCGACCGCATCCTTTTCGCTGATCGGCTCACCGATTTACACAAACACCAACCGCGATGTTTTGAATCCAAACCGCGATGTCTGGAGCGCTGCGGGCGTCTCGATGAATGGCTTGCAATTCATCAATCTCGGTCTGCAAGGCGTCGGGCGTATCCCCTCCAGTCTGGTGGATTCTGCGACTGGAGAAACGGTTGGCTCCATCTCCGACATGGCGATCACGGGTTGGACAAAAAACACCAACGGCACCTACACCGGAACCTTCAATCTACTGCCTGATGGCGGCTATCGCGGCGGCAGCACCAATCCCAACTACGCCGCCCGCATCAACAACTTCAATTTCACCTTCACCCCTTACACCGCCGCCACGGCGACATCAGCCCAGAATCAAATTGCTCTGACTTTCTCTGGCGCTAACCGCTTCACTTATGATCATGACGGCAATGCCAACACGCCTGCCATGTTTACCACAGGAATGACCCCAACAGGCGTTGGCACACTTTTGGGTGCCGAGGTTCCGGTTGTTAGCACAAGCACCACGCAGAGTGACGGCAGCCTCAGCAACCGTGTGACACTGAGCGCCGAGGGCCTCGTGCTCGATTCACGCAGTGGCCAGGCTGGTAAAGGCTGGGTCAGTGATGAGTACAATCCTGCCATTCTGCACTTCGACAGCAGTCAACGCATCATCGGCAGAGTCGGCGTGCCAGAGGCTCTGATCCCGCACTTCCCGACTGGCACCAGTGACTTTGGCACGGCAAGCCCGGTCAATGGGCGGCGTGATAATCAGGGTTTTGAGGGCTTGGCACAGAGTCCTGACGGCACGCGTCTTTTTGCCATGATGCAGAGTGCGACGATCCAAGACAGCAGCAGCGGCAATGAAGGCCGCTTCAACACGAGATTGCTGGTCTATGACATCAGCAGGACTCACACACCCTCTGCGCCGATAGCGCAGTATGTCATGCAGTTACCGCGCATCGACGACACCGCCTCGACAACCAATGGCGCCGTGGTGAATCGCACAGGGGCTCAGAGTTCCATCACCGCCCTCAGTAATACGGCCCTGTTAGTGTTAGCCCGTGACGGCAATGGTCGCGGCACGCCTGGTGCTCCCCCCGTCTTTAAATCCATCCTTTTGGCGGACCTCAGCAATGCCACGAATCTAGGCAATGCCTACAATGCCGAAAATGCGGCACCTGCACCGAATGGCGTGCTGCAAGCCGGAGTCACCGCTATCACCTGGACACAGGCTCTGAACATGATCGGTGGTCTTGGCAGCTTCACCACTGAAGTGGCCAAATTTGGTCTCAACATCAACAGTGGTGATGGGACAACGAATACTCTCAGTGACAAGTGGGAGTCTCTCAGACTGGTGTCTGCTGGAGACTCCGCCAATCCCAACGACTACTTCCTCTTCATCGGGAACGACAATAACTTCCAAACGACCAATGGAAGGATGATGACCGCTACAGGCTCGCTCTCCACCTACAATGCGGGTTTAGCTCATGATTCGATGCTGCTGGTTTATCGAGTCCGAATTGTGGCCCCGAGTTTGACGGTGACTTATCAACCGACATCTCAGACGCTGATCAACAATGCTCCATCGCCCCTCCAGTTAGGCGCTGGAGCCACCGGCCAAAATATGGATCGCAGCTTCACGATCGGCAACAACGGCACAGGTCGGATCGATACCCTCAGCGTCACCATCAGTGGCACCAACTCCGCTGACTTTAACGTCGTGACGGCACCCTCAGCACCTCTTCAAGCAGGTGCCAGCACCAGCTTCACCGTCCGACTGCTCGGCACGGCAACCGGAACCAAAACCGCCACGCTACGGCTCAATGCCAATGCATCAGGCAGCCTCAGCAGCTTTGATATCCCCCTCACCGCTACTTTAGACTCTACCTTGAATGCTTGGCGTCAGACCTACTTTGGCACGACCGATAACAGCGGTCAGACTGCATTGATCGCCGACTTTGATGGAGACGGACTGAGCAATCTCCTGGAGTATGCCCTAGATACCATTCCCAATGAATCCACATCCGCCCATGGAATTGCGGCCATGCCGATTGGTAGCATCAACCAAACAGCAACTGTCCTCAGCGGCAGGCTCGTCATCACTTTCACAACGGCGAACACGACCCGCAGTGATGTGACTTACACCGTACAAGCCACAGACGATCTCATCAACTGGACCGACCTCAGCCGCAAAGTTGGCACCGCTTCATGGACCTGGCTGGCAGGTGGGCAAAACCGCATCGTCACCACCATCAACGGAGGCAGGACAACCATTCAGGTAGGCGACATCCAGAATCTCACCGCACTGCACCGGAGAATGCGACTCATGGTGACTCTTCCGTAATTCAGGGATTGAAGAGACACTGACTTCAAGCCTGAACAAGTACCCCTTTAAAAAGAAATGTGAACAGGGGGCTAAACGTAGAACATCTCAATCCGCTAAAATGACACCTATGAAAATAGACAAAATTCTGCTAATTGTTATACTGCTGGCTGGCGTGACAAGTTGTGCAACGCAAAGTTCTGCTGGAGGCTTTTACACAAGTCCCGATGGGTTCTTTACGTGTCAGGTACCAGCTTCGAATC
This sequence comes from Verrucomicrobiaceae bacterium, assembly GCA_027489965.1. Classification (GTDB taxonomy): domain Bacteria; phylum Verrucomicrobiota; class Verrucomicrobiia; order Verrucomicrobiales; family Verrucomicrobiaceae; genus Prosthecobacter. Next base: position 8,208 of record JAIXZA010000106.1, read on the forward strand.
TGGGATGGATATTTAGACGCGAAACAGGACATGGCTGTCGAGGAACGTCCTGGTGGAACGATTTTGACGGTGAGCTATACAAGGTAGAGTTGATCGACAACCAACTGCTACCGCCAGCCTTTCAAAAACTCTCTGCAAAGGACCAAGCAATGCAAAGTCTTGATCAAGCAATTCTACCAAACATACGGTCGATCTGCCCGTTAGCGCGAATGCTCAGCAAACGTTATCTGCCGGAGGAATGTGGTGGCGGCGCATTAGGCGTTATCAATGTTCCTGGTGGATCTCCTGTAGTCGTCACTCAAGGAATTGGTTCAGAAAACATCCGCACCTATCGCCCGCAGGTGACCAGGAACGTTTTTGTATTCCGCTCTGGGCGCTGGCTAGTGATCGTGACACACATTGAAGAGCACCTTGGAGCCATCTTAAATCGTAGTAGCATGACGGTGCCAGGAAAGCAGTCTTCCGAAAAGGCCTTGGCTTCACTATTAAATCTAGCACGATCGATTCGTGTAATGAAGCCTTGAGACACCTCAGCTCGGCTTTCCGTTTAACGTCCGATTCTGCGCCTCACCCCAGCGCTTCGCGCCTTGCCCAGGCATCGACTTCGATGAGGGCTTCTAGAGTTGGGTGCTGGATGACGCTGTGCTTTTCCATCACCCGCGCCACAGTTTGCCAGATGGCAGGAAAAGAGGTGCGCTCGTGCAGGAAGGCCTCCACGGCGACTTCGTTGGCTGCGTTTAAAACAGCAGGCAAGGTGCCACCGACTTCACCAGCATGACGAGCTAAATCAAGCGCGGGAAAATCCTGTGTGCGGGGGGCTTCAAAGGAGAGCGAAGCTAGCTTGGCAAAGTCCAGCGGGCGCAGGTTATTCGGCACACGATCCGGCCAGGTGACGGCATATTGAATGGGGAAACACATGTCACTGTGACTCAACTGAGCGATCACGCTGTGATCCTCAAACTCGACCATGCTATGGACAATGCTTTGTGGATGCACAACGACTTCAATGCGACTCATCGGCACATCAAACAGCCAGCGGGCTTCGATCATCTCCAGGCCTTTGTTGAAGAGCGTGGCAGAGTCGATGGTGATCTTCCGCCCCATCGTCCAAGTTGGATGTTTCAGAGCCTGCGCCAGGGTGACCTGCGGCAGTTGATCCGCAGGAAGTTGGCGGAAAGGTCCGCCGCTGGCAGTGAGTAAAATACGCCGCACCACGCTGCCTTGATGGCCTTCCAGGCATTGGAAAATGGCGTTGTGCTCGCTATCCACAGGCAACACGTTGACGCCCTTGCGTTTTGCAGCCTCCATGACGGCTTCACCTGCCATGACGAGGATTTCTTTGCTGGCTACGGCCAGATGTTTGCCTTCTTCGATGGCTGCCATGGCGGGGGCTAGACCGGCCACACCGACGATCGCCACGAGCACCATGTCGGCATCACTGGCGCGCACCAGATCCACCAGGCCCTGAGCTCCGACATGGATCGTCACATCAGATGAAAGAAGCGCGCGCGCTTTGGCGGCAGCGGCTTCACTCGTCAACGACACCTGCTTGACTCCCGTGGCATGGACCTGAGCAACGAGTGCCTCGACACTGCTATGCGCGGCCAAACCCACGATTTCCATGCGATCAGGAATGTCCTGCGCCACCTTCAGTGCGCTAGTGCCGATGGACCCAGTCGAGCCGAGGAGAAGAACTTTACGCCGAGATGTCATAGGGGTCTGCATGTCTCAGCCTGCGATGGCTGCCAGATAAAAGTAAAACACAGGCGCGGTGAAAAGCAGGCTGTCTGTCAGATCCAGGATACCACCGATGCCAGGGAACTTGTGCCCCGAGTCCTTGATGGCTGTGCAGCGCTTCAGCACGGATTCCGCCAGGTCCCCAGAGATTGCCGTGGCACAAAGAACGGGTGCCAAAGCTAAGCCATGCAGCATGGTCAGCGGAACCAGCTTTTCAGGGATCCACCAGAGAAGCAGCGCTGCAGCGGCAAAGGAAAACAAAAACGCACCGGCCAGACCTTCCCAGGACTTGGCAGGACTGATGTGGGGGATCATTTTATGTCGGCCAAAAATCACGCCCAAAATGTAGGCCCCCATGTCGCTGAACTTCGTGACCATGACGAGGAAGACCACGAGAAAGAGCCCCGTCGTGTTTTGACCATCTCCCTGAAAGTACATCAGCCTTGCGATGAAGCCAAAAAAGATCACGGTGTAAACCACCCCAAACACCGTGGCAAAGATGCGCTGAAGCGTCAGAATACCTTCGAGTTGATGGCGGTAGCAGAGTAGAAACGCTCCGTGCACGCTGGCTGTCAGCGCGGCCAGATCCAGCCACATCGGTGGCGCCACCTTATGCCGCACCACCCACCACATCACCGTGCCCCAGTAGGCGAGGCAAATGCACAAGCCAAGAAAATTAAACGAGCGCGCATGGATATCGCTTCTCAGCAGCCGGTAATATTCCACGGCACCAGCCACACCAAAGAAGCCCGTGAGCGTGATGAGAAGCCAGTCAGACTTCCACTGAATCGCTGCCGAGATAATTCCCCAAAGCAGGAGCGTGCTGAAGAGGCGCGAAAAAAACACGCGACCCTTACTCGGGGAGGGGGCTGTTGAGGAACTCATGCGTCGAAGAAAATAAAAAGCGGGCTATTTAGAGCAGGCGGCGGACAAACTGCAATCAAGGAGTCAAGAAGACCGCTAGTTGACAACCAATCACTGAATTAATTAAGCAGCGTCACCGCAGTGCAATCTTGCATCCCAGTCGTTGACATCTCGCTGAAGGCTAGAATAATGCTTGCTACGCATGATCCCCACATCGCGATCCACTTTCCTCCGTCTAGCCGCTTTGGTCTTGATGGCTTCGGCCTTAGTTTCCTGCTCCTCGACCAAAATTGGCGACGGCGCAAAAATCACCAAGGTGAAGTATTACCATCTGATCTCAGGTCGGCCCACGATCGTCGCCGATCCAGCCATCAATTTCGAGCGTGATCACTATCTCTACGGGGCTGTGTCAAAGGCAGACGTGCTGGCACGCACGGGTCACTACTACACACTCTTTTGGAAGGTCGAAGACCGCACTCAGCCGGTCACCGTCCGCTTTGAGTATCGTCAGGCTAACAGTGGCCTCGTCACGAAAGTTCAGGAACAAGAGATCACAGACATCCACCGCTCAAACAGCACGCGTTTTCAAGTGATTGGTCCCGAATACATTACTCAGGGACGTGTCAGTGCCTGGAAAATGTCGATCCTGCGTGGCAAGCAAGAACTGGTCAGCAGCGCCTCCAATCTCTGGAACTAAGCCGAGCTTTCATCCCTTACGCCGTGAGTATAAAACCTTCTTCTTTCCAAAGCGCCGTGAGACCCTGCGCCCAGATGCACCCTGCGGCAGGCAGTAAACGTAATTAAACTTAACTGACCTGACGCCGTGATCCCCTCCACTTCCATTCTCGTCGGTCATATAGGCAAACTCTTTTGGTTACGCGTGGAAGGACGCGGAACTTTTCAGGACTCGGTTCAGGTAAAGCGCGCCTTCCAGCGAATCATCGCCGAGGGCACCCGAGATCTCGTCGTTGATTTAGAACGCTGTCCGATGATGGACTCCACCTTTCTCGGCACACTCACAGGCACCGCGCTGAATCTCATGGAGCATGGCGGCGGCTCATTGAGTGTTTTGAATGCCAACCAGAGGAATCAGCAGTTGCTCACTGAGTTAGGTTTAAATCACTTACTCGACTTGGATGTCGCAGGTACAGCCTGGCCCAATGAACGCCGTGAGGCCTGTGCGCAGCTCTCCACCTGCAATGAGGCCAAAGCCAAGTGCAAGGAAGAAAGCGCCCAGCATGTCCTCGATGCGCACCAGACCCTCGCCGAGCTGAACCATGAAAACCGTGGGCGCTTCCGCGATGTCATCCATTTTTTAGAACAAGAAGTCTCAGGGGCACATCCCGCCGCCACCTGACCCGCGTCACGGGGACGCCGACGGAGCTTGTAGCCCGCCACCGTGAATCCAGCGTCTCCTGACCTCCTCCCGATGAATACCTTTCTGATCGTCCTCATTGTCCTGCTGCTCTTGGCGGTCATCGTGCTGTTACTGCGGGCCAATCGGGTCAAAAATGACGCTCTTACCCGCTTACTTCATGAGGAGCAGGCCATCGTGGAAGAAGAGCGGCGCATGTTTAGCTTCCTCCATGATCTAGGGGAAGCCATCGCCAGAGAAGATAGCCACATGTCCATGTATCGGCTCATCGTCGAGGGAGCCATGAAGGTGATGGAAAGCACGGGCGGCGTCCTTTATCTGCTCGACTCTCATGGCGCATCGCTCGTGCCTCGCTACCATAGCGACCACTGCGTGCCTCTGGCTGATGTTCCTGAACGGATCGCTGACATGGCCAAGAGCAATGCCACCGCACTCATGAGTTTTCTGCGCCTGCATAGCGTCGGAGTGTCAGCGGGATTAGTTGGCGGGATCTATCAAAATCAAAAGGTGGAGATCATTCAAGACCTCTGCAAAGATGAGCGTGTCGGTGGATCAGGCGGTCATCTCCAGGCCAATACCACGGTCATCCTCGGTCCGCTCAGTTTTGGACCCAAAAAGCTCGGCATCCTTGCCGTCACCGCCCCCAAAGGCCAGCGTTCCTTCAGCCCCAATGACTTCGAAGTCTTTCGCTCCCTCGTTGAGCAGTGCGCCTTTGCCCTAGCGAATGCCATGGCCCATCAGGCAGCCTCCGAAAAGAAACAGATCGAAGCGGAACTGAAAAGCGCCAGCGACATCCAGACCATTCTCTTACCGGACAAAGCGCCCGTAATCCCAGGCTTCACCATCGCTGGAAAAAACATCCCCGCCCGGGTCCTCAGTGGCGACTACTTTGACTACATCCCCCTCGCCGATGGTAGCATGGGGGCCGTCATCGCCGATGTCTCTGGTAAAGGCACCGCCGCCGCCATCATCACGGCCATGTGCCGCAGCGTCCTCCGTTTCAGCGCCCAAGCTGGCGCGTCGCCTGCCACCACCCTAGCAGCCGTGAATCGTCAGCTTTATCCAGACATCCGAGAAGACATGTTTGTCACCATGGTTTACGTTGTCATCCAGCCAGAGGGTGGGCTTACCCTGGCCCGTGCAGGCCATACCTTGCCGCTCGTCTGGAGAAAGAAGACCGGTAAAGTGGAAACCCTGCACAGCGGCGGATTGGCCGTCGGTATTGATAAAGGCACGGTCTTTGAGCGCGTCACGAAGGACCTGACCTTCCAGTTAGATGTTGGCGACTGCCTGCTTCTTTATACTGACGGCGTCAATGAAGCCCTAGACACCAAAGGCCTAGAATTTGGTGAAGAGCGCATTCACGCCACCCTTTCCAGCCTTGCCGGCCAGGGCCCGCAGGCCGTTGTCGATGGACTCGTCAGCGAAGTGGATCGTTTTCTCAATGGCCGACGCGGTCATGATGACATCACCCTCGTCGTCTTGCAGAAGAACTAAGCGGCAGTTAAACAGTCAAGCATTCAGAGCACTTGATTGCGGTTGAAAAACCAGCATAGTCATCCCCCCCTTCCCCTCTTTTTTACCCCCACACCACGAACACCATGTCTGAGCCGAATCCTACCCCCAAGAATCAGCCCACCGACTCCCCTACCCCTGAAGAGGAAATCCCAGCCGCAGAAACCGTCCCCGTCGAAGAAGCATCTCCTCTAGATCCGCTCGAAATCGCCCTGGCCGACGCAGCGCAATGGAAAGACATGGCCTATAGGAATGCCGCCGAGCTAGACAACTTCCGCAAACGCACGGCACGTGAAGCCCAAGAAGCTCGCGCTTACGCCAACGCCGACCTTTTGCGCGCCCTTTTCCCCATCATCGATAACTTTGACATGGGCCTGGAAGCCGCGCGTCAAGAGTCCGAAAAATCCATGATCTTCATGGGCATGAGCATGGTGCAGCGCCAGATCACCGACTTCGTACGTGAGATGGGCGTCATCGAGCTAGAGGCTCTCAACAAGCCTTTCGATCCCAATCTCCATGAGGCCATGGCCCAGGAAATCCGCGACGATCTGCCCGAAGGCACCATCCTGCGCGTTACCCGCAAAGGCTACAAACAGAAAGAACGCCTCCTGCGCGCAGCCAGCGTGATCGTCTCCGCACACACACCAGTCATGGTCGAACCGGCCGCTTAATTTCAAATCTAAGATCTCTCATCCCTCCCCCCTATGGCCGACAAACGCGATTATTACGAAGTACTGGGAGTCCCGCGCGATGTCTCCGCCGACGACATGAAGAAAGCTTACCGCAAGCTCGCGGTGAAGCATCACCCCGATAAAAACCCCGGTGACAAGACTGCCGAGGACAAGTTCAAAGAGATCGGTGAAGCCTACGACATCCTCAGCGACGACCAAAAGCGCGCTGCCTACGACCGCTATGGTCACGGAGCCTTTGCCAATGGCGGCGGTGGTGGAGGCGGCGGTGGCGGCTTCCATGATCCCTTCGACATCTTCCGCGAAGTCTTCGGTGGTGGCGGCAGTGGCGGTGGCGTCTTTGAATCCTTCTTCGGCGGTGGCGGCGGCAGCGGTGGACGCCAGCGTCGTGATGGACCCCAGCGTGGTAGCGACCTCCGCTACGGCATGGAGATCACACTTGAAGAGGCCGCACGCGGCACTGAGCGCGAGATTGAGTATGATCGCCAAGCCGTTTGCAAAACCTGCACCGGCAGCGGCTCCGCCAGTGGAGCCGGGAAAAAAACCTGTCGCACCTGCGGCGGCGCCGGACAGGTCATCTCCTCCCGAGGTTTCTTCCAGATCCAGCAAAATTGCCCCGACTGCCAGGGCACCGGCGAAGTCATCAGCGACCCCTGCAAGCCCTGCTCAGGCACCGGCCGCACCAAAGAGCGCACCAAACTGCGCGTGAAAATCCCTGCTGGGATCGAAGATGGCTCACGCCTCCGCAGCGGTGGCAATGGCGACTACGGAGCCAAAGGCGGCCCTGCTGGAGATCTCTACATTGTTGTTCAGGTCAAAGCTCACGAACTCTTCGAACGTGAAGGAGATGACCTCCACTGCCAGATGCCGCTCAGCTTTTCCACTGCCACCCTTGGCGGCGAGACCACCGTTCCCACCTTGGAAGGCAAAGCCAACCTCAAAGTCCCCGCAGGCACTCAAAACGGCACCACCTTCCGCCTACGTGGCAAAGGCATGAAAATCCTCGGTGAAGAACGTCACGGCGACCTCTACGTTCACGTCCAAATCGCCGTCCCCACCCAACTCAGCACCGAGCAGAGAACTCACCTGGAAGCCTTCGCCAAATCCTTCGGCGAGACCCCGAGCAGTTCCATGGAAGAAAGCTTCTTCGAGAAAGCCAAAAAGTTCTTCAAGTAAGGTTACCGTTCTTGCTAGCCCGAATCCTCATCTGTTCCTTTTAACAGCCACTTTAGTTTGATGAGGATTAGTCAAGAAAGAGCAAGTGTGCTATGAATAACTCCATGAATGGGACACTGAACCTTGAAGTGCCAGCAGACCTCCTAGTGGCTGCGGGGATGACTCTGGAAGAAATGCGTCTGGAGTTGGCAGTGCATTTGTTCGAACAAGGGCGCATCTCAGTTGGAAAAGCGGCACAGTTTGCAGGAATGCGGAAAGGTGATTTCGTGCCAGTGCTCGGCGCTAGGAAAATTTCCATCTTCGGCGACGAACAGCAAATGCTTCAAGATGCCGCCATGCTGGCAGACCTGAGAAAAACCGCATGATCATCGTTGCTGACTCATCGCCACTGATAGCGCTGAGCCGTGTTGGTAGGCTGGAGCTTCTGAGGTCGGTGTATGGCACCATCATCGTGCCAGATGCAGTCTGGGCTGAACTGGTTCTCGATGGAAAGGGCCGCGCTGGAGCTGCGATGGTGAAAGAGAGTGCCTGGATCATTCGCCAGACTGCTCAGCGCCGTGATATTGTACAACAGCTCAAAGACACACTTGATCCTGGGGAGTGTGAGGCAATCGCTTTGGCTCAAGAGATCGGAGCGGATGCTCTATTGATGGATGAGCAGCTCGGCAGAGCCGCAGCCCTGCATCTAGGTTTGAAAGTTACTGGACTGCTAGGTGTGCTTTTAGCGGCCAAAGAAATGGGACTGCTATTGGATGCCTTTGAATTAGCCAAAGAAATGCAGAGCAATGGATGGTGGGTAGCAGATCGCTTGATCGCTCGGCTGCGCTGACACGCGTTCGGAAATTACCAATGGCCTTACCCCGGCGCTCAAAAGCACGGGCAATTTTCTTCAAAAAAGCGGACTCACATTCTGGCGGCTGCAATGCCTTCATGGAGGCATGGCTTACCTTCACTTGGCGTTTCCAGGATATCGGGCTGCATCATTGGGCCGCGAAAATCTTCCGGGCCTGGGCTGCCAGACGCCACGCCCTTGCGAGCGCGGCTACGATCAATCCTCAGCCAGACACCACGCCCTTGCGGGCGCGGCTACGGATCAATCCTCTGTCGTGCGCTCCAGATAGTAGAGGCCGCCTTCTTGAGAAAGGATGACGGGCTCGCCATCGGTGTCGGCGGTGATCAGGGTGGGGTTGAATTTATGCTGGGCGGGGCCACGGTGAATTGTCAGGCGGCGTTTGGCATGGGCTCCTTCGGCATCCATTTCCAGGGCCCAGACATGGCCGTAGCCCCAGTCAGCAAACAGGTAGGCCCCATCCAAATCAGGGAACTTAGCGCCGCGATAGGGCTGTCCACCGACAATGCAAATGCCTTCTCCACGTAAGCGTGTGTAGCTATGGACCGGGTCCACGGTGGTGGTTTGAGGAAGCAAGGGCTTGGGATGGAAAGCAGTCGCTGCTGGCCCTTCGCGGTCACTCCAGCCATAGTTGGCGCCTTTATGGATGATGTTGATCTCTTCCCAGAGATCTTGACCCACATCAGCGCACCAGAGTCGATGAGTTTTAGCATCAAAGGCTAGGCCCCAGGGGTTTCGCAGGCCGAGCGCGTAGATCTCATGCCTTACAGCTTGCTCGGCCACGAAGGGATTATCGGATGGAATGCCATAGGCTAGGTGGGGAGAACGGGCATCCACATTGATGCGCAAGATTTTGCCATGCAGGACCCAGGGATTTTGAGCAAGCCGATAAGGGTCATCACGCAAACCACCATCGCCTAAAGCAATGAACAACATGCCGTCAGGTCCAAAGGCAATGTGGCCACCCCAGTGATCCGCCAGAGGCTGCTGAACCTCCAGAACGATGCGCTCTGTCTCAGGCATGGCCACCGGGACATCTCCCTCAGTAGCGCGCATCTCGCTAATCACCGTGCGTCGAGGCTCATTCTGGGAGTAACTGAGATAAAACAGACGGTTTGTGGCATACTGGGGATGAAAGGCGATGCCGTGCACCCCTTCCTCAAAGAGCAGCACTCCCTTCATCCGCTCACGGAAATCCAAAAACAGTCGATGCGCGCCCGAGCCATCTAGCTTGATGGCAGAAAACTCACCCCGCTGCATAGCCACGACCATTTCCCCTACCGCTCCAGGGATGGCTGATAACATGACCGGTGAATCAAACTCACGATCAAAGGCAATGCGCGCCAGCCTAAGACCGGGGTAGCTTTCCTCTGGAATCTCCAGTGGCGGCACAGCTGGCGGCACCAGAGAGGCGGCTAGGTCCTCAGTTCCCGCAGCACAAAGATCGACTGTCAGTGTCAAACAGCTGATAAGAAGGACGATCCGGCACATGGATTTTTGAATCATAGAAATACAGGTATGAGTCACAATCCGCATGGCCCATGCCAAAGAACAACAAGATTCTGCATTCTTTCGAAACATGACAAAGTCGCCAGATTTCAGATGCGCCTTTCAGATGGCACCTGTTCTGCTACTGAAGGAATCGCCGTATGCAAAATGTCCCCATTGCTAGTTTAGGTCCCTGTCAGTTCCCCTCCCCTCTCCATCAGATTGGCACCGTTGAAGTGCCCTTCAAAACGGATGCAGATCGCATCCTCTACACCAATACGGTGGCAGGGCTCAGCACAGACTCTGAAGCCATCACCTTTGAAGAGGCTGGCCCCCGTGAACACATCTTCTTTGACCCTGCTAAGACCACGGTCGGCATTGTCACCTGTGGCGGACTTTGCCCAGGTCTGAACGACATCATTCGTGGCATCGTCAATCAATGCCACCGTCAATACGGCGTGACCAAAGTGTACGGCTTCCGCTACGGCTACGAGGGCCTCGTACAGCGCTATGGCCACACGCCCCTCATTTTGCGCCCTGAATCGGTGGCACAGATCCATAACTTCGGCGGCACCATTCTTGGCAGCTCACGCGGACAGCAGCCGGTCGGTGAAATGGTGGACACACTTGAAGACATGTGCGTGGACATCCTCTTCGTCATCGGTGGTGATGGCAGCCTGCGCGGAGCAGCAGCCATCGCAGAAGAAGTCACCAAGCGTGGACTCAGTAAAGCGGTCGTCGGCATCCCCAAGACCATTGATAACGACATCATGTATCTGGACAAATGCTTCGGTTTCGAGACCGCTTTTGCCGAGGCCGTGAACGCCGTGAAATGCGCCTACACAGAAGCCTGCGGAGCCGTCAACGGCGTCGGCCTGCTGAAGCTCATGGGACGTGACAGCGGCTTCATCGCCTGCTTTGCCGCCCTGGCGGGCAGCAACGTGGACTACGTACTCATTCCCGAGGTCCCCTTCGCTCTGGAAGGCCCCCAGGGTCTGCTCGAGTCCCTGCGCTATCGTTTGGCCAAACGAGGCCAAGCCGTCATCGTCGTGGCTGAAGGAGCCGGCCAAAATCTCCTCCAAAGTGATGGCAGTACCGATGCCAGCGGCAACGCCCGCTATGGGGACATTGGCCTGTATCTCAAAGATCAGATCAACAGCTTCTTCAAGTCCCGCCGCATGGAGGTCAATCTCAAATACATCGACCCCAGTTACATCGTCCGTAGCGTGCCCGCCAATCCTCAGGACAACGTCTATTGCAGCCGCCTAGCACAATCCGTGGTTCACGCTGCCATGGCCGGAAAAACCCACATGCTCGTCGGTCGCTGGCACAATGCCTTTGTGCATCTGCCGCTTGAAATGGTCACCCACGGCAGACGCAAAGTCGATAGCAAAGGCGAGCTCTGGCATGCCGTCCTAGAAAGCACCGGACAACCAGCCCGCTGGGAATAACACCTCTACTTTTTCTCCAGAACCCGGCGCAGCATCACCGGATCATCTGTGGTCAGACCATCCACGCCTAACTGTAAAAATCGGCTAGCGACTTCTGGGCGATTCACCGTCCAGACATAAAGCTCCAAACCAGCTGCACGCACAGCTTTGACGCTCTCTTCATCCAACGGAAAGTCCTGGCTAAGGTCCAGTCCATCTAGCCCATCCGCCACTGTTTCTGCGATGAGAGCATTGAGATCTACCGGCTGCTTTTTCTTCGTTAATTCTGAGGATAACCGATACACCTTCAGCCATGGCAGCGCTTTTTTAGCGTCCTGAGCCACGTCGCGCTTGAAAGCGATGATGCAGAGCTGGGACGCGCGTGGTTTCCAGCTTTGCAATTGCTGTGCTAAAACAGGCACCACCTCAGGACCGCATTTGATCTCCAGGAAAAAGCGCTGCTTCCCCTCTGGCAACGTCGCCAAAGCCTCCATCAGCGTCGGGATCGGTTCACCGCCATAAATGCCGTCTTTCCAGGCACCGACATCCAACTTCTTGAGATCGGCCATCGCAGTCTCAGCCACGATCTTTTGGATCGCCGCCGTTCGGTGCGTGTCCTTATCATGAAGCACCGCGATCTCGCCATCAGCGGTCAATTGCAGATCCAGTTCACAAGCATCCGTCTCCAGCTCCCAGGCCAAACGAAAAGCCGCCACCGTATTCTCAGGTGCCCGCACCGAAGCCCCACGATGCGCAATGATCTCTGTGGCCATTGAATGGGAAGTCATAAAAAAGAAGAGAACTCGTGCGGCGAACATCCCACAGACTAATGACCAAAGCGCATCACTCAAGGCCGTTGCGAGAAAAGTCGGGGGATCCTGCGGCACAACCTGCGGGAAACCTTGGCTGGCTCGTTCCTTGCAGTCAGAGAGCCTTGATTGTTAGCCTGCGGATTTCTTTTTTTCGGTGTATTGAACCCGTAGCTTTTGCGAGAAATGCGCATCTTGAGTCCATAAGATAGCATTATATTTCTGCGTAATCGTATAAATGATTGAATCAGCGAAAGCCAATTTTTCATCATTTCCAACAGCTGCAGCCTCAATGGCAAGATCCGCATCTAAATCCACGACCTTTCCCTGCTGCATAGCTGCTATTGCCAGGAAAGCATCATCCTCGCCCTTTTCTCGGATAACAACCTTAAATACTTCGTAAATGCATACTGAATGAACAATCAACAATTCAGCATCTTCTATTGCTTGAGAGAAAAAATCGGCAGTTGGCTCGTCTGCAAACTAGGCGAGCCACGCAGAGGAATCCACAACATTCATAGGCGGCCGCCATCACGAACAAAGGAAGTATCAATTCCCTTTAAGTATCCGCGCAATGATCGAATGTCGCGGACAGGTATGACCTCAATCCGGTTACGGAAAGATAACATTCGGGCCTTTTCACCTGAACGAAGCCCCATGGCCTCTCTTATCCGCTGTGGAATAACGATTTGGAACTTTGGTGAAATGGTTACGGTCTCCATGCGTATGACGGTATCCCGAACGATCAAGAAATCCATTTTTAGTTTAGTTGAGTCTTGGATTGAAAAAAGCGTGGTGTGCTGACTGCAAAGGAATCACGAGCTGCTTTGTGAGAATCCATCTCGAATCACCCTCGTTTCGCTCATCATGAAGGCTGCGATGCCTTCCAAGCCCAACGGGCTTACGCATCCTAGCGAAGGGTTGTCGAGCCCGCCTGCAGGGGAGGCTACCCTGGTGCACGCATTAACGTCGAAGTTCCTTCCCTGAGCCCCAACCTGGGCTCCGTCTCGGTGGAGCGCAGCCTGCTTTGCAGTTGAAGCAAGGATCAACAGGCCTGCGGTTGGCCTCATCGATAACCACACCTATTCGTTGCCAATAGCGGATTGGGTCAGCATCTAACGGAAACCTTTTCGGTAAAAAGATGTGTGACAAAAAATAGGGAACTTTAACCCAAGAGCCCAAAGCCTTATACTCATCTCTGCGGTCTTCCAATCTCTGCGGTGCACAGATGGCTTTGTTGGATTGGGTATCTCATGTTTTTGCCCGCCATTTTTTGTCTTAAAAGTGCATTGCCATGTTCCATTCTTCTCAGAAGACAGGCAAAAAGATGTTGGGCAGAAATAGCCTGATTCTACACCGCCAGAGTTAGGATAACCGCAGAGAAAGCCCAAGATCCAACAAGGAATATCGAAAGCTAAAGTTTGGCGCAGCATGCTTTGCGGTTGAAGCAAGGATCAGCAGGCCTGCGGTTAGCCTCATCGATAGCCACACCCATTCGCTGCCAACAGCGGATTGGGTCAGCACCTAACGGAAACCTTTTCGGCAAAAGATGTGTGACAAAAAATAGGGAACTTTACCCCAAGAGCCCAAGGCCGTGAACTCATCTCTGCGGTCTTCCAATCTCTGCGGTGCACAGATGGCTTTGTTGGATTGGGTATCTCATGTTTTTGCCCGCCATTTTTTTGTCTTAAAAGTGCATGGCGATGTTTCATTCTTCTCAGAAGACAGGCAAAAAGATGTTGGGCAGAAATAGCCTGATTCAGCACCGCAAGAGATTGGATAACCGCAGAGAAAACCTATTCGCTCAAACCTCAGCTTTATGAGGCAGAGCAACTCTTCAGCGGTTCTATTTTTTTTGTCCACTTTCTTTCTGTCAGTGTTCAGGGATAATGACTCAGGGATCAGGCGGAGGTGTGGTTTCGGAGAACTGACAGAAACAATGAGGACAAAAAAAAGGGGATTATGGGTCACACCGCCGGAGAGGCGAAAAGCCTTGTGGAATCAATGACGGATGCAAATTGGCGGTCAGCCATTCGTGTTTTTAGGTTAACGATTTTCAACGGGCTAAAATGTAGTGAGCCAGCATTTGCTGCACGCCTTTGATGTCGGTTCCACGACGGAACTCCTTCTTAATGGGCTGCGGCGCGCCCGATACCCAGATTAACAGTTCAGCGTCCATGTCGAAATGACCGGCTGTTTCAACCGAGAACTGCGTGATGTTTTTGTAGGGGATCGAGTGATAACAAACCTTCTTGCCAGTAATCCCCTGCTTGTCAGCAAGAATGAGGCGGCTTTGAGTGAAGACGACCAAGTCTCTCACGATCTTGAAGGCTCCAGTGATCTCCTCGCCTTGAATAAGAATCGGACCAAACTCTTCCTGAAGCTCGCTTGGTTGGATCTGTGAAGCTGTGCCGAATAATGCGTTGATGAGTCCCATGGTGTGGTTGGTTTTTTGAAGGTTATGAATCAAATGTCCAGTTTTGGCAGTCCGTCCATGATCTTCTTGGTTTCTAGGCTCAGGTTGATGACACGCAGGAGCAGCTCCTGGGGGTATTTGGGGGTGCCCATGGTTTCGCTGGCCCAGAGGTTGGCGTTGTTAAGAATGCCGGTGACGGGATCTGCTTTGGAGGACGGGAAGATTATCTGCCAGGCATTTTTTCTCGCGTCGTGAGAAAAAGCGCCAGCTGAGCCATCAGAGGTCGTCACAGCAGGAACAAAACGTCCGAACACACAACACGAGACAGCTCACGAAGAATCAAATTCGCCCCAAGGCCTCGCCGCCGAGATCGAAAAGCCGAAACACCGCGCGAATTGATCAAACGCCCTCGAAGAATCGGGGAAAAGCTTTCCCCACGGCCTAAGTCTTGGGCCACACGACCGCGAATCGTTCAACAACCGTTATCATCGCGGCTTCGCGCAATGATAACCATGTCCGTTCGGCTTTGGTTGTGGTGAGTGGACTAGCTGTCATGGAATCAGTTCGGGCAGTCGAGGAAGGCGATGAAAGCAGTCGTGAGGAGTGAACGATCTCGAAGCTAGAAGTCGCTCGGCTATCTGATCAGCTGATCCGAGAAAATACAACAGTGCCTCGTCGGAATGAAGCCTCTCCTCATATGTAAGTCTATTGTGGCCTGTGATCTTCAAGTCGGGAATGATCTTGGCCGCATGTAATCGCAGAAGTGCCTTCTGAATGGGGTTGGAGTCCAACGTAGCGAACTGGTCTTTCGCAAAAATGTCCTCGAACTCCCAGAAAAAGTCTCGACCATGGGCAAACATGTTACGCAGGGCAGCTAGTGCCCCCAAATCCGCTGCAAGGTCGGCTCCAATGTCCTCGCGAATCTGTTGGTTGAACACGATAGCATAAAGTTCCAGTAAGCGAGCTAAAGGTGCTGAATCGGTCTGCGAATCAACCCAACCGACTAACCCCAGAATCGACTTCCAGATAGGCTCGGCACTCGTGGTGGCCTTCACACCATCAATTTCCTCCTCAATCTCCGGCAGATCCTCCCACTTCGTGAGGTGTCTCATGTAACGACAGCGCTTGCGAAGAACAGCAACTAATGTCTCTTCGAGGTGTGCGCAAAGTGTCAGGTAAAAGAACTGAGCGAACCCTCTTCGCTCGTCTGGAGTCAGACCAGACCTCGCTGCCCACGCAGACTTTAGGAAGGCCCTCGTGTGCTGCGTGGTAGGGTGATACACTTTCGACGGCATGGGGTGACTCTGTTGGTTGGCCGAACTTCTCGGATCAGGCGACGGCGAGCGCGAGACGTTGCTGGCACGACAGATAGCCTTCGAGCCGTTGCCTGCATCCGTTTTGTTCGGCATCTTGTTAGACGTCGTAGTCATTTGCGATTGTGGATATTGTATCTCGCGAGTTCACCACTCATGCGGCGCATGACTAGCATGTCGGCAGATATCGAAACAAGATGTAACTCAGCC
>JAIXZA010000157.1 GCA_027489965.1 Verrucomicrobiaceae bacterium
AATTGCGGAACAAAGACCTTGCGATGCCTCCTCTGATAACCGAAACAAACATCACCTCAAGCTGTGAACGCTATAACTTAATTTCACGCAATCCTGGCCGAAGAACGGGGTCCACCTCAGAGGCCGGCACCCGCATGGTTTCCGTCAACTATGGCAGTTGGGATCATCACTCCAACATCAAAGGTTCCTTTGAAAGTCAGGCTCCACAGTTTGACATGGCCTTTGCCAGACTCATCCGAGATCTCGATGAGCGCGGCATGCTCGACAGCACGCTCGTCCTCGTCAGCTCCGAGTTCGGACGCACCCCCAAGATCAACTCCACCAATGGCCGCGATCACTACCCACGTGTCTTTTCCGTAGCCATGGCCGGAGGCGGCGTGAAAAAAGGCTTTGTCTATGGCAAATCAGATGCCCTGGGAGCCGAGCCTGATGAAAACCCCGTCGGCCCAGAGGACCTAGCACGGACCATGTATCGCCTACTCGGCATCAATGCCTCCAAACGCCTCGTCCTAGAGGGCGTCCGCCCCATCGACATCGTCAATGGCGGACGCCTGATCCAGGAATTGATCGCTTAAACAGCGCAGCTTAAGGCGTGGCATCCGTGGCACGAAGGCGACCCGAAAGGACCTGTGATGTGGCGCTACCAGGAGATTGCAGCAGGGTGAAATGACCATAGCCAACACCGCCCCCAGTCACAATGTTTCTAACGACGATTCCCGCGCCTTTCGCGGTGCGTCGGACGATTTTAACACCTGAGCCAGGGTCCGTGTCTTCAGTGACAACGAAGGATGTCGTTAGAATACCGGTTGAAGCCGCGATCGAAATAGCCGTTGTCGCTGGATTGGTTC
Source organism: Verrucomicrobiaceae bacterium (assembly GCA_027489965.1). Lineage (GTDB taxonomy): Bacteria > Verrucomicrobiota > Verrucomicrobiia > Verrucomicrobiales > Verrucomicrobiaceae > Prosthecobacter. The sequence continues at coordinate 849 of JAIXZA010000157.1, forward strand.
CACTGGCAAAGGTAGGGACTACAAAGGCATTTCGATCCGTCAACCGCACGGCAATGCTTGGATTTTCAGGCTCAGCCTCAACATTGGCACCGGAGTATGTCAATTGCACGTCATCGCTTAAAACATCAAGGCCTAGAACATTGATACCTGCTGCCGAAGTTGTGGCATAGCGTGCCCCAGTGGCATTCAGATTCAATGGCCCAAACCCATCAATGTAAGTAAACCCTTTGGTTTGAATACGCTTGGTCCACTTCAATGAACCACTCACAGTGCTTTCCAGATAGCCTGGCGCAATTCCCGCAGAGGTAATGGTCACACCATCACTCCAAAGAGAGCCACCCGTCGCAGCATAAAGACCGTTATACACAGCGACCTGCCCAGTTGGTCCGACAAAGCCCGTGCTCGTGGTGAAGGACGTACCATCTGCCAGCCTGCCCGCCACCGTCAAAGTGCCAAGGTCCGCCACCGTGAAGGCCGCATAGCCGTCCCCAAGTGGGTAGCTCAGATCACCAGGAACTGCCGCAGGGACTTCCAGAGCCATGGTGTAGTAACCTCTGTAAAGCAGCGCTTTGTTAGTCGCAGACCATTGGTTCTTCCATCCGCTAAAGTTTGACGTTGTCGTGCCATCAGTGATTTGACCATTTTCCAGCAGGAGCGACGAGATGTTTAGATCAAACTCAACCGTAAGCGTTGGCAACCCACGACGAGGGATCGAGATCGAATTACGATTGTTAAAGTCAGCACCACCAGAAACCCCCACATTGAGCTTTCCACCTTTGAAAGATAGATTTGTACTGCCAAGGGTCAGCTTGCCACTGTAGGCCCCGCCAGTTGTAGTCGTCAGATCGATACGCCCACCGTCATGGAAAGCCGTATCCAGGGCGCTGGATTGAATCACTCCAATGTAGGTCCCCACCAAAGCACCAACTCCAGTGATCGGCCTGACTTCAAGATTGGCTGTGGCACTCAGCAATGCCTTACCCGATCCATTTGAGGCGGTAATCGTTACAGGATAAATAACCACCACTGACTTAGCCAAGCTGGGCCGTCCCGTGATTCGACCCGAGAAGGCATCTATTTTTAATCCTGCGGGCAATCCTTTCGCTTCAAACTTGTTGGGCGTTATCTCAGCCGGACCATTTACAGGCACCGTGTAATCATACCAATCACCGACCATGCCAATCGGTAACACCAATGGATCCGTGATCACCGGAGGCCCCGTCGTAACCGAGACTTTCTGCACCGCTGATTCTAACATGCCACCCGGAGCCGAAACCTCACAGGTATATTCCGCCGTATCCGTGGTTTGCAGACCTTTGATCGTCAGTGTTTTTGTTAAACTGCCAGCCACGGAGGGGGTTACACCGGGCAGGGTATCACTCGTGTAAGCTCCGCCGACTTTCTTCCACTTGTAAGTGAGATTATTCCCAGCAGCGATGGCCGTCACGGACACAGTGCCATTTTGAGCAATGACAAAATGCTTGGTTGAAGCTTGATCAACAACGGCGACTTCAGCATCTAGCGTGCTAGTTTGACTCCCCGCTGGGTTAGTCGTCTTAATCGCGTACTTCCCAGCATCTGTCAGCTTGATTGAAGGAATAACTAAAGGCACGCTTGTGGCACCTTTGACAGGAGCTTTATTCTTCAACCACTGATTCACCGGTGGCGACTCAGAAGCGACGGAAGCAGTCAAAGTAGCTGCGCTATTCATCGCAAAAATAGCATGAGTCGGTGGGGTGGTCACTGTTGCCCCAGCAGTCACTTCATAAAGCTTCACCAAATCACTTCGCACCATGCCGGCAAAGTTTGTGATCTCTACCCAGTAATCATTTTCATCCCCAGTCACGATGGTAGGAATCTTAAAAGTTGGCACATTCGTCCCAATAGTAATTGGAGAGGCCAAAGATCCCTTAAACCACTGATACTGCGGACTTGTTCCCGTCACCGTTACCGCAAAGGATGCTGGTTTACCTGGCAGGACCGCCTGGAAAACAGGCTGCTTGGTGATGGTAATCGGAGTCACCACCGTCAACAGAGCACCCGGACTTGTCGTAACAGAGCCTGCGGTGCTTGTCACCGTGCAGGTGTAAGTGCCAGCTTGAGCCGTCGTGACGCCTCTAGGAATCGTGTAGCTAGGGCTTGTCGCCCCAGGAATGGCCACGTTGTTTCTTTTCCACTGATACGTGATCGACGCCGCACTTGTGGCCGTGATGGCGAAAGTAATTCCTGTATCTCCTACAACGACCGTCTGCGGCACCAATGGCGTTGAGGTAATCACAGGCAGCGGTCTGAATAGTCCAGTCAAAGTAGTGCTCATCACACTGGTGGAACTATTGTACAAACCACCTCGGCTAAGACCCTTGGCTTGAATATCAAAAGTCTTATTCCCAGGTAACTTCAGCTTGTCTAACTTCCATCCAGTTGCAGTCCGAGTGCCATTACCCAGAAGCGTAGAGAATGTCGTTGCCGGAGGAAGGCGCATCCGGAATTCCGCATTTTCAATTTCAGGAGCCGACCCACTTCGTGTCCACTCGATCAAGGAGCCGTTATCGTCAGCCGTAAGAGTGTTTACAGCTGGAACACCCGGTGTGAGCCGAGCAAGATACTCTCTGGAGGCACTGCCTATTGCCGCAAATGGACCACCAAGCACTATTTTCCCGTCATTTTGAAGTGCAATTCCATAAACTGCAGAACTGGCACTTAGAGAAGAATAATCGTCTGCCAAAGTTCCATTATTATTTAGTACCGCATAACCGATACGATTAGCGCTGTTTACTTGTGAGAACGAGCCAGCAATAACAATTTTGCCATCGACTCGGCATTGCATGCTGTAAATTCTACCATTCACGCTGGCAACGAAGCTACTATCCCAGATGCCATTATTATGCAGCCTGGCAATACCGCTGAGTCCTGCGGCACCTCCGATAGAATTAAAGTCCCCCGCCACCAAATATTTACCGTCAGCCTGGGCTGCAATTACCTCGCAACTATTATTCGGGGATGGATTAAACGTATTATCAAGAACTCCAGTGGCAGTGATGCGAACCAAATGCTTTTTATCTGTATTTTTGTCATAACTTTCAAAATCCCCGGCCACTATCAATTTTCCATCAGCCTGCGGGAAGACACAGCGAACATCATGATAAAAGGTATTTGAAAAGTTAGATATGGTATAGAAGCCAGTCTTTGGTAGAAAACTGGAGACCAAAGCACCTGATGTAGTTAGTCTGGCTATTCCAGCACGCTTATCAGTCGTGCCGAGCCCGTTAAACTCACCATATATATAGGCTTCATTATTTGATAATGAGACAAGAAAAGGTGCCTCTCTATTAAAGAATCTAGTTCCGAGATCCCAACAGGATAACGGAGCATTATAGGCAACGAAATTTCCTAACTCATTAACCTTCAAAATCTTTGAAACACTGTAAGAGGTGCCATTTCTTAGAACACTGTCAAAGTGACCTGAGAGCGCTACGCTCCCATCTAAAAAACAACTAACCGACCTCACTCCAGTGTATTTAAACAATGAACCCGATAAATTACTCACAAGAAGGGCATTACCTGAGAAACTGAAAGACGAGTCAGCGGATCCGTTTTCATTAAAGCGAAACATCGCAGTGGTGTCAAAAGACGAGGAATAACCGTGACCAGTCACCAACTTACCATCTGCTTGGAGACCTAAGCTATAAGGCGGATAACTTAATTCTTCATCATAGCTGGGGTCTAACCCCTGTGCGGAGGCATTATTGATGAAAACCAATAAACAAGCGCTTACAAACAAGCATTTCAATAAATGTGGAGAGTCAGTTATTAGTTTCATTTGAGAAGTCACCATTTTAAAAAGGATGTCATCATTGTGTGTTATCCAGCGGCTAAAAAAAAGATAAATCTTAAGTGATTATAAAATGAGTCCGTTTTGAGAACATATCTGCCACTCAATTTAAGCTAGACAATTGGCACACGCCCCTAAAAAACTAATTTTTCAACTTAAGATTAAGCTTATCTAAACAGTCACAAGAGCCCAATTTCAATGTCTGCACGAATGCGCAATCACATTGAGTCTCTCAAACCTCTCAGACTTTTCATTCTAGCGAACGAGCCTAATTTCAAGCGTTTAGAGGCATTCCTGAGAATCTAGGGTACAGTTGCTAAAGGATGGACATTGCAAGAGAATCGCATAGTCAAGGGCAATCCCATTCGTAATCTATTACCCCAACCTCACGCTGCGCTTCTTATCCAGCTTCAGAACCGCTCCAACCCCCCAGGCGGGTTCGGCTTTGGGGTCGGTGAGTTTTTCACCATTTAGTTGGATGCTGCCGCCTTGGATGAGGCGGCGGATATCGCCGCCGGACAGGGTTTGATCAAAGACGGAGAGGTAGGCGTGCTGGACGACACCTAGGACGTCGCGGCGATCACTCACGGTGAATAGAGGAAGTTCTACATTAGCTAAGTCACGCTTACTGAAACGCAGATCCCAATCTTCACGGCAATCCTGGGCGGCAGCTTCACTGTGATAGGTGATGACACATTTGGCAGCGAGCTGCTTCTTGGCTTCCATGGGATGCATGGTTGTATCCAGCACCTCGCCTAGCACTAATAGGTAGTACTTGGCCATGAGTTCATCAGGAATGCTCATGAGTTTCCCAAACATCTCCTTTGGCGCATCCGTGAGACCGACATAATTACCAAGAGACTTGGACATCTTTTTCACACCATCCAAACCCTCCAGCAAAGGCAGGGTCATGCAGACTTGCGGCTCCATGCCTTCCTCTTTTTGCAGGTCACGTCCGACGAGGATGTTAAATAGCTGATCACTGCCACCGATCTCCACATCACTGCGCACCACCACGCTGTCCCAGCCTTGCATGATGGGATATTGAAGCTCATGCAAACGGACCTCGGTGCCATTGGCCACGCGATTTTTGAAGTCCTCACGCTGAAGCATTTGCTGAAGGGTCACTCGGGCATTCAGCCGAATCACTTCCATGAACGGCATCTCTTTGAACCAAGAACCATTAAATACGACCTCAGTCTTCTCCCGGTCCAGAACCAAGAAAGCCTGCTCCGTGTAAGTCTTAGCATTGGCCAGCACGTCCTCATAAGTTAGAGCAGGGCGTGTGGTGGAGCGACCACTCGGATCTCCGATCATAGCGGTGAAATCACCAATGATTAGCACGATGTGATGACCCAGCTCTTGAAACTGCCTCAGCTTCCGTAAACCAACCGCGTGGCCTAGATGGATATCTGGGGAGGTCGGATCGACGCCCAGCTTGATGCGGAGAGGCTTCCCACGAGCCAACTTTTCGGTGAGTTCTTTCTCACTGTGAATGGTGACGGTGCCGCGTTTGAGGATGTCGAGTTGTTCGGGAACGGAAAGCATGGGAAATGAAAATGACGGATGACAGACGCACGAATGACGAAAGAATGAGTAAACACAACCCCGCGCCTCGTTTATTCCTGCCTTTTTCAATTCTATGTCCGACTCTACTCCCACACCTGCCCCTTCCTCGACCCGACTTTCCTGGTGGCAAAATGAAGACTGGCTAGCAGTGATCGCGGCCGCGCCACTCATCGCAGCCGTGGTTTATGGCTGGAAATTCAAGCTGCCAAGCCTCACTTGGACCAGTGCCGCGGACATCAGCCAAGTCTTTTCCAGTGAAAATCTGCTCGCCATGGGCGGGACCTCAGGCCTGCTCATTTTATTGGCTGGCGTCATCCTCTTCGCCTCCCTCGGCAAACGCGTGATCGCCTTTTTAGGCGGAGCCTGCGTCGTTTTTGCTTTAGCTTGGCTGGCACAAACGATGGCGGCGAATGCCCAAGTGAAGGCGCTGGGACTGGAGTATGTTGTCTTTGCCCTAGGCCTGGGATTACTCTGGAGCCACCTGCTTCCCACGCCCGGCTGGCTGATGTCGGCCGTGCGCACTGAGTTTTTCATCAAGATCGGCATCGTCATTCTAGGAGCCAACATCCTCTTCCCTGAACTCATGAAAGCAGGCCTACCTGGCCTGATTCAGGCGGCTCTAGTCATCCCCGTCATCTGGCACATCACCTTCCGCTTAGCCCGCTGGCTGAAAGTAGACGACGAGTTCGGCGTCATGCTTTCCACCGCTGTTTCGATTTGCGGTGTGTCTGCTGCCATCGCTGCCTGTGGTGCTATTCAAGGGGATAAAAAGAAGCTTTCTTATGTCACCTCCGTGGTCCTTCTCTGCGCCGTGCCCATGATGATCCTCATGCCCTGGCTGGTCAAATGGATGGGCCTGAATGAAGCCGTGGCGGGTGCATGGCTCGGCGGCACATTGGATACCAGCGGTTCGGTCTTAGCAGCGACCGAGATGGTCGGCGAGATCGCCTCAAAAACTGGCGCAGTAGTCAAACTCTCTCAAAATGTGCTTATCGGTATCGCCGCCTTTTTTATCTCCATCTGGTGGACTCTGCGTGAACGCGACAGCAATCCAAATGCCCCGCGTCCTAGCGCTGGAATCATCTGGGAGCGCTTCCCGAAGTTTGTTATCGGCTTCATCGCCACCTCACTTGTATTTTCATTCCTGCTCACACCAGAGACGGTCAAAGCGGTGGAAAAGCCCCTGAAAAGCCTGCGTGAAATTTGGTTCGCCGCCGCCTTTGTCTGCATCGGTCTGGAAACCAGACTCAGTGACCTTTTCAAACTCGGCGGGGGCCGCCCAGCACTCGCCTTCCTTGGCGGTCAATTTGTGAACATCCTTTGGACGCTTCTGCTCGCTTGGCTGCTGTTTGGAAATATTCTCTTCCCTGCCAAATAACGGCATGAAGCCCGTGGCACTCATCACTGGCGGATCAGGCGATCTCGCGCAGGCCATACGCGCCGAACTCGAAAGCCAGGGCTGGATTGTCCATGCACCCTCGCGACAGGAATTGGACGTCACGGATAAAGCCCAAGTGCAGCGTGTTATCGGTGCCTTGGGTCAGCTGGATTTACTCATTCACAATGCAGGCATCACTCGCGATTCTCTTCTGCTAAAGATGTCCGAGACCGACTTCAGCGACGTTCTCAACGTGCATCTTAAAGGTGCCTTTCTATGCTCCCAGGCAGCTTTGAAAATCATGATCAAACAGCGGCAAGGTCACCTGATCCAGATCGGCTCCTACAGCGCGCTCTGCGGCCCAACAGGCCAAGCGAACTATGCTGCCGCCAAAGCAGGTCTCATCGCCCTCACGCAGAGTCTAGCCGCTGAATATGGCCCGCGCGGCATCCGCGCCAATGTGATCCTGCCAGGCTTTCTCGACACGAAGATGACGCGTCATCTCCTCAATGACGAAGCCCAGCACCAGCGCATCCTAAACAGCCACACTCTTGGGGAATTAACCACCCCACAAGACACGGCACGCTTCATCGCCTTTCTACACACGCTGCCAGCCATCAGCGGCCAAGTTTTCCAGCTCGACAGCCGGATCTCACGCTGGACGTGAGACTTCCGTGGGCCGCAGATCGGGCGTAGCTACCCGGCCCCACCACCAGCTGGCCAGCAGAGCCGCTAGTAAGACAAGTAACCACAGACGCCAGCGTGGATCAGACTCCATAACCGTGTCTGCTTGCGCTGTTTTCAGGCTGGCTAAATCTTGAAATGACTTCGCCATTTTGAAATCCGCCTCACGGGTATCGGCAAAGTGGGCGCTGCCTCGCAGCAATAGCGTTCCCGCTTGCTCCACCTCAAAGAAACCTGGCTGCGACGGGGCCCGCAGTAGATGCGCCTGAGCCAGTGGCACTTCCACGCGGCTCATTGGAGTCTGTGTGATGATGGTCAATGGCGCAGCCTTTTCACCTGCGTGATGAGCCACGATCAGACGCTGTCGAACATCAAAATTCTCCGCTTCGAACGCCACCTTTTCCTGCCGCCTTTGCTCCAGAAAGCGATGCAGCAAAACCGCCAACGCTGGAAGTTTTCGAGCATTACTACTAATCAGGTCAAAGTGACAAAAAAGCTGCTGTGCCCCCAACTCTGTCCGACGCAGACTAATCAAAGGGCGCTCTCCCTGCCAAAGCAGTACGCGATCCCGCTCATCACGCGGGACCACCATGCCATCATGGACGAGCAGTGATTGCCAATTGAGCCCATCAATCAAAGAATGCGCCTCACCGACAATGGCTCCACGCAGCAAGGCCACGCGCTCGACTTTACTGGGAGAGGAAAACACACAGGCATTTTCATCACCACCAAGTGCCGTGCTCGGCGGCCACACAATCACGCGCAGATCTGCCTCACTCGCTGCCATCGTTTGGATATGCTCAAACTTTTCAAACAGCTCGCGCACCTCCTCTGCGCCATCCTTTTGACCATTTGGCAATTGCAGCCCTAGCACCTTCGGCTTAGGCAGCAAAACTGGCAATTGATCATCCAAAGTAAACGCATCGGGCGTCAGTTGCAGCATCAGCCCCTTTTCCGCTGCCCCTTCTAAAAAAGGACCCGATAAAGTGCGTGTCTCTCCCACCGCCAGAGTGAGCTTTGTCCAGCCTGAGAACTTATCTCCGCTACCTGCCCGCCATTCCCGATCCTGTGTCGTGCGACTGTGATTGCAGAGCAGCGCACGCCAGATGGTCTGACCGTCTTTTTCCTCCACCGTCACGCCGGCCCAACCGACATTGGCCTTGTCGCTTCCCACCGATAACAAAGCAGCCTCAAACGGCAGCTTCGATTCCGATACATGATCACTGATGAAAAGCACGCTGCCCGTCTCCCCCACCAACCGCCGTGCCGAGCGCAGACTTGACGTGAAATCATGCACCCCAAGCAAGGGCTGCCAGGCCTTTAAACCAGCCTGCAACTCCAGCGCAGAGCTCCCATGATACAAGGTCGGCTCAGCAGGATCAGAAGAAAGCAGCGTCAACTCAGCCCGCTGTAAAGGTCCCGCCAAAGTCCCTAAAGCCAACTTCAAAGCCGATTCAGCTTCTGGGCGAAACGCCTGCATCGAAGCCGAGCTATCCATGACAATCGCCATGCGCTGCACGACTTCTTTTTTCATCCAGCGCGGACCCGCCAGCAGCCACGTCAAAAGCAGCACCATCAGGAGCTGTAACCAAAGCGGAATGGAAGGCCTGAGCCTCTCTATCCGATTCCCCGTCTCTGATTCTCGGCGCAATTGCTGGAGCAGGAAAAGTGTCGTGATCACCTCACGCTGACTACGCCTTTGTAAAAAATGAATGGCCAACACCACAGGGATGCCAAGCAGGCACCAAATAGCAGTAGGTGAGGAAAAGGTCATGGCGCTGAATGAGGGATACAGAAGGCCAAATGTCGAACTCAGAAATCACTGATTGCTCATGGTTTCAGTATTTCAACTTTTCATGGTCACTCCGCTTTTGTTTGCGGTTTTTAAGCTTCGGGTAATCGACCCGCAGTGCCTTCATATCGCCTTTCCCTTCCCAGTATTGCCAGAACTTGTTGAAGCGCTCGTCGCTGACCTTCCGCACCTTGTCCTCCAAGCCTTTGGGGGGCGACTTCAGTCCACATCCAAAATAAAGCACCAGGGGACTGCCTCGCGCGACCTTATCCAGCTCTTTGGCCACAACGGGCAGATACTTGGTCATCGACCGAGAGACGTCCATGACTACAGCCATTTTGCGCGTGTCTTTCAGCTCGATTCCAAACATCATCAGCGGCTTGAACGTGATGCCAGACATCCCGCCCATGCCAGAGCCTGTGCTAAAACCACCACCCGATCCAGCTTTACCAAAACCGCCGCTGATGGATCCTCCCCCAATTAAGCTGGAGACATCTGGCACGTCTAGCGCATCCAAAGGAGCATCCGGAAGCGATATCTCCGTATGGAGGCTCGTCGAAACCAGCTTCTTCATCGGGATCGACTTGCTGATCGATTTACGTTTCTTTTCCTGAACTTTGTGGGCTAACTCCGTGCTGGCAACCGCCCCTGCTTGCGTGCCACCGCCAGGCAAAAAATCCACCTGCTTCTCTGGAAGCTGAGTCACAAACACAACAAAGCCAGCCACCATCAGCATACCTGCATGAATAAGCAGACTCAGCGTCAGCGACCTACCGCCGATGCTCCGCCAGACTCGCACAAAGCGGTTAGGCCTTTTAGAGACAGGGATTTCGTTGGTTGTCATAGAAGTAGCGCTAGGCATAACGCTGAAGTCTAAATTCGCCGATTTTTGTTTTTCACAGTCGATTGTGAACAAGATTTTGGCATCTACCGTTGATCGTTGCGGGATACTCGCCGACTCTCTTTGACTCTTCTAGTGAATGGAAACGCCAGCACTCAATCCAACTTCGACTTCAGGACAGGGCGCGAGACAGCCATCGCGACGGCCCTCGTCTCAGAAGGAGATCGCGCAGCTTGCTCTGCCCTTAACCGACAGCGAGCGAAAGGAATCCAGGAAGCAGCTCGACAAGCTCCATCCCGGCAATCGTTTACGCCTGATGTTTGGGCAGCCCTTGTTGCCAAAAGGTCCCGAGAGTGGGGAGTCCCCCTAATTCGGCTCGATGGCCTGGGTCTCGGCAGAGATCCTGACGATCATTTAATCTCCGAGTACATGCAGCCCCTGAAAACAGGCGCTGAAGCCAGCCCTTTTGCCGATGGTGACTGGCAGGTGGTTTATAAGCTCTTTCCTCTTCATTCCAGCGGTGGCTTGGGAAAGACTTTTGAGATTGACCGATACCCTGACGATCAAGGCTTTGAAATGACCGTGCGCGACGCCGTGCTGATCGAGACCATGGAGAAACTCATCGTCCTGCACGACGCGGGTGCCCATCCTACAGAACTCGTCGGCATTGATGACCAAGGTGACTATCTGGTGGTGAAGCAGCCCTTGGCCTATCCGTATAAAAATTTAGAGGAAGATCGTCTCATAGCCTTGGAACGCATCCGTGCCGTTCCCTGCCGTGCACGTTTTCGCCGTGTCGTGTGGATCCTCTGGGAGCATGATCAGGCCTGGGTTTTGAGCGATTTGCACCCTGGAAATATCATGCGAGACGCGCGCGACCAGCCGACGATCATTGATGCACTTCTTTCTCCCCTGCCCCCAGCTCTGATTCAAAGTGACCGCCTGCTGGCAGAGGACGTCGAAGACGCCAAAGCTCTGCGCGAAGGTCGCCCAAGACCTTCACGAGACGTTTTTGCTGAGATATCGGATGATGAGTTATAGCAATTCCCTATTGGCACCGCGCCGCTTTCGTTCATACTCGCTCACCCAAATGAAACTCCATCGCCTCCTATCCGCCCTCCTTATTCTTTCCATCCTGCCAGCCTCTGCAGCTGATGATGGCTTCACACCGCTCTTTGATGGCAAAACCATGACTGGCTGGAAAAATGCCTATGACTGGGGTAAGATCGAAGTCGTGAATGGTGAGGTGCATCTCACAGGTGAGAAGAAATTCTTCGTCGTGACTGAGAAGACCTACAGCGACTTCATCTTTGAGGGCGATATCTTACTCCCGGAAGGCCAAGCCAACAGCGGCTTCATGTTCCGCGCTCATGTTCAACCCAATAAAGTCTTTGGCTATCAAGCGGAAGTCGATGGCGACGCCAAGCGCAAGTGGTCCGGTGGTCTCTATGACGAAGGCCGCCGCATGTGGTTCATCAGTCCGATCAAAGGCAATAAAGAGAGCGAAGACGCCTTCCGTGCCCGGGCTGGAGACGCCTTCAAGCGCAATGACTGGAACACCTACCGCATCACCTGCAAGGGCAACAAATTGAAGATCGAAGTCAATGGTATGGTCACCACGGAAGTCGAAGACAGCACTGATGCCAGCGGCGTCATCGCCATCCAGCATCACGGCGAAAAAGGTGCCACTTATAAGTTCCGCAATCTAAGGATTAAAGAGCTGAAGTAATCTCACTCTCTCAAACGCAACTCACCCGTTCGCCCTTATGACCATCACCCCAGACCAATACGAAAAGCTTGGTGCCTTTTACCTCGGACGCGGTTATGACCTGGAGAAAAAAGAACTCCAGGAAGACCTCATCATGTATGACTCAAAGGACTTGGTCACGCATGGGGTGGTGCTTGGTATGACGGGTTCCGGTAAGACGGGCCTTTGCCTCGCCTTGTTAGAAGAGGCGGCCATGGACGGTATTCCACTCATCGCCATCGATCCGAAGGGTGACATCGGCAATGCGCTGCTCACCTTCCCCAATCTAAGTCCTGAGGAGTTCAAACCATGGGTCAATACAGACGATGCCCGCCGTAAAGCCATCAGTGTGGACGAATTCGCCACTCAGCAGTCAGACCTTTGGAAAAAGGGGCTCGGCGACTGGGGGCAAAGCGCTGATCGCATCAAAAAGCTGCGTGAAACAGTGGACATGGCCATCTACACACCAGGCAGCAATGCAGGTCTGCCGGTTTCCATACTTAGCTCGCTCGATTGCCCACCGTCTGAGGTGATGGACGATGCCGAGACTCTCGGAGATCGGATCGAAAGCACGGTTTCCTCCATGCTCGGCCTCATGGACATTGAGGCTGATCCAGTGCAGTCACCCGAGCACATCCTGCTCTCCAACATCATCTCTCACTGCTGGAAAAAGGGCCAAAACGTCTCGCTGGAAAATCTTGTTCGTCATATCCAACAGCCACCGATTCGGAAAGTCGGTGTCGTGGATATCGACACCTTCATGCCTGAGGCTAAGCGCACGGCTCTGGCGATGAAGATGAACAACCTCATCGCCTCCCCAGGTTTTGCCTCATGGCTTGAAGGTGAGCCGCTGAATATCCAACGCATGTATTACACCGCTGAGGGTAAGCCGCGCATCACCATCTTTAACATCGCCCATCTCAATGATAGCGAGCGCATGTTTTTCGTCTCTCTCCTGATGAACCAATTGTTAGGCTGGATGCGAACTCAACAAGGCACCACATCTCTCCGCGCCATGTTTTACATGGACGAAATCTACGGCTATCTACCACCGACAGCGATGCCGCCGTCGAAGAAGCCGATGATGATCCTGCTCAAGCAGGCCCGTGCCTTTGGTCTCGGCATCCTCCTCGCCACACAGAATCCTGTGGACCTTGATTACAAAGCGCTGGCTAACATCGGCACATGGTGGATCGGGCGTCTGCAAACCGAACGTGACAAAGCTCGTCTCCTAGACGGGCTCGAAGGCGCTGTCAGTGGCAGTGGCGGTAAGTTTGACCGCAGGGAAATGGAGGTCGCCATCTCGGGTCTCGGCAATCGTGTCTTCCTGATGAACAACGTGCATGAAGACGGCCCCGCCATCTTCCATGTCCGATGGATTATGAGCTACCTCAGTGGCCCGCTGGCCAAGGATCAAATCAAGCGTTTGATGGATCCGATCCGCCCAGCCAAAAAAGTCGCTGCTGCGGGTGAAGATGACGGTTTCCTACCACCTGGAGCCACTTCCGCACCCGCCGCAGATCGCAATACGATCAAGCCAAAGCTGCCGGAAGGCACCGCTGAGTACTTTCTGCCCAGTGATGTCAGCGCAGATTCTCTCTGCTACGTTCCCGCCATTTTACGGAATGCCATCGTCAATTTTGATGACGCTAAACGCAAGATCACAGGTCGCAGCAGTGTCACCCTGGTGAATCCAATCGACATCAACAATCAGCGTGTCACTTGGGATAAATTCGTCGAAATCCCACGTGATGTGGATCTCTCCAAGTGGAGCACTGATGCCACTGAAGGGGCCGAGTTCACCGATCTGCCTGGCGCAGCGATGAAGTCCAGCACTTACACCAGCATCAAGAAGGACTACACCGACTGGGTCTATGCTAATCACACCCTGGACGTCAACTACAGCCCCGTGCTGGAAGCCTACTCAAATCCTGGAGAAAAGGTCGATGAATTCAAAGCTCGTATCGCTCAGACAGCCCGTGAACTGCGTGACAAAGCCATCGAAGAGCTGCGTGAAAAGACCACCAAGACCCTGAAGTCCATTGAAGACAAAGCCATCAAGGCTCAGGTGAAAGTGGACGCGCAAAAAGCTCAGGCAAACAGCGCCAAACTTTCCGCTGCAGTGAGCATCGGCACCAGCATCCTTGGAGCTTTCCTTGGCCGTAAAAGCGGAATTGGAGCCATTGGCTCTATGATGAAAGGCAGCACCATAACCAGTGCCTCCCGCGTTATGCGTGAAGGTCAGGAAGCCGCCGCGGCTGAAGCAGAGCTCACTCGCTTCCAGCAAGACATGGCTGATCTGAATAAAACCCTGGAAGACGAGACTCAAAAGATTCGTGATCAGTTTGATCCGACAACTCTGGCTCTGGAAACTTTCAAGCTTACTCCCACCAAAAACAAGATTCAGCCCGACGCCATCGGCATCCTCTGGCTGCCGCATGAACGCGCAGGTGGAGAACTGAAGAAAGCATGGAGTTGATGAGCCAAGGTTGAGTGAGGCGACTTCACTCGCCATATTCAAGCCAAGTGCCCACCTCTCTCCATGACCTGACCTTTGATGAACTGCGCGAGCTGATCGTGCAGGATGGGTTGCGTCCGTCTCACTCGGCTACGCTGTGGAATGCGCTGCATTTCAAAGCGGATGAGGACCTCAATAAGCGCACCGATTTCCTGCCACCGCTGCGGAAGTGGCTGGAAGCAAAGATGAAGACCGACTTTCATACGGATGTGTTACCCATCGCCTCAGAGATCCTCAGTGCTGATGATCTGACACGGAAATATCTGCTCAAACTTCAGGATAGGCAGGAGATCGAGACTGTAGTGATGGGCTACACGGGTCGCCACACTGCTTGTATCAGCACGCAGGCAGGCTGTGCCATGGGCTGCGTTTTTTGTGCGACTGGACAGATGGGTTTTGTCCGGCATCTGCGGCCTGGAGAAATCGTGGCGCAGGTGCATCACGCCCGCCGTATTTTACGAGAGAAGGGCGAGAGGCTACGCAACCTCGTGCTCATGGGCATGGGCGAGCCTCTGCATAATTATGACAACGTCATGAAGGCGCTGGGGATCATCAGCGATACTCGCGGCGCCAATATCGGCCCAAGTAAAATCAGCATCAGCACCGTAGGCGTCGTGCCAGGAATCCTGCGCATGGCGGAAGAAGGCAGTCGCTACAATCTCGCCGTCAGTCTGCATGGCAGCACAGAGGCCGAGCGTGCCGCTCTGATCCCGGCCAATCAACGCTGGCCATTGAGCGATCTCATCGCTGCCTGCCGCACTTATTGCGAAAAGACAGATCGAAAGATCTTCTTCGCTTGGACTCTCATTGCAGGCGTCAATGATACCGCTGAACACGCCCAGAGAGTCGCCGCACTCCTTCAAGGCATCAAAGCGCATGTGAATCTGATCCCGCTGAATGAGACCGCGGGGTATGACGGACGTGAAAGCATTGAAACCGCAGGGACAGTTTTCCATCGCATCATCCAGGACGCCGGCATTCCTTGCACCGTCAGGCAAAGACGTGGAATCGACGTCGCGGCAGGCTGTGGACAGCTCAAAGCAGAGCGCAGAAAACGAGAGAAAGTCACTCTCTGATTGTCTCCAGCCATCAGCTTATCATAGTTAGCCAATCTTTACCTCTCATGCTCGACACTGCTACTCTCCTTATTCATTGCCCTGACCGCCCTGGGTTGGTCCACGATGTCACTGGTTTCATTTCCTCTCACAAAGGAAACATCATCGATCTGCAGCAGCACATTGATCCTGACCAGGATACTTTTTTCATGCGCCTCGAATGGAGCTTGGAAAACTTCACCCTCGAGAAGTCAGAGATCTTTGATCGCCTGCAACCCATGGCGCGTCGTCACGAAATGCAGATGCGCCTTCATTTTGCCAGCGTGAAAAAGCGTATCGCCCTTTTTGTGACCAAGGAAAACCACTGCCTCTACGATTTGCTAGCCCGTCATGAGGCCGGAGATCTGCCGGTGGAAATTCCGCTGATCATCGCCAATCACGACACGCTGCGTCCGGCCGCAGATCGCTTCGGCATTCCATTTCATCATTTCCCGATCACCAAGGATAACAAACTCGAACAGGAGGCCGCACAGATCGCCTTGCTGAAAAAGGAGCGTATCGACACGGTCGTGCTCGCTCGGTACATGCAGATCATCAGTCCAGCCATGATTGCTGCATTCCCGAATCAGATTCTCAATATCCATCACAGCTTCTTGCCAGCCTTTGTCGGAGCCAAGCCTTACCATCAAGCCCATGCTCGTGGTGTAAAGATCATCGGAGCCACCAGCCACTACGTCACCGCCGACCTCGATGAAGGTCCGATCATCCATCAGGACGTCATGCGGGTAAGCCACGAAGACACCGTCCAAGACCTCGTCCGTCTCGGTCGTGATTTAGAAAAAACGGTCCTCGCCAAAGCCCTCTGGTGGCATGCCCGCGATCAGGTGCTGGTTTTCAAAAACAAAACGGTCGTCTTTGAGTGATCTTTTTTCTGTGTAGGACCAATAAAATTGCTGCCAAACGGTTAGTGAACCGTCAGCATGAGCGTTTTATTGATCCAACCCATGAAAAAGTTCCTCATTCTTCTCTGTTTTTACGTGACCTCGGCCTGGAGTGCAGAGGTTTTTGAAGCAGCTCTTGGCAGAGAGCAAGAACTGCCAAAGGGCAAAGAAGCAGATGGTATCCGAGGCGACTTTGTTTTGCGGAACGATAAAGTTGAAGCCGTGATTTCCCAGAACGCGCCGCAGCGTCGGGCCAACATGAGCACTTTCTATGGCGCTGATGGCGTGACGCCCGGCTGCCTCTACGATCTCACGCTGCGTGGGGCAGCCAATGATCAACTCGTGGTCTACGGGCCCTGTGGGCATGGTGAGGTCTCTTATGTCAAAGCCGTGAATGCTAAAGAAGAGGGGGCCGCTGCTGTGGAATCTGTCACGACCGCCGCCAAGAATGCAGGCGTCTTTAAGCGCCATGAATACCGCGTGAAAGATGGCGTGCAGGGCATCTACATCACGACCATTCTGCGCAATGAATCAGAGTCCGCTCAGAAGGTAACGACAAAGTCTGACTTCACGCGCTTTGAATCGACAGGCACAACGTCCGATGAAATCTACTGGGTGGGGGCGATCAATCCTGCTCACAAATGTGGTTATGCCCTCATTACATTAAGTCTCACTGGCATTGAGAAACTAAGCGATACGATCGAACTGAAACCCAAGCAGGAAGTCGTGATTCAGCGATTTTTTGCCGTTGGCACCTCACCTGCACAGGCCGTGGGAGAAGCTCGCGCTCAGAAAAACCCTAAGTTTGGAACTTTAACCGGCATCATCGCAGGTGCTGACGGTGAAGGCATTTCCACAGCCGTCATTTCCGTGCCTGACGCCAAAGAGACTGTTCCTGGTTATCCTGATAGCGAAGGCAACTACAGCTTTAAACTTCCCCTTGGGCCAGTTGAGTTACTTATCGATGATCTAGGTCGCCCTCAGGCCAAAATAGCCGTCACGGTGAGTGAAGGCAGCAAGCAATCTCCAAAGATCAGTCTGCCAGCAGCTTCTCGCATCCGCTTTGATATCAGCGGTGAATTTGAAACATCGATTCCCTGCAAAGTTCACTTTGAGCCTCTGGAAAAAGGTGCAGCTGCACTGAATCTCGGCCCCAAGCACCGTGCCCATGGTTGTGTGGATCAGTATCACAGCGAGAAAGGGCAATTCACCGTGCAGTTTCCGGTTGGTAAGTATCGTGTCATTGTGGTTAGGGGGCCTGAATATGGTCATCTAGCCAAGGAGGTTACCTTGGCGCCTGGCGCTGAGTTTGTTTTCAAAGGCACCCTCAAACGTCTTGTCGATACAAAGGGCTGGATCAGTGCTGACTTCCATAATCATAGTACACCGAGTGGAGACAATGTCTGCGATACTGACGGACGCCTCATCAATATCGCCGCAGAGCATTTGGAGTTCACACCAACCACCGAGCACAATCGCCTTTATGATTGGGAACCGACCATTAAGGCGCTAGGACTTGAACCTTACATCAAAACGGTGAAGGGCGTAGAGCTCACGGGAAGTCGTCAGCATTTCAATGCTTTTCCTTTTGAGCCTGACTCATTACTTCAAGATGGAGGTGCCCCAGCATGGAATGATGATCCACGCATCACGGCGCTGACGCTCCGCCGATGGCAGACCGAGCGTGCAGATCGTTGGATCCAGTTCAACCATCCTGACTTATCAAACATGTTCATCGACCGAGATAGCGACGGCATGGCTGATGGCGGCTTTGTGGGTGTGGGCGGAATGATTGATGGCATGGAATCTGAAAATGGTCCCGGAACAGATATCTTATACGAAGCCCCCTTTAAGGTGACTCGCACGCCAGGCACTTTAGCTGCCAAAGCCAGCAGTGTGCGCGAGTTTGTGTGGCGCCAGCTTTTGAATCAAGGGCACCGCCTAGTTGCGGTGGGTGTAGCAGATGCCCATGCGGTCTATGGCAATGGTGTGGGATGCTGGCGCTGCTACCTACCCAGCAGCACGGATGAGCCTGCAAAGATTAACTGGGCTGAATTGGCACCACGAGCGAAACAGGGGAACATGATTTTAACCACTGGTCCTTTCCTGGAAGTCACGACACAAAATGGAAAAATTGCTGGAGATGATGATCGCGCTACAGGAAGCATTGATCTCAAGGTAAAAGTACAGTGCACAGACTGGATCGACATCAATCGCGTTCAGGTCCTGGTCAATAGTCGCCCAGATCCAAAGCTCAATTTCACCCGCGAAACACATCCTAAGATGTTTAAAGATGGGGTCGTGAAATTTGAAGAAAAGATTCACGTGCCACTTCAACAAGATGCGCATCTCATCGTCGTCGCTATCAATGAAAAGGGTGATTCAAAAATCTGCTACGGCACCAGTGATTACGCCAAGATGCGTCCCTGCGCCTACAATAACCCCATCTATGTGGATGCTGATGGTCACGGATTCAAAGCCAACGGAGACACGCTTGGGTTTGATCTTCCTGCCATGGGCATGACGGCGGATAAGGCCAAACTGCTACTCGATAAGAAGTGACCTGTTTAGACATCCACCACTTCGCAGCGATAGGTGAATAATAACTGACAGCGAATGACCGATGTCGGCAATCCCGTCATACGGGAAAGGACTTCCCGATAAGTATGTAGCTGCGGCGTGTAACCTTCCACACGTGTGGCTAGGGCTTCGGTGCTTTCCACCTTATCGGTTTTAAAGTCCTGGATGGTAGCGCGGTCCGGTTCGATAACGACACGATCAAAGGTGCCGGAGAGCCACTCCTGATTTAGCAGGATCTCAAAGCGTTTTTCCCGCCAGCATTCAGCGTTGGATGAGGGTCGGCTAAGCGCACTGACAATCGTTGGAGCAGCCAGACAACGACGCACTTCATCCAGCGCCTTGCTGCGAGTGCTGTCATCCAGGCATGGCACAGCTGCCCAGAGTTCTTGCAGTGTTGAGGCTGCCATTTCATCCAACCAGAGGATCTGCTCAAAAAAAGCATGAACCAAAGTGCCATACGAACGCGCCGAGCGGCCACTGCGTGAGAAGAGCTGCTTGGCTGTGACGATGCTGGTCTCAGAACCACTCGGTGTGCGGCGCTGCGGGCGCAGGCGGCCTTCACCCATGATCGTAATTTGTTCCTGTTCAGGCTTTGCCTCTGCTGCCTTGGCTGGCAAAGATTCAAACCAACGTCGATCCGTGGTAGGCGTCTGGCTTTGATAAATGACCTCGGCTGAAACACCTCCAAAGCTGTCAGTGATGGGCTCTTTTTCATCTCCAAGCGTTATCGATAGCAGCTTGATAAAATTGTTCGACTTGGAGTTATCCGAGCGCGGCGTGGAAATCAGATAGTTGGCATGTTTAGCGCGCGTCAGTGCCACGTAAAATTTACACAGCTCCTCGTAGGCAGCTTCGGCTTCAAGGTCATCGCGATATTCAGACAGCACCGGATCAGCTTTAACGATGTCGCTAGGCGGAAGATCCATGACCCACTCGACGAGACGCTTTTCCCCATGCTTGACGCCCATGCCACGCCGAACCGTGGTCATGGCGGTGCCTTCTAAATCTGGCAGCAGCACGCAATCAAAGGTCAGCCCTTTGGATTTATGCACCGTCATGACCTGCACCGCATGACGGGTATCGGCTTCACGCGTTGTATAGCCTTCTGCATAGAGTAAAAATTCATCGATATCGCGACTGCCACTTTGATCGAAAAGCCGCGCGGCCAGGGCAAAGTCTTCTGTCCGTCTGTGACTGAAGGCATCTAAAGTCAGACCGTTTTCTGGTAGCAGATGCAGCCAGTGGCGGAGGCAGCTTTCAAAGCCATCATCAAAGATTTGTCGAAGAACCTCTGCGGCCAACTTGCCAGGATTCATGCTAGCCTTTTCAAACACCGAACGGAAAGGCGACATCATCAAATGCTGCCAGGCCAAGCTGTCAGCAGGATGCGCCGCACAACGCATGAGACTGAGAAGCGCAAGCGTGACAGGATTGTCCGTAGCCACCGCAATTTCAGACTCACACATGACTGGAATACGTGAGGGTGAATGTGCTCTGAGATAGTCCACTAAGCTTCGTGCAGTGCGGTTGGACTGCACGAGGATGGCGCAGCTTAAGCCATGGGCCACCGGCTGAATCTCTTCCAGCAGTCCTGAGACAAGGGCAAAACGATCTTCTTCCTGGACTTTTTCACCTGCTGCGGAAACGGGATGCAGCATGACGGCATAGCCTGGCATCTTTTGATGAATGCCTGCCACTTGATGATTCTGCCAGGGCCAGCGTTCCCGAGCCTCCGTAGGCAGATTCATTTCAGCCAGAGCTGCGTCATCTCCAAAGACACGGTTGACTAGGCTGATGACATCGTGACCCGAGCGCCAGGAGACATTCAGCGGCCGCTTATGAATGCGTGTTTTCACACCTGAATTGTAGCGTTTGGCGATGTCTTCAAACAGTCGCGTATCCCCGCCACGCCATGCATAGATGGCTTGCTTGACATCGCCCACTTGAAAGAGCGTTCGCTCATCAGAAGTGTCCTGCACGGCTTCGTCGATCAGGTTTTCAATGACCGACCATTGAGTGTAGTTCGTATCCTGAAACTCATCCAGCAACCAGTGATCGTAGCGTGCATCCAGTCGGTAATCGATGCGTAGCCGCTCGTCTTCTCCGGGCACTTGAGAGAGCATCGGACGCGGCAGATCTTTGGTGAACTCATGCCCAGCCAAGATAAGCTCCATATCCTGAAACGTGAGTCGTCCACGCCGGCGCACCTGCTGAGACCAGCTCTTTTCAAACAAACTCAACACCTGCCAGGTACCCTGAGTGCGCTCCAGTCTAACCATGAGTTCAGCTCCAACGAGGTGAATGATGATGTCTCTCAAGGCATCGCAACTACGACCTGTGATCTTTTGCTTCTGACGATTGACGGTGATCACACAGTTCTTAGCTTGAATATCAGCCCAGCAATCCAGGGCTTTGCCGATGAAAAATTTTACCCGCCCCGGCATGGTGCTGCCAGGGATGTGTGAGATAGCCTGTTCCTGGAATTCACGCCAAAAATCCCAGGCCTTTTCACTCACGTCATCACTTTCTAAAAGCTTCAATAGATGCTGAAAAGCTTCCTCTAAATCCAGCTTCGACCCCAACCAGAGGCAGCCCTTGGGCCAGATGACTGAGGCATCTCCCCAAAGGCTCTGACCCGCAGCGTGAAGAAGGATACCATGCTGACTTTCCACAAACTGATCCAAGACTGTGCGAATGTTCGCCTCTTCCTTCCCAAAGGTAGCCCGGCGGAAAGCTTCAAGAAAATCCTTCTGCGCACTGATGCCTTCTGTTCTAGCTTTCAGCCCAGGCAGCGTGCGCTGGAAGACGAGCCGATAAACGCGCTCACGCTCCACACTTCCTTGATGATCGCTCAGTATTTCGAAGTCGCCAGCCAATCCAAACTCGGCCGGAAAGCTTCGCAGGATGGCCGAGAAAAAGCTATCCAGCGTGCCTAGAAACAGGCGTGGCATTCTGGTGATGAAGCAGCGCAACAGCTGACGGAAATCTGTTTGAGTGAGTTGGCTCATGATCGGCCGCAGCGGATCATTCAACACTTCGGGATCGATGGACTCATCTCCGACCAGTGACATGGCAAACTTCGAATCCGAAGAAGCTTTGGCTAACTTGATGAGGATCGAGTCAAAGAATTCTCCTGCCGCTTTGCGCGTGAAAGTGACAGCAACGATGCGCTCCGGCGTGACCTCTTGACCCGCCAGCAATTGCTGGCCCATCAAAGCGATGAAGCGATTTGTCAGTTGCCAGGTTTTACCCGAGCCAGCAGAGGCCAGGATCATTTCATTGGGGATGGCGTTCATCGGTTTGAGTCGACCTCCAGGTTAGAGATTAAACTGGCATCCACCGCCTTCAGAGGATCACCAAAGAACAGAGGATCAAAGTCATCCGCGAAAGGCACCTTTTGCGCAGGTGGCCAAAAATGGCGACTGAGAACAGCGCTGATGATGCCCTCTGCACAGGCTTTAGCGCTTTCGAGTTGGTAGCCTTCGAGATCAGGCCAGGCATCGATTCCGACATCACCCTTGGTCTTGCCTAGAGTGGCATAAGCCGTATGAATTTTCTCATTCGGATACCGCTGCTGCATGGCGAGATGATAGAGTGGCAATTGCAGATCTGACCATCGTACTGTATGCCCTTGACTGCTCGTCGTAAGCGACCACGGCGCGAGTAGGGCTGGATCTTCATTGCGTTTGAGTTTGGTCAGATGGTAGTCTTCCACACCTTTGCGCTCACCCTTTTGCGCGGTGCTAGGAGAATAAGTTTTAAAGTCGATCAAACGGATACCCAACTGCGGATGCCGCTCCACTCGATCAACGATTCCACTAACGATCATCGGCCCGATCTGCCAGGGATTCCCTTCAGGGCTGATGCGCGTTTCAGCGGTGACAATTTGCCAACCTTTGGCACGTTCTTCGGCTTCAGTCTCCGCCCACCAGGAAAGGCGCTGACGTGCTGATTCACACTGAATCATCACAGGAACCGTCAGTCGCTGCCCAAAGGTGGCGTGCAGCTTTGCTTCCAGCAGTCGATGAAATTCACTTCGAATGACATTCACATCGGTGGACGCAGCCGCAGGGCTTTCCGTGGCAAATTTTTCCAGCACGTGATGCAGCAGACTTCCAAAGCTCATGGCATCCATTTCAGTGCCGGAGGCATCGGCAGCTCTCATCTTAAGGCCATGCTTCAAATAAAAGCGGAAGGGGCAAGTCAGGTAATCACGAAACTGCGTCACACTGAGCTTACGGAAGATCGGTGCATCGTCGGCCAATGGCTGCGGACGCAATCGCCAGGCGAGCTGCCAGGGCATGGGCTCGAGATGGCTTTCAGGCTTCTTGAAGAATTGCAGCGTTCGTTCAGCGAGGTCAGCGTCAGGACATTGGAATAACAAACGGGATGGCCGCAAAGGCTCTTCTCCAGAACCGATTCGGCCAAAGATAAAATCGACACGTCCGCCAGTGCGTTTGCGCAGCTCGATAATGCTGGTCATTAGACAAGCATCACGCGCAAAGCGGGTGTCATTGTTTCTGAGCCCCAGCGCACGACGCGCGGAGTCTGGAAGGAACTGATGACTGAGAATGGACTCAGGCACCTTGCCATCATTCATGCCGGCAATGACGAGATGAGGCGCGTCTTCCCAGAGCAGTTCCAACCAGCCCTGGATATCAATATCATTAGCAGCACGTTCAGGATAAAAGACCTGATCATCCATTACTCTCAAGAGCAGTTCCAAGCGACTACCAGCGCTTAGGGGCGTCTGGAATAGTTCAGCAGATGGGCCTTCCAGGGCATCTAGCACTTGCGCGATCTGATCGGCGATAGCAGCAAATACGGCATCCTTTGGACGATCCAATCGGAAAGAGCGTAGCGAAAAAACATCGGCTAGGAAGTCGGTTAATGCGCTGCCAAAATTGGGGCCAGAAAGGTTTTTCAGCGTCGCATCCAGCCAGGCAAGACCGATGATGATCGGACTCACGACGTTCTCATCCAACGTGCGCGGAGCTAGCTCGATAGCATCGTCCAGCGTATCCGGCAGAGCTTCGACGGACAATTCATCCAGATCATTGAGCAGACGGGTGAGACTTGGACGGACGCCTGTTTGATCCATGGTTTTTTGCCTCACCGTCTCAGCAATGTCCGGACAACGCAGAAGTTGCGCCGCGCTACTAAAAGCGCGCGAGGCACAGAGTTGGCTTAAAAGACGCAACAAATGAAACACACCGTGAGTGCCCATGCTCTTACCGGCTGGATCGTAGGCACCGATGCCGTGTTCAACCAAAGCTTTTTCCAAAGGCGCTGCGATCTCCACATCCGCCACACCGATTGCGGCCACCTTCCCAGGGAGCGGATGCACCGCGATCAGCGCTATGGCTTCACTGGCCTGAGCGGCGGGCGTGCTGCCTTGATGGATCGTGAAGTCGGGCCGATCTATTTGGATTGGCTCAGTCAGCCAGCTCTGGGCAAGGGGGCGACCCCAGATGTCAAAATAGCTGCTTTGCGAGGCTGCTGGAGCAAACACAAGCACCTCCACAGGCACCTGACGTGAATGACGATCCAGCGCCTGAATGGCTAGGGCTGAAGGGTCTAAGACGCCAACGATCATGATTCGGCGCACCGTGCTTGGCAACAAACCTTCAGTCGCAGCGAGTCGGCGAACGACCTGCCAGTCAGCCAAGCCGTGGGCCTGAGTGGCCTCCAGACAGAGCTGCTCCAGCTTAGCTAAATCGCGCCAGCGCTCAGGCTCCATCTCTGATTTCTCCAGCAAATTGGCTGCATCGCGTAAGTTTAACCCATTTTCATTGAGGGTTTCACGCACTTGCAGCAAATCGGCAGCCGTCTTCAGCGCCCATGTAAAAGTGCGCTCAACCGGATCGATGGGAAAAAGGTGTCGATACGTCTCTAGGTCCAGACGCAGCATCTCGGCGGTCCAAAGTAGCAGCGTTTCCACCTGACCCGCCGCATTGACCTCCAGTAAGCGATCTGGCGACGTCAAGAAATCAGGCGTGACTGTGAGCGGTGGTAAAACAGCAGCGTCCTTCGCTGCAGCAAACACAGCCAGCGCTTCGCGCAATCGGCGGCTGGCATGACGAGTCGGCACCACGATCAACCAATCACTTAGATCCAGAGCCCCGAGACCATTCCACCCCTTCGCCAAATGCTCCGTCACCGACTGAACCAGCGGCTTATCCCAACCAAGAAATAGGCGCTTGATCCCAGAATGCATTGGCAGTGAAGAATCAATGAACAGGTCATCTTCCGAGTTGGATTTGTGCGGCTTACTGAGCATGAACACTGATCGTAGAAGATACGATTCAAATGTCGAATGGACGTTGGGGCAAGAAACTACAGGCCCTGGTCCAACTCAACGTTCTTCCGTCTTCGTTTTGACTTTTAACTTAGCCACTTCATGTGGGGCTAGGTGACGCCAAGCGCCTTTGTTCAGAGTGCCTAGTTTTAGGCCGCCAATGGCGACACGGATGAGGCGCAGGACTTCGATGCCGTGGGCCTCTAAAACACGGCGGATATGTCGATTCCGGCCTTCATCCAGGACAATCTCTAACCAGGCATTTTTATCCCCCTGACGGATGGCAGTGACAGACAGCAAGGTCAGCACTTCGCCCTCGTCCTCGATGCCTGCTTTTAACTTTGCCAGTAAATCGGCATCGACCAAACAACCAATCTGCACGTGGTAGGTCTTCTCCACGTGGGTCGATGGATCAGTGATGCCATTGGCCCAGCGGTTGTCGTTGGTGAAAAGCAGCAGACCTTCGCTGGCCTTATCCAATCGGCCCACGGGTGAAAGATGCGTGAAGTTTTGGCCCTCAAAGCAGCTATAGACCGTGGCGCGACCATGTTCATCACTGGCGGTGGTGACAATGCCGCGAGGTTTGTTGAGCAAAATGTAGAGTTGCTTGGCCTCCTGCACAGAAACGTGATCCACGACGACCTGATCCCGGCCGAGTTGCACGGGCTTTTCTGGGTCGCGACAAACGACACCATTGAGCTTCACTCGTCCCAGTTTGATTAACTGCGTGCCCTGACTACGGGAGCAATGACCAAGTTTAGAAAGGGCGCGGGCGAGTCCGGTGCGGGAGATGGGTTCAGCAGGCATGACTAATGAAACAAAAATGGGCGGACCCATGAAGGAATCCGCCCATGATTAAATTGAATGTTGGAAAGTGCTGATTAGGCAGTCAAAGCGGCTGCTTCATCCACATTCACGCGACGACCATCTTTGTCGAAGCGAACACGTCCAGCCACGAGGGCGAAGAGTGTGTGATCCTTGCCCATGCCAATGTTCTGGCCGGGGGTCCACTTGGTACCGCGTTGACGGATGATGATGTTACCTGGGATGACAGCTTCGCCGCCATACTTTTTCACACCGAGACGCTTGCTGTTGCTATCGCGTCCGTTTTTAACACTTCCTTGACCTTTCTTATGCGCCATGACTCAGATCTCCTGGGGGATGTTTGGGATTAAATTGAAAAATTAGGCGTTGATCGCCGTGACTTGGACACGCGTCAGAGGCTGACGATGACCGGTGGTTTTGTGATAGCCTTTACGCTTCTTGAATTTGAATGCGGTGACTTTCGGAGCTTTGAATTGCTTCACCACAGTGGCAACGACGGTAGCGCCGGAGACGGTTGGTGCACCAATTTTGATATCAGCACCTTCACCCGCAGCGAGGACTTGGTCGAAGGTAGCGTTTTCGCCTTCAGCGACCTCGAGCTTTTCGACGTCGAGCTTGTCGCCCACGGATACTTTGTACTGTTTGCCGCCTGTTTTGATAATTGCGTATGCCATAACTGTGTCTGCTGAAGGATAAATCCGCATCGGCCAAGCCTCCAAAGGCAATGTGTCCGGTCTGCGGGGGTGTGAATAGTGCCACAACTCGGGACTCCGGCAACCAAATTTTTACACCCATTTTGCTTTGGTGGTCTCTTTTGCCGAAAAAGAGCCTTTTTAACCCCGAATCGGTGGCCCGTACCAGACATAGCACATCATATAGATGATGATTCCAGTGACACTGACATACAGCCAAACCGGCACGGTCCACTTGGCCATGCGCTTATGTTTGTCAAAACGCTGACGTAAGGCAGGAAGCACGGTCATGATGATCAGAGGCAGACTCAATACAGCCAGAGGAATGTGGCTAAAGAGAATGGTGAAGTAAACCGGACGCGTCCATCCCTGCCCTGCAAATCTGACGTGACCTGCATGATAGTGGTAATAGAGATAACAGCCCAGAAACGCCGTCGAAAAAAGTAAAGCGATCACCATGCTGGCAATGTGGGCCTTTTTTTGGCCCATCTTGATCATCGTCAGACCAAGGATGATGTGCAGCAGGGCACAAGCGTTAAAGATCGTGTAAAGAGTGGGGAGTTCTGTGACGGTCATGGGGTCTTGTCTTGGGCTTTCTTTTGTTCTTCGAGCAGGTAGTTCAGATCGGTACGGATTTGTTTATCCCAGTATTCCTGGAATTGGGGATCAGCATTCATGATGTCATGCAGCCCGCGCACGTGCCCAGCATGATCAACTAAGGCCACGCGTAAATCGTGGATGTATTTGTCATCCGGTGTCAGGCGATCCTCAACCGGCAGGTCCTGCACTGGACGGAACTGAAAAGAAAAGGTCATGTACTTGCGCACATCATCCTTCGGACCATTGAGAAACCACCAATGGTCCGTGTCCTTGATGCCGACACCAGTGGCCCAGGCTTTCATCATCTCTGGCGTGTCTTCTGGATCAAGAGTGAAGGAGATAAACTGCACGTTCGGATTGTCACCCAGTTCAGCGTATAGCTTTTTCAGTTTGGCGATTACCCCAGCGCAACCGCGTGGGCAGCGAGTGAAGACCCAAGAGGCGATGATGATTTTCCCGCGCAGATCAGCCAAATGAACCGTCTTGCCGCTGCGCTCAACCAGCTCCAGATCTTTTTCTAACCGTCCCAGATAAGCCGGCCTCTCATTGCTGCGTGTAGTGCCCTGAGCATCCGTCTGGGTTTCCTTGTTCTTCTTGGCCTCCATGGAGGTGTAGATGAGATAATTGTAAAAAACCACCACCCCAAGAACAATGAAGATGATCGGCACCCACAAGGTCAAAGGATTGATGCGGCGCGGAGCTTCTGGAGTTGGATCTGTGGACATAGGTCAAAAAGGAGTTGGTAAAAATCGATCAGCGATCACTTCCAGGCCAAGGCCGTGATCAATAAAATGATGGGTAGATAAATCAGCGTGCCAAAAAAGAGCCGACGTGCCGTGGCACGCTCAGGATTCTTTTGAAACACCAAGGCCCGTTGGCAAAGCCATGCATTCAACAGCAGGGCCACAGGCAGAAAGAGCCATAGCTTCACCAGTCCATAGGCGACAGGATAAAACATCAGCAACAGCATGGCCACAGCCCAAGCCAGAGCATGACGAGAAGTGCGGGCACCTAGTTCGTCATCATTGGCCAGCATGACAAATCCACCCCGGCGATATTCGTCGCGATACATCCAATTGATCGCCAGGAAATGCGGCAACTGCCAGAGGAACAAAAGCATGAAGAGATAAATGGCCCCAGGCTCCCAGAGCAAGCTCCAGCGGAAGTAAGCCTCAGGTTTATCAGAAAGCCCTGCAGCGCCAGCCCAACCAATGAGTGGAGGCAAAGCCCCTGAAACAGCACCAACTAGCGTATTCACAGCAGACTGTTTTTTCAGGGGTGTGTAGATGAAAAGATACGTTGCCAGAGTCAGCGCTGTCAATGCAGCTGCCTCCATATTGACTCGGTGCACGAGATGAATCAGCCCCATGGAACTGAGCAACCAACCCAGGCCAAATGCCAAAGAGGGACTGATGCGACCAGCAGGAAGCGGACGATCTGCCGTGCGAGTCATTCGGGAATCTGGCTCGATCTCCATGAGCTGATTAAACACAGCTGCACCAAAGGCTGCCAGAGTACTTCCAATGATCGTGTGCAAGAGCAGCCAAAAATTCATCTGTGCCCCGGCTCTCAGCCAGAAGGCCACAAAGGTTGTCACGATCACCAGAGCACTGAGACGAAACTTCGTCAGCGTGAGCAAATCATTGAGGGTGAAAGCCATGGACTCCTTCCCAGCAGTTGGCGGCAATGAGGGAACAGTACCCGGCGCAGTGGAATCATCTTTGGTCATGAGGCGAGACTAGGCGGGGGACAGGGGTTTGTCAGCCTTTGTCTGGCCATTCAGTCCGAGTCCAGCCGTGGAAGCCCAGACGCTGACAGCCAATAAAAAAGTCAAGACCAGCAAACCAAGCCCATTCAGCACATGCAGATTGGTGACCCAAAAGCTTTTGCCAGTCAGAACCACATAAATCCCCAGAACGACTTGGTTAATCGGCATGATCATCAGCGCAGGAGAAATCCAACGCAAGCGGGGCACTCGTCCGAGCCAGATCCGTGATTTCCAGGCAACCGCTAACACGAGTAAAGCGACCGTGAATCCCCAATACTTGTGCAAATGCAGCACAAAGACATCGGCCGGATCCATCGGCGGGAAAAGTTGACCCTTCGTCGTCAAAATATCATTCGCGGCCAAATAGAGCCGCTGGGTATGGCGCAGCGTAGCACCAATCACCAGTTGTCCAAAAACAGCCATAAACAGGATCATGCTCAACACTCTGGCAGAACCACGCCCTTTTTGAATCACCAACGACTCACCATGCCAAGTCTTAGAAGATGCAAAGGCAATGAAAACCAAAAGACAGAAGAACAGCTGGCCGAGAGTGCCGTGGCTGATGCCGTATGGATCTGACATTTTCAAAACACGTAGCCCACCGAGAGATGCCTGCCCTATCACAGTAAAGAGCGCGAGTACAGTCAGCCCGCGTAGCAAAGACCATTTTTTGGCAATCCATGTCAAAACAAGCCACACTAAGCCAATAAAAACGATGATGGAGGCTGGTATTAGGTAGCCTTTAAAAACCAGAAATAGAAGACAAGAACCAATGAAGATGAAGGCAGCAGGCTCAAATAATCCAAGGAAAAGTGCAAGCACGAGTGGAATCAAAGCTTGAACCAACAAGGCAGCAATACGCAACTCCCATGTAAAATCCTCAGGTGCAAGCGCGACTAAAATCAAAATTTTAACTAACAGCCACTCGATGGGTTTGGAGAAGAATGAAAGTCCTATAGCGCAGAAAACAACAAACCAGCCAGATCTTATGCGACTCAGCTCTTCACGCGGACATTCTTTCGCGTAGCGCCAAAAGTACATCACTAAAACTAAAAGGCCAACACCTGTAGCGATCCAGCGATGACCATGCTCCAGAAACAAAGCTGGCACTTTCATCCAGCCTTCAGGATTCACCTTCCCAAAAGCCAAAGGCCAATCAGGAACAGCCAATCCGACATCTTCGGTCGTCACCGCAGCGCCCCACCAAATGAGCACAAGACCCACAAAAAGGGTGAAACGGGAAAACCAATGGAAAAGCTGCATGGTGGGTAAAGAAGAAACGAAAAGTGCGGACACTAGGTCCGCACTTTTGTCAAAAAATCAGCGGATCAAGAACACCCGCAAAAATCATTAGCGAGCTGCCAGAGGAGCTGGCGCTGCACTCTTGGCTGCAGCACTGTTAGATTGTTCCTTAGACCATTCGTCAAATTCAGCAGTCTCAACGACTTCAAGCACGGCCTTCATCTGCGCGTGACCTGGACCGCAAAGCTGACCACAAATGATGTCCCAACTACCTGTCTTCACCGGCTTAAACCACATATGAGCTTTGACGCCAGGGCAGGCATCCTGAGCGGCACGCATAGGCACCAGAGCCAGGTTATGAATCACGTCCTTGCTAGTGACATCAATGATGACAGGACGACCAAGTGGCAACTTCATCGTCCCAGGATTCACAAAATCATCTTTACCATTAGGGTCTGTGAGTTCACGCCCCGTTTGATTGGCTTGAGAGATCGCCCTCGGATCCCAAGTGCTGAGCATCTTATCGTTGCCCGAGTATTGGAAGTTCCAGAGAAACTTCTCACCCATGGCACGAATCTTTACGGTATCAGGACCGGTTGGGAATTCATCAGCTTGATGATGCCAAAGAGGGAAAGCGAAACCAAGAAGCAAAATGGCTTCCACAATACAAACACCGATTTCGATGTGCGTCGTGGCATGACCACGAACACCGTGGTAGTCGGCTTTAGCATTCTTAGAGGCACGGAACTTATAAAAAGCGATAGCCAAGAAAGTGGACCAACCGATAAAAAGAACCAGCATGAACCAATGAACAAAACCAAGCATGTGGTCCACAAGACCTCCATGCTCTGAAGCGTTCTGCGTCATGCCAAGCCAAACGTTGATGTCTGAAATACTCATGGGTAAATAAGGAGGGGGCGGAGGATAAAAAATTAAGCGGTAACAACAGCTCTTTGTTGTTTGCGGACGAAGTTCCAGACGATCAATCCGACAAAGCTCATGCCAAGCGCAAGAAACGCGAGCATCACCAAGACGGCAATGTCTTGCGCCTGAGCGATGACACTGTTTGGATCAGCTTTGCAAGTTGCGCAGGCGAGAGTCAGCATGGTGTGAAAAGGAAACGATTGAAAAGAGAAAATGGCTCAGACAATGATAGTGCTAGATTTTCTCGAGAAATACCAAGCGCTATAGACGATGAGGACAAGACTAGTCCAGCCAGCAATCGAACCCAAAATGCCAATGCCGAGTTCAGCAGTGACAGCCGGTTGAAGACGCGTCCACAACCAGAAACCGCCATCACAAAGAACTGCGAAGAAGAGAAAGATATAGTGGAAGTGTTTCAGTGACATGTTGGATTTAGGGCAAGCTGACGACTATTCCTGAACCTCAACAACAGCAGTTGGATTCTCAAAGCCTTCATCAATGAGGCCTTCAGAATTGCTGAGGTAGAAGAGAACAAACAAAGCAATGGCAAACGCAGCCGTAAAAGCGAGCACCTTGTAAACCAGAGCTTTCTCGTGATTTAAATGCATGAAAATTAAAGCAACCAAGGCTGCCTTAATCGTCGCCAAAAACATGCCGACCATCATATTCAAACTATGCGTCGGAAGCTCCACATACGAGAGACCTACAGTAAGAACGGTGAAAACAGCGAGCACCAAGCCGATCAACTTGATCTTCCGGATGGATTTGTAAATTTCTTCAGGGCTATCAGCCATAATTAGAGACGGTAGAGGGTGCGATTAAAGGAGATACAAGAGAGGGAAAAGGAAGATCCAGACCAGATCCACGAAATGCCAGAAGAGGCCACCGACTTCGACGCGGTTAGCCATGTGTTCAGGATCCTCCCGTAAGCGGCGACCATCGCAAACGAGGAAATAAGTGAGCACCAGTGCGCCTGCGATAACGTGCAGACCATGCAGACCAGTGAGGGTGAAATAGATAGCGTAATAGCTATTCAACTTCGGTGTGAAGTTAGAGAAGAACTGAACGTCCTTACGCTCGAGTTTCACTTCAGGATGATGACCCGCATGAGCGGCACCATGATCTTCAGCAGGCGCATGAGCTTCAGATTTGTGAGCGCCGCCTTCTTCGGCATGAGCTTCCGGTGTAGCAGAGTGGATGTGAACGTAGAAGAGTTTCTTCTGCTGGGTTGCACTCTTTTTTGGATCACGAGAAGTGCCACCTTTACCGTCATCAAACTCTTTTTTGAATTCAGCAATGGCTTCGTCGCGCTGATGGATGAAAGCATTCTTCCAAGCCGTGCCAAGGTAATGCTCGTTAAAGGCCAATGACTTCTCTTTGTCAGGCGTGCCTCGAACATCCAAACCATCAACTTCGAGGGTCATCTTATCGTTGATGATTTTGCCTTCGACTGAAGTTCCATCACGGAAGGTGAACGATTTGGCGTCAAGGGCGGGACGAGCTAAGAACTTGGACATTGGAACCGAGAAGGTCATCGGTGTCGCAGCAACGAGCTTAATCGTGGTGGAAGGCAGTTCTTTAGGATTGCTGGCCTTAGCTTTTGCGGCAGTGAGCACTTCTGCTTTAAGGGCAGCAAAGCTCTCTTTGTTCAATTCGATCTCAGCACCCGCTTCCGTTTTGAACTTCGGTGCCGTTCCTTTGAGGTAAGGCAGCACGTATCCAACAGGATCAGCATCCACAGCGGATGTCTTACCTGAGATCGTCATGCTGAGTTCTTTGACATCACCAAACTCAATCTCAAAACCGTGCGGCAAGTGACCCGTTAGAATGGTGCCGTCCGTCAGAGTCACCGAGTAATGCTCGAATTTGGCTTTGTATTCAAAGCTCTTGATGACCATGAAGGTCATGGCACAGGCTATGGTGATTGCCATGTAAACTTTGTAGGCCCCAAATTTGCGCAGCTTGATGGAAGCCCAGGCAAGCAACACAGTAACGGAGGAACCGATGAGGACCAGTGTATTGACGAATCCAAGGGTAACATTCAATTCATGAACTGGCCATGGATAGTCCGCACCGACGCGCAGGAAAATGTAGGAAGAGAAAAGGCCACCGAAGAGCATGACCTCAGAGGCGAGGAAAAGCCAGATGCCGACCTTGGCGTTGTACAAGCCCGTGTCGGGGCGGGCGGAGACTGTGTAAGGAATATCCATGTGGAAAAGTGACGGTTAGCTCAGTTCTCTGGTTTTAATCTCAATGATGCGCGGCAACAACGGGTGCTGGTGCAGCTGATGGCTCTGCGCGCTTGCCGGGTTCTGATTCCCACTGTGGGAAGAAGTCCTGGTCCATGCCTGGAACGCTATACTCGTAGGGACCACGAACGACGACTGGCTCAAAGTCAAAGTTGCCGTGTGGAGGTGGTGTCGGAGCGGCCCACTCCAGAGTCGTTGCGCCCCAAGGATTGTCGCTTTCAACCTTCTTACCACCTTTGATGCTGAGGAAGAAATTCAAAATGAAAGGAACCTGACCAAGGGCCAGAACGAAAGCACCCACTGACATGAGAACGTTGAGCCCCAAAAGGTTGTTCGGCACATCCATGCCGAAAAGACCAAAGAAGCCTGAGTTCAGTTCAGTAAACCAATTGGAGGCACTGGAAGTCTGTTCAAAGTATTTACCTCCATCATACCAGCGGCGGTGGAAGCCGCCCATGCCCTGAATGAACATCGGCGCAAAGATCATGTTCATGCCAAGCAATGAAGGCCAGAAGTGAAGTTTACCCAGGAAATCATTCATGATGCGTCCAGTAGCTTTTGGATACCAATGATAGACACCAGCAAACAGACCAAAGATCGTACCTGGAGCCACCACATAATGGAAGTGACCAATCACGTAGTAGGTATCATGCAGAGCAAGGTCGATGAAAGTGAAGGCCAACGGCAGACCCGTAAGACCACCAATCCCAAACATCGGCAAGAAAGCAGAAGCGAACAACATCTGAGGCGTAAACCGGATGGAACCGCCCCAGAGAGAAATCATCAGACCTGTGAGTAGAATCACAGAAGGAACCGAGATCAGAACGGTGGTGATCTGGAAGTAGGTGGACATCATGGTGCCCATGCCAGTCAGATACATGTGATGAGCCCAAACAAGGAAACTGAGGAAACCCAGAGTCAATGCAGCATAAACCATGGCTTTGTAGCCCCACAGAGGACGGCGCGTATTGGCAGGAATGACTTCTGTCAAAATGGCGAAGGCTGGAAGGATCAAAACATACACCTCTGGGTGAGCCAAGAACCAGAACAAGTGCTGATAAAGTAGCGGACTACCACCACCAGCAATATCGAGATGCTGGCCACCTTCCATCAGGCCAGTCGGCAAGAAGAAGCTGGCACCGAACACACGATCCATGAGTTGCAACAAGGCTGCGACTTCAAGCGGAGGGAAAGCCAAAAGAAGCAAGAAAGAAACAATGAACATCGCCCAGCAGAAAAATGGCATGCGCATCCAAGTCATCCCCTTGGCTCGAAGATTGATGACGGTCGTAATGACGTTCACCGAACCCAGAAGTGAGGCAGAAATATTGAAGACCATGGCGAGCAACCACCAAGTGTGCCCGTGCATCCATACATTGGTTACAGCCAAACCCGTCGTTGAAGCCAGCGGCGAATACATTGTCCAACCGGTTTGAACGGAACCTGTTCCAAGGAAGAAACTAGCGAACATCATGACGCCGCTGATAAAGAAAAGCCAGTAACTCCACATGTTGAGACGCGGGAAAGCCATATCAATGGTGCCTATTTGAAGCGGCATGACAAAATTCACAAATCCAGCAAAACCAAGTGGCACGATACCCAAGAACACCATGATCGTTCCGTGCATAGCGCCGAGCATGTTGTAAAGCTCGCCATTAACGACACCACCAGGAGCCCAGCGCCCAATCATTTCCTGGAACAAATCACCAATGATAGGAAGGCTGGTGACAAAACCGAATCCTGGAATTGGCTGACCTGGATAAGCAATACTCCAGCGCATGAGCATCATCAGGAAAAAGCCGAGGAGCAGGAAAAGCAGACCACTGACTGCGTACTGAATACCGATGACCTTGTGATCGGTGGACCAAATGTACTTCTTGATGAAGCTCAGTTCATGGTGATCATGGCCGTGATCGTGAGAGTGATCGTGAGTAGTTGCAGCAGCGCTCATAGCTAATAGGAAATAAGAGTTTAAAGGTAAAAGCCAAGAGGCTACGAATTGTCTAAATTAAGCGGATCAAAGATTGAATGAATTTTTGAGATCAAAGAAAAAATCAGCCCTGCCCTGTCCATTCTGAATGGTAACAGTTTGGGTTAACTTCTGAGAAAACATCGGATGCCAAGCTGAGATCTCATAAACACCATCAGCGAGTCCGTGATTTATAACATAAGCGCCATCTTTGGACGTAGCCACGGCATGAACTCCGTCGTGGACATAAACCCAAGCTCGCATCCAACGATGCACATCACATTCAAGACGGTAAATGCCAGGCTGGTCAAAGCTATGCAGATTCTCATCGCCACGAGCAGGCTGCGCCAAATTCAAAAGATTTTCACCCGCCCCACTGCTGCCTTCTTGATGACGAACGATGCGGATATTGTGGAAGGTCATGTCACTGTTGTGAAGACGCAGCGTTTGCCCAGGCTGAACAACCGTCATGAATGGCTGAAATTCACAGTTTTTTTGATCGATGAACGGAGACAATTTGGCCGCGCTAGCAGAACGTGCTGTCTGACGAACACTGATCACCACATCCGCTAATCCGCCTTCTTCAGAAATCTTCCAACTTGGATTAGTGATCGCGCCATGACCCGAACAAAGAGGATTTTGACCCACGTTAATGACCTGTCCCATTGATGCAGGCTTGCCACCGGTCAGGGTCACCTTGCCTGTAAGACTTAACTTTTCGGCAATTTCAATTGCAGGAGAAAGACTGACTTGAGAAGCTTCAGGCACTTTGCCACAAGCAGTGACCGTGTGCAGCACAATCAGAGCGAAGGCCACCAAAGGCACCTTGCTAGGAATGGACTGCGTCATGTAAGTCATGGTTTTCTTCGATCACTTAGCAGCGGGCGCTGCCGTGGCACCAGGCCCAGCGGGAATGACGCCCTCAACATTAGCCTTAGCGAAAGATTCAAGTTCACCCATGGTCCACTGAGTGGCACGCTTCTCTGTAGAGCGAACTTTCTCGACCATTTCCTTGGTGATCATCGGAGCTTCATTACCCCAACTATTTCGAATAAAAGTCAGCACGTTGGCCAAATCACCAGCGGACATGGCAGCACCAAATCCCTGCATACCACCGGGTGTATTGTAGCCTTGGCCCTTAACCGTGATCGCACCGACAAGACCATGCTGGACGACGCGAATCAGACGCTCTGTTCCGCCTAAAACCCACTCAGAACCAGCCAGAGGCGGGAATTGACCGGGAAGACCTAGACCATTGCCCTGATGGCAACCACCGCAAACGGCATAACCACCAGCACCTTTTTTCAGCGCAGTTTGAAAGGGGTCCAAGGCTGCAGCACCTGCACCGCCACCGTGACGAGGATCGACACCTACTTCATAGTTGAAAGCTGTGCTAATTCCGAAATCTTGCTTGCTACTTACGGCACTGAACTGTCCACCAGCAATGACTGCAACGACCATGCCAAGAAACATGACCAACATGGATGCAGGTTCGCGGCCAGCTTGAAGGTCTTCCTTCTCACGCGTCACGGCAGAGTGAAGACGATCTAGGTCTGTGCTATCGGGTTGAAAACTATTGGAGGGTGCGCTCATGAATGGTGGGCGTTACTTCTTTGCAGCGGCAGCGGTAATGCCAGGAATAGGATTGTCTTTCTTGAGTGAAAGCAAGTAGTCAACCAAGGCCTCAGCCTCTGGCGTTGGAACCACTTCATAGCCAGCTTCAGGAGCGAACGGCTTCGAAAGCTTGAGCGCCAAATCCGACTTGGGGCCTTGGGCTAGGCGCACATCATAGAGATTCTTGAATGCAGGCATATTCGACCAATCATGGCGTTGGCGTGGAGCATAAAGCATGCGATGCATCTCCTGGCGAGATGGTGCACGCCAACCGTAGTTTGCCAAATCTGGTCCTAAACGTTGAACACCCAAGAAAGCATAAGGCTCACCAAGATAATCCAAGAGCGTATTGGAACGCACAGGCGCTGCAGGACGTGCCTCTTGATCTTGGCCCCATCCTTTGTGCCAGCCGTCCATAGAAAGCTGCGTTGGACGAATCATTTGAGTATGGCACTGAGCACAACCTTCGCGGGCATAGGTCAATTGACCTTGGCGATTGATCGGCGCAGGTGGATAATACCCATCGACACCGTCGGCGTCTTTATCATAAGCAACTGGCGTCAAAGCCTGATACTTAATGGCAGGTATGATGATCAGGCAAAGCCACGGAAGACCGAAGCTAGCGGTGAGTGCGAGGATAAACGTGCGGAAGTTGCTCATGCGTGTGCTCCGTGCGGAAGAGGTGATTCGTCATGACCATGATGCAGAAGCGTAGGTGCCGAACTGCGACGACCGAGACCGGCCACCATGAGCATGAGATGAACTAAAAACCAAATATTGGACCAAGTAATCAAACCCCAGGCAACTGCACGAGCAATGATATAGGGTTGGGTATTCATGACCAACTGGTAGAAATCCTGGTCCCACATTTCAGGATGATTCAGATCACCACCCTGCTGAATACCTGCCACAAGGCTGGTGATAACGACTGTAGTGATACCATAGGTCGAGAACCAAAAGTGATTGCGAATCAAGCGAACTGAAAGCCATTCACAACCCGTCAAACGCGGCACGATATAATAGATAGCCCCAAAAATACTCATGCTGAAGAAGCCATACACAGAGACAATTTGGAAACCATACCAAGCATTGGTGAACTGTAGTGTCGGCCCAGTGGTGAAGTTGGAAATCAAAGCTAGGATCACTCCTGAAATCGGATAGAATAGAGCTCCCAAGAAGGTAAAGCGTAGCGTTGGGCTAGAGGCAACAAGGCTGTGCTTACCAAGAGTTGTCAGATGATGATTCAGACCCACAACACCCACTGGCACAAGCAATAAAACAGCAGTCAAAGAACCAATAGCTGGCATCCATGCCTGAAGCGGACCACCCATGTAATGCTGCATGCCCGTCCAGCCACCGAGGCAAGCCAAAGCCCAGAAACCCATTTGAGCGAGTTGCGAACTGGCAATGGGCTGACCTGTGATTTTAGGGATGAAATAATAAGCCGAGCCTATGGCCACAGGTGCAAAGAACAGCAGGATCACGCCGTGAACATACCATGCATTGATACCGGCTCCTAAGGCACCCAATCCTGGAAGACAGTGAAGAGCGACATTAGCCGTCACAAAGATCCAGGGGAACCAGAAGCAGGCACCCAAAATGTACC
Organism: Verrucomicrobiaceae bacterium; assembly: GCA_027489965.1. Lineage (GTDB taxonomy): Bacteria > Verrucomicrobiota > Verrucomicrobiia > Verrucomicrobiales > Verrucomicrobiaceae > Prosthecobacter. The sequence goes on from JAIXZA010000157.1 coordinate 39,573, forward strand.
AAGTGCTGACCATGAATCCCTCAGGACGGAACGCACGAGCAAACATTGTCGTCATCGGCCAGGCAAAGCACAAGAAAGCAGCAAGCATGATTGGCCAGACCCACTTCGGCATTTCCAGCCACTCGATTGAAGTGCTGCCACCAAAGAGAATGCTCAGCAGTCCAAGTGTCACAGCGATATTCCAAAAGACACCAGCGACATAAAGTACACTCTTACCGCTCTTCAGTTCCTGGCCAGAGCGGCGAGCCATAATCCAGAGCATAACACCCAGACCGGCCTGAACGCCCCAACCATAAACGAGAGCATTCAAATGTGTTGGTTGCAGACGACCGTATTGGAGAACAGGGCAGTCACCCAAGAAAGACGGGGCGAAGAGCTTCAAGGCAGCTAGCACACCAAGAATAGTGGAAGCCATCAGCCAGAAAGCACCGTTGAGGAAGAGAAACAGTACTGGTCCCTTGACCGATTTATCAATCGCCGCGCGGCGAAGATTGTCAGCCTGAAGGTCAGTATCTGCGGATGATGAGGTCGTCTGCATCTTGGGGAAAGTCGGCCGTTATTTGGTGGCTGGGCTTGCCGTTGCTGGTGCAGCAGCAGAAGCCGGTGTGGTTACCGCAGGTGCCGCAGCCTGCTTGATTTGAGTCGGGGAGCCTGGCACCACTTGCGTGCTGGTTGATGGCTTGCGGGAACTAAGAACGGTCAGAGTTTTGTCAAAAATAACAGACTTCTTGGCGGCGTCACTCAAGCCCATTTTAGCAATCAATTCGGATTGAGCCTTGACGATTTCAGCCGTGTTGGCCGTGCGCTCAGGAGCTCGTGGGTCCTCAGCACCAGGCTTGGCGGCCAGAGTCTGAATGATCAAAAAGAGCACCGCAAAGCTTGCAAATGCCGCCAGCACCCAGAAGAAACTGGAGCCAGATTTAGAATGAATCGCAGGAGGAGACATGGTGAAAATCAGTTAACGACATTAGCGGACTCAAGCAGACGAGGATCGCGACAAGGATACAGACTGTAACGAGCCAAGCTACGCAGGAAAATGAAGCCTAGGAGACCGACGAAAGTGCAAAGTGCAACGATATCACCCACCCAAGCACCGGGCACAACGACTCCTTGGCCCAGAGACGGTCCACGCTCAGGTATCACATTCCAATAAATGTCCACAACGTGCATGAAAAGGATCCAGAGACAGATGCCGCTGATGACCGCAGGCTTCTTCTTGCGTGGTTGGGAGAGGAGCAGAACAAAGGGTGCGATGAAATGTCCGACTACAATGAAGATGGAAACATCACGCCAGCCTTCTGTATTACGAGTCAGATAAAAACGAGTTTCTTCGGTGATATTGGCATACCAGATCAGGAAATACTGACTGAAGGCGATGTAAGCCCAGAAGATGGTGAAGGCCAAAACGAACTTGCCCATGATATGGTAATGCTCTTCTGAAACCACTTTTTGAAGGTAGCCCATGCCACGCAGCCAAGTTACCAGAAGAATCGTCAAAGCCATCGATGACCAAGCGCAGCCCGCAAAGATGTAGACACCCCACATCGTGGAGAACCATGAGTAATCCAGGGACATGAGCCAATCAACAGCGGCGAAAGTAACCGTGAGAGCAAAGAACAGCATCCATGTGCAGCAGAAGGCGCGAGCCTTAATGGTATGCTTAATATCACCATCGAGATCCTGCTTCACAGACTTCCCACGAAGAACAGCAGCGATGAAAGCGAGGATGCCGAAATACACGAAGTAGCGCACATACCATGCGGTGATATTGAGATAACCAAATTTCTGAACCAGAATGTGCAGGTGAGGATTGGTCTCTGAAGCATGATGCAGAGCCTCCTTAACCGTCGTGACGTGCTCACTCATGTGATGAACTGCTTCGCGATGATGACCCATCCACTCATACAAAGGCTTTTGGACAGCAGGGATCAACAACGGAATGCCGAGAATAGCGAGAGGCAGCGCCATGTTTGCGAGCTGTTCCCAAAGACGCCGCAGGGAAATACCCCAGCCAGAATTCGAGGCGTTATGAAGCAAAATCCAGAAGCAGCCGCCGCAAACAAGCGTGAAGGAGAAGAAGAAAGCAAAAAGCCATGAATAGGCAAAGCTATCAGTGTCTTTAGTGAAAAGGAAGATCGAGGCCAAAAGCCCGAGAGCGCCGAGGCCCCCGAGACCGTTGATCAGTTTGCTGCCTTTGGCTGGCTCAAACTTCTCGCCGCCTTGAGGCAGATCGTTGAATGTGACGTGGTGACTCATGCCTAAAATGCGAACGTGTTACTGAACAGAAACGTTTCCTTCTTTGACCGCGACCTGAAGGGCGCGGATGTAGGCCACGATGGCCCAGCGGTCACGAACAGTGAGGTTACCACCATAAGAACCCATGAGGCCCTTACCATTCGAGATGACATCAAAAATCGCTCCATCGGCTCGGTAAGCGCCTGCATTGGAAGGATCCATCGAGCCCGCCTGTTGGAAATTGAACGCTGTCAAGATTCCATATTTAGAGGTGACTCCTTTACCATTACCTGAAGCACCGTGACAAACGCCACAGTAGATTCCGTATTGGCGTTCACCACGCTGGAGCAGCTCTTTATCTGCGACGATTTGCTCTGGCAATCCATCACCATAAAAGTCACCGACCTTACCCGTGCTATAGTAGTCCAGGCCATTACTGAAACCATAAGCTGGAGGCGTGGCATCAGGCGCAGATGCAGGCTTGGCTGGCACTTCGAATCCCATCGGCACGGTGTGCTTGACGAGCTGACGACCACCCAAACCATCGGCAAAAAAGTCGCTATGAGCCTGATACTTGATCTTGGCCTGATGATCCATGTCTTGGAAAATCTCAATAGGAGGCAATTCGGACTTGCTGCCGCGTGTGCCGAAAGCGGCCACTACAATGGCCGCAACGAAGACGTAACTGAGGAAGAAGTATTTCAACATGGCGTGTCGGCAGAAGGCCGTTCAGGAGCTTGTGAAAAATTTCACAAGCACAATTAGAGTAGAAACTTGGAGCCGGAATGCAAGAACGATTTCTGTTTTTGTCCACCTAATGAAGGAGTTGTACTTTTCAGCCCTCAGCAGCAACCCATGAAACACCGCAAAAACTTCAATACCAATGATAAGCACCGCCAAAAAGCAACCAAATAAAAGGCGTATTCACGGCTGATCCGCAAATACGCCCTTTGAAATGACTCGATGAATTGCCTATTTCTTGCCCTTCGTTGCTGCCGCGGTGAACCAATCGCCACCTCCACCGCCGCCAAAGGGATTGCCCATGCCTCCGCCACTCGGACGACTGCGGTCGCCACCACCGCCGCCAAAGCTGCGATTGCCACCCGCTTGACCGCTCGCAGGTGCACCCGCTGGACGCGGCCCACCCGCACCGACCTTTTTCTCGAAGTCTGGTTTCGCCTTCATGCTCAGGGCGATTCGCTTCCGCTGAATGTCCACTTCAGTGACCGTGACCATGACTTTCTGCGCCACCTTCACCACCTCAGCCGCATCTTTGACAAAAGTGTCGCTAAGCTGACTGACGTGCACGAGCCCGTCCTGATGCACGCCGATGTCCACAAACGCACCAAAAGCCGTCACGTTGGTAACGATCCCGGGCAGCTTCATGCCAACGGTGAGATCCTTCATGTCATTGACACCTTCAGCGAAATTGAAGACTTCGAACTGCTTACGAGGATCACGACCGGGCTTGGCTAGCTCGTTCATGATGTCCTGCAGCGTCGGCAGACCGACATCCGCACTGACATACTTTTTCAAATCCAGTTTCTGGCGCAGTTCCGTCCGCTGCATGAGATCAGGCACGGTGCAGCCAAGATCAGAAGCCATTTTCTCCACCAGCGGATAGCGCTCAGGATGCACCGAACTGGAGTCCAGCGGATGATCAGCCCCACGAATGCGCAGGAAACCAGCAGCCTGCTCAAAAGCCTTTTCACCCAGGCGCGGCACTTTCAGAAGATCTTTGCGGGCTTTAAAGGGGCCGTTCTCATTGCGATAAGCAACGATGTTTGCCGCATGGGTGCTATTTAAACCTGACACATAGCTGAGCAGCTGCTTGCTGGCCGTATTGACCTCCACACCGACACCATTCACGGCGCTAATGACGACGTGATCCAGGCTTGTCTTGAGCTGATTTTGGTCCACGTCATGCTGGTATTGACCCACTCCGATGCTTTTGGGATCCAGCTTCACCAGCTCAGCCAAAGGATCCATGAGACGACGCCCGATAGAGACGGCTCCACGCACCGTGATGTCATGATTCGGAAACTCCTCACGGGCCACTTCGCTTGCACTATAAATGGAGGCCCCACTCTCATTGACCATGAGTACTGGGATGCCTTTCGGGATGCCTATCTTATTGATAAAGGCTTCCGTTTCTCGACTAGCGGTGCCGTTGCCAATGGCGATGGCCTCGATCTTGTAACGCTCGATCAAATTCATGACCAACGTCTTCGCCTGCATTAGGCTATTGCCTTCTCCCAATAGATAAATCACGTCATTGAAGAGAAGCTGGCCCTGAGCATCCAAAACCACCACCTTGCAACCCGTGCGGAAACCAGGATCGATACCCAGCACGCGTTTCTGCCCCAGAGGAGCAGCGAGTAGGAGTTCGCGAAGATTATCGGCAAAAACACGCACTGCTTCAGTATCTGCCTTCTTCTTGGACTCCAGGCGCGCTTCGGTTTCCATGCTGGAGCTTAGCAAGCGCTTGTAACTATCAGCACAGGCCAGCTTCATCTGGTCTGAGCAACCGTTGCCACCCTTGACAAAGAGAGTGCTGATGATCTGGATCGCTGTATCCTCGGGCGGCGTCACACGCATGAGCAGGAATCCTTCTTTTTCACCACGGCGAATCGCCAGCATCCGATGGGAGGGGATGGATTTCAAAGGCTCACTCCAATCAAAGTAATCGCGGAACTTCTGTGCATCCGCTTCGGTCTCTTTGCCAAACATGATTTTCGAAACGACGACCGCCTGATCGGCCACCAGCTTTCTCAAAGCGGCACGTGCTTCTGCATTGTCACTGATCCGCTCAGCGATGATGTCTCGTGCACCCGACAGAGCATCGTTCGCATCCTTCACGCGCAGCTCTTCTGTCTCATGATCAGGATTGATAAATTTAGCAGCTTCCTCGTCCAGCTTCACGCCACTGGTGAGCAGATTTGCCTCGATAAAATCCGCCAAAGGCTCCAGACCTTTTTCTTTAGCAATCGTCGCCCTCGTGCGCCGCTTCGGACGGAAGGGCGCAAAGATATCTTCCAGCGTGGTGATCGTCTCTGCCTTCTCGATTTTGGCCCGCAGAACATCGGTCATGAGCTTGCGCTCTTCCAGCGACTTGATGATAGCTGCGCGGCGGTCATCCAGCGCGACCAGAGCCTCCATGCGCTCTTTCACCGCCAGGATTTGCACCTCATCCATCTCGCCTGTAGCCTCTTTTCGATATCGGGCGATGAAGGGTACCGTCGCGCCACCAGCAAACAATTGAGCCGTCGCACCGACTTGGATAGCGCGCAGGCCGAGTTCCTTCGCCACACGTTCGACGTGGGCCAGATTGATGTTGAGTTCGTTGTCAGTAGACATGGTTTTAAAAATGAAATTGGAGATCTGAAATCAGATCAGAAGCGTGAGGTAGCGAGAGCCCACCACGCAGCAACTGAGAAGCATGAGTGAACACTACTTTTAGTTTCTTGACGCAGCGTGAAATCCTTTGCGGACTGATCAAGTCATGTCCGACGCCAAAACCGAATTCGCTGCCCGCATCGCCAGATCTCTGGCCTGCGCCACCACACGAGTGGCCGTTTTATCAAAACGATACGCATGACAGCTAGGACAAGTCACCGCACGCAGGACAACGATCGATCCACAACCTTCACAAACTTTATAGTTTTCGGGGTGACTGGTGATCTTTTCGGCCTGCTTCAGACGATTGTCTTGTTGCTCTTCGGGGGCGCTCATTATTGGTAATTACTTCGTACATGCTACGCCTGTCGTCCTGTCTGTAAAACAAGATTTATCAATACCTGAAAAATCGATCCAATACTTAACTCCTTCAAAACATTACGGTTTTGCTGAAGCTGACTCTCCGCTGATCTTGAAGTTGCGAACTTTCACCGACTGGGTGGCCGCCAGCCAACTGCGCATCTTTGCTTGCGCAAAATAGTCATGCTTGGCACGGAGTTCACTGCTGCCCAGCCGTGCCGCCATTTGGTCGCCCTTCCACTCAACGCGTAGTTTGTGCCACTCGCCTTGCTTAACAACCAGCGGCAGTTGTGCGATGGTATGCGAAGGTTTAACCGAGTCTTCCGCAATGCTCAGGCCCTTGGCATTGATCACCACGCGTCCGACATGCTTGTCTGAATCACAGCCGACGAGAAACGAACCCGCTCCATCCAATCGAAACTCCAATTCGATCACTGCACTAGCCAAGCCGACTTTATGATGCAGCACTGGAATATGTTTCTCCGCCGGAATGTCCACAACGCTGAGCACACCATCAGCAGGAATCCATTGGCCCTTTGCTGTGGCAAATGGAGCCACCAACGGCTCCACAAAACTCGGTGCCGCGATGACTGGTAGCGCCGTCTCATTCAACAGTGGTTTGTCCGCCTGAGCAAAGACCGCCGTGGCAAATGCGAAGCTGAAAAGAGCGATGGGCGTGAAGAGTCGATTCATGAGTGTGTAGCTAAAGTGTGGTTGAAGTGGCCTAACTGTGAACGTCGTCGATCTCGATTCCTTTCTCGCCGCCATCGCACCCAACTCACTTATCTTGAAGCACACGCTGACGATGGTGCCGCGCGAGGATGCGCTCGCACAAAAGATCGGCCTCAATGCGATGACCGCCATCATTGGGGTGCATGCCATCGGAGAGCAGAGAGTCCACGGTCACGCCACGTTTCTTTGCCTGCTCGACGAACGCCTGCTGCATATCCAGCAACTCCGCACCTTCCTCTCGCGCGACCCGGCGAACAGTTTCGCAGTAAGGCACGAGCGGGCTGTTGAATCCATCTACATTCTCGGGCTGGTAAGGAGGCTTGCCATACATCTCCTTCAGCTTCGATGTCCAGCGCAGTGGATTGGAAGTCATCAGTACCACGTGGGTGTTCTTGGATTTCAACGTCTGGACAAAATGCCGCAGGTTCGCCTCATAGCGCTCCAGCGAAACCCTCGGGTCCGTCGCCGGCGGTGTCTTCCACACATCTACGGCGGCGTCATTGATACCAAACTGGATGATCGCAATGTGCGGCTGATGCCTCAGCACGTCTTGTTCGAAACGTTTGCGTCCCATCTCCGTCGTGTTCCCACTTACTCCCGCATTGATGACTCGAACATTGCGCAACTCCTCCTGCAGCACCGAAGCATAGACCTTCGCGGAACCACGCACCGCCGTGGTCGAGTCTCCGAAGGCCACAATAGTGACGGGCTCAGTCGCTGGCACATCCGTGGCGTGGAGCGCAACCAGCGGAGCGAGAAGCAGGGCGGTGAGATGTGTGCGTTTCATGGTCATGTGCTTTGGAAAAGACCAATCAGGGGAAAAACGGGAACAGCACTTTGATCTCTTCCGGCTTTGGCTGGCGTCCGTATTCGCAAATCTCAAAGGCCTCGGCGAACTTCACGGAAGCGCCTTTCTCGGGGCCATACCATTTGATGAGGCTATCACGGAAGCGGTTCGCCTCGCCACCCTGACGCCTGACCCAGCGCTCGCGCAGCCATGCCTTGCGGGCTGCTTCATCGGTGGACGGCGGGACTTTGGCTACATGGGCTTCGCTGCCGCTGGCTCCACCTTCGTAGTGCTGCGAAGGCATCTCGTGAATGGCGGTGAGCTTTTGATCAAAGACATCATCCACCGAGACGATGATGTCTGCCTTGAAGGGATAGGGCTTCTGAAAGCCGTCGCTCGAATAGAGAAAAAGCGGGTCCTTCTTCAAGGGGGGCACATCGCTGCACACATAGGGCACGGTCACCATGAAAGCCGCATCCTGGATG
>JAIXZA010000160.1 GCA_027489965.1 Verrucomicrobiaceae bacterium
CTGGCCGCTTGACGCCTCTTTCACACGCCTTTAGTATAGCCGACCGATGAGAGATTTTGCACCCCCGCGTCTGCCTGCGTTCCTGCTCGCTAGCCTTACCCTTTGCCTACTGATTTCCCCAGCTTCTGCCTTCCTGGGAATGTTTGAGAAAAAGGATAAGCAGGCACCTGCTGCCGATGAGCGGCAAGTTCAGGAAGCTCAGGCCACCGCCCTCTTGATGGAGGCACGGAATGCTCAGAATGACGGGCGTGCAGGCAAAGCCCAGGGAATCTACCAACAAATCGTCAAGCTCTATCCCTTCACGGTTGCTGCCTCGGAAGCGTCCTATGCCGATGCTTTGCTCGTCCGCCAAAGCAGCGGATTGCAGAAATCCTTCGATTCCTTTCAGGCCTTCATCGATCAGTATCGCTCCAGCGCCCGCTTTGAAGATGCGATCCAGCAGCAGTACGAAATCGCTGAAATTGCCAAAGGTGGCAAAAAAGAGCGGACCCTGCTTCTCATCCCAGCCAAGATGGGTGGGGACGAGGTCGTCGCCATGTACAAATCGATCATCAAAAATGCGCCTTTCGGCAAACTGGCCCCGCTGTGTCAGTTCAGCATTGGCGAAGTCTATCAGGACATGGGCTCCAAAGACCAGGCCGTATTGGCTTATCAAACCGTGGTCGATAACTACGGCCGGACGAAGCAAGCCAGCGAAGCCCAATTCCGCATCGGCAGCATCAGCAGCGTGGCAGCGACCCGCAGTGAAGACAAATCCAACATCGTGGCTGCTCGTGATGCCTTGAACACCTACATGGCCACCAATCCTGCAGGTGAGCGCTCCACCGAAGCAGAGCTCGGACTGCGCCAGATCAATACCGTCGAGGCCACTCAATCCCTCACCGTGGGTAAATTTTACATGCGGATGAAGAAAGCCAAAGCGGCCGCCATCTACTTCAATGAAGCCCTCAAATACGGATCGCCTGAAGCCTCCACTGAGGCACGCACGCTGTTGGCTGAATTGGCGGCTATCGATCCAGACGCTGTCTCTGAAGCCAAAAACGGTCAGCCCGATCAGGACTACACCGTCGCAGGGGCGCGCAATCTCAAAGGCAGCGACAACTACGTCGGCCCGCTGCGCCCAGAACTGGCTCGCTTGGGACAAAAACCCCAAATGCGCGCTGGAGATGACGGATTCATGCCGATTCCTCTGACAGAGCCTACCCTGCCAACCAATAAGGGCGACATCGCACCTGGTGCTGGCAGCCTGCTGCCACCCGTCGATCAGGAAAAGCCAGCTCTTCTGCCGATCCCTCCTACTCCGACTCCCGGACCAATGCTGCCTTTGCAACCGCCAGCCAGTCTGCCCGTTCCGCCAAAGCCGACAACTCCGGCTCCTTAATCTCCATTTTCACGCTAGGATGACCAAGCTCCCATCTCTCATCGCCCTCGGTTTCGCTGGACTGCTCCTGAGCAACTGTGCCGGTTACACTCTTGGCGGCCAAAAGCCGACCCATCTGGCAGGCGTCACTAAACTGGCCGTTCCGACCTTTGAAAACCAAACGCTGGAACCAAGAATCGCTTCTTTAGTCACCAATGCACTGATCAAGCAGATCCAAATGGACGGTTCCTACCAGATCGTGCCAGAAGATGAAGCCGATGCCGTCCTGAATGGTATCGTCATCCGCGTGAATCGTTCTCAGTTCCGATCCAACCGTCTGAATGTCCTCCGCACGTCTCAGTTGCAAATGACCCTGAGCACACAGTTTACGATCACCGACACCACCAGCGGACGCCCTATTCACAAAGGCACTTCCAGCGCCAGCTCTTACGTCATTCTGGACTCTAACGTTCAGAACTCCGAAGCTCAGGCTCTCGAAGATGCCGCACAACGCCTTTCGGGCACCCTGGCCAATGAAATCTCCGAAGGCTGGTGATGCAGGAAGACAACGAGCCTACCGAAGCTGAGATTCACATCGAAGACGAAGAATCGTCTCTCAGCCTCGAACTCCCGCAGTCCGGCATCGTCCCTGCCCTCTATCTCGTCGCCACACCCATCGGCAATCTTGCCGACATCACGCTCCGTGCGCTGGATATCCTAAAGCAGGTCGGAGCCATCGCTTGTGAGGACACCCGCCATTCAGGCCGGCTGCTTTCTCATTACAGCATCCGCAGCCGCCTCATCAGTTTAAACGAGCACAACGAGGCGCGCCGCATCCCAGAGCTGATCGCTCACATTCAGGCTGGCGGCAGCGTCGCACTTATCTCAGACGCAGGCATGCCCACCGTCTCTGACCCTGGTCAAAGACTCGTGCAAAGTGTGGTCGCCGCAGGCCTGCGCGTGGAGAGCCTGCCTGGACCTAGCGCCGTGCTCACCGCCCTTGCAGCCTCAGGCTTGCCCACCACACCTTTTTACTTTGGCGGTTTCTTACCCCATAAAAAAGGCCAGCGGGAAAAGGAGCTCGTCGCAGCCATGGAGCGAGATTGCACCAGCATTTTTTTCGAGAGTCCCTACCGGATTGTCGATACTCTCCAGATGATCGCCACCCACGGTCCAGAGCACCGAGTCGTCGTCGCCCGTGAGTTAACGAAAAAGTTTGAGGAATTTCAGCGTGGTCCGGCCCGAAACGTGCTTTTACACTATCAAACCAAGACCCCAAAAGGTGAAATCACGCTGGTCATCGCACCGCGTGAGCTCCCCAAATGGGTGACTTGGTAAATAGCTAGTAAACCACTCTCAACCGACAGCACCTTCCGCTCTTCCTACACTCGATCACCCCATCAGAGTTCGTCATTCGGAATCCGACATTCGTCGTTCCACACTCTGCAATCTCAAGACTCTCGTAACCACCATGATCCCCGCCCCCTGCGACCTCGGCAATACTCCTGAAGCCATCAAAGCTTCCATCGTCAACCACGTGCGCTTCACCCTCGGAGCCTTTGTGGACAGCGCCAGCCCGAATGATTGGTGGGTGGCCACCTGCCTGACCATCCGCGACCGCGTCATGGACAGCGCTACCAAATCCCGCGCCATTCACCGCCAGTCTGGTGTCCGCCGCGTTCACTACCTCTCGTTAGAATACCTCATGGGTCGCCTGCTCGAGAACAACCTGCGCAACTCAGGACTCTATGACGTCACCAAGCAGGCCCTGTCCGAGATGGGCAAAGACCTCGACACACTGCTCCAGGTCGAGCCTGACATGGGCCTCGGCAATGGGGGCCTGGGCCGCCTCGCCGCCTGCTTCATGGACAGCCTCAGCACCGTGAACCTGCCCGCCATCGGCTACGGCATTCATTACGAATTCGGCCTCTTCCGCCAGGAGTTCGTCAATGGCAAACAAGTGGAGCATCCAGACGCCTGGATGCGTGATGGCTCTCCCTGGAAGATCGCCCGCCCGAGCTATCGCCAAAAGGTGCAGCTCTATGGTCATGTCGTTCAGAAGTTCGATGACCTCGGCCATCCCCACTCTGAATGGGTCGAGACCAAATGCCTGCTCGGACTCCCCTGGGACATCCCAATCGTGGGTTATGACAGCCACACCGTCAACGTCCTCCGCCTCTGGCAGGCCCAGGCAGATGAAGACTTCAATTTCAAGATCTTCAATGAAGGCAGCTACATCGAAGCACTTCGTGAAAAAGCCCTCGCCGAGACCGTCTCCAAGGTTCTCTATCCGAATGACGCCACCGAGTCCGGCAAAGAACTCCGCCTCGTGCAGCAGTACTTCTTTGTCGCCTGCTCCCTCGCCGACATTGTCCGCCGCTTTAAAAATGGCTACACCCTGCCCTGGAGCGAGTTCCCTGGAAAAGCCGCCATTCAGCTCAATGACACCCATCCAGCCGTGGCCATCCCTGAGCTCATGCGCATCCTCGTGGATGAAGAAAAACTCCCCTGGGCACAGGCCTGGAAGATCTGCCAAGAAACCTTCTCCTACACCAATCACACCCTCCTCCCAGAGGCTCTGGAAATGTGGTCCGTCGGACTCTTTGAGCGTGTCTTGCCACGCCATCTTCAGATCATCTACCAGATCAATCAGCAGTTCCTCGATGGCGACGTCGAGGCCAAGTGGCCTGGCGATTCCGAGAAAAAACGCGTCCTCTCACTCATCGAAGAACGCGGCAGCAAATACGTCCGCATGGCCCACATGTCCGTCCTCGGCGGTCATGCCACCAATGGCGTCGCAGCCCTGCACACACGTCTGCTCTGTGAGCGCCTCTTCCCCGAGTTTGCTGAGCTTTACCCAGACCGCTTCCTCAACCTCACCAACGGCATCACCTTCCGCCGCTGGCTCGACGTCTGTAACCCGCAGCTCTCTTCCCTCATCACCGAGTCCATCGGCGACGCCTGGAAAAAAGACGCCATGCTGCTGCGCGGACTCGACCCCTTCGCTGAAGACGCCTCCTTCCGTGCCCGTTACCACAAGATCAAGCGCGACCACAAAGTCGTCCTCGCCAAAATCATTCAGGACACCTGCGGCGTGCACGTCAGCCCTGACGCACTCTTTGACGTGCAAATCAAGCGTCTGCACGAGTACAAACGTCAGCACCTCAACCTGCTGAACATCGTCACCCTGTATCGGCAGATTCTGGACAATCCAAACGCGGACTTCCACCCGCGCGTCTTCATCTTTGGGGCCAAAGCCGCTCCAGGCTACTTCCTGGCCAAAAACATCATCCACGCCATCAACGCCGTGGCTGCCAAAGTGAACAACGACCCACGCGTCGGAGACAAACTGAAGGTCGTCTTCTTGCCGAACTACAGCGTCTCACTCGCGGAAAGAATCATCCCCGCCGCCGATCTCTCCGAGCAGATCTCCACCGCTGGGAAAGAAGCCTCCGGCACCGGCAACATGAAGCTCGCTCTCAATGGTGCCCTCACCATCGGCACCCTCGACGGAGCCAATGTCGAGATTGCTGAAGAGGTCGGCGACGACAACATCTTCATCTTTGGCCTCACCGTTGAAGAAGTCACCGAGCTGAAAAGCAAAGGTTACAATCCCTGGGAATACTACTGGGGCAATGAAGCCCTGCGTAACTCCATCGACTGGATCGGCAGTGATTACTTCACCGGCAACGCCAATGAATTTAAACCCCTGCGCGACAGCTTCTTGGAGCACGGCGACCCCTACTTCTGCCTCGCCGACTTCCAAATGTATGTCGATGCCCAAGCCAAAGTCGATGCCGCCTACAAAGACCACGATCGCTGGTTAAAGATGAGCATTCTCAACACCTCCCGCGTCGGCAAATTCAGCAGCGATCGCACCATCCTCGAATACGCCAAACACGTCTGGAAGCTGCCGCAAGTCCTGGTGCCCTGAGTGCTTCAAGGCGAAACCTATCCGTAAAGCGCTTGGCTCACCCCCAAGCGCTTTATCATTTGTGGTTTGCTGAGTTCTCCGAAGCAGGTCATCCTAAATCCACGATTCTGAGGCCCATATTGACGTTGACGAACAGAACGAAATTGTTTCTGATCTGAAGCGTCCGCCCGATCCATGAAGCAGGTCCTTACCATTTCAGCACTTATTGCCACGACGCTTGCGGTATTCGGCGGCGAATCATCGCTGACGGTTACCTATCAGCCGCTCGACGGTCTCGGTTCGGGTGAGATCACCATTTCTCAGGTCACCTGTCATGACTGGTCTTCACACAGCGGCGCAGCGACAGCCATTGGTTTGATTTCTGCCGCGAACATCCCACCGACTAACAATCCGAAGGAAGCTACCGAGAATCTGAACTTGGCGTCAGTCTGTGGAGTGCGGTTTTACGCTAGCGATATCGGCGACCCTCAGGCGGCTCTGGGACTGACACTGGACGCAACGAAATTCGTTATCCCCAAGAGGTTTGATCACCCACGAGAGAACATCATTCGTTCATGTCTTGAGTGTCTCCGTCTTTGCCTTCCCGAAAAGCTCCGCGATACACCAGTGACACTCAAGGCTGCTGATTCTGACAAGCCTTGGTTATCGGAGATCGTCCGCGAGTTCAACGCTCACGACCGCCGAAAGGTCTTCCACACTCCACCAGCCTGATTCAAGAATCAACCAAGGCGAACAAAACGGATGGACTCGGATTCGACAGAAGAGCCCCAACGGGGCGAGACACGCCTTGTGGGCGAGTAGGTATTCATGGATTTGTGGATCATAGCGATTTTTCAAATCCAATCACTCTTTCCAGTCCGCAAGGATGTCCCGAGAATAGGGATCACCTGCCACTTCAAATTCGTAGAGGTACTTTCGGGCCAATTCACGCACGCCAAGATTAGGATTGATGCGTGCGTATTGGAGGACTTCGGGATCAAGAAAACGGTCAAACATGGACGTGGCTTCTGTAAGATCACAAACGGCGAGTCGCTCTCGAAAGCTAGCTTTGATAAGTGTTTCCAGGAAAAGCTGGTCTTTAAGATCATGCTCCCGCCCAGTATTAGCCTTTGTAATATGGAGGTCCAATGGATCAGGCAGACGGATACCTCCACTTAAAACCCTGACAGATCGAGTCCACACCTCATCGAAAGATTCCTCGCCTAGCTCATTAGGCCGCCGGAAGATATCAATGTCGCGATCCAAGCCCGTAATACGAACCACACCAACTTCGGTGATCTCCTCAGCAATCTCAGCTGGGCTTAGTGAGCATCGCTGAGCGAGGGACCAAAATTGAGAGTCCGGAAAAAGGCCAGCAGTGTGCAACAGACGGGAGGTCCACACATCAGCGGATTCCATTGGATCAAGCCAGATATCCACATCTTTGGTGCGACGGCTTAATCCATGGCTAATAATCGCCATACCACCAATCAATACGACACGATTTTCCGCAGCGAGCGAATGGATAAAAATGTCTGCCTTTAGAGGAGGTTCCATCGGAGCATATCTGCGGTAATTTGATCAGAAATCCACATTGCCTCTGCCACAGAGCACGGAGGGTTCGGCAACCAAGGGGATGAATTGTCTGGGATCTTCTGAGTGCGCTTAACAGAGAGGTCACGCGAAGAATCCCGCCGCTGCTGCATTTTGCGGCGAGCCATGTCAGATGAATAGCGCTTTTTCAACTGTTCGATGGTTGGGCGGTACTGGCGCATATTTAAACAGAAACGTCCGCATCATAAGGCGCACGCCTCTGTCTCGCAACTCCGAAGAAAAAGTGGGCGTGGCAACAAAGCCCAGGCCAAGTCTTTGCATAGCATGGCGCAGCCCTGAGTCATGCAAGGAAACACCCATTCAAGCCAGAGCCCCAACAGGCCGAGACATGCCTCGCGGAGCCGAACCAAGAACCAAGAACCAAGAACCAAGAACCAAGAACACAAAAACCTACCGCCTCAGCGCATTGATCAGCTCATCCATCTTGTTCATGAGATCCTGCATCTGAGTTGGGTTGTAGCTGCTGTCGGCAGCTTGACCCAGCGTGCTCACGCCATTCGTGTTATTGCTCGTGCCGCTGATGGCGTTGTCGAGCTGCGCTAGGCTGACTTCACCGGGGGCACCGTCGCTGCCGCTCGTTCCATCACTGCCACGCGGAATGCCGAAGGTGAAGCGCACGTTGCTGCCGTCGAAGCTTGTCTGCACCGTCGCAGGCTGGCCAGGGTCCAGCGTGGTCACCCCATCGACCACGGCTTGAGCAAAGGGCGGGCCTTGAATGCCTTGCGGACCTTGACCACCATCACTGCCGCTGCCGCCCGGTGGGCCCTGACTGCCATCGTTGCCTCGCGGGATGGCGAAGTTGAAGCGCACGTTGCTGCCATCAAAGCTCACGCCCACCGTGGCCGATTCCCAAGGATTCAGCGTCGTCACGCTATCCACCACCGCTTGGGCAAACGGTGGCCCCTGCGCGCCATCCTGACCCTGCGGGATCTCAAACGTGAAATGCAGCGTGTTGCCGATCACGCTCACACTGGCATTCGCCGGACTGCCCTGCGGCAGGGTGTTTGTGCTGTCCACCTGCGCCGTGTTTAGGATCGGCACGGCATCAATCAGCGCCTTCAGGCCGTTGAATTGGCTGCGCAGTTCACTGGCGCGGACTTTCGTGCTGTTGAGGGGTAAGTTGGGATCGTAGGACATGGCGTGGAAGAGAAGAAGTTGGCGGTGGTTTGCGGTGGTTTGCGAAGAGATAAGCGTTCGTTGTTATTGGTTCTTCGTTCTTGGTCGGGAGCTGCTTGCAGCGGCGCGGATTCGACGAAACAACCGCAAACCACCGTCAACGGCGCACCGCGCCCTTCAGCCACCGCAAACGGCTCCGCTTCTGCCGCTGCCTTTAGAACTGAGAGATCTGCTTCTGGGGCACTGGGCAAGATGACGGCCCAGTCTCACGATCTCCCAGTCTCTCAGTCCCAAAGGTCAGGCGACTTGAACGCTAGGTTTACGGGACGATCTTGGTGTAAGGATCACTCCAGGGACCTGGGCCTTGGGTGCCGATCGCACGCACACGCACCCACACCCGTTGGCCGCTGGTCATGCCGGTGAGGCGGAAGACGCTGGCTGTCGGGGAAGGGCAGTTCTGCCATGGGCCGTTGACGGAGTCCACGCTGGTGCATTGGATCTCATAAATGTAGGCCAGTGGCTCTGGGTCAAAGCTGCCATCCAGAGCGCCAGGTTCGTCTCCCGCAGTGAGCTTCAAGTTATCGATCATGCCAGGGGGTGTCGTGGCAGGGGTGTTATCACCTACGAGCTCGTAGCCTGTGGCCGCGAGTGCTACGGGGTCTCCACCGGCTTCAGCCTCCAGGGCAGAGCCCATAAAGATGTGCTCTTGGCGCAGTTCGTCCGCGGCCGCATCCCGCGCTTGTTTCAGGGCCGGCAGCCCTGCCTTGGCGGCTTCATAAGCCGCATTTTTGTCCTTTAGCTTTTGCAGTGCGGCTCGCATTTTAGTCGCTCGGCCTGCCATGTTTGGCACGGGTGGGGTGCCCGGCGCTGGCGGGTCGATCAGAGGCAGGGTGATCTCTGCTTTGGCGATGAGTTGCTCCGCGTTCATGCGGCTTGCATTGGTTTTGAGCTTAGCCATATGGGTTCTCCTTGTTGGGGTGGGTTGTGTTTCCACTGCGTCTGCATAAAAAAAGCCCGAGTCGTAAGTGACAGCTTCATCATCATAGTGAGGATTATGCGGGTCGGACATATTAGGCGAGACGTCAGTGATTAATTCAGCGTTTTATCAAAATACTTAGGCTTGGGCAAGATTAATTGATTAACTATGGGTTATTTTGAGAGAAAGGTAAGGTAGATCTACTCTGATGAACCTTGCTTTCAGTCGGATAACTTTAATCAATTCAGGGAACCACCCGCTCACAGTCACTTGGGGTAAGTTCACAGCCTGCGTGAGCTAGCTCATGGTTTTTTTGAGCTAGCTTGCCAGCCTCATGAGGTAGCTCATAGGGCCTACGAGCTAGCTCACAGCTCTCACGAGGGGGCTCATAGCCTTCACGACGGGGCTCACAGCCTTCACGACGGGGCTCATGGCGCTTGTGAGCCGGCTCAAAGCGCTCACGAGCTAGCTCACAGGACTCTTGAGGAGGCTCACGATCCTTGTGAATCTCAACATCCGCCCTCCGCATCTCAACAAAGCCCTCAATTCTCAAGAATCAGGCCACTAGTCTCAACAACGACACAGTACCGCTCCATTTTCATCCTTCATCATTCATTCCTCCTCCTTTTCTCGCCGCCTTCATCCTTGCCATCCCAAGCTAGAACCGCTTTCATCGCCGCCATGCCTGCCACCCCTGCTGCAAACAATGCGCGCCAAATACCGCGCCACCTCCCAGGCCAAGCGCGAAAAGGGCAGCTACTTCCGCTTTGAGGCCAGATACGCTGACCTCTATTCCGACGTGTGGCTCTTCGGAGATTGGGCCAAGCAAGAGCAACTTCGTCGTATCCACGGAAACGCCTTCCTGACCGCCAAAAACAGCCTCTACATGAACGCAACCCCGCGCATCTACGCGGACAGCTCCAAGGCCAAAGCCGAGAAAGACAACATCGCCATCTGCTTCAATGGATGACGCGGCGCTCTACGGGAAACAGTTCCACATCATCACCTTCTCGGAGGCCGTGGAACTCAAACTCCTTACCGACTAAAAAGTTCTCATCCTCACCATCAGTCAGGACCATGTCAGTGATCGCCTTCAAAAACTACTCGCCGACGACAACAACCAGCTCAAAGTGGATGCCGCCGCCCGCATCATCAGCTGCTGGAAGGCGCTGAGCAAACAAGTCCTCACCACCGACCACGCTCTAGCCCCCAAACCCTATGAAGCGCGCCGTCGCCTTTTGTCATGTAATCGAAGCGTCATCATTCTGGACAAAAGCAAGGCTGGCAAGATCCGCTGCATGACTTACCATCCTTGGTCAACCGAAGGGTTTGCCTTTTCGCTTTGAAGCGCGTCTATTTAGTCTAAGAATTCCTATCTTGAATCCAGACCTGCCAACTTTTATTGATTTCTTTGCCGGCAGCGGACTCGTAACCGAAGGTGCGAAACGCTTCTGCAAACCAGTGTGGTCGAATGACTTTTGCCCCAAGAAGGCGGCAATCTACATCGCGAATCATGGCGACGACCATTTTCACTTGGGATCGATTGAGCAGGTCGGCGGCGCTACGATCTCGTGAGGGGATATTGTGTGGGCTAGCTTCCCATGCCAGGACCTCTCCTTGGCTGGAAAAATGGGAGGCTTGGCGGCTTCTCGCAGCGGGCTGTTCTGGGAGTGGATTCGGGTTCTTGATGAGATGCCAAAGAAACCTCGAGTTTTGGCCATTGAGAATGTGGTTGGTTTGCTCTCAGGAAATGGAGGAGAGGATTTCCGCTTGGTTTACCAGGCGCTCCGCGACCGGTCATATAAGGTGGGTCCGATGTTGCTTGATGCCCGCATGTGGGTTCCACAGTCCCGTCCGAGAGTCTTTATCGTGGCAGTTCAAGACGAAATCGACACCAGCTCTTTCGAGGATAACGGTCCGAACTGGTTACACCCGGAGCCTATTCTCAAAGCCACTGCGATTTTAAATGATGTGGTTTTCTGGTCCATGCGCCAGCCAATCAAGAGGCCCAAAACTCTTACAGACATTATTGATTGGAATGCTCCCGTTTTCGAGAATGAGCGAGCGAATGCATTGTTTTCACTGGTGGCCCCGAAACATCAAGAATTGCTGAATCGCCTACCATCCAACCGTCGTGCAGTATTTCCGGGCTACCGTCGCACCCGTAACGGGAAACAAGTGCTTGAAGTCCGCTTTGACGATCTCTCTGGTTGTCTTCGCACTGCTGAGGGGGGCAGTAGTTGCCAGTTCCTACTCTTGCACGACTCAGGCAAATGGACTGCAAGACTGATCACTTCACGAGAAGC
>JAIXZA010000178.1 GCA_027489965.1 Verrucomicrobiaceae bacterium
ACCTCTTCAAAGGGGTGGCTGAAGCCTTGGCTGCCTGATCAGTTCTGCTTTTATCCCATGTTCCCCCTCACAGATCTTGGCGGGGTAGGTTAGTCATTTGAGTTAAGCTTCAATTCATTGGCTGATTCGATCCGTTCATGTATCACTTGGAAGTGAGTGTACGTGTGTTATGCTTAATCTGCCGAAATATGAAACCACACTTCTATCGACTCATTGTCGTTTTCATTTTCGCCAGTATTTCTGCTCGCGGCGCTGATGGTGATTTGGATCCCAGTTTCAGCGGCGACGGCATCGTAACAACCACTTTAGGTCTGCAGAGCCATGGCGTAGGAATGGTGATTCAACCAGATCAAAGGATCATCGTCGTCGGCAGTGTGACGCAATCTACAACAGATCGTGACGTCCTGATTTGCCGATATTTGGCTGATGGTAGCCTTGATGCTAGCTTTGGAGGTGGTGACGGTATCGTGACGACTGATTTAGGAACCGATGGAGACCGTGCCAGCCACGTTATTTTGCAGCCAAACGGTCAGATTCTTGTTTCAGGTGCTAGGTCAACAGTCGTCAAAAATGTAATCATTAGCGACTGGGCCCTCATGCGCTACCAGAGCGATGGCACACTTGATTCTAGTTTCGGCACGAATGGAGTCGTCTTCACCGACTTTGGCGGCGCAGATTTTGGTGGCCCTATCGCCTTAATGGCTGATGGCAGGATTGTTATGACAGGTTTTGCCAATAACTCAGCTGGCATTGCTCGATTCACCTCGGCTGGCACGCCAGACAACACCTTCAGCTACGACGGTAAGGTCCTAACCACAGTGGGTTCGGGGGACGGACCGGCTATGATTTTACTCTCAGATGGCAAGATTATCATCGGTGGCACACGCCGCGTCACCACAGATGGTGACGCGGCCCTCACACGCTATCTCGCGGATGGCACACAGGATGCTACGTTCGGAACGAATGGCATCACCATCACTCGCCTCGGTAATCGCTATGACAGCATCTCCGAGCTACAGCTCCTTCCGGATGGTCAAATCGTAGCTGCTGGTCGCACCCAGGTGGGCACCAGCGGTGATGAGCGTATCTTCCTGACCCGCTACAGTGCTGATGGCGTTCTGAGCACCAGCTTCGGAAGTGGAGGCATTTCAACTTTGAACCTCGGAACAGGCACATGTTACGTCTGCGGACTCTCTCTCGGCACCCAGGGCAAACTGATACTGGCTGCTGAATCACGCTCTGGCAATTTGGGGAGCTTTTCGCTGGTCAGGACTGACAGACATGGTGCTCTAGATCGCTCGCTTGGTGGCACGGGATACGTCAATTACCGCCTGGGGACTTGGAATGAAAGGCCCGGAGGGCTCGCGTTGCAGTCCGATGGCAAGATTGTCATGGCAGGCTACTCAAAATCATCTCTTGGCTATCAAGTAAGCGTTGTGCGACTCGTGCAAGACGCTACCCCTGAGATCGGTGTCTTCGTGGGCAATAGTGAAGTGCAACATGCTGGTTCATACGCCGCTGTTGTTAGGGTCGGAGGTGAGGTTTCCATACCCTACCGCGTGCAGAATGATGGTCAGATCACTCTCGCCGAATTGAGTCACACACTTAGCGGTCCAGATGCAGCAGACTTCATTCTGCCGACGTTGCCCGCTAGTCTCTCACCAGAAACGAGTACCCAGGGTCTGCAAATCCTCTTCCGCCCACGTGAGGCTGCCACATCCGCACGCCAAGCCACACTTACCATCAATAGCAATGACGGTAATGAAGCTCCATTCGTCGTTACGCTTATCGGCGAAGTCGGTACTCCGCCCATTTTCACGCAGCCTCCGCAGTCGCAGTTCATGACTGCCAGCGGCGCAACCATTCTGAGCCTCGAAGTCACGGGTCTGGGCCCCTTCACCTATCAATGGATGTTCAACGACTTCATCCCTTCCAATAGCACATCTAGCACCTTTTGGGCCTATCGAGCTGCTGCTTACACGGTAACAGTCACGAATCGTTTAGGTAGCACCTCCTCCACTGCCTACCTGTGCAGAGTTCAGGGAAATTCATTCTATGCGCCTGGAGGAAGCTACATTGGCCGAAACTTTTTCATCCAAGCGAATGCGGAGGCTCCACGCAATACTCAGCTGACCTACCAATGGCAACGGGATGGCGTGGACTTGATCGACGGCCCCCACTTCTATGGGGCAACACAATCATTTCTTAACTTTCTCTCAGCACAGGCTGAGGCCTCAGGCAGCTATTCATGTCAAGTGACCATGACCATCCCCGGCGGAGCTACTTACACGATGAACAGTCCGCCCACTCAAATCACGGTTGTCGAAGCACCACCTACAGTGCTTAATCCATCCCCAGAACTGATCACTCGCCTAAATGTGCCTATCAATCGTCGGATCGAAGCCAGTGGCGCACCGATCAGTTTCACCGTCACCGATTTGCCGCTCGGCATGAGCTTCGATCAGAGCAATGGTTTCCTATCGGGCACACCAATTCTGGCAGCAGGCACGCCGCTGCCCCATATTTTTGAGTTTGACGTGACTGCCATTAGCACCACGGGCGCAAGCTCACCTAAGCGCCTAAAGCTAACCGTTCTGCCAGCCATGGACGCAGGCAATTACTCTGGGATGCTCGACGCTTTCGACTTCAGTGAGGGGAAGATCGGAGGCTCTCTTCAGTTTACCGTCACCCCTAGCGGCAGGATCACTGGCAGTGTCAGCTCGCATGGAATTGTCCGCCGTTTCTCAGGCAGCACGAGCGCGGTCTCTGTGACAGGCATACCACTAGCAAGAGTTCCTGGTGAAGGTCTTCGTCATTTGTATTTGTTTCCGGCTCCTGATTCTGGCGATGTCCAGTATGGTGCCATTGGCGCGCCGCCAGGCGCATCCCCTTCAGTCTCGGAAAGCTTGACCTTTTTCCGCAATCAGCACAGCTCCAAAGTAGGGGCAAGGGCTGGGCGCTATCGTGGAATTTACAATGTGCTCTTCAACACGCCAGATGATCAAGATCCCAATATTCCAGCAGGCTTCGGTCTCATGCAGGCTAGTCTCAGCCCGACTGGCATTTTCTCATGGACGGGCAGGCTTGCGGATAACACGAGCATCATTGGTAGCACCGCGGTTCAAGGTGTTCCAGGCGACGATAGCATCGAGCATGCTATTCCATTTTGGAGTGGCCTTTATGGAAACAAGGGGGCCGTTACTAGCCTCATCATGACAAAGCCAGCTTCATCAAGTGCTGATGAAGCTATTTCTATCGGCAATCAAGTCTTCTGGTACAAGCCAATTACTCCCCGAGATCGCTCTTATCCCAATGGCATTAATGGCCTGGCACTTCCCATGATTGGCTCCCAATACATAGTGCCTAGTGCCACGCTAAATCCCCTCGGGCTACCGCGCAGTGGCACGGCAAGTGCGGCGACTCTTACCGTTAGTGGCGCCAATGTGCCCGACATGGTGCCACTCGATCTGGGTTTTGGCCCCGCAGGCCAGCTCCGCCCTAAAGCACCGAGTGCTTTTCGCTTTTTTAATGTGCCTGCAGGCGCAGCCAAAGCTGCTGCTCTAGATATGAGTAGCTCTCAAGTTTCCGCTAAGGCAACAAACCCTTTGAGTTTTGGTCCCACCGGCAAAGTCCGCCCTAAATCGTCGAGCCCATTACGCCCTGCCAATATGGGGGCGGGCGGCTTCTTCATCGGTGATGTCACCTTTCGTGATACCAATCCCCGAATCCCGAGTCAAACCCTCACTCGGACATCCGTCTTTATTGGCTTGTTTGTGCCCAGTCAAAGAATAGGTGGCGGCTTTTTCAGCATTACCAATCTTCCTACAGCTGGACCACCCGCCACGACATTAAGCACAGCGCCCATTAGCTCTGGAAGAATCATCATTGCGCCATCTGCCGACAGCAATTGAAGCAATTAAGGCTCTTTTTAGATTTCAAAAAGAGCTTAGCTGTTGGTCAAATTAGAATCCCCAGGGAATTAGTCTGCGTTATCAATCAAGCTGGCAAATTCAGCGAAGAAGTACTTGGCGTCGTTGGGTCCAGGGGCAGCCTCGGGATGATACTGAACACTGAGCACCGGAGCTTCACGGTGTCTCATGCCTTCGACGGTGCCGTCATTCAGATTGATGTGGGTCACTTCCACATTGGAGGGAAGGCTAGCGGGATCGATCGCAAAGCCATGGTTTTGGCTGGTGATGCTGACCTTGCCACTGCGCAGATCTTTGACCGGCTGATTGCCGCCGCGATGACCAAATTTAAGCTTAAAGGTCTTACCGCCGTAGGCATGACCTAAAAGTTGGTGGCCCAGGCAGATGGCGAAGATGGGTTTTTTACCGATCAGCTCTTTCACCTCTTTGTGGATGTATCCCAATGCGGATGGATCTCCAGGTCCATTGGAAAGAAAGACACCATCCGGATTTTTAGCCAACACTTCAGCCGCCGATGTGGTGGCTGGCACCACTTCGACACGGAAGCCAGCCTGACGAAGGCTGCGAAGAATGTTGGTTTTGATCCCAAAGTCATAGGCCACAATGTGATGCTTAGCTGGGGGCAGGGGATGGAAGGCTCCAAGCGGGCCGCCTTCACGATTCTGGCTAGGGCTCGGAATGTCCCAGATTCGACTTTCGAGATCCTCAGGATCCCAGAGATAGGCCTTTTTTGTGGAGACTTCTTTGACATAATCGCTACCACTCATTGGTGGGCTAGCTTTTGCCGCAGCGATGGCTTCCTCGACGGATAGCTCAGTGGTGATGACCGACTGCATGGCACCGACTGTGCGCAAGTGTTTCGTGAGCGCTCGTGTATCGACTCCTTGGATGCCTTGGATGCCGTGTTCTTTGAGGTAGGCATCTAAAGTCTGCGTGCTACGCCAGTTGCTAGGCACCGCGCAGAGTTCTTCAATCACAAAGCCGCGCACGTGTGGCTGTGAGCTTTCAGGATCAAGCCCGTTGATGCCATAATTACCGATCATCGGATAGGTCATGCTAACGATCTGACCACGGTAGGATGGGTCGGTGAGAACTTCCTGATAACCTGTCATGGAAGTGTTAAAACAGGCTTCACCTGAACATGTGCCAGGGGCGCCAAAGGATTCACCTTCAAAATAACGACCGTCTTCGAGTGCCAGAATTGCTTTCATCAATGATATAATTCTGTCCACTAACGCGGCTCATTCAGGAATGCAAATGCAGGCTGAACTTTCAGGGAGATTCTGACTCCATTATTTGCTCGACATCGAACGCTACCGCAGTCCATGGTGACGAAGACTGGCGGGAATTCATCCATTTATGAGAGCCATTTTTCTTTTTTCATTCGTTGCCCTCGCGACTGTTCATTCGGCACCGATTGCGAAGATCACTACCTTGAGAGGGAAAACATTTTGCCAATGTGAAATCGTGAGCGTTCACCCAGACGGCGTCTCTTTCACTCATGCGAATGGCGCGGCTAAAGTGCTTTTCACCGATCTTTCCAACGCTTGGCGTAGCAAGCTGGGCTACAATGCGGATAAGGCGTCCGCTTATCAAAAGGAACTTGCGGATAAACGGCACGCGAATGCGACCGCAAAGGCCAAACGTGAACAAGAGCTAAATGAAGCCATGGCCGAGGCCGAGAAAGCTGCTCGTTACAGGCAACTTGGATTAGCCGCTCAAGCTGACGCAGCCCGACGACAGCAATCTGCTAATCCATTACCACAGCCTCTGATTCCAGTTCTGCCAGCCTTAGGTGCCGTCCATGATGGCCGCTCCATTGAGCAAAGCTATGCGCGACCAGGCTACGCCACTCCATGGCGTGGAGGCATATACGGTAACTATCCCGGCTATCCAGGTGCCGGATTTTAGTTTGGCGGCGGTTTCGGTGGATTGGGCTTCAGTGCGACTTATTTTCAGCCTGCGCCGTTCTGCCCGGCACCAACAATTATCGTCGCGCCCGATATTTCCCGCCACACACTTATCAGAAGGTGAGGTCGGCTTAGCGTTAGAACCAAGCAGATGCCAAATATTGGCAACAATCAGCCGCCTTTATTAACTACATACAATGTATGTAAAGTAAAATTAACAGGTGGTGAGATGTCTGAATCATATTGAATGAATTCAAGCGGCAGGCGTCTGAGATCAATGCAGGTTGAAGGTGAAAAACGACTTGAATGCAGGTGAAAGTTAAGAAAGCTTAAAGACATGAAACAGAATACTATCCCGTCGGGTCTGGCTGTATTGGGCTTGATGTACGCAGCAGCCCCGATTGTAGTGGCTCAGCAAGCGCCTGGATACGGTTACCAGCAACCACGCTATGCCCAACCTCAGTATCAGGCACCACCAGGATACTCGATGCCTCAGCAGCAGAATTATCCTCCTCAAGGCTATGCTCAGCCGCCTCAAAGCGCCTATGTAAGTCCGGCGCAGTTTTTGCCGACCTTTGGCCGGAAGTTTGGCAGCATGTTCCGGAAACTTTTCTATGGGGATGCGCCACCAGCGGGATACGGTCAGCCAGCGCCACAATACAGCCATCCGCAGCAGGGGCACGGAAATCTGGATCAACCTCCACATGGGTATAATCAGCCTAATCATTCAGCGCCAATCTCCCCTGCCCCTAATTCATCCTATCCGCCAAGGTACGAAGTGGCACCAGCTCCAAAGTCCACACCCACGCCTGCCATGCCGCCGACGAGCCGAATGAATTCCGGCAGCAGCAAAACGGCTCCAGCAGTGAAGAAAAAGACGATGCCTGCGCCCGCAACCAAATCCAAATCCACCAAGAAAAGTAGCGATAGCGACTCGCCCCCGGTCCGCAAATACACGCCTCCGAGCTATAGTCGCGAGCCAACTCGCCCAAGTGTTGAAGATCAGCCGCCCGAGACATCCAGTTCCAGCGGTGAACCAGCTAAATTACCCGGATCCAAGCCCAGCTCGGATCCGGCGTCGTCGAACTCATCCAAGACCAGCAGCAATGGTGCCGCGAGCAGTGGCAGTTTTTTGCGGGGCAAAAAAGCCAGCAAAGAAGGCCGCGTCATCAGCCCCTATCCACCCTACCGTGAACTGGATGTGAGTGGATTATCAAGCGGGTCACTCGCTCTTGATCCAACGACTCAAAAAGTTTTCGAGGTGCCTTAGGCTGGTCGATTCACATAAGGCTCCGTGTGGCGTCGCGAGCCATAGCGGAGGCCTGAAGCTACTGGATAGTTGCTAGGGCCATAAGACATAGTTTGACAGATTACACACTCTCTCACAACGTCGCAGCATGGGACTATTCGACTCACTCGCAAAACAGGCTATCGGCAGCATGCTCGGTGGAAACAGCAATCCACAAGGTGATATTCTCAGTGGCCTCTTGAGCCAGGCTGGTGGCATCTCTGGATTGATGGATAAATTCAACCAAGCCGGCCTTAGTGACACCTTTTCTTCATGGGTAGGAACAGGCGAGAACAAAGCCATCCAGCCACATCAACTTCAGCAAATTCTTGGTTCTGATGTTGTCGCGGGTATTGCAGGTAAAGTGGGTCTAGACGCTAAAACCGTGCTGCCATTACTCTCCCAGTTTCTTCCTCAGATCATCGATAAACTCACTCCAAACGGCGCTGTTGAGGAATCCAATCCGTCTGGTGACCAACTCCAAAATGTACTGGCCAGCGTGATGAAAGGCGGCATTGGCGGCCTTTTCGGCGGCGCTGCATAGGTGCCAGATGTCAACCGACGTCCAAATTACAAAACGGAAAGACTTCCTTCCTCTCACTGAGGAGTTGGAAATTTACCTCGATCAATTTGGACGTCGGTTTTCGCTTCCGGCTACTTATCAAGATCTGCGTGGTTTCAGTGAAAGCTACCCGATCGACGATAAAAACGGCAACCCGACCCATTGGTCGAGCGTGCTCTACGCTAGCGAGATTCAAAAAGAGCTTTATCCACGCCTAACGAGCATTTATTCCCTGCTGAAAACAGGGGATCTGCATGCTGTCCCCCATCTTTATGTGGAGCGTGTGGACTACTGTGAGTTTGGGAATTCCCGACCGTTTCGTATTCGTGTCGTTAACCAATACAACGACAATTACGATCATTTCTACATGAAGACGGCAGATGCCTCCCGTGTTTATGGGTTGGAGTTGGAGCATCTGCTATCACCCAATCGGATCAACTACCTCGCCCACAGTGGCACTCTTGTTGAAGAGCACATTGCCGGCATTCCGGGCGATATCTTTATTCGGGATCATCTGGATCGATCCGACGTCAATAAGGTCCGTATTGCCAAAGAGTTTGTTAAGTTCAGCGAGCGCTGCTTTATCCGCCTGCTGGGAGATATGCGCAGTTATAACTTCGTGATCGACATCACGCCTGATTTTGAAGATGTTCAGTATCGAGTGCGCGCCATCGACTTTGATCAACAAAGCTACGAAGGTCGGCGCAGCCTCTATCTCCCGCAGTTTTTTAAAGAAAATAACCCCATCGTCTGGCTCTGCTCCAAGTGGCTTAATCTACCCACGATGAAGCAGTATCAGGAGGAGGAGCGCAGCCTGATTGCCCGCCGCTACATCAGTGAGCATCAGCGCATCAGCACACTCATCACCTGCATGAAGGCAAATCCGCGTGAGCCCGCAGAGAAAGTGCGTCAATTGGCCCGCGAACTTGGTGAATACCATCACACCGAAACCTTTGATGTCTGTGACTCCATGGGTGCGATTGTTGAGCGCAATTTAGAAGTGATGCTCGGCCGACACACGGCTTGAGTCGACTATCGGGGCAGCTTCTTTTTAAAGCACCGTCTTATTCACGATCTCGTTGCGCTCATTGAGCAGCAGACGCTTGGGAACCACGGGCTGATCCGTTAGGCCAAAAGCCATGATAGTCACTAAATGGCCTGTATTGATCCGATGAGCGGCAGCCCCATTAATCACGATCTGCCCCGAACCAGCAGGAGCTGTGATCACGTAAGTCTCTAAGCGCTGACCATTTGTGATCGACGTTACCAGGACCCGCTCCCCCTCCCAGAGATCCGCTGCCTCCATCAAATCAGTCGGAATGGTGATGCTTCCCTCATACTGGACATTAGCATCAGTAACAGTTGCGCGGTGGAGTTTGGATTTGAGAACGTTTCTAAGCACAGAGCACAGTGGCCACCAAAGGACTCTTTGCAAGACCCTTCAATGCGGCAACCCATCTTCTATCCAGCCTTGCCATTTCTGCGCAAAGGCTGATTCCCTAGCCAACTCAAACTTTCCGGCTGCTGGCATACGCTGCATTTGAACTTGCAGGGATTTCAGTCATGGTCGGGAAGTGCCGCTACTACCTCTTCATCAAGCCCACGATCCACGTGCCCTCATGGCCCGTTGGCGGATTGTCGCCCGTGCTACGGGCCTGCGTGTCCGGGTGCTGACAGAGGTCGCTGGTGAAAAAATCCTGTATTTGGAAAGCCCTCAGGGCCGCAATCAAGCAGCCGCCGACTACCTTTCTACGGGTATGCATGGAGATGAGGCTGGGGCGGCCTGGGGCTTGCTGAACTGGGCCGAAAGCAATCTCCAACAACTCAGCACTGGCTCCTTCCTCATCTTTCCCTGCTTTAATCCCGCAGGATTGCGGAATAACACGCGCAACGATCATCGGGGGCTGGACATCAATCGACGATTCGATTTCGTGCAGGACCCCATCACGACCCCTTGGCGAAAGCTTGTCTCTGAGCGAAAATTACGCATCGGACTGTGCCTGCATGAAGATTACGATTGCCAAGGCTGCTATGTCTATGAGCTCTGCCCGCCCAGGCAGTCGATGAGCTCAAAAGTCATGTCAGAGTGCACTCAGCGTATCGCTATCGATCCCCGCCGAATCATTGAAGGCAGCCGAGCGCAGGCTGGCGTCATCCGCCGCAGCAAGTTACCTCCCAATTTTCCCGGTATGCCAGAGGCCTTTGTGCTTTGGCAACTTGGTTGCCCCATCACGCTCACTTTCGAAACCCCTTCTGAGTTCAGCCTGGATGACCGCGTGGCGGCACAGGCTGCCTTTGTTGCAGCAGCGCTAAAGCACGCGCCAACTCCATGACTCACCTTTCACGTCTAGCCTTTCTAGCACTCTCCTTAACCCTGCTTTCCTGCAGTAGCCTGCCAAAGCTTCCATCCCGACCAGCCTTACATCTTAAGGATTGGTCCAGTTTTGATGGGAAAATCATGCCTTATCAGACTTGGCAACCTGCCCCTGGCACAGCCACACGTGGCATCGTCATTGCCGTCCATGGCCTGAGTGGTGCCACCTCCGATTTCTGGTTCATTGGCGACACTCTGCCCAAGCAAGGCTTCATCGTCTATGCCTACGATTTACGTGGGCAGGGTCATGATCCGGTGGTCAGTGATCGGGGAGACATCCAATCGGCAAAGCAATGGCTGCGCGACCTAGAGACCTTCCACCTGCTGGTGAAACGAAAGCATCCAAAAACCCCAGTCTTTTGGTATGGAGAGAGTCTTGGTAGCCTCATTTGTCTACACACTGCGGCGAACAGGTTGCCCGACCGTCGTGATCCAGACGGCATCATCCTGGCCTCACCCGTTGCAGGCTTAAAAATGACCGTTTCAGGCTTTCGGCGCTTTTTACTGGAGACTGCCGCCACCCTTTCACCGAGATCACGCTATTCGTTAGGTGATCTGGCAGGCGTCGATGAAAAAAAAATCCAAGTCACCAGCACCACGACTCACGGCACTCAGATGGCGATCACTGAGCATCATCTGACTGCCTTTAGCCTGCGACTACTTACCGAGATTGGCCGGCTTTTGGATGCCAATCCCAGTGCTGCTAAACGACTGCGCATGCCAGTGTTGTTTTTAGCCTCTCCGAATGACATCCTTAGCAGCCCAGATCAGGTGCAAACACTCTTTGGCCAAGTCCGCTCACCCGCAAAGCGCCTCCTCTGGTACACCCGCAGCTATCACCTTCTCCTTCATGACGTGCAGCGTGCTGAGGTGAGTGGAGATCTCTTGAAATGGCTGGAAATTCAGCGCCAACGTTAAAACCAGTCTGATTCTTCTCTTCACCACCACTTCTCAGGTGACTGATCCCTGAGTCTGCTGCTATGGTGTCCGTTCACGGACTCGGTCCTGCATGCATTTTCTCTCACCGGCACTCCTTCATCTAGCCTGGCTAGCGCTCATCCCGCTGGCTTTGTATCTTTTTAGGAAACGAGCACGCCGAGTTTCTGTCTCCACCCTGCTCTTCTTCCGCTCACTTTCACGTGAGCACCAGGAGTCTGCCTGGCTGAGAAAGTTAAAAAAATGGCTCTCTCTTCTGCTGACCCTGTTAGTCATCTTACTCTCAGCATTGGCCGTGGCGCGGCCCACCAGTAATGCGGGCAAAAACGCCCCAGGTGCCATTGTCCTTGTGATCGACCGCTCTGCCTCCATGGCCGCTAAAGATGCCCAGGGAAAAACTCGCCTGGATGTGGCTAAGTGGCTTTTTCAGCAGCGTCTGAAAGCATTGCCTGATCAGGTTGTGCTTTCCTTGGTTGCTTTTGATGCGAAGCCCCATGTTTTGCTCTCCCGCAGTCGGAACCGCCGTGAATGCTTGAGGCTGCTGGCTGAGATCCAGCCCATGCCGATGGAGGGCCGTCCCACTGCCGCATTGACTGTTAGTCGGCGCCTGGCCGAGCTTGAGACACGCTCCCAAATTTGGCATGCTGGGGACACAGCGTTGACCAACACCGACGGTCTCACCTACGCCTTTCTCGATGCTGCGATGACTAGTCCACAAAACATCGGCATCACAGGCTTCCAGATACGACAGGCACCCATGGCAAGGGATCGCTTTGAGACTTTTGTCAAAGTCAGCGCTGCAAAGTCCAACAGAGCCAACATCACCTCCCAGTTAGAAGTCACTTTGGCAGGAAGACTTATCCAGTTGCGCGAATTAGAATTAGCGCCAGGCCTTTCCACCACACTTCTTTTGCCCCTGGACGGTGTGCGCGGCCAGCGTTTGGAGTTGCGTTTAAAGACCGCTGGAGACGCCCTCGCTTGGGATGATGCTATCGTGACTTTTTTACCCCAAACACGGCCCATCATCGTTGCCTGGGTTGCTGAAAAAGCTGATCCCTTCACCGAGCTAGCCATGACCTCCATGATCGAAGCAGGCCGGATTGAAATCCTCAAGGGCACTCCTGCGGCTTGGCCGCTGAAGGATAAGCCCGACGTCTATGTCTTTGAAGGCTGGTTGCCTGACATCTGGCCTACTGACCGTCCCATCATCGCGCTGAATCCGCCGCAAAGTTCCGGTCCGGTGCAGTTACAGCGGTTGCAGGAGCCCGGCCTGCCTCATGACAGCGTCCGTAGCGTCGCCCCGGATCATCCCCTGCTTTATCGCGTCAGCAGCAGCCGACTTGCCATCACGCAAACCAGCATTCTTCAGCTCAGTGGTTCTCTAGAGCCTCTCTGGATGGCCGGCACAGAGCCCATCCTAGCCGCAGGCGAGATCTCTGGTCAGCGCCTTGTCGTCAGTGCTTTTTCTCCCTCACGATCCGAGCAGTTAGCCCTGTTACCAGCTTTCCCCCTGCTGCTTGGGAACGCTCTGTATTGGTGCGCAGAAAGCACAGATGCCGTGAGTGAATTACGCCCTCAGCACCCCGGTGACCTGCTCAATGAGACAGGCCTTATCCAGTGGACCGAATGGGACGGCAATCAATTCACCGAGACCACTCACGAAGCCTCCAATGGACTCTTTGCCATCGAACAGATCGGTGCCTGGCAGTCCTCTGATCACCGCGGCACCAGCATCCTAGCCTCTGCCACAGAGACCGACCTGCCCAGTCTGAACGAGGACTCACCTGCCCCCGCCGCACTGCCCAACATCACAGCCACGGACGGAGTCAGCGACTGGCCTCTTGCCCTACTCTGGCTCGTGCTCCTATTGCTCATTTTGGAAAGTTGGCTCTTTCATCGAAAAGCTGTTTTTTAGTCTGCTCTATTCATGAATAGGTCTATCTAGAGAACTCCGCATTTCATTCGCTCCACTCATTTCTCTTGGCCTTTCGCCACGCTCGTGCATTGATCCCAGCATATGACTTCCCCAGCGCCTGTTTTGACCATTGCCGGATCCGATTCCTCCTGCGGAGCGGGAATACAGGCAGATTTAAAGGCCATCTCAGCCCTAGGCGGTTACGCGCTCACAGCCCTAACTAGCGTCGTTTCAGAGACTCCTGGAAGAGTCTCCCTCATCCACCTACTTGATCCTGAGATCATCGCCGATCAGATCCGCGTTTTATTGGCAGCCTTCCCCATCCGCGCAGCCAAGACTGGCATGCTCGGCGGCACAGAGCAGGTTCAGTCTGTCGTTCAGGCCTGGCGCAATCATGCCAAGGACATCCCCCTAGTCGTCGATCCTGTCATGGTCGCCACCGGCGGCGGGAAGCTCCTGATGGATGATGCCATCTCGACGATAGAGACCCAGCTATTGCCTTTAGCCAGCCTCATCACACCGAACATGGACGAGGCTACCGTCCTCTGGAAACAACCTGTGTCTGACCGTGAATCAATGGCCGCCTGCGCCTGGGAACTAGCCCAGAAATACCAGACCAGCGTGCTCGTCAAGGGTGGCCATCTCAGCGACGACTCCGCTGCCGATGTCCTCTGCACGGATGACGGCCTGTACTGGCTCGAGGCCGACCGAACTCCAGATGTGCAGACGCATGGCACCGGCTGCACCTACTCTGCTAGCATCGCCACAGGATTGGCCCAGGGCCTTAACCTCCTGGACGCCGTCACGCAGGCCAAAGGTTATATCAGCGCAGCCATCGCCGATCACTTCTGCTGGCAGACAGCGCTTGGCACTGTCCATGCGCTCAATCATCTGCATCAAAACGCCGAATGAAACGCCTCATACTGCTCCTCAGTAACCTAACCTCCTTTTTGTCAGCAGGCATTGCTGACATTGTTAGCGACACCGAAAAGGTCGAAAAACTATCCCAGTCCGCCATCCAGTCCGCCTTTCAGATCCTTCGCAGTGATTACATCCGCAGCACCGAGTTGAACTTTGACGAGCTGAACCGTGCCGCCATGCAAGGCCTCCTCCAGCGGCTCGATCTCGGGGCCGAGTTGCTTACCAAGATTGAAGCGCAGCGACCGCCTTTGAAAAGCGGTATCCTCTCACAAACACTCACCCCAGAAATCGCCTTTCTCCGCCCGCTCGCCTTCAGTGAAAATGAGCCCGCGCTCTTGCAGGCCAAACTGCGTGAATTTCATGCTGTCGGCATTACCCAGCTCATCTTTGACTTGCGCAGTGCCGGAGCACCGGGTGACTTTGCCACAGCCGCAGCCATGCTCGAGTGCTTCATCCCTGAGGGAGAACTTCTCTTTAAACTCAAGCAGGTCGGCCGAGATGATGCTCAACTCTTCATCAGTCATCAGAACAGCCTTTGGACTCACCCCATCATCGTCCTGATCGATCATGAAACTGGTAATCTAGGCGAGACCATCGCTGCTGTACTAAGCCATCGGCAACAGGCCATCCTGGTCGGCAGTCCTACCCTTGGTGCCAGCGTTCAGTATGAGAGTATACCCCTCGACGATGAGTGGATCCTCCGCTTTGCCCGCGCAGAGATGCTGCTACCCGACGACACCTCCCTTTTCAAAAAAGGCCTCCAGCCCGATCACCTCATTCCCCTGCCCTCCCACATCAAACGCCAGCTCTTTGACCAGCCAGACAGCCAATCGTCCAGAAACCTCATCAACTCCGCCTTTGATCAAAGTAAACCCCGCTACAACGAAGCTGCCCTCGTTGCAGGAAAGCACCCTGAACTCGACGACTACATCCGCCGCAGCGCAGGTCAGACCGCCTCTGCGGATCAAAATACACCGCGCGACCTAGTTCTTCAGCGGGCCGTGGATATGTTCATCATGCGTGCCCAGCTAGAGGCCACAGGGCTTGACTGGACCGCTAACCCTAGAGAGGCCCGCCCCACCATTAAAAAAGCCCAGAGCGCCCCATGAAATTAGATATCCCTGAAACCGTCGATTCCCATGTCATCATTCAAAGTCAGCACAGCCACCGCACCTGGCATGCCAGTCTACCCAATGGGAAAATCATCATGGCTTTTCTCAATGAAGAAGATCCACCCATGACCTTTGAGCCCGGAGCCAATGTGCCCGTGTGCCTCACCGTCGCAGACTTCTCTCGCGGCCTCATCGTCATGAAATGATTCTCCTGCTATCACCGTAGTCTTAAGCCATGACCTCGCGCCGCCAATTCCTCACCACTGCCTTTCAAGCCAGCGCCCTAGCTGTCACCAGCACCCTTCAGGCCCAAGTGCCCGCTGCGCCCAAGAGGCAACTCCGCAAAGCCATCATGGGCGGCACCCTCGGCATCAAAGGCAGCCTCATTGAAAAATACACCGCTGCCAAAATGGCTGGCTACGAAGGTGTCGAGCCCGCTGGCGGAATGAATCAACAGGAAGTCATCGAAGCCCTGGGCACCTCTGGGCTCAAGGCTGCCAGTGTCTGCTGCCACACCCATTGGAAACAGACACTCACCCACGAAGATCCTAAAGTCAGGGAAGAAGGCCTCCAGGGCGTCCTCACCACTTTGCGGGATGCCAAGGCCTACGGCACCGACTCCATCCTCGTCGTCCCCGGCACCTGTAGCGAAATCGTTCCCTACGATATCGCATGGGAGCGCTCCATCATCGAGCTCAAAAAAGCCGTCCCACTCGCCAAAGAACTTGGCGTCAAAATCTCCATCGAGAATGTCTGGAACAACTTTATTCTCAGTCCGCTGGAAGCCGTCCGATTCCTTGACGAGATTGGCGACCCTATCGTCGGCTGGCATTTTGATATTGGCAACGTCCTCCGTTACGGCTGGCCTGAGCAATGGATTAAAGTCCTCGGTAAACGCATCAACCGCATTCACGTCAAAGAATACAGCACCAAGAAAATGAAAGACGAAGGCGTCTGGAAAGGCTTCGACTGTGACCTCACCGAAGGCGACAATAACTGGCCCGCCATCATGAAGGCACTGGACGAGGTCGGTTATTGCGGCTGGGCCATCAGCGAGCAGCGCGGCGGCATCAATCCCAACGGTCTCACCATGCTCACCGACCGCATGGACCGTATTTTCGCCATGTAGCCAGTTGCCCAGGCTTTGCAAACTGGTCCTCACAACCTCACGCCTTACCCACCAGCTTCTTTAACGTTGCAGCATTATCCTTCCTAACCAAAAGAAACGTCTGCTGACCATCAGACTAGGTGGCTAAGTTCCACTCCGCCTGAGAACTGAAGGCTCTGGCTATCTCATGATGTTCGTTGGCGCTTTTCTGATCATTCCACTCATGGTTCTTCTGTTTACTGGGCTGATTATTGGTCTCGGAGTTGGCATTTATATCGCCTCGTGTCGGAGCCTGGCTCCCACTGCCAACCGTCTCGCGAGCTATCTGTTCTCAAGTATGGCTGTATCTTCGTTCATCGGGCTGTCTCTATCGTGCACTCCTCCATCAAGTCCTGACTTTCAAGGCGAGGTTCTTTGCTTTATGCGACGCTATTCGGCAATCCCCGCATTTGCTAATGCTATGATTTTGACCCTGGTCACCAAGGACCTTGGCATGACGGGGCGTTAGGCACTCAACGCCGAAACAGAAACGCCCCTCTTGGTTCTGCGGCTGGATAACTTCGGAATCGAGTCCTTGATGAAGGTTGGGCAGGAGCATTTTCGTGGAAAGGTCGAGCCTGGGTCCCTTATCGACATGCGCCGTGGTCAGCGGCTAGTATGTCATCTGTCGTGTCATTGACGATTCACTTGATGCCGCTTAATCGAGGATGCTGGCGCTTTTTCATGGATGTAAATGCCACATCCCTCGTCTTTGTTATGCGTTGGAGTTAACCGTCACTCCACCGTGCGCCATCGTTGCCGTTAACATGATCAACTGTCCTCCGTTTTTAGAGACTTTTGCAGCCAGCATTCGGCATGAGGCGCGGCAAAGTTTGAGAGCACTCTCCAGATTCTTGACATCCACACCGAAATGAGAAAAGCACACCTCCAATCCGTGTTTTGATCAGATTTTTTCTGAGCTTGGGGCTACCCAAATTTAACAATGGCAAGGGCTGAGAGAAACGAATGTGCAAATGACAAACCCAAGCTGAACGGTCCCATCATCAGCGATTGATTTGAATTGATCGTTGCATCGGCCCTGACGATCATGTATCACCGTTCAAATCCACACATTCATGGTCGAAACAACTGGCACACGTAAATTCAGGCGCGTTCTTCTTAAACTTAGCGGCGAGGCTCTCCGAGAAATCGGTAGCACGGACAATATCAGTCCGCCCATCGTGGAGGACATCGCTGCGCAGATCAAAGCAGCTCATCAAACGGGGCTGGAAATCGCGGTTGTGGTCGGTGGAGGCAATTTCTGGCGCGGCGTGAGCGCTAGCAATAAAGGCATGGAACGTGCCACTGCGGACTACATGGGCATGCTGGCCACGGTCATGAACTCGCTAGCACTGCAATCAATGCTGGAAGCCATGGACGTGCCGACACGCGTGCAAAGTGCCATTGAAATGAAAAACGTGGCAGAACCCTTCATCCGCCGGGTGGCCATGCGTCATCTGGAACTGGGACGAGTCGTGATCTTTGCGGCAGGCACAGGGAATCCCTTCTTTTCTACCGACACGACGGCGGCGCTGCGCGCTTCTGAAATGGGCGCTGATTGTGTGTTTAAGGCCACCAAGGTGGACGGCATCTACGATAGCGATCCGAATAAAAACAAAGACGCTGTCCGCTATGACAACATCAGCTTCCACGACTGCCTGACCCAGCAGCTAAAAGTCATGGATTCGACCGCCTTTTCCCTCTGCATGGAAAACAACATGCCGATCATCGTTTTCAGCATGAATGAGCCTGACAACATCCGACGCGCTTTGGTCGGAGAGGTCATGGGAACTCTGGTGAGCGCTGACGGCAAAGTTTAGCCTTTTGGGCCACGCTAAAGCTCAGGGCCTATGCGAGAACTCTTCCCCAAAGACCGCCCCGTCCTAGTTCTGGCTCCGATGCAGGACGTGACGGATCTGCCTTTCATGCGGCTGATGGCCAGCTATGGGGGGCCAGACATCTATGTGACGGAGTATTTCCGCGTTACTGCCGAGTCAAAACTGGACAGTAATACACTGCGCTCCATCACTGAAAACGACACAGGTCGGCCCGTTTTGGCCCAGATGATCGGTCAGGATATCCCGGCTCTCGTGCGCACGGCGAAACTGTTGGAAAAACATGCCGTGGCTGGGATCGACCTGAATCTCGGTTGCCCAGCCCCCATCGTATGCCGAAAAGATGCCGGAGGCGGACTATTGCGCCAGCCAGAGCGTGTGGATGAAATCCTGCGCGCTCTGCGTGAAAACATCCAAGGGCGATTCACCGTGAAATGCCGCGTCGGCTTCGCGGATAAAGCCGAGTTTCCACGGCTGCTGGAGGTCTTTCAAAAGCACGACATCCAGATGTTGACCATTCACGGTCGCACCGTGCGGGATGCCTATAAAACGCCAGTGCATCCTGAGTGTGTACGCCTTGCCGTGCAGACGATGCCTTGTCCAGTGATCGCTAATGGCAATGTCGTCGATGTCCCCACAGGACTGGCTTACCTGCGGGACACGCAAGCTGCTGGGCTAATGCTGGGGCGCGGGGCGATACGACACCCATGGCTGTTCTCTCATCTGCGCACGCACTGGGAAGGCGGCAGCTCGACGGCACCGACGGGACGTGACATGCTGCGCTACATTCAGGCGCTCTGGGATGTGACAGCGGCTTTTCATCCTCGATTTGATGTGCGCCCGCATGTGCAGAAGATGAAGCGCTACATGGTCTTTATCACCACCGGCATCGCTGAAGGACAGCTCGAGCATCGCATCCGACGTGTGACCACTCAGGAAGAGTTTTTTAGCGCCATTTATGAGCATCTGGATCATGATGATCCCCTGCCCGCTCGACCGCCTGAGGACTCCAGTGTCTTTTGTGGTTTTGCGGAATTGAAGTGATCCGCCTCAAGTTCTCCTATTTTCCTACGTGCAACGGCGTGGCTTCTGCTTCATGAAAGGCAAACCACATGTCCACTATCCCCGCTTGCTTCACCTCGACTCCTGGTGTGTTCATCACTGAGGCTGGTGTTCATTTCTGCGTTTTCTCCCGCCATGCCACCATGCTGGATCTCTGCCTTTACGAGGCAGCCAATCCCGCGCAGGAAACCGCTCGCGTTAGAATGAGTCGGGGTGAAAAGGATATCTGGCATGTGTTTGTGCCTGAGGCAAAATCAGGTCAGCTCTATGGTTACCGCGCCCATGGCCCATGGATGCCGCAGAATGCTTTGCGCTACAATCCCCATAAGCTGCTACTGGATCCCTATGCCCGGGCCATCGTCGGACAGGCGAACGGAGCTAGCAGCATGCTAAGCACGGATGGACCGCACAGCTTCCCTGGGGCCCACGACAATGGGGCGGAGTCCCTGAAATCGGTGGTCGTGGATGGCCATTATGACTGGCAGGAAGATGTCCTGCCGAAGGTGCCATGGCAGGATACGATCATTTATGAATTACACGTCAAAGGCTTTACCCAGCGCCATCCCGAAGTGCCAGAGGAGATTCGCGGAACCTATGCTGGACTAGGGCACCCGAAGGTCATTCAATACCTCAAGGAGTTGGGAGTCACCAGCCTGCAGTTGTTACCAGTGCATCAGCACCTCGACGATCAATTTCTTTTGGAAAAAGGTCTCACCAATTACTGGGGCTACAATACCATCGGCTTTTTTGCCCCACACGCTGAGTATGCTGCGGCCCAAGATCCGCAGGCCATGATCCGCGAGTTTAAGGACATGATCAAAGCATTGCATAAGGCTGGGATCGAGGTGATCATGGATGTGGTTTACAATCACACCGCCGAAGGTGATGAGCGCGGCCCCACGCTGATGCTGCGCGGCTTGGATGACCGCATGTATTATCGGCATACATTTGACGAGCATGGATCGAATTACATCAATGTCACAGGCTGTGGCAATGCGGTGGATTCAGCCAGCGCCCCCGGCCTGAAGCTGATCATGGATAGCCTGCGCTACTGGGTGACTGAGATGCATGTGGACGGTTTCCGCTTTGACCTAGCCGTGACGGTGGCTCGTGATCATCATGATAACTTTGATGCCAACTGCCAATTCCTCTCCGCTGTAGCCCAAGATCCGATTTTATCACAGGTGAAGCTGATCGCCGAGCCTTGGGACATCATGCGCATGGACAGCTATCAGGTCGGTGCTTTCCCAGAACCCTGGCGTGAACTCAATGGCAAGTACCGTGACACGGTGCGGCGCTTTTGGGCGGGCGATGATGGCAGCACCGCTGAATTTGCCAAGCGTCTCTGTGGCAGTCAGGACATCTATGGCAGCACCCAGAGACCAGTCCTGAGCAGCATCAATTTTCTCACCTCTCATGATGGCTTCACGCTGCTGGATCTGGTGAGTTATGCCAGCAAGCATAACGAAGCCAATGGTGAGGAAAATCGTGATGGTGACAATCACAATCACAGTGTCAGTTGCGGTGTCGAAGGCGTCACTGATGACAGCCGAGTG
Source organism: Verrucomicrobiaceae bacterium (assembly GCA_027489965.1). Lineage (GTDB taxonomy): Bacteria > Verrucomicrobiota > Verrucomicrobiia > Verrucomicrobiales > Verrucomicrobiaceae > Prosthecobacter. The sequence continues at coordinate 20,548 of JAIXZA010000178.1, forward strand.
CTGCGTCTGCGCGCGCGACTCCGCCGCAGTCTGCTAGCCACCCTGATGACCTCGGTCGGCGTGCCTTTTATCAATGCGGGAGACGAGCGTGGCCGCAGTCAAAAGGGCAATAACAATGCTTATTGTCAGGACAACGAGCTAAGCTGGATCGACTGGACTCAGTGCGACGAGGACATGTTGACCTTCACCCGCCAGATCATCGCTTTGCGCCGAAGCACGCCTGAATTAAAAAGAACCACTTACTTTGATGGCACCTTCAGTCCGGTCAGTGGCATACCAGATGTCGCCTGGCTAGAAGGCAATGGCAGCCTCCTCTGCCACGACGAATGGCATGACCCTTCACGCACGCTGTTTGGTGCGTTACTCGCGGCCTCTTCACCATTGGTTTTCCTCTTCAATCGCGGTGACTTACCACAGGGATTCATTGTGCCAGGCACAAAGGAATCTCACTGGCAGTTGGTCTATGATACGGCCCAAAGTACGGCATTCCCGACAGACGAACCACCCTTGATCCCAGGAGCCTCCAGCTTTCCACTCAAAGCCCACAGCCTTGTCTGTCTGCGCTTGGCTAAAGGCATGCTAGGACTGAACCTCGCGTGCTAATCTAATCTCACACCGTTTAGCTTAGCCTATTGATGAAACACTCCTGTGACTTTCATCAATAGATCAGGATGGAGCAATTTAGGCTAGGAATGAAACGTTTTTGCTATCCCATGCTTCGTCTTCTTTTTCTCTGCTGCCTTCTGACCCAAATCTCCTCTGCGCAAGTCACAGCCCCAGTTCAAACGACGGGTGAATGGATTCACTCTCGGGGCAATGAGGCCATGACGGGGGTATCGCCAGTGGAGTTGCGATTTCCACTGGAGCTGGCCTGGCAGCATCAGATGATGGAAAAGCCGAAAGGACAGGCTGAAATGCTCGTCAGTAGCGCAGTCGTGCGTGCGGGCAAAGTCTATGCAGGCTGCAAGGATGGAAAGTTTGAATGCCTGAATCTTGCCAATGGTGAAAAGATCTGGGCAGTAGAAGCCAAGGGAGCCTTTGATGGCGCGGCAGCTTTTGCAGGGGATCTGGTGGTGGTGGGCTGCCAGGATGGCTTTGTCTATGCCTGGAACGCGGACACAGGCAAGGAAGCCTGGAAGTATGAAACCGATGCGGAGATCCATGCCGCAGCCAATGTCTGGACAGATCCTAAAACGCAGATCCAAAAGATCCTGATCGGCAGCTACGATTACAAGGTCTATTGTCTGGACGCCAAAACCGGCAAACAAGACTGGGCAGCTGAGACAGGCTACTACATCAATGGAGGCTCTGCTGTTGGAGATGGCATGGTCGTCTTTGGCGGGTGCGATAGCGTGATGCATGTGCATGATGTCACTACAGGAAAAGAAGTGCGACAGATCGAAGTCGGCTCCTATATCGGTAACAACGTGGCGATCTCAGATGGCGTGATTTATGTCTCTCACTACGGCAATCGTGTCGGTGCCTATAGCCTGACCGATGGTGCTAAAATCTGGGAATATGGCGAACGTGAATTCGAGTTCTATGCAGCACCTGCCATTTGGGAAAAGACGGTCTTTTGTGGAGGACGCGACAAGCGTTTTCACGCCATCGACCGCACGACAGGCAAGGCTTTGTGGGAGTTCCGCTGCCGGGACCGGATCGATAGCAGCGCCGTCATCTGCGCAGGCAAAGTGGCGCTGTTTGGCAGTGACGACGGCTACCTCTATGCCCTGGATGTGAAAGACGGCAAAGAGGTCTGGCAAAACGAGATCGGGGCTCCCATCAAGACCTCTCCCGCCGTCGCCGGAGATTATGTGATCGTGGGTGCGGACGACGGCAGTTTGTATGCCTTTAAATCCGCAGCGCCAACTTCAGCACCGGCAACTAAACCTTAAATCCCCGCCTGCTGCATCAGCAAATCAAGCTGCTGTTGGAAGAGTGGGATGTCGGCAGCTGGTGGCTGGTAGCCCTTTGGCGCACCGGTCAAAGCCAGACGGCCTGTTTGGTCCATATGCCAAGAAGCTAACTGACCATCGCTAAAGCTGACTTTCCCGCTGATGATGGCACCAGGAATGGTGATATGATCGGCCACCAGTTTCACAGAACCCGCTGGCAGGCCATCAGGGCCATCCACACCTTCATCCAGCTCATCTGCTGCAGAAGCAGGCTCGGGCGCTTTGATCACTTCCTTCGGACGATCCTTGATTCTTACGCCGACATCCAGCATGAGAAGACGGGCATCGAGGTAAGTTAGATTGATGCCAAATTCTGAACGCAGTCGATCTTGGACCTGATTTAGGTTAGCGCCATCAGAGGCCCATTGTTCGACGTGTGCCAGTTGTTCGGGAGAAAGTTGTGCCATGATAAAAGGTGGAAGGGTATCGCTAACAGATCACTTATTCATCGGATCAGTCACGATGTGAGAAAGCACTGCGGCTTTTTCTGCTAAGGCCGTAGCCTGATCAGCAGTGAGACCTTTGCCTTCAGGAGCCACCATCAGCGGAGTCAGAGCAGCCAGTCCTTCTTGCAGAGCTTTGAGCGTTGGATTGGCCTGATGCGCAGGGCTCAGATTAGCCAGGCCAGCCGCATAATATTCAGCGATGTCAGGGCGCACGAGTCGGCGGGTTTTTTCTTCTGTGTAATTGTCAGCTACGCTGCGTGTGGCAATCTCAAAAGCACGCAGCCAGCCACCGAGGCTGACCAGATGAGCGATGTCGACATCGCGTAGCTGAACCATTTCAGCTTCAACATCGGCTTGAGTTAAGGCCAGCTCGCTGCGCAGGTTATCCCAGTTTCCATCAATGCTATGCTCAAAAAGACTCTGCGTATGGCGGTTCATGCGGGCACCGGCCCCGATGACCTTGGCGTATTTAATCAGAGCACGACCAACGTCTTCCATGGCCTCTACCTTTTCACACTGCACGATTAGGAAACCATCAGCGATCAGTGTGCCAAGTCCCAAGGAGACAAGCACACGGTCCGAAGGTGTCTGGCGATTGATCGGCCGCTTTAGATTGTCATAGGAGAGCTTGCCAAGTCCGTCCAGCATTTCAAAGAGCTTACGAATGCTGGGCGTGGTGAATTCATTGACGCCGAATTCCTCGCGGACATGCTCATCACCGATAAGATCTTCTGGGATGGGAGTCTTCCCACCTTCGGCACCTGGCTTTGGCGGTACTGGCAATTTAGGCGAAACAACAGCCTCGGGAGTCTGTGCAAAACTGACCGCCAGTGTCAGTGAACCGAGGAAGCCCATCAGGGTGAAGCGGGCGAGGGAGATGCCGGGGAGATGCATGTGAATGAAGGTTGAGATGGAATCGCTCAGAATTCCACTGAATGCAATGACGGGGAAACACTAGATGATGATTCATTTAAGATCTCGGCGCGGTAGGCTTTGGCCAAAAGGGTCACTGGTTGAGTGACAGCTGCTCTGCCCTGAAGTCCGTTAACGAGCTGCAAATGACAACCGGGATTGGAGGTGGCGACGACGACAGCTTGGGTGCTTTCGATATTGGCGACTTTTCGTTTCAGCAGTTTGGC
>JAIXZA010000088.1 GCA_027489965.1 Verrucomicrobiaceae bacterium
CCGTTTTTTTTTTTTTTTTTTCGTTGTTGTGGCAGGATCTCTCAACTTCTTTGGAATCGAGGTCAATGAGAGTATTTAATATTCGTTGGATATTAAAAACATCACTGTTTATTATTTTTATAATTGATTGTTTTTGAATTTATGGATAAATTATTCATAACCGTAAAAAATACATGAGCACTTCATATCATCCAGTTGGCGTCTGTTTCGCGTTGTTGGCGATTTTCATGCTGAGTTCATGCACTCTGCCACTTGATTTCGAGCCAACAAACAAGGTGACTCAAACGGTAGGAAAACCATTGCAGCCTGGTGTGCAATACGTTGTGCGTAAGGCCTTAGCGGCAGGTGTCCCATTTCGTCCGAGCCAGATGCGGCAATACGCATTTGTCATGGAGGCACCGCACCCTCCCATGCTAGCGGCTTCCCTGATACCAGGCCGCCAAATGACCGTACGCACGACTGCCTACTGCCATGATGAAGCTGATCACATTGTTTATGGTACAAAAAATGCCATCGGATCGACACTCAGGTTTGGGAACGTTCGCAGCGCTGCGGCGGATTGGTCGCGTTATCCTGTCGGCACTTTGTTCCGCATCACCAGTCAGCCTGACGTCACTTATGTCGTCGATGATTATGGTAGCGCGCTAGTTGGCACTGGAACGATCGATATTTACAAGCCTTCTCGCAAACAGATGAATGATTGGGGTGTGCGCCATGTAAACATCGAAGTGCTGCAATGGGGCTCCTTTCAGCGCAGCGTCGCTATCATGAAGGACCGTATGCGCTGGCCACACGTTCGCCGCATGGTAGAAGATATCCAATCTAATGCAATGCAGGTCACCGCGGCATTTATGAAGAAGCCATTAACAGCTTCTCTATAAATTGATGGAAGGCTTAGAGGCGCGCCTTCGTTTGAAAGCGCACATTTATGCGATTTCTCATCCTTCTTCTTCTCTCTGCCTCAGCAGGACTAGCGCAGCCTCAGAAGGCATTGACAATCTCTCCCTCGGTCCTCAAAGCAGCCTTGGATAAGGCACCAGATGCCCTGCATAGCCAGGAACTGCACGATCAAGTGCTGCGACTGTTTGGAAAACAAAGCTTACTCAAGGGAAAACCGAGCACCCGAATTGAAGGCGAGACCGTGGCATGGGCGATCATGGATATGAAGCCTGCTCAAGTAGTCCGAGGCGACGGAACAGTGATTGGAATGATGACTCCTCTTGGCGATGATGGACTGCAGGTCTTGGTGCAGACGTTCCCAAACTTTACCGAGTTTGCCTATCACATCGTGACCGACGGCGCACCGCGAGTAGCTGGCACCGTGCGTATTGAAAACTACACTTACACCGCAGATAGCGATCTTCAGGAAGGTGTGCCTGTAGGTAAGTTGGTGAAGTTTGAATGGAATCAGAGTCGTCTTTTTCCTGAGACTGCACGTGAAGTGACCGTGTACATTCCCGCTCAATACAAGCCTGGCGCTGAGGCTTGTTTGATGGTTTGGCAGGATGGCGGTCGTCATGTCGATCCCAAGGGATCAATGCGTGCTAGTGTGGTTTTTGACAATCTGATTCATCAAAAGCAGATGCCAGTGACGATTGGTGTCTTTGTTGATCCTGGCAGAAAACTCCAGCAAAAGGCGGGTGAAAAGGCCGGTAATCGCAGCTTTGAATATGACAGTCTTGGTGATCTCTATGTGCGGTTTCTTCTGGAAGAAATTTTACCCGAAGTGCAGAAACGCTGCGCTGTCAAATTCCGCCCAGAGCCCGAGGCTAGAGCAATTGCTGGCGGTTCCTCTGGTGGCATTTGTTCTTTCACTGCAGCCTGGGAGCGTCCAGATCAATTTCATAAAGTTCTCTGCTGGGTCGGCACCTTTGTGGACATTCGAGGCGGCAATGCCTATCCGTATTTACTGAGAGTAACTGAGCGGAAACCGATTCGCGTTTACTTGCTCGATGGCAGCAATGATCTGGACAACAAGTATGGCAACTGGCCCCTGGCCAATCGAATGATGGAGGCCAGCTTAAAATACATGAGCTATGATTTCCGCATGGATTGGACGCAGTGTTTCCATGGCAGCAAAGGCATGGCACCTGCTCTACCTGAGGCGTTGAAGTGGCTGTGGCGTGATGTGAAATGAATTCCGCGCTTGCCCATGGGGCAGGATCATGCGAAAAGAGTCTTCCGCGAACGCGCCCGTAGTTCAACGGATAGAATGGTGGTCTCCGAAGCCGCATATCCAGGTTCGATTCCTGGCGGGCGCACGTTTGTGGTGGGATGGAGGCACACAAGAACTCTGAGAGGTGTCTTCAACCTCCCTGTTCAATGCCACTCCATCATGACCGACTTTTCGACTGCCGAACTCCAGCGTTATTCCCGCCATTTGGCGATGCCTGAGTTTGGGCTGAAATCTCAGCAAGCCCTCAAATCGGCGCGAGTGCTATGCATTGGTGTCGGTGGCCTAGGGTCTCCAGTCACCATGTATCTTGCGGCGGCAGGTATTGGTTGTTTGGGGTTGGTGGACGCGGATGTTGTTGAGGTGTCGAACCTGCAGCGCCAGATACTTTTTTCAGAGGATGATGTGGGACGCTCAAAGTTGGAGGCAGCAAAAGAGAGACTGTTTGGTATCAATCCCTATCTAGAAGTGCGCTGTTATGCCGAGAGATTCACTGCGGCCAATGCCATGAGCTTGGCGGCAGACTACGACCTGATTATTGATGGCACAGATAATTTTCCAACTCGCTATCTTTCCAACGATGTCGCTGTTTGGCTCAAGAAGCCTAATATCTACGGCAGTATTTTGAGATTCGAGGGGCAGGTCTCTGTTTTTGCCCCGCACCTCGGTGGCCCCTGTTATCGTTGCATGTCGCCGCAGCCTCCAAAACCGGGCTTGGTTCCTAGTTGTGCAGAGGGTGGTGTACTGGGCGTCTTACCTGGACTTATCGGCACCATGCAGGCCCTGGAAGCGATCAAAGTGATCACAGGCATCGGCCAGCCTCTGGTGGGAAAGTTGCTGCATGTGGACACTCTAGGTCTGCGCTTTCGTACCTTTAACCTCCGCCGTGATCCTGATTGCCCGGTTTGTGGGGAAAAGCCGACGATTCATGAACCCATCGATTACGATGGCTTTTGCGGTATCACTGAGGTTCCCAAGGTGCCTTCTGTCAGTGTTCAGGAGCTTCACACCGTTCGTCAGTTAGGTTCTCCTCATTTTCTTCTCGATGTCCGCGAACCCGAGGAGTACGCGGTGGCTAGTATCGAAGGTGCCACTTTGATACCTCTCGGTGAATTGAGTGCTAGATCGGCAGAGATTCCTCAGAATGTGCCAGTCTATGTGCATTGTAAGTTAGGTGGGCGGAGCGCCAAGGCCGTAGCATTGCTGCAAAATTTGGGTTTTGCTCATGTGACGAACGTGAGCGGAGGTATCGCTGCCTGGTCTGAAAGTGTCGATGCTGGCGTGCCGCGCTACTGATGCCGTCATGGCTGTAATAAGCAGGCGGTTACCTGCGTTTAAAGCCCGATGATTTGCTCTCGGCGCTCTTTTCTCCAGACTTCGGGTTGTGGCTTCGGTGCTTTAGCCGCCTCAGCCATGGCTAACGGTCAGTCTCTCATCGGTCATCAGCCGCATCATGCAGCAAAGGCAAAGCGAATCATTTTTCTGTTCATGCAGGGTGGGGTGAGTCATGTGGACTCCTTTGATTACAAACCGCGCCTTTTTAAAGACGATCAAAAAATCATCGATGTGGCGGATGCACGCGCCATCGCCAAGACAGGGAAGGGGGCATCTCAGCGTTTGATGAAGCCTTTGTGGAATTTCTCTCAGCATGGTGAGACGGGCCGTTGGGCTTCGGATTTGTTTCCGAAAATCAATCAACACGTCGATGATCTTTGTTTCCTCCATGGCATGCATACCGAAGGCGTGGCCCATGGTCCCGCGACGCTTTTTTTGCACACTGGCACGACCAGCTTCATTCGTCCGAGCATGGGCTCATGGGTACTCCAGGGCTTAGGCACCGAGAATGAAAATCTACCGGGCTTTGTCACCATAAGTCCAAGTCTGGGAAATGGTGGTCCGCGTAATTACGGCAATGCCTTTTTACCCGCGATCTATCAAGGCACACCAGTCGGAAGGAGTGGACAGCCTGCCAAAGAATCGAGCATTAAAAATCTTCTGAACACTGTGTGGAAGCCTGATCAGCAAAAGCAGCAGTTTGATCTGCTCCGCTCGCTCAATGCAGCTCAGGCTAAACCGGGTGATTCAGAGATCGAAGCGGTCATTGAAAGCTACGAGCTCGCTTGGCGGATGCAAAGTAAGGCCCCTGACGCACTCGATTTATCCTTGGAATCTGAGGCGACTCAAAAACTCTACGGTATCGGCGAAAAGATCACCGATAACTTCGGACGTCAGTGTCTGATGGCGCGTCGGCTTGCCGAACAGGGCGTGCGTTATATTCAGGTTAATTATGGCGACAATTCTAACAATCCAGCCTGGGATCAGCATAGCAATCTACCCAAGCATGGAGATCATGCGGCCGCTGTGGATCGCCCGATTGCTGGGCTTTTGGCGGATCTGAAGCAACGGGGCCTGCTGGAGGATACCATTGTCTGGTGGGGCGGTGAATTTGGGCGCACGCCGTATGCTGAAAAAAATGGCACAGGTCGCGATCATAATCCCAATGGATTTACCGTCTGGCTGGCTGGTGGTGGTGTGAAGGCCGGCTTTGCCCATGGTGCAACGGATGAATTGGGGCACATGGCTGTTGATGGGAAAGTCCACATGCACGATTTGCATGCCACTTTATTGCATCTCCTTGGCCTCGATCATGAGAAACTCACCTTTAAATATGCTGGGCGTGATTTTAGGCTGACCGACGTACATGGACACGTCGTGCGGGAAATTTTGGCCTAAAATGTTGCCATCTCTCGAGACGGCGCGTTTTTAAACTTCGCCAGTACTTGTCGGCAGGCTTTTTTACGCTAACCACTCTTTCTGCCTGATTCGGCATACATTTCGCTTCCAAAATTCTCAAACTTAGCCCCCCACCAACCCAATACTCATATGTCAGTTGTATCCAAAGGTCTCGAAGGAATCGTCGCAGCAGAAACGCGTCTCGGAGAAGTGAAAGGGGCTGAAGGCATCCTTTTTTACTGCGGTTACGACATCAATGAATTGGCCGGTAAAGTGAGCTACGAAGAAGTCGTTCACCTCCTTTTTTACAATCGTCTGCCAAATCAGGTCGAGCTGGACAAACTCACCACAGCCTTGCGTGCTGAGCGTGAATTGCCACAAGGAGTCATCGATTTCCTGCAATTGGCCCCAAAGAATGCGCGTCCTATCGACGTGATGCGCACCGCCGTTTCCATGCTCGGTTGCTATGACATGAAGCGTCATGACGTGGAGGTCGGAGAAAACCTCGCTACCGCCATCCGCCTTGTTTCCCAGATCGGAGTGGTCGCGGCTTATTTCCATCGTGCTCGCCAAGGTCTGGAATTGCCGCCGGTTCGAAAAGATCTCAGCGAAGCCGCCCACTTCCTTTATCTGATGTCGGGTGAAGTTCCCTCGAAAGAAGCTGAGCAGACGCTTGATGTGGCCTACGTCCTTCATGCCGAACATGGTTTCAATGCTTCAACTTTCACTGCTCGTGTCGTTGCTTCGACATTGAGCGATATGTATTCAGCGATCAGCGCAGGAATCGGTGCACTCAAAGGCCCGCTGCATGGCGGTGCCAACGAAGGTGTGATTCACATGCTCCAAGAGATTGGTTCCCTGGAAAATGTGGATGCTTGGGTTGAAGACGCTCTGGCTCAGAAAAAGAAAATCATGGGCATTGGCCACCGCGTTTATAAGGTGCTCGATCCTCGTGCTCCCCATCTCCGCGAAATGGCTATCAAGCTGACAAGTCAGCTAGGTGAAGCCAAGTGGATTCAGATGTCCGAGCGCATCGCTGAGATCATGCGTGAACGCAAAGGCCTCAATGCCAATGTCGATTTCTACAGCGCCACCGTTTACTACAGCCTTGATATCCCAACGGATCTCTTTACCCCCATTTTTGCCATCGCCCGCATGAGCGGCTGGACAGCCCATGTCCTAGAACAATGGAGCGAAAATCGCCTCTTCCGCCCTCTGAGCGAATATGTCGGCCGCCCCTACGGACAAAAAGTCGTGCCGATCGCCGAGCGGTGAGTTATCAAAAATAGGTGTTCAGATAAACATATAATTGACAATCATGTTCGCTTGAACATAATTTCAATGGTATGAGTTATCAAACTTCCCCATTACCTCGTCTACTTACTCAGCTCCGCGGTCTCGTCAGTATTGCTGATACTGAAGTAAATAGGCGAGATCTTAACTGTCCTCGGCACAGTGAAGTTCAGCTTGAGCTGGATTTTCACGACAGAAAAAAGAACGACTCGAAATGGACAGTGCGTGTTAATGCGGGCGCTTTTGGGGCGTGAATAATTGCCAATCAAAGATTTATACTTCAAAAATGTCACAGGAAAGGTGTTTTTGTATGGACAAAACACGCCATGATTGCTTGACTGAAAACTTAAATCGATTCGATTGCCTCAATTTCCCGATATTTCTCATTTATGTCCTCAAACATCGCTTTGCGCTCAGCTTCTCTCTTTTGTGTCCTAGCTCTCTTCCAAGGAATCTTTTCAACACAGAGCCACGCGCAATACGGAGCGTCACCTTCTCAGACAGGCATGTTCTTTGATGACCTCAGAGCACGTCAAACAAGCGAGCGAGCTGCCGCGAATGCTGCTACAAGGGACGGCGATGTCGCCTATGATTTCGACAGCGGTGTTTACCGCGATGCTCAGGGTTCTGGCATGGGGCAGCGCAATCAAGATCTTGAGCTGGCTCGTGACATCAGTCGCCCAAGTGTGCGCAGTGGAAGCAGCGCTTACGCTGCCCGCAGCGTTGGTGACTACACCAACTACTCTGGTCAATACACCACACCCACAGGCTTCTTTGCCCCAACCTACACTTCTGATCCATTCTTGAGTGGTAAACGCAATTTAAAGGTCGGACCTGTGAACGTCGGATTCGGTTTTTTCCAGGGAGTGGAATACAATGACAACATCACGCGTAGTGCAGATGCAACGAGTGATATTATCACGACAAGCATGTTGAGCATCAATGCTAACTACCGTGTCAGTCAAAACAACACTTTATCCATCAGCACGGCGGTTGGCTTCGATCGCTATTGGGAGCATCCAGAATTGTCTCCTTATGGTGGATCAAGCGGCTTCGTTCTAAACGTGCTTCCAGGAAGCACGATTGCTTTTGATATCAAAGCCGGTCCCGTTTACTTCACTCTCTACAATCGCTTCTCTGTCCGCCCAGCTGCGCAAAACAATTTCGCTTTGTCGCAAAATCAAACCTTTGGGGTATTCCAAAACGACTCTGGTCTCGCCGCCAATTGGCGCATTAACTCTGATTGGACCTTGGCTTTGAATTACATGCATTCGATTGCTAATGCTCTTTCAAACCTGAGCGGCACTACTGCAAATAATACCGTCGTAAATGCAGGAAGAGCCACAGCATTCAATCGTACCACGGACTCTCTGCAGGGTTCGTTAACTTTCAGCCCAAATGGCACTTGGACGGCTGGTCTTGAGGGCGGTGTAACGAGTGTGAATTATGAAACCCAATTCAACAATGACGGAAATCTCTTCAATCTTGGATTGTTTGTCGTGATGCCGCTTGGTAAAACCACCTACCTCCGAGCTGCTGCCGGTTCTCAGATCTATTCCTTTGGACAAAATGGAGAGGGCACAGAAGGTTTTGTTGCTGGAGGTATTACAGGCAACGCTGTATTCACAAATCTGTTGAATGCGAGAACAGGTGACAAGGCTGACTTGAATGATTTTTATTACAGCGTCACTCTTTCGAACACTTTGAATTCTCGAGTGAGCCAAGCATTAACATTAGGACACGAGTCATCGCTAAACTTGACATCCAATTACATTACCTCTGACTATATCAATTATGGTCTTTCTTTAGTCGCTTGGAAAGGAAGTAAAATCAGTTTGAGTGGCTACTTTGAGAATGCTCAAGCTTCAGGCGGTATTTTTGCTCAAGATATCATGCAGCATGGATTTGATTTTTATGTCGCCCATCGCATTAATTCCAAATTGCAGCTTGGAACTGGTTATCACTATGGTTATTCCGATCCCAAAGCTGCTGGTTCCGCAAATCTTGTTCAGGGTGGTAGTCAGAATTTCACACAGCACGCATTTAATATTGATCTAACCTACATTTTGTCCGCAAAATCGACGCTGAACTTCGGCTTTCGTCATTTTGTGACAGATGTCACGGGTGCTGGTGATCAAAACTTTGACCAGAATCGGTTGGTCCTTGGTTACAATTACAATTTCTAATTTGATTCTGACCCTCAGAGGTCGCTGCGCATCCTGTTTCCATTCTGTTATGAGTATTTCACGTTTATTGCTGGTCGCATTGTTTGCGTCGGCGGGTATTTCCCAAGCTCAGGATCCTGGTGTGCGCGAGTTTCAGGATCGCCGCCCAGAGACGACTGCTGCACCTGCACCCACGGGTGGCGTCGCGATGTCTGCTGGTGTCATCAACTCCATGGATGTCTTGGACGACACTCAGCCCATTGAGTCTGGTGACTTGATCAGTATCCGCATCGTTGAGGATCGCCGTGAAGCTCTGCAATTGCGTGTCGGGGCCACAGGGGAGGTCAATGCACCTCACATCGGTTTGGTCAAGGCCGCTGGACGCACCTGCAAAATTTTGGCTTATGAGATTAAGCGCCGTCTGGAGCTTAACTATTATAATGCAGCCACGGTGGTTGTGGCCATCGACTTGAAGCGTATTGATAACCCGAATGCCCGAACCACCACCTCTGGTTATGATATCGAGTTTTTTACGGTTTATGGTCAGGTCCTTCGCCAAGGAAAGTATGAACTGCCACAGGATGAAGATATCACCATTAGCCAAGCGATCTTGCGCGCTGGTGGTTTTGCCCAATTTGCTTATCCTCAGAAGGTGAAGCTGGTTCGTAAGACGCCGAGTGGTAACAAAACGATCCTTGTGAATCTGGATCAGATCATGCGCCGAGGTAACCTTGAGTATGATGTTTTCATTCGGAAAAATGACGTCATCATCGTTGATGAGAAAAAGGTGAATTTCTAAATTTCGCTTTCATTTTGATCATTTACCGATGCAGGCACTCTCATTTAGCCGATAATGGTCCGGTTTTTTTGATGGAGAATCAGTCTGTTCTGAGTCATACTGTCGACCCCATTTGATGGATCAGCAAAGGTGACTAAACCGGCTCCCTCCTTTGGTGCTCTCTCTTTTCAACCCTAGAACGTCATGGAAAATTCACTTTTACTGCCTCCTCAGAACTCGGGGCAGTCATCCACGCTCAGCCGCATTCACGAAACTTCGGCCAAGTTCCAACGCTACAAGATCCTTTTGCGTCGCCGCTGGTGGTTCTTGCTTCTGACTGCCAGTATTGGTGTCTGTATCATGGCCCTGCGTATCACGAGCAAGCCTGATACTTATCAAAGTTTGGCCAAGTTAGTTGCGGGTGGTCGCATCGTAGCCCAAGAAGGCAATGTCGGATGGCAGGAACAATTGACGGACTTCTACGGAACGATCATTGAAACACTTGAAAGTGCTGAGATGAAAAAGAGAGCTCTTGCTCGTGTTCATGCGCTGCACCCAGATTTGAAGGACACGAACGTCGAAATTCGTGTGGCTCAGACGAAGGGGTCGGCCATATTTAACGTGTTTGCCGTCGGTTCCGAAAAGACCTTCACGAAGATCTTTTTAGACGCTATGTTGGATGAGTTTGTCGCCTTCCGTCAGCAGATCCGCGAGCAGGGGTTGGAGCGTGCGCTGAATACCTTCACCGAGACGGTGGTTAAAAAGAGCAAAGAACTGCAAGAGCGCACAGAACGTTTAGAAGCCTTCCGTAAAGCCAACGACAAGGTGGTTCTGACAGATGGCCGCAATGAAGCCGCAGCCTTCCTTCTCAATCTGAAGGCTAAGAGGGAAAACCTCAATAGCGAGCTGACGGACATCCGAAACGCCCTTGAAGATGTCGATGCAGCCATGGTTGATCGCGAGCGTGGCATCATCGCAGGTGGCACTGCTCAGCCGATCCAAACAGGAGCAACCAGTGCTGCTCCAACTGGGGAGTCCAATAAGCCTAACCTTACTCAAACTAACCTGAATAGCACTTCGGTAGCGAGTCTCGGGATGACGTCCGCCGAGCATGATTATTTGGAAGCCAAGAAAACGATCATGAAGATCCAGAATGAAAAGTTGGCCCTGATCAAGTATCTCAAGCCAGGTCATCCTGATGTCGTGCGGTTGGAAGAACAGATCGAGTCTGCCAAGCAACTCCAACAAAACTTTGCTGATGAAATCGTTAAAGAAATGCGCAGTCGTGAAAACACGCTCAACCGCCAGTTAGGGAGCTTGGATAAGCAGATTGAAGAAAAGCAAAAGGAGGCCATCGAACTCGGCGGAAAGCTAGCCGAGCATGAGCGCCTTGAGGAGGAGTTCCGTGCCACTAAGCTGGCTCATGATCAGATGTTTGAGCGTGTGCAAAAGTTCCAAGACTTTCAAAACGTGCAAACGGACTATGTCGCTATTCAAGAACATGCTTCTCAAGCCTACAAAGAGGTGGCAGACTGGATCAAGCCGCTTGTTGGCGGATTGGCTGGCGGCACGCTTTTAGGCATGATCATTTTGGTTCTTTTTGATCGTCTGGATGACCGCATGAATTCCTTCAGTGAGTTTCAGGGGCTGTTCCCTGCGGAGGCTGTCCTGGGGCAGATCCCAGAGCAGCGTCAGCGTGGTGACGTGGCACTTCTGCGTCCTAACGATGATCGCCACCTCTACGCCGAAGCGTTTAGAAATGTCCGCTCTTCCATTCTCTTTAAAAACTGGCAGGGCAAGCCACCCAAGACGATTTTGGTGACCAGTGCTGTGCCTAATGAAGGAAAGACCACCGTGACCTCCAATCTGGCAGTCACCATGGCCACCTCTGGTGCCCGAGTTCTTCTTGCCGACTGTGACTTGCGTCGTGGTGGTGTGAGTGAGCTTTTCAAGCTTCCAGGCGGTCCTGGTCTTAGCGAAGTGCTGTTGGGTAAATTGCACTGGCGGGATGCTGTGCAGGAGACGGGTATCCGCGGTCTGGATCTTTTGGCTCGTGGGGAGGTCTTTGATCAAACGTCTGAAATGTTGCTCTCCAAAACGGCTGAAGAGGTGCTTCGTGAAATGGGCGATGAATACGATTACGTCATCTTTGACAGTGCTCCTGTACTTGTTGCCGATGATACGCCTAGCTTTGCTCCGAAAATTGACATGGTTCTCTTTGTCGTTCGCTTATCCTCAACCATGGCCCGCCTGTCCGGTAAGGCTTTGGACTTGCTGTATGATCGCCAGGTCAACGTGGGAGGTGTCATTCTCAATCGTTCCACCACGAACCTCAAAGAGTACACTTACTACAACTACGCTAGCTATTACTACGCTCCCAAGAAGACAGGCGCAGAGGCCCCGGCTACCAAGGCTTAGTTTTTGGGCTGCGACTCGGAACCCTCTTTTCAGTGTGTCTTAATTCGGTAATCGAAGACCGGTTCGTTACGCTACCTGATCTAAACAGGAACGTCGTCGCGTGTCGTCTCGAAATCACGCCATGGCAGACTCTGTGAAAGCGAAGGACAGCAAGGAACGAGATGCCCGTCGGGTGCAGCTGGCATCATTGCGGACGCAGTTTTGAAATCACTCACGCCCTCTTCAATGCCTGCCGATCTATCCCGAATCAAAATCGTGTCCAGCTTTCAAGAGCTGATCAGTACGCCGTTTGCGGGCGATGTGAATGCGCTCTGCTGGCCGCGCAAGCTGGCGGGGGATTTTGGCGAGGTCGTGGCGCAGTTTGAGGCAGGGGAGGGGATCAAGATTCTCGATGAGGACTGCTTGAAGCGTCTGTCTCTCAGCGCAGCGGGTCAGCAGGCGGTGGAGATCTTGTTGGAAGACCAGAGGCTGCTGCGTGAGTGTGATCTCGATCCTGTCCTGAATTGCATCCATGGTTATCCCCGCGATGAGGAACCGGGGGCTGTGCGCACAGATGTGTTTTCCTTCCATGTCGATAGTGCACCCGTGCAGGCCGATACCTGGCTCTGCACCTACCATGGTCCTGCCAGTGACGGTCTGCCCAATGAGCTGGCTGTGCGCCGAGTCGATGTGCCAGAGACACGCGCCGCACTTCTCAAAGAATACGGCGGTGCCGATGATGCCGACTTTCTCGACTACCTCAGCGACCACTGCTACGACCTCCACTACGCCCCCACCACCGAGGCCAAACCATACGGCTTCGGCCTCGGCAATCTCTGGCGCATCGCCGTAGCCTACCCTGGCTCTCCAGTGCTGCCCTGCATCCATCGGGCACCAGAGACAGGTCCAGGTGATCCGCCACGGCTGCTATTGATTAGTTAAGACTTAACCTGGGAATGAAGGATCGTTGAGTTGTGCCAGGACTTGGTTTCACAAGGCTTCTTCGACTTGAAGCAGCTTTGATCGTCGGGATTAGCGAACTGCGTTGTCCCTTGTTTGAGGCTCATTAACTTGGTTGGTATCTGGTCTGTTATTGAGGAGGCTACAGCCCATCAAGCACCACACTCCCACTCAGCTTCGGCGCTGTGCTCACCCAGAAGCTACCAAACCCATCGCTCTACCTTCCTTCGTCACGGCGTGAGCAATTGCCAAGCGCCACTGAGTTTCGGCGAGGTGGAGACTTTCTGAGTGCCAGTCGGGACGCTGGGCAGGAGGAAGTAGCCGTAGGCTGAGGGGTTGCCGCCGATCTTCATGAGCTGTCCAAAGTAAGGGGCCACTCGGTCCAGAGCGGGCGTCGCGCCGGGAATCGTGAAGCTGCCACTGATGGCTCCGGTCTTGGCGTTTAGCAGTGTCATCGTCACGCGATTAGGATTCGGGTTGGGGTTCAAGGCGGCGTTGAAAAGCGGCACCGTGGCGGTGTTCGTGAGGCCGACGGGGCTTGGATTGGCGATGCGAAGGAGTAGATTGAATTCTGATGGAAGGCCGCCGAAGCCGAAAACGATCTTTGCGTTGTTCGCACCCACAGCAACAGGGCCGAGGCCCATGACGAGCGCTCCCTTCGCCGGTGGCACATAGACGCTCCCTCCAGCATCCAATGTCAGCGGGCCGAAGCCGTCTTTATAAACGGTGTCCGTCGTGGTCGCGGTCAGTGGTGGCGGTTTGGACCAAGTCGTGGTGCCATCGATATTGTTGTCCGTCACGAGTGTGGATATGTATGAGATGACGAATTGGCCGACGTGAGACCCCCGCTTACCATAGAGCAGGTTGAACAGTAAAATCTCGCCATCTTTGCTCACAAAGGTGCCGCCAGTGACACCGCTGCCATCGGGCAGTCTGCCAGCCAGCGTGAGTGCGCCCGCCGTGCTAATGGTGAAGCTAGCGTAGCCGTAGCCAGATGGGAAAACGCTGCCTCCAGTGCCAGGATCTAGCCGCAGAGTGTAGTAGGCGGCGAAGCGGGTGGCGGGCTTGTTCAGCGCGGGTGTCTTGCTGATGAACCACGGATTCCGCCAGCTGGGCACTTGCAGCGTGCTGCGGTTGGTCGGATGCACCAGCGTGAGCATGGCGCGCTGATCTGCGGCAAAGACCTCCAGGTAGGCGATGAGCACCGTTTTATCGGCCAGGGTGATGCCGGGCAGGTTGGCACGCAGGATCACATCCCCAGTGCCAGCACTGAGCAGGAGTTGATTGGTGAAGCGGATGGCTGCCCGCGCCCCCAGCGTGACCGAGCCGCTGCATAGGCCGCTGGCCGTCGTGGTCAGGTCAAAGCGGCCGCCGAGGTTGTCATTGAGCGGCGAGCGCGCCATCGGTCCGGCAAAGGTGCCGACGGCTAGGGGTGGCACCACATTCACCGTTAGTGTCGCTGGGGCTGGCTGGCTAAAGGCCGTGGCATTCCCAGCTTTAAAGCTCAGCGCATAGCCGCCGGTCTTCGTCACCGTGGCGCGGCCAGAGAGTACACCGGTGGTCTTGTTAAAGGTGATGCCTGTGGGCAGCGCTCCCGTCACGCTGAAGCTCGTGGCAGGTGCGCCGGGGGTGTTTTGCACGGGAAGCTGGTAGAAGTAGGTATGGCCAATCGTGGCAGGCGGCAGCACCAGCGGCGTTGCCAGCGCAGGGGCGGCGTCGCTGACGTTCAGCCGCGTGTTAAAGCCGGTGGTCAGCGTATTGCCGCCGCCACTCTGGAAACTGACATCGCAGGTGAAAAGCCCGGCATTGCTGACATCGGTCAGGCCAAGGGTGAAAGTTGGGACGATCAGATTGAAGAAAGGTGCGCCATCTTTCTTCCAGGCATAGGCAAGGCCGTTCCCGGCGGCGATGACCGTGGCGGTGAAGGGAGTATTGGACTTGATGTTGAGAACCTTCGGCGTCGTGTCCACCACAGCCAGCTCCGTGGAGACGGAGGCCTCCGTGAGGCCCGATTTGACCACACAACTGTAGCTGCCAGCGTGCGTGAGGGCCAGCTTGGGGATCGTGTAGGTGCTCTGCGTGGCTCCAGAGATTCTCTTGCCATTCAGGGACCACTGATACGTCAAAGGCAGCGTGCCGGGGCCGACGGCGACCACGCTCAGTCTCTGTGAACTGCCAAGCGGCGCGACGGTCCGCGGCGTGATTTGACGGATCGTCACCGGCGCTCCATCCACCACCAGACTCGCGGGCTGGCTCACGCCGCTGAAAGGGGTGATGCTGACCGGGAAGATCGTAAAGTTGGAACCAGCAGGGACAATCGAGGCTCCAGAGAAAGCCTCGCTCAGCACCACATCATAGACCCCTTCGTTTATCTCCTGGGCATTGCTTAGGCTCAGGCTAGGTGTGATGGCCTCGCCGATCCCGTCTTTCCGCCACTGATAGGCCACCCCGCCGCTGAGGTTTGCCACGTTCACGCTGAAGGTCGCATTGGCTCCTGCGACCACGCTCTGGGACTGCGGCTGCTGGGTGATCGTCGCCGCGTATTGGATGCGCAGGCCGTTGGGGTTGGCGGTGTTGAAAAGGAAACCATTCTGCGGCGGATTCAGCGGCCCCTGGGTCAGCGTCAGCACATAGGCCGTCGCCCCGCCGAAGATCGCGCGGTCAAAGTCGATCGCTCCGCCCGCAGGCACATCCCCCACCGCCTCGCGCAGGGAAACACCGTTGCCGGGGCTGCCGGGCGCATCCAGCTCATCCACCGGCGTCGTCACCACGATGATGCTGGCTTCCACCGCTCCCAGGTCTGGGCGGATGCCGAGTGGCCTGGCAAACCCGCGCTGGTCCGTGGTCAGGGCGGGGTCGAGCACCGTCGCCTGATCCAGCGCCGGGCTGCCGACACGCGGCGGCATCGTGTTCGTCGGGCCACCATAAGAATTGAAGCTTTCCAACATCGGATCAAGCGGCGCGGCTGCGGTGCCCACGAGTGGCCCGGCAGGGAAAATCGTCTCCACACCCTGGTTGCTGCCGATGAGGTTGGCTCCGCGTGGCGTGAGGGTGCCGCTGCTCAGGAGAATGTCTGCTGTTCCACCGCCCGTGCTGGTGTTTCCGGCGATGATGCAGTGGGTGAGGGTCACGTCAGTGCCAGACACTTTCAGCCCACCTGTTGCGCCGATGCCCGTGTTCTGGGAAACCGTGCAGTGGATTAGGTTCAGCGTGCTGAAAGAAACTTCGATCCCCCCTGTCGAACCAGGGTTGGAAGCGGTGTTATTGGCAAAGGTGCATTGCAGGAAAGTTCCGACCGTGGATTGTGTGGCCAAGTCACTGATCACCGCTGCGCCGGTCGTTGCGGTATTCCCGGCAAAGGTGCAGCGCGTGAGTTCGACAATGCCGTTTCGGTAGCCCAGGGCACCGCCAGACAGTGAGGCGCTATTATGGGTGAAGCTACAGTCCACGGCACGGAAGACCGGCCCCTGAGACTCGACGGCACCACCTCTGGACGTGCAGCGGTTGTTCATCAGCCTGCACCGCTCCAGGATGAGCGTGCCAAAGCTGATCACGCTGCCGCCATGGCCGGTGACATTGCCATCTTGCAGGGTCATGTTGCGCAGGGTCAGACTGGCACCGACAGCAACGTCGAAGTGCCTAGAGTTCGGCCCCGCATTCAGCACCAGCCCACCCGACAAAGAGCTGGCGTCCACCACCACAGGCTCCGTATCATTCACGATAATCTTACTCGCCAGCGTGATGGACGTGACCTCAGGGGCAAAGCGGATGGTGTTGATCCCCGCCGTGCTGGCCGCCAGACTCAGGGCATTCCGCAGCGAGCCTGTTCCGACATCGTCGGACGTGGTCACGATGAACCGAGTGTCCTCTGTCACCTCGACCTGGAACGTCTGCTGCTCCCCATGCAGGTCCTCCGTGAGGGTGATCGTGCAGATGCCGCGCTGCCCCGCCTCTGGCGTCACGGTCACACTGCGGCTGGCTCCGCTGCCGGTGATGACGATGTTCCCCACCGGGACCAGGGTCGGATTGCTGGAAGTGGCCGTGAGCGCACCGATCTGGCCCACCGAGAAGGTCCGTGTCGGTGGTGTGGCACCTTCCATCAGGGTCACATCCGCGATGGCCCCGATCTGCGCCTCATACGCCCCGAGGTCCGGCGCACCCACGATGGGGAAGCCGCGCTGGTCCGTGCTGCGGGCCGTCACCGTCCCCGCATTCCGCGCTGGGCTGCTCGGCTGAAGCGCAACGGTCTGCGTGGGGCCGCCGTAGTCACCGAGGGCGAGGATGGACGGCGTCTCAACGAAGGAAGGATCACCCGTCGCCGCACCCGTGACCGTGGCCGCCGTGCCAAGCAAATTGCCTCCCACGTAGGTGATGGTGGTCACATTCACGTCATTAGGGGTGCTGTTGCCTCGGGTGTTCAGGCCGATGATACAGTCCTCCAGGAGGGCGGTAGTGGCAAAGATCCCGCCACCGACTCCAGTGAAACTGCAGCGGTTTCCAGACACGGTGGACGCGGTGAGCCTCAATGAGCCACTGCTACCTATACCGCCGCCGTTGCCGCTAATTCCGAGGTTATCTCTAGAGCCGGAGCTATTGCCAGAGAGGGTGCAGGTGGTGAGACTCAACGAGCCACTGCTAAAAATGCCACCGCCGCCGCCTGTTTTGCCGCTGGCACCTGCGGATTCGGTGGCCGCGCCGAAGCCGCCGCTTTCGTTACCAGAAAGTGTGCACGCGGTGAGATTCAATGCGCCACTGCTAGCGATACCACCGCCGTCACCGCCGTCGCCGCCGTTGCCATTGAAAACTGCGCCGCTGGTGCCACCGTTGCCTCCCCTCCCGGCGCGGTTGTTTTGCAGGGTGCAGGAGAAGAGGCTGAGGGATCCGGCATTGAGGATGCCGCCGCCACCGCCACCATTGCCCCCATTGCTCCCTGTGCCCGGACTAATTACCCCATTGGCCCCATCCGGCGCTTTCCCATTCACGATCCTCACCGAGTGCATGGCCACGGTGGCTCCGCTGACGATGTTGAAGACGCGGCTGGCGTTGTTGCCGGAGACGGTGACCGGGCCGGAAAGGTTGGAGGCGTCGATGAAGAGGCCGTTGGCCGTAGCGGGGATCTCGATTTCCGTGCCGTTAAGGGTGATGGTGGAAGCCGGAAAAACGGCAGGATCGAACACCACGCGCAGTCCGACTTCACCGGAGAGACCGGCGCTGCCGACTATGTTTCGCAGGCTGGCACCAAATGCAACATCCTCGGACCGCGTGACCAACGAAAGAGGCCCCGCCTCCACCGCTCCGATGTCGAGCTGGCTTCCACCGACGTTGTTGCCATCCACAAACCTCGGAAACCCCCGCGCATCCGTGCCGCCGGGATCGGTGGTCCCCGCCGCATCAATGGCCGGGGAGCCAATCAGCGGGTGCATCGTCTGCACCCGCCCGCCGAAGTAGCCCAGGGGGGAGAGCTTGGGATCGCCGACCCTCACGGTGGCTCCCGCCGTGAGGGTGGAGTCGGCGAGGCTGCCGAGGAGGTTCGTGCCAGTGGTGGTGATGGTGGTGAACGAGGGTGAGGCATTGTAAACATCCGGGCCATAGGGTGCGCTGTTCGCGGCGACGATGCTGTTGGACAGCGTCAGGGTGCCGCCGCCGTCAATCGCGCCGCCGAAGGTGGCGGAATTGCCGGAGACGGTGCACTGCGTCAGCGTCAGGGTGCCACGGGCGCTAATCGCGCCGCCGCCGAAGCTGGCGGAATTGCCGGAGAGGGTGCACTGCGTCAGCGTCAGGGTGCCGCCGGAGGCGACAATCGCGCCGCCGTCGTTGGTGGCGGAATTGCCGGAGAGGGTGCACTGCGTCAGCGTCAGGGTGCCGCTGTTGTAAATCGCGCCGCCGGAGTCGCTGGCGGAGTCGCTGGCGGAATTGCCGGTGAGGGTGCACTGCGTCAGCGTCAGGGTGCCGCCGTCGTTGTAAATCGCGCCGCCGTAGCCGCTGCTTATCACCCCACCGCCATTGCCCCCGGTGAGCGTGAGGCCGCGCAGGGTGAGGGACTGGCCGCTGTCCACCGTAAAAAGGCGGTTCGTGCCCGTGCCGCCATCAATCGTCAGCCCGCTGGGCAGGCTGGAGGCATCCAGGGTCAAGCTTTTCGTCACGACGATCTCACTGCCCGTGCTGAGCGTGCAGGTCTGGCCATTGAGAGCGGGGGCAAAGAGGATGGTACTGCCGGGTGGCGAGTGGTTGACCGCTTCCCGCAGGGAGATGGAGCCGGTGAGGTCAGGGCCGTTTTCATCAACAGCGGTGGTGACGACGGTGACCTGGAGTTCTTCCCAGGTGGTGGCAACCACGAGATTGTCCCACCGGACCTCTGTGCCAGCGGCAAAGCGCACCCCCGTGCTGGCGGCGGTGCCGGTGTAGGCTCGGCTGGCAGTCGGCGTGTTGGCACTCTGCGCGGCACTGAGGTTGGGATCCACATAAAGGCGGATCGCATTGCCAGGAAGATCCACCTGTGCCACGAGGGTGTAGGTCCTACCAGGCAAGATGCTGAGAGTGCTATTGTCACCGCCTACGCCCACTTCCTCCACGGCCCAGTTGGGGTTGACGCCGCGCTTGCCAAAGTAGAAGACCTCCGTGCCAGCATTCACGGAGCTGATGCCAAAGTAGTCTCCTGGCGAGACAACGGACCCGGTGGTCACATTCACGCGGTAATAGACCGTCTTCGCCACGTTCGCGTCACTGATCGCGCCTTCGGACTCGTTGCTGCCATTGTAAGCCCGCCTCACGACGCCATTCCCAGAAGTGACCAACTGCCCAGACGTGACGTTCGGGGTGCCATTCAGGTTGCTCCAGGCAGAAGCCGTGCCGGATCGTCCCGCCGGAGCCGTGTTCTTGTAATCCCAAAACACACCACCTGCCCTCGCCGCAAGCGCCCCATCCGCATAATCAAACGTCTCCACCCCAATGATCTCGGCTGCCACAGGCAAACCCGCGAAGAAAAAAAGCGCGAAAGCGCGAAGCAGAAGTGTTTTCATCATAACCGTCAGTTAAGCAGATTTTGAACCTTGAATCCGTGAACCGACCATCATGGGCTAAAAGCCACAAAGTGAAAGCAACGATTAACGCAGAAACAGGGTTAGTGCTTCGGGTGTGTGCTCCCCACTACGCCCCACCGCCGGGGCCAAACCTTATGGCTTCGGCCTCAGCAATCCCTGGCGCATCGCCGTAGCCTACCCTGGTGCCCCATTGCCGCCCTGCATTCATCGGGCACTGGAGACAGGTCCAGTGAATTTTATCAATCAAGTGCCCGTGCCTTTGCGGAGCTTCAACGATACCTCGCGTCATCATGATTTGTGAAAAAAGGCACGGATAATGGGGGCTATCACAGCGAATGCAAAAGCCTCGTGGCTCTCCAATTCGAGTTCGTCACTTCTCACAAAACATCCTGATACGAAGGATAAACTCCACTTCGTCCTCCGCATCAGCGCCTAAGGCGCGAACCATCCCAGCCTGGGCCAACGGCCCAGGAAATCCGAGCCACCCAGCACGATCCGGTGAAGGGCTGAAAGCCCGCCCCATGGTCCCAGAGTCTCGTTAGCGTCCAGCATGTTTTCAGAAATCAGGATCGGCAAAGATGGCTTTGCTAGATTGGGTATCTCATCTTTCGGCCTCAATTTTTTTGCCATCAAAGTGAATGGCGAGTTTTCGTCCTTATCTGAAGACAGGCAAAAACATGGCAGGCAAAAAGATCCTGATCCGACAGCGCCAGAAAGATAACACCGCGAGAGTTAGGATAACCGCAGAGAAAACCCATTTACTCTAACCTCTGTTGAATGACGGGTGGCAATGCTTCTGATGTTTTGTTTTTTTCTGTCCACCTTCTTTCTGTCAGTGTTCAGGGATCAGTCAGCGTCGCGGTTTCGGAGGGCTGACAGAAACAGCCATTTGAGAGTGTTGCGGACTTTCCAGTCTGCATCTAGGACCGGCTATAAAGCGACCATCCCTTTGCGTCTAACGCGGGTGCAGTTTTGAAAGACGAAGTGAATCAGCCATCACCCGTGCAACACAAAACGCATCAGGAAATCCTAGAGCGAAAGTCGGGGTTATCCTGCTGCATAGGATCTGTAGGATGGCTTCGCGGGGGTGATGCCGCTCATCGCGGCAAAGCAGGGTTCAATCCAGCGTGCTGGGGGCATTGGCTTGCTCGTCCATTGCAGCCAGGTGCCCATTAATGTTCGGCTTTTTTAGTCTTTCCATAAAGCCTCGGATGCGTACTTCTCCGGGGTGACGGGATAGCTGAGAGTAATGCTTCGGGGGGCCTTACCTCCAAAGCCCGCGAAATCCAAATACATGAATTCGTCCATGCAACCTTCGACCATGATATTTGCCTTGCGCGGCCGAATGCGAGCGACCTTCAAATCGCGGAAAGGCTCGGGGATATCGCGCCCCTTAGAAATATACCAGCCATCGATTGGGGTGCTATCATCTTGAGAATATCTCTCCATGTCGAAATACAGCTTTCGCATGCGGTCCTGAGGTAAAGACCGCGCGTATTGCGCCGCTTTGGAGTTTCCGGTGCAATGCGGCTCACACGAGGTTTGAAGTGCTGCTCCGGTGAGCATGAGAGCAAGGATGAATGTGCGCGTCTGCATTGCTTCGCCCAACATCTAGTTCATCTACGGCGGGGAGGGAAGCCCGAATTTAATCATGAGCGTTGCCCGCCGTTGGATGGAGCGTCTCTGCTTCTTGTTGTAGTTCGGAAATATCTTTGATACCCTTATCTATCATGAAGCTGATTGAGCGTGTAACCCAATAAGCGTCATATAAAAGATAAGTTATATACAAGCCAAAGCTTACACCGAGGAAGCTTTGCCATGACAGGGATGGAGACACAACATGGCCTATCCAAAGTCGAGCTCCGGTCACAAAGAAAATAACCAAGCCAAAGTAACCGACTTCCATTCGGCGTAATTGACGAATATCTGAAATATCAGAGGCCGGATCCCACTTCCTCCTATTGCGCTGGAATCTTCTCAGATACCGTTCGTGGCGCTTACTTGTGGATACATCTTCCATATCTTTGCAGAACGTCGTTTATCCACGCTTCATTGTGGACGGATCAAATCCGCTCACAGTTTTTTGTGGAATAACAGGGTTGGGTTGGAGAAATGTGAACTTCATTTCACAGGTTGAGATATTGCGATGGAGGAAGCCATTGAGGCGGGGTGGAAGCGTCGAAGACACGACAGA
>JAIXZA010000012.1 GCA_027489965.1 Verrucomicrobiaceae bacterium
CCGATGCGAGGGATGGAGGGAGGGAGGGATGGAGGGATGGAGGGATGGAGAGATCGAGAGATGGAGAGATGGAGGGAGGAAGGGAGGAAGGCCAGACTTGCGATTTTCAATTTGGAACGCTAGGGTCCGGCCATCTCTGACTCAGATATTCAAGTCCTAGAAAGTCAATTTCCCGCTGTATCAGGGCGGGCCTTTGCTACGGCACGTGAACAGGTGCTGGCCTCTGGGCAGAGCGTGCTGCAGTCATAAGGTTCGTTTGTGTTCCGAGTCTTCCCAGACGGTCGCAAAGAAATGGTGAAGCAGATCGAGCCGCCAATCCGAGTCAAATCCGGTACCGTCTACACCCTCCGATGATCCCTGAGACGCCAAGGCTGCGCATGTTTGCTGGGCCAAACGGATCCGGAAAAGTGTACTGAAGTCTTATCTGCCAGAGCCACTGCTGGGCGTGTATCTGAATGCGGACGAGATCGAGGCCGGGGTGCGGAAGAGCGGCTGTCTGGACATGTCCACCCTCGGCATTAGAACAACAGCAGAAGAGATGCTGCCGGTGTTTACCAGCTCCGATTTTCTGACCACGCATGGGCTCGCGGAAGCCGCTTATAAGCTAAGCTTTGCTGATGACCGGCTGTGTTTTCCTGCGGGAGTCATCCATAGCTACTTTGCCTCAGTGGCAGCGGATTTCCTGAGGCAGAAGCTGCTGGCGGAGCAGCGGAGCTTCACCTTTGAGACCGTCATGTCCCATCCCAGCAAGGTGGATCTGCTCAAACAAGCTCAGGCGGCAGGCTACCGGACCTATCTCTATTTTGTGGCCACGGATGACCCGGCGATCAATATCTCCCGCGTTGAGAACCGAGTGAAGCTGAACGGTCACGATGTGCCGCCCGATCTCGTGGAGAAACGCTACTACCGCTCCCTCGATCTCCTCATCCCCGCCATCCGGCACACCAACCGTGCCTACATTTTCGACAACTCGACAGACAACGCCGACCGCACGCATACTTGGCTGGCAGAGATCACTGAAGGGCGGACGCTGGAACTGAAGACGGACCAAATTCCGGCGTGGTTCAAGCGTGCCGTACTGGACAAGATTACCTAACTCTGCTGCCCAGGCCTGAAATTCCCCGCTCTGAACGCAAGACGCCCATTCTCTGACTTCTGAGCTACGGCTCCCGTTTCACCCTTCATCCTTTTCTCATCTCTGCCCTCTGCCCTCTGTTCTCTGGCCTCTGTTCGCTGACCTCTTTTCTCTGAGCTACGGCTCTTTCTTCTTTTTGCCCTTTTTCCCGGCTTTGGGCTTTTGTTTTGGGATCACATTTTGCGAGGGCTCAACGTTGACGCAGGCGGCGTAGGCGTCATGTGAGCCGAAGGACCTGCCATGACACCTTCTTTGAGTCACATTTCAAAGCGGTCCTTACGCCAACTTCATTACCGGCGGTTGAGCGGTTACCGCTTCAACGTTGCCAAGGGTCGGAAGAAGCGTCGCGCACGATCAAAGGTCACCGATTTGTTGAATACACCACTTCCTGCATGGGTGGCATTGAAGCCAATCGGCACGGACCAGTTGAGGAGATCTTCACTGGCTTGGAAGTCCACATTGATGATGCTTGAATAGGCGCTGGGCCAAGTGGTGGTGAGTGTGCCATTGATTAACGTCAAACTCGTGAAGGCTAGCGGTGTGGGCGGTCCTGCTGGGGCGCTGCCGGACCAGCGGGGATCGGTGCTGCGGAAGTATTCTTCGGCCGCGGTGTAGAGGCCGCCGTCAAGGATGCTGTAAGTGTCCATGTCCAGGCTGCCAAAGTGACGGAGCTCCCAGTTATCGGCGAGGAGGTCGCCGTCGCTATCGGGGTCGATGGGGCTTGGAAGACTGAGGAGGCTGGCTTCGATGACTTCGAGGGCGGTATAGCCGGCGAGATTAGGCAGGTCGGTGTAGGCGATGACGGACAAGGGAGTGCCTTCGGGCAAGGTGATGTCGCTGGGCAGCCGGGTAGCTTTGTGGTCGCCATCGACCAAGGCATAGGTCGTGGTGCCGGAGAGGTCTTGCAGTAAGGTGAGGCCGATGGGGCTGGCGCTACTGCGGACATAGAGAGTTTGCGTGGATTGAGGACGTGTGGTGATCGCGGCGAGGATGGCGGTGAGCTTACTGGCGGCATCGGTGAGTTCGGTCGGTGTGAGGCTGCTGCCGGTCTGATACTCGGTGGGCAGTGTGCCGGTATTGACCCAGGCATTGAGCGCTTTGAGCGGAGTGGGCATGTCGCCGAGGTGATCGGTGGCGAGGGCTTCGTGGCGGGCATAGGCATCGCGGGCGAGCTTGCGCAGGGCGAGGGCGCCAACGTCACTGCTGTTCAGTTCAGCCTCGACGGTGCTGAGGACGTTGGCGATGCGGACTTGGGAGGCATCGGGATTCTGTGGATCTTGATAGCGCAGGTCCGTGAGTTTACCGACGCTGGTGGCATCAAAGATGACGCCATCGGGGCTGGTCGGTGTGTAACCGCGCGCTGTGAAGAAGCTGCTGAGGGCACGGCTGACGATGAGGGCGTGCAGAGTGGTCACGGGTGTGACCGAAATTTGGGCATAGGGTTGGCCACTGCGATTGGCGGCGGGGACAAAGCTGCTCTTCCAAGAGGCCGCTGCGGTGTTAGCCGCGGTAAGGCTGAAAGTTAGGCTCTGCTGGCTGCTACTCCAACCATTGTCGAAACCTTGGCTGTCGTCGATGGCGTCCCAGTTGTTGCTGCCGCGCTGCCAATTGAGACCACCCCAGCTATACGAGGTGCCGGTGATGACGCGGCTGCCTTGCGTGGTGCCGAAGCTCCAACCGTCGAGGTCAGGTGTGGGCACGAGGCCGATCTTCTCGCGACCGCGTGGCTCCACGCCAGTGCTGGGGATGACACTGTAGTTTTGCTGACTGCGGACGACAACGAAGCCGATATCGCCAGTGGCATTGAGCACGTTAACGCGACCGTAGCTGCTGCTCGCTGCGCCAAGGCCAACCTCTCCGCCTTGGATGTCTTTCATCAAAGTCGCGTCATGATGTGAGCCGAACTGGCGACCTGCGAAATCGGTGACGGTGAAGGTGGTGCCGCTTTGGCCATAGCCAGTGCTGGCGCCTGCGGTGGTCTCGGAGCGGAAGCCTGCATCGATGAGCAGGGTGCTGAGCATTGGAGCGTCAGCCGGATAGCTGGTGGCATTGTTGGGATTGGTGTTAGCCGCAAGTTCATTCCGATCGGTGTGTCCATCGTTGTCGCTATCGGGTCCGCCTTCGGGGTTCAGCCCGTATGCCACTTCGACGAAGTCAGGCACGCCATCGCCGTCCTTGTCCTGCAAGGCAGGTGGCACGGTGAAGTGATAAGCGGCGCTGTGCGTGGCCGTAGAGCCTGTGCCAGGCTTGTTGCTGTAATACTGCACCGTTCCGTTGGTGAAGACCCAGGGCGGCGAACTGGGGTTGTAGGTGCTGAAAGCTCCGCTGGTGCCGAGGCGATAGAGCACGCTGCTGCCGCCGCTGTAGCCGCTGAAGGTGAGTTGGATGCTCTTGTCATAAGTGCCCGCGACGGGGGAGACGGTGACATCTTCAATCGGATCACCGAGTTTGGAATCAAAGCTCGTTAGGCTGAACTGTGGGTGCAGTTGGTTGACGGCTGTGCCAGTAGGCGCAGCGGTCGCGACACCGACGGTTTGGGCGGACGAGTTGCCAATGCCGGTGGACTGACCGAGGTAACTCGCGACCTGCGCGTTGACGTTGAAGGGACCGCCTCCCACTGTCACGCTCGTGCTCCAATCGCCGCTGTGGTAGCTGCGCAGAAGAAGAGGGTTATCCTCACGGAAGGGAAAGTTAGAGAGCAGAAGAATGTTTGCGTAGCTGCTGTAACTGCTCACCGTGGGCAGCGTGGTGATGCCGGTTTGTGCCCAGCCCGTTCCGCTATTGGCAAACGACACAGCCGTGCTGGAAGGTTGGCCTTCCGCCGATGCATAGAACGCGAGGAAGCCTGCACTGCCAGAGATGGGCACGAGGCCCGAAATCACCCCTGTGGCTCCGGTGGGCACGATGGCCGTGGGAGAACCAAAGCCCGTTGCAAGGGTGTAGCTATACAGGGCTAGGCTGCCGTTGTCGAAACGAACGAGCATCCTCATGCCGCTGACATCTTTCACCGGGATGATCTGCGCGATGCTAGCACTGAAGTTCGTGACGGCATCGCTGCCAAGAATCCAGCCGGGGCCGCTCGCGGTGATGCGACGTACATGCACTTCGGCAGAACCAGGCGCATAGAAAACGAGATCCATATTCGGTGCCTCGAATGGCAGGCTGATGAAACGGCTGCCCGCAGCTAGTGCGCCAGAGGTGAGCACTTGCGTGAAGAGAGCACCATTGGGATCCACTGCGTTAAAAACCTTGTCCCGCATGAAGCCAAACAAGGCAGTGCCACCGACGCTGGTCTGCAGTGGATTGCCTTCTCGTGCGAAGCCTTCGGGGCAGTCTCCAATGTCGATGATGGACCACGCACCAGCATTCGAACGGATCTCACGAATGGCGCTCTGCAGGGTTGGGTCATCACCAACGATGAGAGCCAGATCGTCCTCAGGCGTGGGTGAAGCGCCGCTGGTGATGTCGATGGCGCACATCGTTTGCGGTGAAACGCCTGCGTTAAAAATGCTGCGAGGTTCCGTGTAACTCGTGCCACTCGGTGAGAGCACTTGCACACGATTCAAGGTGAGGCTGCTGACGGCGAAGCTATCCGCTGCCGTGCCATTGAGTTTGCCCAATGACGCGCAGGCCAGGTTGGCAGCGCCAGTGGGGCGCGAGGCTGCAAAGGTAGGTGTGGCAGCAGCGCTGCGGATGCCGATGCGATAGAGGCCGGTGGGCTTGTCGATGATGATGACATCCTGAGTACCATCTCCATTGAAGTCACCGGAGGCAGTGAATTCACGCGTGGTTTCATACACCGGTGCCGCTGCGAGGCCAAAGCCCGAGAGGCCGAGCGAGAGAGCTAAAATGAGAGAGAACGTTTTCATGCCAATGGGATCACGGTTAAGGTTCAATTAGGGGATCAGGGAACGTCCACGGTGTTGGTGACGATGACTCGCTCAATCTCTTTGCTCGGGCTGAAGCGGACCAAGAGGTATTTGTAGCGCGCACCTTTCAGCACAGGCTGACGATCCATGAGGAAGATGTCGTGATCGAAGTTCGGGCTGGTGCCAGTGAGCGGGCTATCGCTCTCGTGGAGGATGCTGATCCACGGGTCAGTGATCTGATTGCGAATGAAGGTGCCGTCTTTCTTGTAGGCGATGCGCTCCATGAGTGGCGTCACCTGCACGATGTCACCGGGCACACTGGGGAAGGAAGTGTTTGCTACTTGCACACGATACATGGCAACGGGTAGCACACAGCCCTCCGGTGTCTCCTGAGACTCGGCGACTTTGACCTCTTCGTTGGTGTAGAGGCGGTCGCGTGGGTCATTGAGGCTGCTGACTCGGAAGAAGGGCACGGTGATGGTGCTGCTGCTGCCGCCAGTCTGGTCTTTGGCTCCAACGGTGAGGGCTGCCGTCATCGCGGGGTCTTCGTATTCGCCAATGCGCACGGCGTTGCCCCGCCAAGGGTTGATGCGGGCGACATTCAGGTAGGTGGCGGTGATACCGCTGTGGAAACCGGCCTGCGCAGGCAAGGCCCGCTCGGGCCAAGGCACCTGCGGAGAGAAGGTGAAGTTGCGTGCAGTGTAGCTGGCGCTCTCAATGTTGCTGAAGCTACCGCGCAGACGATCCAAGTAGTCACCAGCACCCACGGCACGCACCAACACAAGGTATTCATCGTTCGCTGACACAGGCAGGGCCACGGAAAACTCGGGTGAACCACTGGGGTTCAAGTAGGCGGCGCGTGCGGTTTGGAACACCGAGAAATCGATACCGTTGATCTCAGCCATGGGCATCAGGAAGTTCGGATGCGCGGTCTCTTGATCACTGCTCAGTCCGCTCCCGCTGCTGCTAGGTGTTTCACCGGAACGACGTCCGACCCATATTTCGAAGCGTTCCACTCCGGCTGGATTGCAGAACCAACTCACATTCAAACGCGGGGTGATGCTCGGTGGCACACTCACGAGCGGCTCCAACATGGGGGTCGGCAGCCATGAGGGGTCTTGTTGTTCGATGCACGCGCCTTGCTGCTCCATGGTGCTGGGGTTGCCGTTGGCATCAAGCAATTGCAGGTAGTAGCAGAGGGTGCAGTTACCAGCAGGCGGCGCATCATCTGTCCAGGTGATCGGCACCGTGCTGCCCGGAGGACTGATCTCGCCATCGGCGATAAGCGACGGATGACCGCCATCGACACGACGATAGATGCGCCACTCGGCTGAGGTAGGCGAAGACACGAAGGCTCCGGTGATGTTGGTCGTGGTGTTGGTCGCGCGGTCAATCCCATGGTTGCGCCAGCCGCAGGAGTCGCCAGAAACGACATTGTGCAGGATGCTGGCAGTCCATTTGAACTGAATGGTGTTGTTGACCGTCGGGCTGGTGGAGGAACCCTGATCTGCATTGGAAATGACCCATGGCGAGATGCGACCACTGCGCGTGCCCACACGGCACCAGAGGGCGGTGGGATCATAAACATTTAGAGGTAACGTGGCGGTGAGGTCGCCACCGCCTGAACCAACTCCGATGATGACACGACCCAGTGGTGTGACAGGGCCACTGCCCTTCTGTGATTTGAATTCTGCCCAAGCGATGTCCGGCGCAGCAGTCTCACAGACAAGTTTTAAGTGCGCGGCATCGGCGGAGACGCCGGTTGTGGTGAGCTGCGTGACGTTGGACCACAAGACCTTGGGATCATAGCAGTGAAGCAAGACGGAGCCGTTCACGCCGATGGGTCCTTTACGATCACGAAGAACGCCCCACACGGGTGAGCTGTTGCCGGAGAGATTGGCGCAGCTGCTATTGTCAACGGCACGCACGGTGTAGAAAAAGGTTTTGCCATGGTCATCGGGCGCCGTGGGGTAAGTGCGAAGGCCATCAATGAGATCGACCTCAGCCCAAGTAGGAGGCGCCACGCTACCATCGTCCTCAAACCAACGCTGCGAGCCAGGAAGGATGGCAATGAGATTCGTATCCGGCCGTTTCTCCACAGGATCGAGGTGCTTCGACTTGGCGGGGATCTCCGACGGAGTGCGCCAACGATAGACGTAGTAGCTGCTGATGGACTCGCCAACTTCAAGACGTGGTTCCTCCCACTCAATGCGGAAGCGCTGCTTGCGCACACCCGCAGCGAAATCGGCTTGGTTGCGCACCTGCAGCTTACGCGGAGCATTGGGGGGCAAGCGATCACACTGCTTCACAAGCGTGCCCGCCGATGGTGTGCCGCCATGGCCAAGCAAGTCACGCGCGACGACGAAATAATAGAACTCAACGCCATCAGCGAAAGGCGTTCCTCCTGCCTTGAAGCGGCTGTTGTCATCCATCACGAAAACGGTGTCGATGGCGAGGTTTGCCGCCTCAGCATTCGTCAACACCTTCTCTGGAAGGATAGCGAGTGCATTGACTTTGCTGGTGCCAACGTCGGCGGCAAGCAGCGCGGTGGTAGTAGGTGGTGTGGCGTCCCAGCCATTGGCGAGGGCGCGAGTCTTGGTCACGCGATAGACATCGTAGCCATAGTGCAGCGGCGATAGATCACGCAGACCATTGGGAGTACCCCAGCGCAGAGTGGCATTGAGGTTACCCTTTGCCGTGGTGTCAGGCAGTTCCACAGGCTTGCCCGGTGCAGGCAGCACGACAGGAGCTGCGGGATCGACAGCCACGCGACCGATGACGCCAATGTCGGTATTCGTGGTCACATTGAACTCACGCAGTTCATAGGTGATCACACCGACGGCAGGAATACGTTCCGCGTGACCAAGGCCCGCGCACATGGCGATGGAGGGCCGCTGCTTGGCCAACATCATGAGGCGGCGCATCTTGTCTTCATGGCCCCAGGAGGAACTGATGAGAGCCGACATTTTTTCCGCAGTGGTGACCGCTGGGCCGCGCACGGCACTCTGAAGCAATTCATCAAGCAAGCGATCCAATTCGGTGATATTCTCGCCAAGACTTGCCGCACGAGTGATGAGAGAGCCCAACAAATTCACATCTGCTTCAGGTTGGATAACGCCGACACGGCTGAAGGAGTTGATAGACGCGAAGCTACCGCTCTTGCGATAGACGGCGATTTGCTTACCCACCAGAAGGGTCGGATCGGTGGGCTGCAAGGCGATCCAGGCAAAGGTATTGCCGCCGTTGCTGTGTGTGAGTCCGGCAACGAGCACGGATTGATCGAGACCGGTCTGAGCGAAGGCTGCTAAGCTTAACGCGAGAAGGATTGAGAAAAGGGTCTTCATGAAAGAAAATGAGTGTGGATGAATCATCAGGTGAGGGTTCATGCGTTAGAACTCGACCTTCCAACCGTTGGCGTCGGTGTAGTTGAAGCTGGGTCTGAAGTCTGCTTCTACACAGATCGGGCAAGGACCTGCTCGGCCATAGATTCGACCCGAGCCTGCGAAGGCATAGGTGCTGCCGCTCTTCAGACCCACGAGCGAGACCTCCCCGCCGACTTCGACCGCGCAGAGTGCCTCACCATAGATGCCCATGGTAAGCCTGCCGCCATACGTTGGACCTTCTTCAAAGTAGAACACGCCCGCACCTGCCTTGCCACTGATGTTGAAGAAGCAAGTGCCAGTTCCATAGATCGGGAAGGTTGCCTCGCCGTAGCAATAGACCCCAGTAAAGCTGGGCATAGTCAAGACACTAGAGACAAATGGATCAATCATCTCCAGAGGCTCTCTGTCGCAGGCGCGACCGAAGAACACGCCACCGGACATGGCATACTCGCCGAAGTTCATGCTGGTTCTAGCAGCGAGGTAGTTCTCGGTAAGGCCAAACATGACTGATGCTCCAAGGTCGGTGATCTTGAAGGTTTCAAAACTGATCTCGCCCTGGGTGAGTTCAAAGGAGCCACCGAGGCCAGTCGGTTCAGCCGTGGTGCTATTCAGCGCAAACTTGACGCCAAGATCTGCATGCAGTCCATCACCACTCACGCCTACCCAGCCCAGGGGGATGTCAAGCGCTCCAATGGTGACTTCGGTGATGTTGTCCCCAGTCCCAGTAGAGCAGCCCGCGGGGCCATCGGAGTCAAGTTCCTTGATTTGCAGATAGGCCTTCAGCGTCATCTCATCGGGCACCTTCAGCTCGAAGCTTCCATCGATGCGCGCTTCGTCCAAGCTATCCGCATTGATGCGAGCGTAGCCGACGAGCGAACCCGCGCCGACGTAGTCATTCACGCTGCCGAGAGCGCCATTGATGGTGTTATCCAACTCAGCAAGCACGGGCGAAAGGGCTTGGCGGATCAAGTCATTGATGGCGGCAAAGGCGGTATCCACGGCTGAGTTGAAGGCGCCTTGCAGATCATAGATGCGCTCTTTGATGGACTCCTGAATGTCTGCGACAAACTGGCTGCCCATGATGGCATCAGTGATCTGTTGAGATAGAGACTGCTGCCACTCAGCGATCAGCGCATTGATCTGCGTTTGATCTTCTAAGGTCAAGGCGGCGATCAACTCCTCTGCATGATTGGCTACGAGGGTGCTGACGGCTTGGATTTGTGCCGAAGCAGCCGTTACTTGAGCCTGGAGTTCAGCAGCGAAGTTGGTAATGCCACTGAGTTGGCTGCGGAGGTCGGTGATGATAGTGTTGACCTGAGTGAGTGCGCTCTTCACGGACTCGAGCGTGGGGTTGAGATCGGCGAGCACGCGTGAGAGTTCGGCCTGCACTTCGGATGAATTGACCGCTGCCTGCAATAGATTGATCAAGTTTTGCGCCACAGTCATGAAAACGCGCTTCTCTAACGCGCCATCGCCAATGTTCACATCGCGCAGCAAACCATCGATATTTTCACTAAAAGGTTCTGAAAGAGCTAGCGTTGGATTGTTGGGATTGAATTGGACCCGATCAATGATGGCGCTAATGGTCACCTGAATGCGAGCAAGGCGATCATCAATCTGCCTCACCACGCTGGTGCCGGTGCTGATCGAGTTACCCAACTTGTCGAGTTCCGTGACCAGCGTGCTGCTTGGGTTGCGGAAGTAGGTGTCCAACATGGTGTTGAGGTTCGAAGCCAGGCTGCCGTCGTTCGTACGAGTGCGAACCTCGTTGAGGAATGCTTGGAGCACGGGATCGGTGAGATCTTTGACTGCCTGGCCAATGAGGTCTTCCATCTGGTCACTGAGCATGGCATTGAAGTCATCCACGCCATTCTCTAGAGCGGAGAAGACGGTGTCGCCCACGGCATCCTTGATGGCTTCCTTGACGCCGGTGACTTCATCGAGCGCATTAAAGAGCATGTTGGCCGTGTTGATCTGCGGCATGCCATCATACTGAACGCCGAAGGTGATCTCGGCGTTGTTGGCATCCAGATACTTGAGCTGGTGCTCGGTATTGATGACGAGCAGGTCGCTGGTGATGGCCGACATGCCGGTGAAGTTAAAGGAGCTGTTGGACCAGAGCAGCGGGTAGTCGAAGTTGACGACGCCTAGCCACTTCTTCTGAGCGCGTGGCTGGTTGGCTTCTGTGGCGGAGTCGCGGTAGGTGGCGACGGTACCTGTGTAGCCTTTGTTGGCCGTGTCGAAGGTGACGGCATCGTAAGGCTCCTGGCCGCCCTCCAGCCAGCCATTGCTCGGCCAACCGCCCTGGATCTGCACTTCGGACACGATCTCGGGGTCGGCATAGCCGGGGGTGAGACTGCCGCAGTGCACCTGAAGATGCACCTTCATATCGTCGAAGAAGGGAACGTCCAAAGTGCCGAAGAGGCTCCAGAACTGATCACCGTCACCCGAGGGGTCGTCATTCAAATACGCCCCTTGATTCGGGAAGAACTGATAGGTCTCACCCGTGGTGCCTGTGAGCGTGAGTGCCCCGGGTAAAGTAAGACGCGAGGGCACTGGCACGCTGTCCGCTGGCCGTGCAAAGTGCCCTGTATTGAGGATGCCGAGCGAACCAACAAAAGTGTTCGCATCGAAGTGCGAGGCATGAGTGCTAAAACCTAACTCGAGATAGATGGGACTGTTGACGTTGCAGGGATCAGAGGGTTCAAAGCTCGCGCTGCGTGCAGTGAAGAGCGCGTTCCAGGCATCGAACTCCTTGGCATCCGTGGCACTCGTAGCGGTCGAGAGTTCCAACTCCTCCAACACACCCAGGCAACTGATGCCGACTTCATCAAAAGCGAGCGTGAAGTTGGTCGGTGCTGGCAAAGCAAGACTGCCAGCGGTGCGACTGTCTTCCATGTCATTGCTCAGGAAGGAGAAACCAAAGGTGCTCATGGTGAAATTGTAGCCACTGATGAGAAGGCCCCCTGGGCCGGTGGGCGACTCATGAATGCCGGTGACGCCTGAGAGCCGAGCGTAATACTTCGAGCGCCCGGTCAATGAATAGGGCCCAACCACGGTGCCGCTGATGCGACTCTGCGCACTGTAGGGGCCGCCGGTTGCGCAGCGGAAGTTCATGCCTGGATAGTCTGCTGAGCCCGCAAGGTAGGGCGTGGTCATGGGGCGCTCAGCGTTGGCGAGATTCGAGGGGCTGAAGCCGCTGAGTAAGAGCACGGCGGCACCATCTTCATCCGTGGTCGGGTTTTTATCCCCGCGCAAGAAAGTGCCCGCCATGAGAAAATTCCCCGTCGTGAAGCCGGTGGTGAGTTCATGCGCGAAGGTGGCTGAGGCGGAACTGTAGCCCCACTTTAACAGTCCACCACTGCTCACGCTGCCCGGCAAAAAAATACCTCCATCGCCCGTCATGGCGAAGCCGCCAGTGCTGGCCGAGATCGTCGTGGTGCCCGTCAGCGGGGAACCGCCGCAGCTGCCTTCGATGACTTCCTGGCAATGCTGGAAGTAATTCACGGCAACGTTCAGTGGATACGTCGTGGTATTCAATGCGGTGGCCGTTGGATCAATCAAGTCATTGGCGATCTTCACGAAACTGGTGGCTGCGTTCCACTTCACGTTAGCGTCGTAAGGGAAGTGTGTGACCATGTCTCCGGGAGATAGGGTGAGCTGAGTGCTCATTTCGCCACCGCCACTTGTTCCCTTCTTGAACTCGGTGTTCGTGGCGACTGTGACGGAGTTGTAGAGAAAGTGATTCGAGCGCTTCACTGCAACGGCAGGGTCGGTGTAAACATAACCCGCTAGGGCCGTGAGCAAGGGGTTGACAATGGAGTGCGCGGTGGCCGCACCGCCGATCTTGAAGCTGCCGGTAATGGTCTCCCATTGGAACAACGTGGCCTCAACATACACGGGCTTGGTTTCCTCACAGATGAAGAAGGTTCCTGCCGCTGGTGAGATGCTGATCGTGGAGGCA
The DNA here is from genome assembly GCA_027489965.1 of Verrucomicrobiaceae bacterium. Lineage (GTDB taxonomy): Bacteria > Verrucomicrobiota > Verrucomicrobiia > Verrucomicrobiales > Verrucomicrobiaceae > Prosthecobacter. Next base: position 12,352 of record JAIXZA010000012.1, read on the forward strand.
GCCGGGTCCAAAGACTGAGTGAGGTCCTGCGTTCCATAATTCACCGTGGAGTCTAGCACAGGCACGTCACGGCTCGCAGTCCAGCCAACTCCAACGGGCAGCCGTGCGGTAATGTTAGCACGAGCGCCTGTGGAGTTCAACGTGACAGCCCCACGTGTGTATTCCACGCCATTGATCTCATCTGCCCCAGCGCTGCCTGTGGCGATGGTAGAACCGCTCAGCACAACCGCATCGCCGAGTGCAGTGAGGCGCACATTGAAGGTGCCAGTGTAGGTCACCGCACCACTGCTGCCATTCAGGGTTCCCGCGCTGATGGCAATGCTGCGATAGGCGGTTGAGCCAAGAACGTCCGCAGGTGCTCCGCCATAGACTGCTGGGGCTAAGCTGAAGGAAGTCGCCGTGGTATTGATGGCAGTAGCGCCGAACTTGACCGTGCCGTTGAAGTGCAGCAACTGAGAACTGGCAGAGGCGCTAGTGTTGCCTGTGATGATCGTGGCTGGCGGCGTATCAATGTGAGTCATTGTCACCTCAACGCTGTAGTTGTCCGGCGGTAGGATGGACGTTGGGGTGACCTGTAGGATTTGCGCAGCAGGCGTCCAGAAATCTGGCGTTTTTGGGGAGCCCGCACTGAACTCATACATGAGAACATTAGCCGTCGCATTGCTCGTCGTGCTTGGCATCACCGCGCCATCGCTGGTGCGTTTGATCACGGCTGAGAAGGTCACCCCCACATCCTCCAGCAAAGCCGTCGCTGCCGAAGTCCAGTGGTCGTAGCGATACATCGTGTAGCCAACCGAGACTGGTATGCTTTGCCGAGTGGCGTCGGCTTGCAACAACCACGAGCGAGTGAGACTGACGCTATTGATCAATCCGACGGTATTCATCGCCGCCGTCGCCTCGGCTGTGCCCGAGAGGTGAATGAACGTATGCCCACCAGCCTCGGTGGAATTGAGCACGTCCGTGCCATTCTGAGTCAAGATGATCTTCACCCGGTACAGCGTCCCAACGGCCAAAGTCGAAGAAGGAGTGAGCGTCCCCGATACGGTCTTCACTCCAGAAACATTGGTCCCCAAAACCGTAGTGCCTGTTGCAACCTCCGTGTCGGCAGGATCGAGCAATCGCCACTTCACAGTGAAACTGTCCGATGCGGGAGGCGAGCCGAAGTTGATCACCGAGGTGGTATCGATCCTATGGCGGTTCGTGGTTAAAACACCATCGACCGAATCAGCACTGATCACATAACCGGGAGCGACGTAGCCGCTGACTCCTACTGAAGAGATCGTAACTGCCGAAGCCACTGAGGCGAAAGCAAAACTAGACAGGGCGGTGAACAAGAGAACTTTAAACATAACGAATTATGGTGATTCAGTCTGCTATTAACCAACATTGATGTAAAAAACCACAAGCAACAAAAGTGTTTTTAACGGGTTAACCCCCTTAACAAAACAACACCTAATACACCCAATCCCCTTTGGTTTGATTCTCCGACCTTCGCTCGATGAGCTTTCATCCTTCCTCCTTCGCTCTTTGAGCTTTCATCCTTCGCAATCTTGCTATGGAGAATGGAATGGAGGGGTCCAGGTTCAAGACATCGGTAGTGCTTTTGGTTCAGGACATCGGTAACGGTCTGCCCTGTGGGCAGGTAGGCTACAAACATGGCGTGGCAACAAACCGAACCCATCATGA
>JAIXZA010000171.1 GCA_027489965.1 Verrucomicrobiaceae bacterium
ATCGTGTCTTTTACGTTTGGCTTTCATTAGGTTTTGGTCTTTTGGGGTGCTCCCCAAGACTGTAATCACTATAATCACATAACTTCACTACTGGCCCGAATTTCGGGGTCCACCTCATAATATCGTGAACGGTAAGACCTGGAACATCTCGTGCGATCACTGACACCAAGTCCTCGGCTCTTTTGCGGATGTCTAAAAAGCGGTCACGCAGTAAATTGCGAGCTTCTTGTTCATCATGATGCGCGTCTTGACCAAGACTTAAACGCCATAGATTTGTTTTCTCGAAAGTATGCATTATCCTATGAGCACGATTGAATCGATTAAAGGCAAGGACACAAGCAATCTGATTAATTGTGGAGACGTTTATATAACCAGAATGGGCTTTCAAATGGGTATGATGAAAGGCTTTATGTGAACTTCTCTCACGATTTATGTTTTCAATTCCAGACGGTTTTGGCATTCTCCTTTTCTGCGATGGAGAGTTCGTTCTCCTTCATAGCAAGCCTTTTCTCGGTGTTCTTAGATGAGTGCGAAGATCTCCGGCTTGGAGGGTAGGGCTATTGGCAAACCAAAGGTGCTGAAGTGGAGACCTAGGGAAGTGAAAAGAGCCAAGGCTGTTACGCAGACATAGCCGTGGACGTGTTCAACGAAGCTCGAAGCACAAAGAAGACAGCTGAGGAGAACTAAAAAGCCTAAGGCGGCGGATGAGCGGCGCTTTTTGGGGGGCTTGTAACGGTTTTAAAAACCTAATGATCTCATTATCAGCTCATTAATCTTTGGGTCGTCCCAAAAACCCCGTGGAGCGGCGGCGTGGACCCGAGGGCTGATGGCGCGGACCCGAGGGCTGGTGGCGTGGACCCGAGGGCTGGTGACGTGGACCCGAGGGCTGGTGACGTGGGCCTGAGGGCTGGCGTCACTCAGATTTGGGGTAGGGGACTAGCGCTGTGGGCTCGTGAGCTGCTGCGGTGAAGTGAGCTTGTGGTGCCGTAGAATGACGAAACTTAAACCTAAAAACTAGTTTCATGTTTCAAAGTCCAAGGTTTCAAGTCCTGAAGCTCAAAGCAGTATGACCGAAGTAGCCGACACTTTTTGAGTGTTTTGATAATACGTCGCAGCGCCCTGACTGAGAGGACTTTGAACTTAAAACTTGAAACTCGGATTTGATTAAACGAGGCCTTTTTGGCGTTTGGCGTGGATGGCGGCGGAGTACTCGCTGCTGTTGAAGTCCACGTAGGCAGAAGAGAGATCGGTCGTATAGACGATATGGTTGGCGTTGCCTGAATTCAGATCGATGGTCACGGAGAAGCGCGGCTCTTTGACGACTTTTTCGAGCTCGGTCACGGGAGTCTTGGAGGTGAGGCCGCCTTTGCAGGCCTGGATGCCGCCGAAGTAGATGTCGATGAGTTCTTCCCGGATACGTGCGCCAGAGTAACCGACGGCATGAATGATGCGACCCCAGTTTGGGTCGCTGCCATTGAAGGAGCATTTCACGAGCAGTGATTTGCCGACGGCTTCCGCGGCTTTTTTGGCATCGCTCAGAGTGCGGGCATTGCGGACGCGGATTTCGACAAACTTGGTCACACGTTCGCCGTCGCTGACGATCATTTTGGCCAGCTCCATCATGACTTTTTGGAGCGCGCAGCGGAAGATCTCGGCTTCAGGCGAGCCTTTTTTAATCGCAGGTGCTGTAGCTTGGCCATTGCTCATGACAATGACCGTGTCGTTGGTGCTGGTATCACCGTCGATGGTGATGCGGTTAAAGGATTGATCAACGGCGAAACGCATGGCGCGCTTCAGTTCATCTTTGGAAAGCTTGGCATCCGTGGTGATGAAGGAAAGCATGGTGGCCATGTTCGGGCAGATCATGCCGGCGCCTTTGGCGATGCCGCCGATGCGGAAGCTCTGACCTTTTCCAAGCGGCACTTCGATGGCGTAGGACTTGGGCTTGGTGTCGCTGGTCATGATGGCGCGCGCGGCGTCGTCATTGCCAGAAGGGGTGAGCTTTTCAGCCAGTTCAGCAATGCGCGGGGTGATGCGCTGGATAGGCATGTTCATGCCGATGATGCCGGTGGAGCAGACGAGGACCTGCTTCATGCGCACGCCAAGCGATTCTGCGGTGGACTTGCACATGGCTTTGGCATCCTGAATGCCTTGGAGGCCGGTGCAGGCGTTGGCATTGCCGCTGTTGGCGATGATGGCGCGGATGTCACTTTCCTTGATGTTGAGCTGGCAAACGCGCACGCAGGCGGCGCGGACTTTATTGGTCGTAAAGACGGCGTCGGTCACGGTTGGCCCATCGGAGGTGATCAGCGCTAAGTCTAAACGCGTGGCTTCAGGGTTCTTGATGCCGCAGGAAATGGCGGCGGCTTGGTATCCACGAGCCGCAGTGACACCGCCTTCGATGACTTTGAAAGCGACGCGAATTTTTTCGCAGGGATCGAGTGGGTCGTTATTCATCAGATATTTAAGAGACCTGCGGTGGGCTCAAAGCCGCAGATGAGGTTCATGTTTTGAACGGCCTGACCAGAGGCACCTTTTCCGATATTGTCTTCAGTGCTCATTAAAATGAGTCGGCCGGCCCGTTGATCGAGAGCCCATCCAATGTCCACGAAGTTGGTTCCCACGACGTTTTTGGTATCAGGGGATTGATTGGCTCCGAGCAGGCGAATGAAGGGCTGCTTAGCATAAGCAGCCTGCAGAGCCGCGCTGATTTGATCCAATGTCACCCCAGCTGCCGGTGTGGCAAAGATGGTGGAGCAGATGCCAGAGTGCGTGGGCACGAGATGCGGCACAAAGGAGAGCGGAACTTCACGACCTGCGGCGATGGCCAGCTCTTGGCCGATCTCACTGAGGTGGCGGTGGCTGGGCACGCTGTAACTGCGTACACTGTTCTGAACTTCACAGAAGAGCAGGGGGACGCTGGCATTTCTGCCGGCCCCGCTGGCGCCGCTCATGCTAGACACAGCGATTGGATCGGCGATGATGAGTCCGGCTTCGAGAAGGGGGATCAGGGGCAAAAGGATGCTGGTCGGGTAGCAACCGGGGCAGGCAATCAGGCGTGCTTGCCGGATGGCCTCGGGGCGCACTTCAGGCAAAGCATACACCGCTTCATCCAGCAACTCTGGGGCAGCGTGGTCATGAGCGTAGAACTCTTTATAAACCTCAGCACTGCGCAGACGGAAGTCAGCACTGAGGTCGATGACTTTCATGCCCGCTTCCAGGAGGGGCTTGGCAAACTCCACGGACACGCCATGAGGCAGAGCGAGAAAAGCGATCTCTGCCCCTGTGTCTTTCAGGGCGCTGACTTCAGGGTTGGTGAAGGTGAGTTTATCTGCCACGCCGACGCCACGAAACCTTGGGAACTCAGCCGACAAAGCTTTGCCCGCAAGAGTGCGTGAAGTCACAGCCACGAGTTCCGCATTGGGGTGGCGGAGAAGAAGCCTGAGTAGCTCAATGCCAGAGTAACCACTGGCACCTAAAACAGCAATTTTGACGGGAGAAGACATTTCGGGAGGGTGGCGAGTATGATGTCCTCAAGACGGCGTGCAACTGCGATTTAAATGAACTTTACCAAAAGCCCCATTGCTGAGTTTTAAGAGCATAGACGCCTAACAGGAAATTACCAACGGCGTGCATGATGACACAGGCCCCTAAGCTACGGCTGCGCACGGCCAAGAGGTAGGTAAGAGCGGCCCAAATAAAGGCGGCTAGATAATCCTCAGGATTGTGAACCAGTGTGACCATGAGGGAAACGATCCAAAAGCCTTTCCAAGTGTGTGTGCCAAAGGGAACGCTGCGCCAGTCCGCTTCACCCGCGTTGACGTAGCGCATGAGAAAGCCGCGCCACATGAGTTCTTCCACCAGAGGGACGACAACCACCATGCGCAGGAATCGCATGAAAATGGATGCCTTTTCCCAAGCTGGCCAAGCGGAGAGAACCGTGGGATCGAAGCCTTCCTTGCGCTGCACCAATCCTAGCCATGACCACCATTCTGGCGCGGTGTCACCTGAGGTGAGTTTTGTGCAGAGCCAGGCAGGTGTGATCCAGACGACTATGCCTATGACAGCCATTACGGTGGCTAATGAAAGATCCCGCCACGGTGATAGCTGGTAATGACGCCGAAAAGCCCAGAGCAAAACGCCGCAGATCAGAGTCTGGAGAGGATACACCCAATGCTCTGGCGCGTGCTGATACCAGGGAAGTTCAGGGTTTTTAATCTGAAATAGACCAGGCAGCATCAAGAAGACGGTGAAAACGACCAGTGGCAGCACGTGAGCTGCTGTGGCGGATTCACGGAGTTTCTGGAGCCGACTGACCATCACTGTCTCTGGATGTGGAGGATGCGGTTGTTGTAACTGTCCGTGATGTAAAGATCACCAGTCGCCGGATGCACGGTCACGCCATGGGGGCGAGAAAGTTGGCATTTCAAAGGATCGCCGCCAATGCCCGAGCTGCCTTGTTGTCCAGTGCCTGCCACGCGCTCGATCTTTCCGGTGCTCGGGATGTAACGGCGGATGAGGTGACTCTCAGCGTCAGCAATGAGGACGCTGCCGTCTTTGTCGGTACAGAGATGTTTGGGACCATTCATGGTCGCTTCCAAGGCTGGCCCGCCATCGCCACTGCCACCTTTTTTTCCGCTGGCATTGACGACGGTTTTGATGCGTCCGTCTTTGTCCACGACGCGCAGGGCATTGCCACCACGCTCCAGGATGTAGAGATTGCCAAAGAGGTCGGGGGCCACGGCTCGTGGATCGACCAGGGGTGTTTCTGTAGCCAACGCGCCGTCTTGAGGTAGGCCCCTTTGGCCATTGCCGGCAACGACTCGCGATTTTTTGTTCGCAAGATCTAGCTCAAATACTTGGCGCAGATTGGCAATGTAGAGTTTGGTCCCAGTAGCGTTCAGGGTGATGCAGTAGGGGCCAGTGCTCTTAGCTTTTTCCAGGGGAACCTGCCAGCCTTCCAGCGTTTTGACCGTGCGGGCGTGGACATCAATCTCACGGATGCAGCCATTCCACGTGTCGCCGATGAGGATGTTCCCGGAGGGTAGGATGGCAAAGTTGTGTGGGCCGTTAAATTGAGCCCGAATCGCCGGGCCGCCATCACCGCTGTAGCCTGGCTTCAAATCACCGGCGAAGTGAGAGATGACACCGCCACCATCGACCTGAAGCAGACGATTTCCTGAGGCCATTTCGACGATCCACATGTGGCCACCAGAATCAAACTCGGTCCCAAAAGGCTCCTTCAAAAGAGCCTCCTTGGCTTGGATTTCCATGGCATCTGTCTTGCCGCCGGCCACGAGCAGAATCTGATCTGCCTGAAGGGTGGTGAAAGTCGCAACGCTAAGGAATGTGAAAAGAAGAGGCCGCATCATGAGGCCATGATCTTCAGCAGTTCGCGCTCATGCGCCAGAGAATTCAGAACAGAAACATCTGCTTTATTTCTGGCGGAAGCTCACTGGGTAGAACCTTCACAATGCCGGTCGCGTTGGCGACGGAAATGCCGGTGTCATCCACTTTGAGGACGCGGACCTGCCCCAGGGCACGGCCTGTGACAAGGGTGAGATTGATATTTTTCCCCACCTGAGCCTGGCGGATGACACCACGCTGTTGCTGTTGCTCCTTAATGACGGCGCTTGCTTGATTCCCCAGGCTTTGGAGTTTATCATGGAGGCTTTTCAGTTCAGTCTGCTTACTGGCAACCTGCTTTTGTAGCGTGGCTACGGTGCTATAGCGTTGAAACTCAGTTCGGCGTTCTGCGATGGATTTATCCATGTCACTGAGTTGTTGTCTGGCCTGTTGCAGACTATCCGCCGTTTCATTCTTCTCGTTGTAGAGGTACCAGCCTGCAAATCCGCCAGCGAAGATGAGTAGTGCGATGAAGTTTTTCATAGTGAATTGGGATTCCGTGTAAAAGCTGGCTATTTGGACAGGCCGCGAAGCGTTTCGAGGTCTTTTTGAGCTCTAGCTAACAGAGTCTCTGCTTCCACGAGGGATGTTTTGACGCGGGCGACTTCATTTTCGATTCCGACAACTTCCAGAGCCAATTTAGCGGAGAATTGTTTGATGAGAGGCTCTGTGGCGACCGTGGGTGGTAGAAATTTCCGCAACTCGATCATTTGAGCATCCATGCTAGCGGACTCATCTTGCAAGAGTTTGATCTGAGCCGTGGTTGCTTCGACATCTTTTTTCATCGACTCCGTTTCCTTGCAGGAGGTGAGGGCGAAGCAAGGAATGAGAAAGAGTTTTGCCAAGGTAGAAGATGTCGCTTGCATAGTTATTTGGATTCTTTTCAGGTTAACCGAAATGACGATAATTTGTCAATGAGTTGGAACATTTGGGAAAAAAGGTTGCTGTCTTCTGTCAGATTCGTAACAGTCTACTCTCCCCCCTTTATCCAAACCATGGAATTTCCTAGCGAAGGCCAACCCCGAACACTCCCGCTTGATCGCAATCGCGAACTGCTGAAATCAGCACGTGAGGAAGTGTATAAGGTTGTCGGAGATGTGAGCCTTCCAGTTTACATCTGGGAGCCGCCCGCAGATAAAAATCCATCGTATCCACGTTCGGTGGCTGCTTTTTTCTTCAGCAGTGGTTGGGACAATGGCCAGGTGGCTCAGTTTGCTCCGCATTGTGTTTATTTGGCTTCTCGTGGAATGGTCGCGATGGCTTTTGATTATCGAGTGGCGAATCGTCAGGGTGGTGGTCCACTAGAGGCTATTGCCGATGCAAAGTCAGCCATCCGTTGGATCCGTCTGAACGCTAATGAACTGGGGATTAATCCAGGGAAAGTTGTTGGGATCGGTGGTAGCGGTGGTGCGCATGCCATGGCCTCCGCAGCCATACTGAAAGGTTTTGACAATCCGCTGGAGTCTCAGGAGTTAAGCCCAATCCCCAATGGATTGGTCCTCTATAATCCTGTTATGGATACCTCTAAGCACGGCTTTGGATTAGAGCGCTTTCCAGATCCTGGAGTCGCGAAAGAGGCTAATTTGATCCGCGCCATCACCAAAGGCCTGCCGCCGATGCTTATCATGCATGGAACTGCCGATCGTGTCGTTCCCTTTGCTGGGAGTTATGAGTTTGCGCGGAAGAATTCCAAGAAGAAAAACTTCTGCCGGTTCATCGAATTTGAAGGACAAGGCCACGGTTTCTTCAACTTCAATCTCTCATTTGAGATGTATCAAGCCACCCTTATGGCTATGGATGAGTTTCTCGTCGAGCAGGGTTTTATCGAGCCAGATCCCGATGCGGGTTTGGAACGATATGACTGACGGTAGATCGGCTTCAATGCTTTACATAGAAGGCTTTTTGATTTTTCAGAGTCTAGGTTAGAGGTAAATCGGTTGATGAACTTGCTTCCTACTGAGCGTTTTGGTTCATAGACTTTTCTCGACCTCTATGAAATTCCTTTCTCTTTTACTTGTCGGCGCGTTGCTTACACCAGCCTTCTCTGCGGATTCCAGGCATCAACCCCTGAAGGACTTGAAAGGCTATTTTCCTTTCAGTCCCCCAGCTTCTCTAAGTGAGTGGGATGTCAGAAAAGACTATGTGCGCCGACAGATATTGGTTTCTCAAGGCCTCTGGCCTATGCCAACGAAAACGTCACTCAATCCTGTGATTCACGGTCGCGTGGACTGTGGTGAATACACGGTGGAAAAAGTCTATTTCGAAAGTGCTCCAGGCTTCTTCGTGACAGGCAGTCTTTATCGACCCAAAAAAATTCAGGGTAAAGTGCCTGGCGTAATGTTTGCCCATGGCCACTGGCAGGATGCGCGATTGAGCCTCGATACAGAGGAAAAGGTGCGGCAGGAGATTGCTATCGGTGCAGAGAGATTTGAAAAGGGCGGACGCAGCATGTTTCAATCTCTCTGTGTTCAATTGGCGCGCATGGGCTGTGTGGTTTGGCAGTGGGACATGCTCAGTGACTCGGACTCGATTCAACTTTCCCGGGAACTGGTCCATACCTTTGCCACCCAGCGGCCAGAAGCCAATCAGAGTCGTGATTGGGGGCTTTACAGTCCGCAAGCAGAAGCCCATGCACAAAGCATCATGGGACTGCAGACTTGGAATGCAGTGCGTGGATTGGATTTTCTGCTCAGTCTGCCCGAGGTTGATCCTGAGCGCACTGCCATCACGGGTGCTAGCGGCGGTGGCACTCAGACGATGCTTCTGGCAGCCATTGATGATCGCATCAAACTTTCCTTTCCCTGCGTGATGGTTAGCACTGCCATGCAAGGTGGCTGCACCTGTGAGAATGCCAGCCTTCTGCGCATTAATACCGGCAATGTGGAGTTTGCGGGCCTATTTGCGCCGAAGCCGCAGGGCATGAATACAGCGGATGACTGGACCAAGGAGCTGGCCACCAAAGGCTTTCCAGATTTGCAGAAGCTTTATGCAGCTCATGGTGCCAAGGATAACGTCTTCCTGCTACGAGGAGAGCATTTCAAGCATAACTACAATGCCGTCACTCGCTCTGCCTTTTACACCTTCCTTAATAAACATTTCAAGCTTGGACACGCAGCGCCAGTGATTGAACGTGACTACGAACCGCTAACGCGTGAGCAATTGACTGTTTGGGATGCCGAACATCCAGCACCTAAAGTGGATCCAGCTTTTGAACGTCAACTTTTGAAATGGTTTTCAGATGACTCAGACAAGCAACTGCAAGCCTCGGTCGCAACGCCTGAAGGGTTACAAAAGGTCGTGCTTCCTGCCATCGAGGTGCTCATTGGTCGAAGCTATCAGAACGCGGGTGATGTGGAGTGGATACTCAAAGACAAGCAAGACGCAGGAGACTATCTCGTCATGACAGGCACTCTTTTGAATAAGACTTATGCCGAAGAATTGGCCGTGTCCTGGCTCTATCCAAAAGCCTGGAGTGGACGCGTGGTAGTTTGGCTAGGTGACGCTGGAAAGGCTGCTATCGAGGACGATGCCGTCAAAGCCCTGCTCGAAGCTGGCGATGCCGTTCTGGGCGTGGATTTGCTGTTTCAAGGAGCTGAGCCCGTCAAGCAAACCCGTGTCGTGAATAATCCACGTGAGTTTGCTGGATACACACATGGTTACAATCATGCTCTGTTTGCACAGCGCACGCATGATGTTCTGAGTGTGGTGTCTTTCCTACGTCACGCTCAAATTGGATCTCATGAGCGACCGAAGTCTGTCATGGTTGCAGGTTGGGGAAAGATCGGACCGATCGTCCTTGCTGCACGTGCCCTGGCAGGTGAGGCAATCGATCGTGTGGCTGTCGATACCCAAGGCTTTCGTTTTGGTCAGGTGTTGGATTATCGAGATCCCATGTTTCTGCCAGCTGGGGCTAAATACCTGGATCTTCCGGGCCTGATGGCTCTCAATGCGCCACACGCTTTATGGGTCAATGGAGAAGGTGCAGAGCCCAATGTCCTGAAGCAGAAATTTGATGAATTTAAAGCATTCACGGGAGAAGCCAAAGCGATGAACGCTGCGGCTGCTGAGTGGCTGGCCAAATAAGCATGTCTTTCATGCAGGCTGAGGCATCGTTTCTTGCATTGGCAATGTTGGTCATCTGATCCCATGGTAGGGATGTTATGAAAATCAAACTTCGTCGATCTCAAGAACGCGGCCACGCGGACCATGGCTGGTTGGACAGTTACCACACCTTCTCCTTTGCCGATTACTATGACCCTGCACACATGGGCTTTCGCAGCCTGCGTGTGATCAATCAGGACCGCATCGCCCCTGGAGGTGGCTTTCCTACGCATCCGCATCGGGACATGGAAATCTTCAGCTACCTCGTCGGCGGAGCTCTGCAGCATAAGGATAGTTTGGGCAATGGTCGCGTCCTGTTGCCAGGCCAGATTCAAATGATGAGCACAGGCAAAGGCGTGCAGCATAGTGAGTTCAATCCTTCTAAGTCGGAGTTGAGCCATCTATTGCAAATTTGGATTCAACCCGAAGCTCGTGGTCTTACTCCAAGCTACACGGAATGGCATCCCGATCCCGCCAAAGAAAAGGATCCCAAGGTGCTCGTCATCTCCAGGGATGGTCGTGAGGGCTCAGCCACGATTCACCAGAATGCAGATGTTTATCGGGTGCTATTACCCTCTGAATCGGAACTGACTCACGACGTTCATGCAGGTCGTGGCATTTGGTTTCAGCTCATTCGCGGAAGTGTCAGCTGTGGCGATCAGACTCTGAATGCTGGGGACGCCCTCAGTACCGAAGACAGTGGCAAGCTCACTCTCAAAGCCAGTGCCGATGCCGAAGCGCTACTCTTTGATCTAGGTTGAGGCATGTGAAACAAGCAGGATCAGACTCCAAAAACAACATTTCCCCTTGAATCATCGCTCTTCAAACTAACAAAACCTCAATGAAACAAGCACCTACAATCGCCGCCGCCCTTTTGGGCCTTCTGTTCATCGTCTTCGGAATGAACTTTTTCCTGCATTTCATTCCAATGCCGAATGATCCGTCTCCAGCAGATGCTCCGCAAAAACTTTTTATGGCAGCTCTCTTTCCTACTGGCTATTTGGCCTTTGTGAAGGTCTTGGAAATCCTTGGTGGGCTGCTCGTCGCCGTGCCGAAAACTCGTAACATTGGATTGCTCGCCCTCGGGCCAATCATCGTGAACATCTTAGCTTTCCATGTGTTTTTGACCAAAGGAGCCGGCTTGATGGATCCTCCCATTTTAATCATTGTAGCGCTATCGAGCTTTGTTCTGTGGTTTGAGCGTAAGGCTTGGTTCTCTCTCATCAAATAACAGTCACTTCACTTCTATCATGTCCCTCTTCTCCCCCCTTCAAGTTGGTGCACTTACGCTGCCAAATCGCATCCTCATGGCACCGCTCACGCGTTGTCGTGCTGAGGCTGATCATGTGCCCGGTCCGCTCATGGCGGAATACTATGCGCAGCGTGCTAGTGCCGGTCTCATCATTGCTGAGGCTACGATGGCCATGGAGGGAAATTCCTCCTTCTGGATGGAGCCGGGGATCTATAATGAAGCCCAAATCGCGGGCTGGAAGCTTGTCACTGATGCGGTGCATGCTCAAGGTGGATTGATCGTTCTGCAAATTTGGCATGGCGGACGTGCCTGTCATCCGTTGCTGAATGGCGGTGCCCAACCAGTCGCCCCAAGTGCCATTCCGATTATTGGAGACGAAGTACATACGCCAGAAGGTAAGAAGCCCTATGTGACTCCTCGTGAATTAAGGGATGATGAATTGCCGGGCATCGTGGCAGGCTTCAAAAAAGCCGCCGAAAATGCCAAGGCTGCCGGATTCGATGGCGTGGAGGTGCATGGGGCTAATGGTTACCTTCTTGATGAATTTCTGCGTGATGGCAGCAATAAGCGGACCGGCCCGTATGGTGGTCCGATTGAAAACCGTGCCCGTCTCATGCTTGAGGTTATTGAAGCTGCCGTCTCCGTCTGGGGCGCTGATCGAGTCGGACTCCGTATCTCCCCCCTGAATAGCTACAACAGCATGATCGATAGTGACCCTGTGGGCTTGACCACTTGGCTCGCCACCAAATTGAATAACTATTCGCTGGCCTATCTTCACATGATGCGTGCCGACTTTTTCCAAGTACAGACAGGAGACGTTATGTCTGCTGCCCGGCAGGCTTTTAAAGGCGTGATTATCGGTAACATGGGTTACACAGCCGATGAAGCTGAAGCTGCCATTACCGATGGAAAGCTGGATGCCGTGGCTTTTGGCACCAGTTTCCTGGCCAATCCAGATCTGCCGGCGCGTATCGCTGCCAAAGCAGAATTGAATGTGCCAAATGCTGCCAAATTTTATTCTCCTGGCCCTGAAGGTTACACGGATTATTCAACGATGTCTTAAGGGTTGGTTGTGAACAGTAAGATTGAGCTCCAGTGGCCGTATCCACTGGACTCACTTTCTTCTCACATGCGGCTCTTACTTTCGGTGCTCCTTATTTTGATTAGTTTCACGGCCCACGCGGCGGTGAAGTTAGACTTTAATCGCGATATTCGCCCGATCCTCAGCGACAACTGTTTTGCCTGCCATGGTCTGGACGCGAAAAAGCGAAAGGGTGATCTGCGTCTTGATACTCAGGAAGGCGCTTTTGCCAGCAAAGATGGACTGCAGGCCATTAAGCCTGGCTCGGTCAAAGAGAGTAGCCTCATTCAGCGCATCCTTAGTTCTGACGAAGATGAGGTCATGCCGCCGCCAGAGTCGCATAAAAAGATCTCCGCACAGCAGCTGGAGACACTGAAGCTTTGGATCAATCAAGGGGCAGCTTACAAGAAGCATTGGGCTTTTGAAAAGCCTGTTAAAGCTCCATTGCCGGTGGTCCCTACACGCTTAGTCCGCAATCCGATTGACCATTTTATTCAGGAACGACTTGCGGCTGGGGGCCTGGAGCCCAGTGCCGAAGCCTCTAAAGAAACGTTGATTCGCCGTGTTACCTTGGATCTCACAGGGCTGCCGCCTTCGCCGCATGAAGTCGATGCCTTTCTCGCTGATTCCACCCCTGATGCCTATGACAAGCTGGTGAACCGCCTCCTGCAAACAAAGCGCTATGGTGAGCACATGGCCCGCTATTGGCTGGATATCGCCAGGTATGCCGACACCCATGGACTGCATTTGGACAATGAACGTAGTATGTGGCCTTACCGTGATTGGGTGGTGGGCGCTTTTAATGATAATCTATCCTATGATCAGTTCACACGCTGGCAGCTTGCTGGTGACTTGCTGCCAAATGCCACGCTCGATCAACAGATCGCATCTGGGTTTAATCGCTGTAATGTCACCACCAGTGAAGGTGGATCGATCAACGAAGAGTTTGTCTTCCGCTACGCAGTGGACCGCACCGATACAACAGTGGCTGTCTGGATGGGGCTGACCGCAGGCTGTGCTGTCTGCCATGATCATAAATATGATCCCATCAGCCAAAAAGAATTTTATTCTTTGTATGCCTTCTTCAACAGCACGGCTGATCCAGCCATGGACGGTAATATTCTGCTGACACCCCCGATTCTGCGGCTTTCGACGGTCGAACAAAAGGCACAACTTGCCAGTTATGATCAGCAGATTGCCGCCACACAAGCTCGAATCCGTGAGACCATCGCAAAAATTCAATACACTGATCCGGCTACACTTACCCCACCGCCGCCCGTTCAATCAAGTGAAGTGCTGTGGTTTGAAGATGGTTTTCCTAAAGGAGTAAATGCTCAATTTTCTGGAGAACCGACAAAACTCATCACCAAGGTTGATGGGCCTGTATCGAGCGGCACTCATGCTTTGCAACGTAAGGCTAAGGGCGTGGCGCAGGATTTCTTCACTGAAGGAGCTCGTTTTGAAATACCTGCCAACGGTAAGTTGAGCGTACAGTGTTTTATTGATCCGAAAGACGAACCCAAAGCCGTCATGCTGCAATTTCATGTCGGAGGCTGGAATCACCGTGCTGTTTGGGGGGAAGAAGGGGCGATTCCCTTTGGTAAAGTGCGCACACCAGAGCGAGTGATGATGGGTGCCTTGCCAAAGGCAGGCGAGTGGGTGCAACTGGAGTTTCCAGCTGAGAAACTGGGTCTGAAGCCGGGTATGAAAGTCACTGGTTTTGCTTTCACTCAGTTCGGTGGCACGGTGACCTGGGATCGGCTGGCGATGAGTTCACGCGTTGATCCCGCGAAGGACACCCAATGGTCCTGGAAGCTCTGGATGGAAAAGAAGGCAGGAACACGAGTGGAAGGCCTGCCTGCTGATCTGCAAACACTTGTCCGTGGCAAGAAGGCTATCGAATGGACTCCTGACGAGCTTAAACGAATCAAAGACTGGTGGTTTGAAAATGACTATCAAGGAGCCCGCGAGATTGTTGATGGTGCCCGGGCTGAAAAGTTAGCTCTAGAAGCCAAGAAAAAGTCATTGGAAGAGGTAATTCCAGCCTCATTGATCATGGCAGACCTCCCGCAACCAAGAGAGAGCTTCATCATGAAACGCGGCCAATACGATCAGCCCGGAGAAAAAGTGACTCGCGGCACACCTGCCATTTTTCCACCTTTGGGGCAAACGGCACAAGCAACCCGTTTAGATCTGGCTAACTGGCTTGTCTCTGCTGAGCATCCGCTCACTGCACGTGTGCAGGTGAACCGTCTATGGCAGCAGTTTTTTGGTGTCGGCTTGGTGAAGACGAGCAATGATTTTGGTTCCCAGGGAGAGCCTCCATCACACCCTGAACTCTTGGATTGGCTGGCGGTGACTTTTCGTGAAAATGGCTGGGATATGAAGGCTTTTGTGAGAATGATCGTCACTTCACATGCTTACCGTCAAAGTTCACAGTTCACAGAGTTAAGTCAGCAAAAAGACCCTGAAAATCGACTGCTCTCTCATGGGCCACGCTTCCGCATGGATGCCGAAGTTGTACGTGATTCGGCACTCTTTGTGAGCGGCTTATTGAATCCTAAGCTGGGAGGGAAGGGGGTGAAGCCTTATCAGCCGGAGAACATCTGGGAGCCGATTGGCTTTGGTGGCAGCAACACCAGGAATTACTTGCAGGATAAGGGCGAGTCTCTCTACCGCCGCAGTCTATACACCTTTTGGAAGCGCACGGCACCGCCACCGAATATGACCAATTTTGACGCTCCAAATCGCGAGTCCTACTGCCTCCGCCGTGAACGTAGTAACACACCGCTACAGGCTTTGAATTTGATGAACGACGTCCAATTTGTCGAGGCTGCACGCAACTTTGCCCAAGGTCTTTTGGCCTCGCCTGCGAGCACCGACAGCCGGATTACTAGCGCTTTCCGTGCTGTAACCAGCCGCTATCCCAGTGCTCAGGAAGCTGAAATCATTCGTGCTGCCTTAGATCAGCATCTTGCCGCTTATCGCGCTAGACCCCAAGACGCAAAGCAGGCGCTGTCATTCGGTGAATCTAAAGCCGATGAAAAACTCGATCCTGTCGAACTGGCCGCTTGGACTATGATTGCCAATCTACTCCTGAATCTAGATGAAATGGTGACCAAGGGATAGGTCCAGCGGACTAATTGACCTGTAGAGCAGTTAAGCTGAGGCAGGGTCTCCGTGCTGTTGTTCCTGTTCGGCGGATTCCTCTGACTCTAGGTCATCTTGTCCGGCACCAACCTTGAGGCTGACTTTAAGCCCGTGCTTTTCAGCGGCGGTGTTCATCAGCGAACGGATAGAGCTGATG
>JAIXZA010000016.1 GCA_027489965.1 Verrucomicrobiaceae bacterium
GCCAGACTGGTTATGACAGCCTGTTCCTGAGCCCGACCCAATGGCAGCGTCAAGATGATGCCAGCGGTGAGAACCTGACAAACGAGAAGCTACTCAGCCCCTTCCGTGGCTTCTTCCTGGTTCCGTGACTTTGATTTTAAAAAAGGGCAGGAGAGCATTTACTCTCCTGCCCTTCTAGTAATGGATTTAAATCGCCTGACCGGTTTTTTCCGATTTGAGGGGTTACAAAGGCTCCGATTAGACGTGAATCGGATGACCCTTGGCGACTTCGGTCGCTTCTTTGATCATCTCGCTCAGGGTCGGATGCGCGTGGATGGTGGCTTCGATCTCGTCCCAGGTGGCTTCGAGGTTCATGGCCAGACCAATCTCTGCGATCATCTCAGTGCTTTCGCTACCGATGATGTGGGCACCGATGATTTCTCCGTGAGGTTCACCGTAGATGATTTTGACAAAGCCTTCGGACTCTCCGGCGGCGAGCGCTTTACCGCTGGCTTGGTACGGGAACTTGCCGATCTTGTATTTGAGGCCTTTTTCTTTAGCGGCGCGTTCGGTCAGACCAATGCTGGCGACCTGCGGATGACAGTAGGTGCAGCCTGGAAAGACGCCGACTTTCTTGGGCTTGTGCTTGGTGAACATGCCTTCGACGCACTGGACGGCCTCGTAACTGGCGACGTGGGCCAGCCATGGAGGTCCGATGATGTCGCCAGCACCGTAGATGCCTTTGACGTTGGTCTGGTAGTGGTCGTCGGTATTCAGCCAGCCGCGGTCGCTCAGTTTCAGCTCGATTCCGCCTGGCAGAACGGGCTTCACGCCGATGGCGACGAGGCAGATGTCGGCCTCTAGGGTTTCATTGGCGGCTCCTTCGACGGTGATTTTCACGCCTTTGCCGTCTTCGGAGGTGCCCGTAACTTTGGTGTTGGTGAGGATGCGAATGCCGGACTTGGTCAGGCTTTTTTCCAGAGTTTTGCTGACTTCGGTGTCTTCGACAGGAAGCACGTCTGGAAGCATTTCAACGACGGTGACCTTCGTGCCATAGGCATTGAAGAAATAAGCGAACTCAATGCCGATTGCGCCTGCACCGATGACGATGATGCTCTTGGGTTGTTTTTCCAAGGTCATGGCTTCTTTGCTACCGATGACGGTCTTGCCATTGAAGGGGAAGCCGGGCATGTCGCGTGTTTTGGCACCCGTGGCGATGAGGATGTTAGCGGCGTCGTGCGTGGCTTTGCTACCATCGGCGGCGGTCACTTCGACCTTGCCTGCGGCAGGGATGCTGGCGGTGCCTTTGATGTAATCGACCTTGTTTTTCTTGAGCAGGAACTCGATGCCTTTATTCAGCTTGTCGGAGACGCCACGGCTACGTCCGATGACTTTGGACCAGTCGTACTCGATGCTGCCGATCTTTAAACCGAACTCCTCAGCGCGGTGGGTGAGGGTGTGGTAAAGTTCAGCGTTTTTCAGCAAGGCTTTGGTGGGGATACAGCCCCAGTTCAGGCAGGTGCCACCAGCGCGGTCGTTTTCGACAACGGCAACTTTTTTGCCCAATTGGGCTCCGCGGATAGCTCCGACGTAGCCCGCAGGCCCGCCGCCGATGACGATGAGGTCGTAGTTCATGTGTATTTTAGGGGGAAATTGAGGTCAGAGGGAAGCGCAGGCAGGTAGATTGTTCAACTGAGGAATCCAATGTGAGGAAGTCTGTCTTTAGCTTTTCAAAAGCAACTCAAGCGAGCTTTGGCAGCGATTTGACACGATCCATGCCGCCCCAGGCATCAAAGTGGCTTTTGGCCAAGGTTTCGATTCTGGGTAGGGACTGGCCTTTCTTGTTTCCGCTACCTGGAAAGGCGATGTAAAGGATGTCGTCTTCACTGGTGCCGCCAGTTTTTGGATCAGGATTGATGCCGAGTCGGCGGGCCAGCTCGATGCTGCCTTCGCCAATCTTATCCTTGGGGCCGAGATCGGCGATGATAGCGGGGCTTTCCTGGCCCGTGGCACGGTTGATGACCCAGGCCATGTCGCCAATCATGGCGCGTCCTTTGTCGATGTTGGGGACGACGATGAAAGGGATCTTGTTGCTGTCGATGTAGCGGGATGGATTGTCCTCAGCCTGACCAGGATTGATCAGGGCAGTCGTAGAGATGTAGTAACCTGCCCAGGGGCCAGCAGCTTGCACGACAGGTTTGCCGTTTTTGGTGACGATGCCCCACCACTCCCAGTCGCTGTGTGGGGCGTGGTCGTTGTCCTTGGGCGGTGCGCCTGCATTACGGAGGTAATCGATCCCGATGTCTTTTGGATGGTAGGCATTGGGTGCGCCATCGGCATTGATCATCATGCCGGTTTGGCAAAGACGGGCATTTTCACCTGTGCAGCCCCAGAGGTTCACGAAGCCTGCTCGGGCACCAAATTGATGGACGATCGTGGGAGTCGGCCATTTGCCATCGACAGGTTCGATGACGGGGATAGCACGGCCGATTTCTAGAGTTTGAATGTCATCCAGAGTGGTTTTGCTCAGGCCTTCATACCAGCCATAGACGCTGTTTGGGTTGCTGGTGAAAACGGTGGCGACGGTCTCGATAATGGCGTCGCCGTTTTTCTTCCAGTTGCCAGAGGAGCAGTGAATGATGCGGGAGGCAATCTTTTTGCCACCGCTGATGGTCACGGAGATAACGATGGCGATGTGCCCCTGGCCAGCAGCAGAGTCTCCGTAAACGACGATGCAGCCCGGTTGGGCCTCGCACTCGCTGAAGAAGCCGACTTTGCTGCGGATATCTTTATGCACGGCAGTGGTTTCGATCCAGCCACCATTTTGATTGAGATAAAAGGGATTGTCCGTCTGGCGGCTGATGCCGAGACACCAGGCGACGTAACCGCTGCAGTCACATTGGCCGCTGGAGTCTGGACGCAGGTTATTCGGTTTCATGCCACCTTTGCCGAGTTTGTATTCGGTCTTGTGACCGGAGGCAGAGCGGGCACGGGCTAGGAGTTCGGTGACATTCATGAGGCGCTGATAGGTTGAGGAGATAACTTGGCTATTAAAGGATCCCTGAGCAGGTCTGACAAGCTAGGACATGCGGAGGGGGCACATTAGCCGTTCTGTTGGATTACAAAAGCGGCGATTTGCCGGGCTGCTTCGGGTGTCACTGGCAGGTCTTGGGTAGATTCGTGGAGCGTAAAGTCGGTGCGATGGGCGATTCGCCCTGCTTTCCAGGCCCAGGCGTGGGGGTTGTAGGGCCCGACTTTTCGGGGATCACTCCAGGTGTGGATGCCCAGTGTGCGGTCGTTTACCCCAGCGGCGATGTGCATGGGGCCGCTGTCCACGCTAATGACCCAGCGTGCCTGGCGTAGTACCCAGATGAGTTCTGGCAAGCTAGTGCGGTGGCTGAAATCGGTGATGTGATCGCCCATAGGGCGGGTTTTTGTCTCGCTCATGCCCACGAGGACGACCGGATGCGGTGCGAGATGATTGCAGAGAGCTTGTAGCGTCTCGTTAGAAAGTGATTTCCCCGCGCCACGGGACCAAGGATGGACGACGATGAGGTCATCTCGCTTTGGCCAGCCTAGGGGCGCGCTGCCTTCGGCTAGAGGAAAACTTAGCTTGTCAGCTATCACTGGGATGCCCAGTGCCTCGGGAATCCTGAGATAACGATCCACGGCATGGGCAGCGGGATCGACGGTGATGATGTGATCATGCAGGAATCGGGCTCCTTCGCGTGAGTCCGATAGCCCGATGATCGGCCGTGAGCCACTAGCACAGGCCAGTAGGGCGCTGCGGAAGAGGCCCTGAAAATCGAGGACGATCTCGGATGGATCCCTGAGTGGCAGATTTTCCTGCGCCCAGCGCCGAGCTCGAAAAATTCCTGTAGCACCACGGAAGGTTTTGCGTGGGAATGGGATGACTTCATCGAGCCATGGCGTGCCCTGAATCAGCGGGCACCATTCCGTATTGGCTAACCAGCGTAATTTCAGTTCTGGATAAGCCTGCCTGATCGCATGGACAGCCGGCAATGTGTGTACGATGTCTCCCAGTGAGCTGGGTTTCACGATCAAGGCTGATCGGAACTCCGCGAGGGATGGCAACGCGGCTGCACTCATGGGTCACTTGCCCAAAGAGAGGCGATCTGCCAGTAAGGTCGGCAATCCAGCAGCACGGATTTTATCCTGTGTCGTCTGGATATCATACTCCACCCGGCGGATGGAGATGGTCTGCGCCGTAACATCATAGATGGCATAGGAGGCACGCCAGTCACCGTCACGTGGCTGACCGACACTGCCGACATTGACAAAATACTTCACTCCACGCTGGATCTGCACATCATTGCCACGGGCAGCGCGCACGGAATCATCTTTTTCAAAAATACGTGGCACATGGGTGTGACCGTAAAAGCAGACTTGGGTGAACTGGTAGCTAAAGCTGGCCATTGCATCAAAGCGGTTCGTCACATAACCCCAGGCACCGGGTGAATCGAGTGTGGAATGCACCACCGTAAAGTCACGAACCTGACGGACGAGTTTTAGTTCACGCAGCCAATCACGTTGTTCCTCACTGAGTTGGGCACGGGTCCAGAGTAGGGCCGCTTGGGCCAGAGGATTGAGTTCCTCAAGATTGCTGAGACTAGCTGCTCCCTCATCATGATTGCCACGCACAACAGGGCAGCCGAGCTCGCGGACGATCTCCAAGCACTCCGATGGGTTAGCTGCATAACCGACGATGTCACCCAAGCAGACAAAATTGGAGCATCCCTGTTCCTGGGCATCCCAAAGCACGGTTTGGAGCGCCTCAAGATTGGCGTGGATGTCTCCAAAGATGGCAAATTTCATCAGGCTAAATTCAGTTTATATGATTCAGGGGGCGCGGACAATCGGGGAAAGCAGAGGGAAATCAAGCAATTAGGCGCTCTTCAACAGTCGAAAGGACAGGAAGTGCTGGTTACCTCAACCCTATTAACGCAGACTTGAATGGAAAATTCTGATACTTGATGCTGTATTCTCTTTCTATGAATTCACCCCGTCCTTGGTTGATTGCAGAAACGAATTGGAAGCAAGTGAAGGCCACGCGCTATAAAGTAGCTGTCTTACCCTGGGGGGCCACAGAGGCCCATAACTGGCACCTGCCTTACGCCACAGATAGTCTTCAAAATGAAGCCATGGTTGCTGAATCAGGTCGCATGGCTTGGGAGGCTGGGGCCAAGGTGGCCATACTCCCCAACATTCCCTTTGGCGTGCAGACTGGGCAGCTTGACATCCCCTTTTGCATCAACATGAATCCCAGCACACAGCTGGCTGTCTTGGAAGATATCATCAGTTCCTTGGAAGGCGTCGGGGTGCCTAAGTTTGTGCTGTTTAATGGTCACGGCGGCAATGATTTTCGCCAAATTCTGCGTGAACTTCAAGCCAAGCATCCGAGGACCCATCTCAGTGTGGTGAATTGGTTCGGCATGGACACAGGGAAAGACATTTTTACAATGGTCGGTGACCACGCCGATGAGCGGGAGACCAGCCTCATCATGCACTTGCATCCTGACCTGGTTTTGCCGAAAAGCGACTGGGGTAACGGCACCGACAATCTCCCCAAGCTGACTGCATTCAGAGAAAAATGGGCTTGGGCACAGCGTCCATGGACACAAGCCACGAATGACACCGGTTCAGGCGATCCCCAGCATTCTACCGCCGAAAAAGGTGCGCAGTATTTCCAGCGCTTGACGCAAAAGTTCGCCAGTTACTTGATTGAATTGGCGGAGGCTGACATCGCCAACCTTTATCAACATCCTTGATAGTGAGGCATAAAAAAACACGCACAGTCCGGGAGACTGTGCGTGTTTAAACCTAGATTGAGTTGCCTCCGTGAACCGGAAGCAATGAATTAGAATTTGTAGCGAGCGCCGACGTTAAGACCGAAGAGGTCTTCGATGCCGTTGCTGTCGGAAAGGCCGACGGTGCCAGTGACGAAGAGATCCACGTTTGGAGTCACTTCATACAGCAAACGTAGGAAAGCATTCCATTCGTTGATCGACATGTCGTTGGTGCTGTAAGTAGCGCCAAGGTGTGTTTCGAACTTGCCGAACTTAGCGCGGACGTGTGGAGTCACATAGAAACCCCAGTCGTTGGTGCCATCAAGGTCAGCGTAGTTTGCACCCAGTTCAGTGACGAAATGGATGTTGCTAGTGAGTGGGATATAACCACCGATACCAGCATTGCCTGTCCAGAAGTCGGCGTTACCGGCTGCGCCAGGAGCAGAAAGCTCAACGTCGTTCCATGAACCGCCAGCGGCGATGTAAAGATTGTTTACTGGTGAGTATTCCAGGCCAAGTGCAATGCCGTTGCTATCGAGATCGACAAGGCCAACGCCTGGAACTGGAGCCTTCGCCCACATGCGCTGCCATGAGAGGGAAAGGTTACTGTAGGAAATCGAGTCAGGCTCGATGGTTGGAGCGATTACGCCTTTGCCGGAAGGAGCAGGAGCGGAGGTGCCAGCTTGAGCGGTCGTGGTGACGACAGCCAGAGCGAGGAGGGCGAGTGTCTTTTTGATCATGGTATGTTTGTAGTTTGGTTGTCTGCCGCAGACCGGTTGGTTCCGGTCTGCTTGAGGTAACCCAACCTATATGGCCATCCTGTATGCTGTCAAATGCTCAGAATGAACATCTCTGTTATGTAAGCTAACTTCATTTTGGATCGTCAGCACCTTTCTGGCACTAAATTTCACCTAATATAGGCGCTTTTCACGACGTCACTTTTGTCTGAAGAAGCAAGAATGCCAACTGATCAGTTCAAAGTCAGCTTTAACCTAAATTAAGCACGGCTACAGCGTTTCATCACCACCATGGCATCCCCCGGCATCAGCATGGCGGAGGGGCTGGGATTCAGGTCGGTGCCGCCCTCCTTACGCAGGATCGCCACGGCTAGCATGCGGCCAGCGGTTTCGGCCTCCACATCGCTCACTCGTCGGTGCAGCCAGGGGGAATGGGGGCCGATCTCAATCTCCTCCATGTCTAGGCCCAGCTCAGTCAAATGATGCTCAAACTCCACGCTCGACTTCGTCTTACCACCCAGCAGTTCTCGCGCATTTGGGTGGAGGATCAAATGGGCAATCCGGTCCGCACCGATGTGTGCTGGAAGAACCACACGATTGGCTCCTGCTTGCAGTAGTTTCCGCTCCGTGGATGGCACCTCACCTCGAGCAATGATCTGGATCTGCGGATTCATGTTTCGTGCACTGAGAGTGATGAAAACATTCGCCGCATC
Organism: Verrucomicrobiaceae bacterium; assembly: GCA_027489965.1. GTDB lineage: Bacteria > Verrucomicrobiota > Verrucomicrobiia > Verrucomicrobiales > Verrucomicrobiaceae > Prosthecobacter. The sequence continues at coordinate 7,237 of JAIXZA010000016.1, forward strand.
ATTGGGTAGCACCGTGGCCAGCACTCGGGCGCGATTGATGCCTGCCGAGCGTAGCACCGCTTCGTCGGTGGCCTCGCCCTGCATAGTCAGCCAACCGCATTCTCGGGCCTCAGCCACACGATCCGCCGCCTGATCCAGAATCACAAAAGGGATGCCACCCTCCTCGAGTTGCGTGGCGATCATGCGGCCAATGCGGCCAAAACCACAGATAATGGCGTGATTCTTGAGTTTTTCGATTTCGTTTTCCATGCGTTTGCTTCCTAGCGCGCGTTGAATTTGGGATTCCGTCAGCCACTGAACCAGCGTACCTGTGATGAAGATGATGCCTGTGCAGCCAAGGACAATGAGCGCCATGGTCCAGGCCCGCAACCAGGGATCTGTTACTGGCTGCACCTCACCAAAGCCCACGCTAAAGGCGGTGATGATCACCATGTAAAATGAGTCACTCCAGGACCATCCTGCGGCGCGATAACCAACCGTAAACACAGCCATCACTCCACCCACAAAAGTGGCGGCATAGAGTAAATTGGCCTTGGGTCGGCTGGAAAGGCTGGGCATGAGGTTGGACCCCGCATTAGTAGCCAGACCTGTGCCATCGTCGTCATTGACTTCAAATGATGGTGCTTCCGCGTCTTGGGATGGATTTTCCGGCTGATGAGATACAATCCGCAAGAACAACAGTCAGGCATCGTATTGGGCAGAGTAAACAACTGGCTGGACTTCATCCTACTGGGGCCTTTAAACTCAACGTCTAACTTAAAATCATATGTTCCGTATCCCTGGCGCTCTCGGCAAAGATCTGTGTGACAAAGACCTCGGCATGACCCGTCGAGACATCCTGCGTGTGGGCGGTGCCTCCATGATGGGGCTGACGCTTAATGGCATGTTCCGTGCCCAGGCTGCCTCGGTTAATTCTGCGGCCGCAGGTCGCGCTGGCTGGGGAAAGGCTAAGCATGTTCTGATGATTTACCTTCAGGGCGGTCCGAGCCATCTGGATCTCTGGGATCCGAAGGAGAATGTGCCAGACAAAGTGCGCTCGGCTTTCAAGACGATCCCGACCAAGGTGCCTGGGCATCATTTCACGGAAATCCTGCCCCAGTTGGCCAAGGTGAATGACAAATTCACCATGATCAATTCCATGAGCTACACGCCCAATGGTTTATTCAATCACACGGCAGCCATCTATCAGATCATGACGGGCTACACCACGGATAAAGTCAGCCCTTCCGGCCAGCTTGAGCCACCGAATGGTAAAGACTACCCGAACTTTGGCAGTAACATCATCCGCCTGAAACCCATGGATGAGCCAATGCTGCCCTTTGTCATGCTGCCGCGTCCGCTGCAGGAATCCAATGTCGTGGGCAAAGGCGGCACGGCTGGTTTCCTCGGCAAAGCCTATGATCCCTACACGCTCTATCCTGACGGCGACGACCTCGACATGGGCAAGATGGACCGTATTAAAATCGAAGATCTTCAGCTGCGCCCGGATCTCTTCAGCGTCCGCCTTCAGCGCCGAGCGAAACTTCGTGACGCTCTGAATGATCAAATGCCCACGATTGAAGCTGCGGTGAAAGACATGAGTCTCGATAGCTACTATGACCAAGCTTTGAACCTCATCGCGAGTGGTCGTGCACGTGATGCCTTTGCCTTGGATCGGGAGTCGCCAAAACTGCGTGATCGCTACGGTCGCAATACCTTTGGTCAGAGCTGCATGTTGGCCCGTCGTTTGATCGAAGCCGGCACGCGTGTGGTCGAGTTGATCTGGCCCAAAGTGGCTAATTCAGACAATCACTCTTGGGACCATCACGTCGGCCTGACCAAGCGCATGAAGGACCAAAGCGGCCCCATGCTGGATCAAGGACTGAGTGCTCTCTTCGAAGATCTGGATTCCAGTGGATTGCTCGATGAGACACTCGTCGTCGCTCTCGGTGAATTTGGTCGCAGTCCAGAAAAAGGCGTCTCTACTTCCGGGAACGGGAACAGTGCCGATGGTCGCGACCATTGGCCTTATTGCTACACAGCCGTCATTGGTGGTGCGGGCATCAAGCGTGGCTACATCCATGGCAAGTCCGACAAAACAGGCTCGTCCCCAGCGGAAGACCCCGTGCATCCGACCGAGCTACTGGCCACGATTTACCATGCGGTCGGCATCGACCCAGAGACGATTGTTCACAATCATCTCAACCAACCGCGTGAGCTGGTGAAGGCCAAGCCGGTGACCAAGCTCTTTGCTTAAAACGCTCCGCATCCTGATTGCTAGTTCATGCAGCCTTGTCTAGGCTCGGCTGCATGAAAAAGAAATCGCTGAAAACAGCTACGCCAGCCTATCTCGGAATCGAAGCCGGCGGCACCCGCACTTCCGTGCTACTTGTCGGAGAAGGCGGAGACACTTTGTCTTCTTTTCAGACCGGTCCAGCGGTGCTGTCCCTCATGTCCGATCGTGAGCTTCAGTGGCATCTGAGAGATATCGCAGATCGACTGCCACAGACACCGTCAGCCATTGGTATTGGCATGGCAGGGGCGCGCAGTGAGTCGGATAAAGATCGCCTGCATCGCGTTGCCTCACGCATCTGGCCTGCTGTGCCGTGTATTGCCACCAATGACCTCGAAACAGCGCTCGCTGCGGCACCGCAGGGCAAAAAGCCAAGCGTGCGTGTGCTGGTATTGAGTGGCACGGGCTCCTGCTGCTTTGGCCGTGCCCCAGATGGCCGCACGGCGAAGGTTGGCGGACGTGGTCATGTGATCGGAGATCGTGCCAGCGCCTGTGACATCGGTTTGCGTGCTCTGCGCGCCGTGATGGCAGATCTGGATCATCATGGAAAGCTCGGGCCACTCGGTGCCGCCATTTTAAATGCCCTGCTATTCACCGAGCCAGAGCAGCTCATCTCCTGGTCCGTTCATGCGCCGAAAACAGAGATCGCCAGTCTTGCCGTGACCGTCTTTGCCACAGCCGCCAAGGGCGATGCGCTTTCCAAACGTTTGTTAGCTGAAGCCGCAACCATGCTGGCTGAGGACGCCTGTGCTTGTGCGCATCAGCTCATCCCCAATGGTCGTGATCCAGTCGAGTTTGTGCTCAACGGCGGCGTCATTTTAAAGAACCCGAGCTTTCAACGGGAAGTCAGCCGCCAACTCAAAAAAGCCTGGCCCAGCGCCAAGGTCACGCCAGTGGTGGAGTCCTCGGTCGTCGGTGCGGTCGCCTTGGCGCACCAGGCAGCCGCTGGCAGCGGGGCCGCTGTTTCTGTGCCACATGAGATCGCTGCTGAATGGGCACTACCAGCCGCCATCGCAGACATGGCCGTGCTCGCTGCATCACCGACCGAGCTGAGGAATCCGCGATCACGGAAGCTCGACACCATGCCGCTAGGGCAGGGGATCGACCTCATGCTCTCCGAGGATGCTACTTTGAGCCAAGCCATCCGTGTTGAGCGGAAAAGCATCCAACAAGTCATCGCAAAGGTGGTGCAGGCTTTTGAAAGTGGTGGCCGACTTTTTTATGCCGGCGCAGGCACCAGTGGCCGCCTCGGCGTCTTGGATGCCAGCGAGATCCCACCCACCTTCCGAGCACCGCGTGAGCAAGTTCAGGGCATCATTGCTGGTGGTCGGCAGGCCATCTGGAGTGCGGTGGAAGGTGCCGAAGATGACGTTCTGGGCGGTGCCCTTGCCCTGAAAAATCGTGCCGTCGGCCCGAAGGATGTCGTCATCGGCATTGCCGCCAGCGGTCGCACACCCTTTGTCTGGGGCGCCATCCGCGAGGCGAAGAAGCGCCGTGCTTTCACGGTGCTACTCTGTTTTAATCCCGCCATGAAGCTAGCCGCCAAGCGCCTGACCGATGTCTCATGGCGGCCAGACGTCATGATCACACCCAATGTCGGCCCAGAGATCCTCACCGGCTCCACTCGTCTGAAGTCCGGCACCGCGACCAAGCTCATCCTGAACATGATCACCACCCTAGCCATGACCAAGGTCGGCAAAGTCATCAGCAATCTCATGGTGGATGTCAATCCTTCCAACGTGAAGTTGCGTGACCGCGCTGTGCGCATTATCGCCGAACTCACAGGTTGCAGTCGGGACGAGTCCAAAGCCTCCCTGATTCACAGCGGCTGGATTGTCAAAAAAGCTTATGAATCCCTCAAAAAGAAGTAAGGGCCATGACCGAAGAAAGGAATGTCCCGCCGCCACCCGTCTGCGCTCACTGCGGTAGCCCAGAAGCCACCGCTTTTGACGATCTTTTCATCTGTGATGCTTGCTACATCGCCAGTGGCTCCTGTTGTGCTGGGGATGATGATGGCTCTTAACCATTCCCGTTCTTTGCTTTAGCGTTAGGCCTTTTGCGCGATGATGAAAACATGCTTTTCCGGCATTTGATCGTATTCAAGATGACGGCAGACACATCTAGCCTCTGAAATCGTCTCCAGTGTTTTCGGAATACCCAAGACACTGTAATAGATCGGAGGCCCCATGCTCGAATCCTGCTTTTCTTCGGGGCCGTCCAGACCACCCATTGTCCAGATAAAGACACCTCCTGGAGTTAAAGCGCCGCAGAGTTTACGTATGACGTTCTCGCTGCACTCGAAGGGCACATGCCAAATGCTATCCCACGCAGTGATGAAGTCATATTGCTTGGTGGGCATCCACTCGCACACGTCGGCATGATAAAACGTCGTCTTGGGATTCCTTGTCTTTGCCAGTGCAATCATTTGCGCTGACACATCCATTCCCTCGACTTCGTATTCGTGATTCTCCAACAATCGAAGAAACCGGCCGCTGCATCCGCAGCCGACATCAAGCGCCAGTCCACCTTTTGGGCGAAACCTAAGTGCCTGCTCATGCTGGCGAATACCGTTCGTGGTGAGATGCGGTTCTAGCCACTGATGAGCGATGGAATCGTAGCTCTTGGCAATTTCAGCGGGTTGCATAGATTCAAATCAGGCGATGGGAGAAGGGGTGACGGCGATGACGGGTTCGTCGAGGTCAGTGCAAAAATAAATCTAGTCTCCGAGTGCCTCCACGGCCTGGAATAGTCCTCAGAGCTTCTTCCAAAGATACAGCCAGCGCTCGCTCACGGCTTTGCCGTTGGCGTCTTGGATCTCGCAGGTGAGGTCGATGTCGCGTAGATCTGCTTTGGGCTCTAGGACAAAGAAGGCGCGCAGGACTTGGGGCATGTGGACGGCAGGATTGCGGCCCATTTCTAGCGGTAGGCTATCGACATTGGCCATGCTGAGATCGGTAATGTCTGAGTGCACGATTTTGACATCGCCTTTGTTGGCGGTGACGACAGCTTTGTAGCCTTTGATGTCGTCCCATTTCATCTCGCCGACTTTCTTTTCAGGGTGTAGGGGCTTGGCGAAGTCGATGGTGAAGAGCAGTTGTTCAGCGTGCTGCACCGGATTGCCAAATCGGGTGTCTTTCACTGTGAAGAGGCCGGATGGCTTAGGATCGCGCTGCCAGACGAGGCGATATTTAAAATGGAAGGGTTTGCCGACTTCAGGCTTCGGGGTGGGCTCGAAGACGAGGATGATGTTGTCGTTGGTTTCGTCCTCCGTTGGCATCTCGATGAGGTGCAGGACACCCTGATCAAAGCCTTTCACAGGCTCCACGCGCACGCTTGGGCGGTTGTGATACTGGGCCTCCACATCCTGATAGGAAGTGAATGAGCGGTCACGCTGCACGAGCGACCAGGACTGAGCTTTATCCAGAGAGAAAACGCAGTGACGGAAGAGTCCTGGTGTTTGATCAAGCGGGCGGAAGTGTTTGGCACCCGTGGACAGTTCCATTAGCAGGCCATCGCTATCGTGGATTTCAGGACGGAAGTCGTATGGGCGGGGATGGGTGATCTCACCATACCAGAACATGCTGGAAAAGGGTGCCAGTCCGAGTTGCTGCACTGGCTGACGCAGAGTGATTTCAGCTTCGATTTCCATGACGGTTTCCTCTCCTGGCGTGATGTGAAACTGATAGGCGCCGGAGACACTGGGGCCATCTAGCAGCGCCCAAGTCGTCATGCTTTTGGCATCTGCTTCCGGTTTTTTCAGCCAGAACTTCTGGAAATCAGGGAACTCCTCAGGCACGCCTGGCAGGCCGCTATTCAGCGAAAGACCTCGCGCGGAGAGTCCATAAGGTGCTTTGGCCGGAATGCTGCGGAAGTAGCTAGCGCCGAGAAACACCAAGTATTCATCCATGTAATCGGCAGAGTTCAGATGCGTGCGTGCGCGCCAGCCTGCGTAGCCGGGAGGTGCTGGCACATCACCTGGGATCTGCTGCTTGCCGTAGTCAAAGAGGCTGCGATCAAAGATGAGTGGCTTGGCATCTGAACCGTTGACTTCAAAAAGCTGTACGGACTTTTTAGCCGTCCAGCCAGGATGGAAGAAGTCGATGGAAAAGGGTTTCTTATCGCTCGACCAGAGGCCTTGCTCCATTTTAAAGCGGATGTCGCGGTGCTGATCGTAACTGAGGTTCTTCCAGAAATCTGCTAGATCATCTGGCTGCGGTACGAATGGCGCAGCGGCCCGTTCTTTGGCCATGGCGCGGACTGTTTCAAAAGAGAAGTCCTCAGCCATGGCGGCGCAGGAAAAAAGGAGAGCAGTGGCGGAGAGGAGTGTGGCGCGAGTCATGCAGCAAGAGTCGTGAGTGCAGGTGATGCATAGACGATCCCTGTCGTCATGCAATTGCAGTGTTACCTTGACGCTCGTGGTCGCTGCCCGTTAGACTGAAGCTGTATGAAAAAACTCGTCGTCTTCTTTGCCCTGATCTTCAGCGTCCAGCAGTCTGTGCAGGCCGACTGGACCCTGGTCCAAAAAACCGTCACTGATGGCAAAGCCGATGAGATGGTCATCAAGGTCAAAGGTGACAAAACCCGCGCTGATATTGGCAAGCAGATGAGCATGATCTCAGACTCTGCCACAGGGGAGATCGTCATGTTCATGCATGAACAAAAGATGATGATGAAAATGAACGGCGACAGCATGAAAGGCATCATGGCACTGGCAGGCAATCTTCTCGGGAAAGGTGAGGCAGCGGCCAAGCCCGCCGCCACAGGCAAGCTGGAAAAAGTGGGTGAACATGAAACGGAGATCTTCACCTGGTCAGGCAAAATTGGTTCTGGTAAATTCTGGGTAGCCAAGGACTTTGAGCACTTTGCCGAGCTCAATGCCATTCAGGATAAGCTCATGAAAGCCATGGGCAATCCAGCTGCCGCCATGGTTCCGCCAAACAGTGATTTCCCGGGTATGGTGGTGAAGTCGGAAATGTCGGTCATGGGAAAAACTGCCACAAGCGAGCTCGTCTCAGCCAAACAAGATGCGTTGGATGATGCCGTCTTTACAGCTCCAGAAGGTTATCAAGAAATGAAAATGCCGTCTTTGCCGGGCAAGTGACGGCAGTCATCTGGAGGACAAATCTGGTGGTTTGATCGTCTGGGCTAGGCCAACCGCCAATCCTATTTCATAAGGCATAGGTTCGTGCCCATGTTCCTGGATGAGGCTGCTAAGCGCGTAATTGGCTTTAGCTGCATCTGCCAGATCACCCCCAGATATTCCGGTGACAAAACCTAGGTCCTTCTGATCAGCACCGGCGCTGGTGCTCAAAGCTTTGTTGTTCGGATTTCGGGTTGCTGATTTCTTGCTGGGCAGATTGCCCCAGATCACAAAAGCGATTATGACAAGCAGGAAGAGAGCGGCTGCGAGAATGCTTAGATCAGACATGGCGGCTAGGATGATGCCGTTTCAGTTTGGAAGTGAATTCCAATGGAAGACTCATTCTCTATCCGTCAGAGGCCGCAAATGGCGCAGTCCAGGTCACTTTTTCATCTCAGCCAGTAGAGTTTTCATTTGAGCGACCGTTGCCGCATGAGCAGGGTCTGACGATAGATCTTTCGCTTCTTGGGGGTCGTTTTTTAAGTCATGAAGCGTGGCTCCTTGACGGCCTTCATCCCACTCGGTGTAGCGGAATTGCTCGCTGCGGACACTGATGCCGAGGAAGCCTTTGCCTTTGCCCTTTCCTTTTTTCTTCAGCTCAGAGGGGTTGAAGTTCGGCGCTGTGCTGCCGACGGGGGCTCCACGAAGTACTTGAGAAAAAGCAGGGCGATCCCATGCGGCAGTCAGATTTTCTAAAAGGGGCTTCAGGCTGGTGCCATCGGTTTTCGGAACGGGCAGGCCACACACATCAGCAAGTGTGGCATGCAAATCCACGAGCTCGACCGTGCGTGCGCAGCTCTTGCCATTGTTCGTATTTCCAGGAACGCTGATAATGAGGGGCACGTGGGCGGAGTTCTCCCAGAGGCTTTGCTTTTGCCATAAACCATGATCACCGGTGTGATAGCCATGGTCACTGTGGAAGACGATGACTGTTTTCTCACGCAGGCCCAATCTCTCTACTGCGGCGACCAATTCACCGACTTGGTCATCCATGAAGGTGGTGCTGGCAAAATAGGCCTGGAGGATCTCTTTGCGCATTGGGTCAGTCAGCTGATTCTGCTCTTTCTTGTAGCTGGCATAGGCCGCTGCTGGGATGCCAGGAACATCCTTCATGGGTCCTGACGCCAGTTGGATTTTATCCAGCGGGTACAGATCAAAGTATTTTTGCGGTGCCACATACGGTGTATGCGGGCGGAAAAAGCCGACAGCGAGATAAAACGGGCCATCCTTTTTAGCTTCCAGTAGCTTGATCGCTTCAGCTGCACCCACGGCATCCGTTTGCGGCTCCTCAGATTTATCGGCAAACCAACTCAACGTCCCGCCAAACTGCCCAGGCGTCAGGGTGTGAATCTGATCTTCCACTTTCTTATCATGGCCGATTGGATTGACCACCAGTTGCCAGGATTTTGGGTCATCCAATCCGCTGGTGCCGATCTGGGTGGGGACGCCATAATGGTAAAGTTTTCCGACTCGTGCCGAGAACGCCCCGGCTTGGGTAAAGGTTTGTGGGATGGTAAAAACATCAGGCAGATTCTTGCGGAAGTCGGTGCTGTTTTCATACACCTTCGTGTTGCCTGGACGCATGCCCGTCATGAAGGAACAGCGACTCGGATTGCAAAGTGGGAACTGGCAATAGGCCTTTTCAAAGCGCACCCCCGAAGCAGCCAGCTTGTCAATGTTGGGCGACTTGACCTGCGTGTTGCCATAACAAGCCAGCGAGCAATTCAAATCATCCGAGACAATGTGCAACACGTTGTAGGTCGGTGCTGCGATAGCCGCCGAGGCCAAGCATAGAAGAATAGCAGGGATGAGTGACTTCATGGAGCAGCTCAAAACGCTGACAAAGACTGAACCTGTCAGGCATTTGCAGATTCAGCTTGTAGGCTGAAGTCCAAAAGACTCACTTCAACAGTGGTGCCTGAGACAGGACTCGAACCTGCACTAGTTACCCAACCAGATCCTAAGTCTGGCGCGTCTACCAATTCCGCCACTCAGGCAATGAGAGTCGTGGGGTGTATGATTCCAGATGCTGGCTTTCCCTGCAAATGGTTTATCACTTGTCTTTTTGGGAAAGAAGTCGCGCGGCAAGCCAGCCGGTGAAGAGCACGGTCAGTAGGGGAGCGAGGCCAATTTTGAGATTTTGGCCGATCCAGGGCAGCCAACCTGCCTGGTGGAGGGTGAGTCCACTGAAGTATTTCAGCCCAAAAACCCAGCCGCCATGCAGGCCGATGCCTGCCCAGAGTGCACCTGTTTGCATCCGAACCTGAGTGAGTACCCAGCCGACGGCGAACAAGGTGGCGAATTCGGCTAGAAGGAACTGAACACTGCCAAAACCAAGCGCGATCTGCCCAAGAACGGCAAAGCCACTCGACCAAACGATCTGATCGTCAGCGATTTGCCAGCCTTCTGGCGGTTTCAGGAAATGGACGATGGCAAAGATAAAGGTGGCCCAAAACACAGCTGTTTTGGGTGCCATGGTGCGTAGGAGCAGGCCCAAGAGAAGAGCGCGAAAGAAAAATTCCTCGACGATGCCCGCGCCTAGGGCCGCTGTGATGGGCTCGCCAAATTTCAACCAACCAGGGTGAGGGCGGAGGCGATAAGCACCCACTTGATAAAAGAGTAGCCCAAGTAAAAGCAGCAATCCCGCCGCTAAAGTGAAACCAATGATCCATTGTTTGAGTCCAGAACGCAGCGGCTGCCATGAGGGCAGGAGACTGCGGTCCAGCTTCACCCAACGTAGAAAAGGCCAAATGAAGACGATGGCGCAGACGAGCACGGCACGATTGAAGTAGCGGGTAAAATGGGCACGCTGAATCTCTGAGACTAGCCACTTGCCAACACCACTTTCGCCGATGGAGCTACTTTTTAGCCAGTTAAGTGTCGTTTGTCCCAGATCAAAAAGCGGTGCAGACAGCAGCGCGCCGCCGAGCATCACGGCTAAGAGATAGAGAACCAGCTTTGGGAGAGCGGAGGTGTGATTGGGCATGGCTGCTTGCATGAGGGCGATACTAGCGCATCCTGCGCGCTCTCAATGACCAAAAATCAATCCCATGAATGGCACGAACGACTCGAGGACGGCCGCAAGCAGTACTTTCGCGGCTACTGGAACTCCCGCGAGTGGCTCTTTCGCCTAGCTCATCCCGATGGTGAGGAGTGGATGCCACTGCAGCCGACTTTAGAAAACTGGCTGGCTCTGCGAGATGTGCTGTTCCGCAAGTATCAGCGGAAACGGTTGCCTCTGAAACATCTGCAAACCGTGGACAATGTTTTGGAAAGCCTTGGTGTGCGTGTGAATGAGCACGGTGAAGCTGAGCAGATCACGGACGTTGGATGAGCTGCACGCCAGTGACAGCGTCTGTGGTTAATGTGTTTCTATTGAAAGGATAGGGACTTTCTCGCTGTTAAGAGCGCCATGTTTCGCTACCTGAGCATTCTTCTCTTTTCATCAGCGCTGTCTGCCCAGAATCTAGTGCCCAAGATTGAGGTTCTTCGTCAAAAAGAACAACAGTCTGACTTTCCGTCCTTATGCGTCGATGCCAAAGGTCAGCCATGGATCGCTTATGTTCAGTGGGATGGGAAACAAGATACGCTGCAAGTGGCGCAGCAAAAAGAGGGCGCTTTGGAATCTGTGCTTACGTTGGGTCAGGCGGGAATCATCCATCAACCGGCTATCGCCTGTGATGCTGAGGGCACGCTGCACGTCATCTGGTCACAGGTGAACGATCAAAATGTCATGGATCTACACGCAGGTCAGATCCGTGATGGGAAGGTGGAGATCATGAAGCTGGCCAGTTCAGTCAATGGCGGCAATGTCTTTGCCAAAGCGGCTTGCGATACTGCTGGTAAAGTGTGGGTCGTCTGGCAGGGAATGCGCGGAACGCAAGGGGATGTCTTTTGTCGCGTCTTTGATCCTGCTCAAAAGGAATGGTCGCGTGAAATCCAAGTCACTCATGATGCGGGCGGTGATTGGGAGCCTTGTGTGGCCTTTGATGGTCATGATGGGGCGTGGGTGCTTTATGATTCATCCCGAGGCAACGAGTTCAATGTTTATGGCACACGCATTCAGGCTGATCTTAAAGTCGGCGAGACGAAGACACTGATTGCAACAGATCGCTATGAAGGCCGTGTCTCTGCAGTGGGTGCGAAAGGTGGCAGCGGCATCTGGCTGGGCTGCGAGCGCGGCAATCAACAGTGGGGACTCGACATGCGTGCGCACGGCGGCACTCAGGGACTGAATGGACAAAAGGATACAGTCGTCGCTTTTTGGGACCTCAAAACTGGGAAGGTCGAAGAGTTGGTTTCGCCAGATGCTTTGTTCGCTGATCTTCCTGGTCCTACACCTCTAGTCGCACCTGCCCCGCGTGGCAATAATCCCAAAGCAAAAAAGAAGGCCGCTGCGAAGGGGGAAGCTAAGAAAAAGAACAATCAGCCAAAGCCCAATGAGGTGGCTGCTGTGAACCTGCCTCATCTCATGCTGGATGCAGCAGGCAGGCCGTGGATGACGGTGCGTTACTTCAAAGCCTATTGCTGGCGCATTGCCCTGATGCGCTACGATGCAGTCGCTAAGCAATGGACGATGCCTTTTGCACTGCCAGACAGCGTTTACTCGCAGGATCGTCAAACGACTCATGCCATAAGCGCAGATGGCAGTTTGTGGATTGCCTGGCCCAGCGATTTACGCACCTCGAAACTGCAGCTGACTGCTGGGATTCATCTGGCTAAAGTGGCCACTGAATTGGATATTCCCTTGGCCCCGACACCTTTGGCCATGGCTCGTGAGCCCTTTGCGGCTTACATCAATGCAGTCACTCCTGAGCGTGCCCGTGAGGATCGTCACACCTGGATTCATGATGGTGTGACCTACAAGCTCTATTGGGGGGATTATCACCGTCACACCGATGTTTCAAACTGCATCACCGCCAATGACGGCTGCGTGCAGGAACAGTTCCGTTACGCCATCGACATGGGTAAGCTCGACACACTCGGCACCAGTGATCACACAGACATTGCCAAAATTTACACACCCTATGAGTGGTGGCTGAATCAAAAGTTGGTGGATGTGTTTTATGCACCAGGATTCTTCACCAGCATGTATGCCTATGAGCGCGAGCAGAAGTGGCCTTATGGTCACCGCAACATCGTCTTCGCTCAGCGCGGCGGCCCTATTGTTTATATCCAACGTAAAAACTATCTTGCCTCGCCTTGGCAGACTTTGTTCCCTGTCAAAACTGAAGGTGAACTCGAACTGCATCCAACTGAATTATGGGATGTGCTGACTCGCTATGGCAAACCCGTCACCGCCATATCCCACACGGGAGCCACCGGCATGGGCACCGATTGGGATCAGATTCCCCCAGTGGATCATCGTGTCGAAAATGTGATCGAGATCTATCAAGGCGCGCGTGTCAGCTATGAAGGACTCAATGCTCCGCAACCCACTGTGGGCTTGCGTATTGGCGAGGAGTATAACCACTCCTCAACCGTCATCGGTAAGCCTGTCGTCGGCGAACCGATCCGCAGTTTTACCGAGAAAAACAACGGCGTTTACCAGCATGCGCTCGAGCTTGGCCACAAACTCGGCGTTTGGGCGAACAGTGATCACATCAGTACGCATACCAGCTACGGCGGCGTTTATGTGAAGGATTTTACTCGTGAAGGCATCATCGAAGGTCTCAATGCCCGCCGCACCATCGCTGCTACAGATAAGATTTTCGTCGAGTTCTCCTGCAACGATAAACTCCTGGGAAGTGAGATTGCATTGAGTGGCAAGCCAGAGTTGAAATTCAAAGTGGATGGCACTGCTGCAATCAAACGGGTCACACTAGTGCGCAATGAAAAGAACCATCAGCAGTGGGAGCCTGGCAGCAAAACCTTTGAGCAAGCCTTTACCGATGAAGCGCCCATCGCGGGTGAAAATCGCTATTATTTGCGTGTGGAGCAGACGGACGGAAACATGGCGTGGAGTTCGCCAGTATGGGTGCAGGTGAAATAAGCGCGGTAGCGTCCTGGAGTGCGCCGACCCTCCGGCGCTGTCGTGGGCCGAATGATCAACTTCAACTCCCACAACTCCGAAGGCCAATCGAGGTCACGTCGCTTTCACGAACAGCGTCAATCCACCGCTCCGTCGAAAAGCTCCAGAGGGATGGAGCGCTCCAGGACGCTTCGCGCACTTCGACGTTTCATCTCAGCACGGGACGGCGCTGGACCCAATAAATCAAGGCCATCAATGGCAACAATCCAAAGAGCCACCATCTGTTGAAGCCTGGTGACTTGGTAATCTTCACAGGCTCCTGAAACACGTCCTCTACCGCATAGCCAGTATCATAGAGGTAATCAGGCTCACCTTGACTAAATGGCACCTGAGTCACCAGATCATCCTGTTCATAAGTGGCTTCAATGCTGCCTAACGGTCCCGTTTGTTGCCAGAGATCAAAACTCAGCCACAGATCAGCGAGGACGGGTTTCACCGCATGAGTAAAAGTGATGTCCACATAGCGCACTGGATAGTCCACCTCCGAAACGATACTTGATCCACCCGTTTCAGGCCACACACATTCAAACGGCTGCGCTAAACCTAGCGCTGTCTTTTTTTCATTGATGTTAAGTTCAATGTGCTTGTTGAAATACTCATTCAAAGCCTGGGCCGCGGCATCTAGTTCATTTCTTTCGATTCGACGATCCTGATTGGCATCAATGGTGGCAAAGCGAGTGAGTGAAAGCAGGTTAAAGGTGAACCGCAGTTCTACCATTTTCCGCTGCACTTTAACCCGCAGATAACTGATGTCTGATGGGTGAGCCTGTGCAGAGGAGAGGCAGCCACAAATCAGCATCACTGAGGTCAACAATGTTCCCAAGGGTGATGCAGACGATGCTTTATACTCGAAGTTTAACATCACGTCGATAATGGCCAACTATGTTGTTTAAACATGATGAGGGCCGCTTACTTCCGAAGATAAATCAGCAGCCGATCATGCACCAATAAAGCTAGATCAAGCTTGCCATCCTGGTTGAGATCCATGGCGGCGTAGTCGTGTGGTTCATTTTCGAGACCGCTTTTGCCACGGAAATGGGGGTCGGTTTCGAAGATGCGGAAATACATGGCGCTGTTCCAGGTTGGCGGTGCTTTTTCACTGGGCTGGAAGATTTCGAGAACACGGCTCTTGCTGAAATCGACCAATGCAAGATCATCGGTCGGTAGGCCGGAGAAGGCGGCTGGAATAAGGTCGGATGGCTGGGTGTCCTTGAGCTCACTGTCAAAAGAGACGACCGTTTCCAGCTTCATAGAGGAACCTGATAGCGGGGTAAGTTCAAAGCTGGTCTTGCCGATCATCAAAAGACGATCTCCTAGCAGATGGCATTCATCTGGGGTCAATGAAGTCAAAGCGTGGGTATGCGTCGCACGATAAACACCATCGGTGCCAGCGCTCATTTCATGGAGCTTTTGCTGACTGCTATCCGCGAGTAGGACTTGAAGTTTGCCTTCCATCTGACGCACAAAAACAGCACTGAGCTGAGCGCTAGAGTCCGGTGCATTGAACTGCTCGACGGTGACAGCTTTACCATCAGTGCCGACCTTGAAGGCGCGGGCCAATTGATCTTTAGCAATGATGATCTCAGCTTTACCATCGCCATCAAGATCAGCGCTGGTGAAGGCCACTGGACTGAGTTTATTGACGAGTGTGTCAGGCAATCCTTCGACCCGTTTGAAGGGTGCTTTGGCATCCGTTTGGCTCAGTAAAATCTGCATCGGTGCCAGTGCAGCAAAGAGCGCTAGATCTCCGCGTCCATCCTGATTGGCATCGACAATGCGCAAGGCATTGGGTTTAGCGGGAGCACTCGGTAGCTCTTGGCTGGTGGGCTTGAATTTCTTCTCGGCAGCGATCCAAGTTAGCGTCAGCAATGACACTTTGCTCTTCAACTCGGTGAGGCATAAAAGATGGGTTCCTTTGTCACCGGTGATATTTCCAGCCGTCAGTGTGAGTAGCGTGTCGGTGCTCTGATGAATGACCTCTGGGTAGGCCAAACGATCTTTCTGCCAGCGTGCGATGCCAATGGACTTTTCAGCTGGACTGAGGACGAGCAGTTCATTCTTCGAATCACCATCCACATCTGCAATGATTAGAGATTCAATCCCGCTGAGGGCAGGGAACTCGCGGCCTTCACGGAAGGAGCCGCCTTTGACCCCAGCAAAGAACCATAGACGGGCATTTTTGGTTTCCGTTAAAACAACATCGGCAATGGCATCACCATTCAGGTCACCATAGGCGACAGCGCCACCTTTGGCATCACTGGCAGGCATGGCGTAGCGAATGCTGGAGGCGAGATCGGCATTGGGTTCTGCCTTGGCTGTGGCCAACTTGGCGACTTCGGTCATGCTTGTGGCGTTGTGAATCCAGGCCAGTCCTGTGTCTTTGCCAAGTTTAATCGGATGTACCCAGCAGCGACTTGGCGGGATCTCTAGACGCCATTCTTCACCAAAAGAGCCATCTTGCTGCAAACGCACCATGAGAGCATCTGCGTCTGGCGCTGTGTAAAAGAGATCGGGTTTCGTGTCACCATTCAGATCCGCACAGCGTAGGCCACCGCAGCCAGCTTCTCCCTGCACGTAGGTTTTGGGTTCAGCCCAGCCCTCTTGGGTTTGCAGCCAGATCATGAGGCGCGTTTTAGTTAGCAGAGACAGATCGACTTTGCCGTCGCCATTCAGATCGGCTGCAATCAGGGATTCACTGTCGTCAGACGTTGAATCCAGCACGAATTCTTTCTTTTGAGTCCATTCGCCGGACTTGGTTCCTTGTGTGCGAAGGACGAGCTTTTCCTCATCACTGACATAAGCAATATCGGGGCGCTTATCGCCATTCCAATCACCAACGGTCAAAGCAAAAGCGCTGTGACTGATGACCAGCGGTTGTTTGTCAAAACGTGATACTTCTAGGATCGGATTCCAACGGTCTGTGCGTGAGCTACGCTCGGCTTCCCCAGGCCGGACGCCATCTTTGCGCTGAAGCAGAAACTCAATGCGCGCGCGATCTTGATTGATGACGACGATGTCGGCCAAGCCATCTCCATTGAAGTCTCCCGTGCGTGGACAGCTCGTGTTCCAGTCCAGCTTCACGACCTCCGGGCCGTCAAAATACAAGTTATCAGCGGCGAAAGCGCTGGCGGCGAGAACCAGGAAGGCGAGTGAGCGCATGTGGCGAAAAAATGAAGGGTTATTGAGCAGCTTCGACTGGTTTGGAAAGCATGCGGAAGAGAAGGGCGCCGGGCTTGGAATAAGTGCCGCTGACAACGGTGCCAAAGTACTTTTTGAACATCTCATCTGATGGTTGGGCCTTCGAATCAAAGAAGCTATCGGGGGCAGGTAGGCCAGCGATCTCATTCTCGACTTTAGGACCTTTACCAGGGCCTTTGCTTTTGCTGGCGACTGGCTTTTTCTTGGCCCCACCGGTTTGCTTTTGCACGGCTGTCATGGCTTCGATCATAATGTTGATTTGTTTACTGGCATCGGACACAGCCAGTCCTGAGTAGCCCTTTGGCATCATCGCAATGAGCTCTTGAGTGCGTGGCGCATCCCAGATGCTTGGCTCGCCTGCTTCTTTGAGACGTGTCAGGACTTTTTTCAGCAAGTCCTGTTTGCCGATGCTGAAGAACAAATAGTCATCGGTGAGGCAATAAGCGATCTCGGTGGACTTGGCTCCTGGTGCCTGTGCTGCGGTGGCTTTAAAGAGACTGATGTTGTTTCCCAAGAAGTCTGACTCCTCAAAGGCTCCAAAGCCTTGACCAATGAAGCGCTTGAGGCCATCCAGCGCGCCACCGAGACGCGCGCGGTCTTTGACTTTTAATCCGATGACTTGGCTCTGCGCCTCGGCTGTGCCATCGGCAATCTGGATGCTTTCATCTTCGAGGCTGCCAAACAGATCTTCTTTGATTTTAAAGCCCATCTGCTGCTCCAGCTGAGAGATTTGCATGGTAGCCATCATGGCCATAGGACCGAGCTTGGCGACCATAGCCAAAAGATGATCATAGATGGCGCTGAGGCTTTGGCGTGAGACCTGACCACTGAGGGCATCCCCAGGGATGAAAGGAGGAAGACTCACCTCTGTGCTGCTGCCTTGGAGGAAAGTCAGAATGCCTTCGATCTTTTCAGGATGTAGGATGGCCATATCCACACGGGATTGCGTTTCTGTGAGGTCGATCATGAGGCCAATGGATTGTAATTCATTAGCGCCCAGAGCAGCGATGATCATGCTTGGGTCGAAGGGCATGGCGGATTTTTTACTGCCTTGACTGCTTTTAGTGATGCCCTCTTCCATCCATTTCATGAGTGTTTCACCGTTGGTATAAAGGGTGATATCGGCATTGCCTTCACTCTGTTCAGCAAGGCGGGTGAGATGGCCAGTCACGACTTCAGAGGAATCAGCGGTGCCAGTTTTTAACGCGGAAATAAAGTGCTCAAACAGGGATTCACGGACACCCATGATCATGACGCCATCGACAAAAGCATGAGCCATTCTCCATGGGGCATCCGGGGCATCCGATTCCGCTAAAATTTGCACCGTCACGCCGGCAATCTCTTGGGTGATTTTCTTTCTGGTGCTGTCTTTCTGGATTTCGCTGTCAAAGTTATGCTGCAAGAGTTCTTCGATTTTGGCTTCTTGATCACCCACTTCAATGAGTGCTATGGCGGGTCCACCCGTATCCTTAAAATCCTCAGGAGAATCCGCTGCGATGGCGATCATGATTGAACCTTGCAAGCGCTTCAAAAAGTCGCCCATGCTTTCTCCGACATCTTCTTTGAAGCCTTTTTCAATGGGGAATTCTCCATCCTTCATGCCCGGAGCGACCCATTTTTTGAATTCAGGATCTTCCATCATCTTGGCAAATCCGCCCTTCTCCCAATCCGCCAGTAACTCGGGTGTGTCTTTGATGGAGATCACGCCAAGGGTGTTTTTGGGCAGAAGCTTGTACCATTGGTCCAGCTTATCGGCCTGTGCTGGCAGGGCAAAAGCAAGAGCGGTTAAAAAGGTGAGGGTCAGTGTTTTCATGGAAGATGACGGAAGGAAATTAGGGTTCTTTAGGCGTTTCGACTTTGGTTTCAGCGGTGGCTGGTGGCGGAAGATAGCGGAATCCCGCATTGGGATTGCGTGGGTCAAAAGCAAAGGCATCGCGGTTCTTTAGAAAAAGCTTCAAAACGTTGGCAGGGATCGAAAAACCAAGACCTTCGACACCAATGCCCGCAGACTTCATGTTGTTCACGCCAACAACTTCACCTCGGCTGTTGAAGAGTGGTCCACCTGAGTTCCCTGGATTGATTTGTGTTGTGCTTTGAATGTACCAACGCCCGCCACTCTCACGTGCTTTGATACTGACAATTCCCTGTGACACTGTGCGCTCCAGACCGAGCGGGCTGCCGATGGCAAAGACGTGTTGGCCTTGAGTGAGAGCATCTGAATCTCCCATCGGAACAAAGGGCAGAGATTCTGCGGCTGGATCATCAATTTGCAGGATCGCTAAATCGAGGAAGCCGTTCATGGCGATGATTTTGACTTTCGTGAAGACTTGCTTTTCCAAGCCGCCGGGGCGCTTGCGATAGACCATCACCGTGATCTCGCGCTCACCTGCGATGACATGCTGATTGGTGATGACGTAACCCAGTTTATTGATGATGAATCCAGAACCCAGCCCTGAAGCTGTTTGGATCTGCACCACGGCTTCAGCGACACGTTCAACGTTTTTTTCCACGGCCAATGGCTCACGGTTAGGCTCGATGAAATAAATGTCTTCACCTGTTGCTGCCGAAGCAACCAAGGCCTGTGCATCCGCCACCTTTTCGAGGGAGGCGATCTCTGCACGCGGCACGCTGAGGACCGTGAATCCAAGATCAATAAGCACGGCATCGTCTCGCTCGCGCAAGAGTTGGCCGCGCATCTCGGTGCCATTTTTTAAGACCATACGCCGAACATCTGCCGCGTTTGCGCTAATGCCTGAAATGAGGGCAAGCAACCCAATCCATGTGCCAATTTTCATCACAAGTGTAAACGCTAGCAGACGACTCTAGTGTGACGAGGCCTTTTTTAGGCGAAGATCAAAGTTTTCGTGATCCTACTTCGCTGCAAGGTGCGGGATTGCGTTCGTCACTTTTCTGAGCTCATGAGAAGATTAGGCTAGGTATTCGCCTACCACCACTTCTTCATCTCCAGTATCTTCATGGATAACATCAGCAATGACTCGGTTAGTGACGTCTTCGAGGTAGGTCTTTAGGACGGCGCTGAGTTCTAAAAACTCGGGCCATAAGGTCTCATTCACGAAACTACGCGGCACCCGCACTAGGACGGTATTGCGGCGTTGCCGAGAATATCGATACGGCTTTAATTCATAGCGGCGCAGTAGAGCTAGAAAAAGTTTTTTTGCCCAACCGTCTATGAGAGTGAATTTAAACTCGATAGGCTTATCTACTTTGGCGATTTCGCCAAGCCTTTTGCGGATGCGGTTCATGGCCTCAGCCGCGGCTTCTTTTTCACCTGCGGTCGATGCGCCCGCGTAGAGGCGTTCGATCTTTCTTAGCTTTTCGAGAAGGTCATTTTCTTGCATAATACTAGACTAGTGGCGGCGGTTCAGCCTTGCTTGCAGAAACTGGGATCAGTTAATGAAGCGGAGCGATGAGGAAAGTCGTGGCATTTAAGAAAGCGCAGTGTCCAGCGCCCGATGCATCAGGCAAGAAGTGGGGCTTGATCTTTATTATAATTTCCATAACATAAATCTCATGCAGCTTATTTCTCCTCATGCAGATACTCGAATCGCTTTGCAGTGGAAATATAAGCCCAAACCACTGCTCACGCCGACAGAGGCCACCTTTCAACTGGTCTTGGAAAGTCTCTCTAATGGTCGCTGTCACATTCTCTGCAAACCGCGTCTTGCTGATTTTCTCCAGCATGTGAGTGGCGAGTTTGCATTTCAAAAAATCAGTCAAAAGCACGTGGATTTTCTGGTCTGTCGGCCAGGTGACTGGATGCCGATGCTAGCCATCGAGCTGGATGATTACAGCCACAATCGAGCTGAGGTCAAAAAGCGGGATATGTTTGTGAATGCCGTCTTTGCCCAGGTGGGCATACCACTCATCCGTATCAATGTGAATGAGATGGAGAAACTGGAGCAGATTGTAGAAAAACTCTCTCTCGCCTGGATCACACGCTGGCATCGTCTAGAGAGTGCAGAGTCAGCCGTCGAGTTATCATGACGGTTTCATCTGGAAACTTGTCACATCCTCTGCCTGATTGAAAGGGAATGATCCCATCTCCCGCTGATCCTGCCTCATTGAATGATCTGCCTGAACTGCCGCCGCAGAATCGGCGGTCGCTCTGGTTCGTGCTTGGCGTGCAGTCGCTGAATGCGTTTAACGATAATTTTGTGAAGATGCTACTGATCGCCTTTGCGGGCGCTGTGGCTCATGGAACGGATCTTGGCGATTCGATGCAGGTGTATCTCGGGGCTATCTTTTCCGTGCCTTATATTTTCTTTGCACCACTGGCCGGTTGGCTCAGTGATCATTATTCAAAGCAGCGGGTGATCGTCTGGATGCAGATAGCCCAGGTCGTTGTCTTTGCCGCATTCATCGCCGCCATCGCTCTGCATGAGGCGACCTTGACGCTCTGGTTGAGTTTACTGGCGTTTTTTCTACTTGCCACACAAGCTGCCTTTTTTAGTCCTGCAAAAATGGGCATCATCAAGGAGCTGGTCGGAGATAGGCGTCTGGGCTCAGCCAATGGGATGCTTCAGATGACCATGTTCCTGGGTATTCTCAGCGGCATGTGGGCTGGGGGCACGTGGTTCGGCATGCGCTTGGCGGACCAGCATGATCCCTGGTCTGCCGTCTGGGTGCCGATGTTGGTCGTCAGCGTTTTAGCTCTCTTGCAAATCCCCGGTGCGATGGCCGTTCAGGCCACTCCTGAGCATGCTGCGGTGAAGTTTCATCGCGGGGTGCTGTTTGAGCACTTCACGCATCTGAAATTGGTCTTTGGCAATCGACCGATCAAGCTGGCTGCTTTTGGCGTTAGCTACTTCTGGTTCATGTCGAATGCGGTAGGCTCCATTCTCGTGACACTAAGCCATGAGCGCCATGTCGGAAATCCTGCCGATGCCTCAACGGCTCTTTCAACGATGGCGGCGATGCTTGGTCTAGGCGTGATTCTAGGCAGTGCTGTCGCTTCCTTAGCCTCACGGCGTAAGATCGAACTCGGCATCGTGCCCATCGCAGGTATCGGCATGGCTTTGGCCACGCTCGCTGCGGGGCTGTCTCCCCATCAGGGGCCGATGGTTTATTTGGCCATGGTCGGGATTGGATTTTCGGGCGGTGCCTTCATGACGCCGCTGTATGCGTTTGTGCAGAATCGCTGCCCGCCTGAAGAACTCGCGCGTGTGCTTTCGGCCATGAATCTCATGGACTGTATCGCGTCCATCGTTGCTAACATCGCCGTGGTTAAAGTCATGCTTCTGATGAAGGTGCCGGCTACGACGCAGCTCGTTTTGCTATCACCTTTGGCCATCATCGCGGCCATCTACATGACGCGTCTGCTCAGTCAGGATTTCCTGCGCTTCATCCTTCTGACCATCGTTCGCTCAGCTTATGATGTGAAAGCCGTGAATCTATCGCAGGTGCCTAAAAATGGCGGCGTGCTTCTGCTGCCAAATCACGTGAGTTACGTCGATGCACTACTGATCGGAGCTGCCTGTGACCGGAAGGTACGCTTTGTCATGTGGGACGTGCTTTATAACATCAAGTGTCTCACATGGTTCCTGCGCATCGTTGGAACCGTTCCCATTTCGGCCACGCGGGCCAAAGACGCCATCCGCAGTGTCGCGGCAGCTTTGAAGGAAGGTCAAATCGTATGTCTTTTCCCTGAAGGGCAGATCACCCGTCATGGCATGTTCAATGAGCTGCGCAAAGGTTTCGAACTCATGGCCCGCCAGGGAGACGCCAAAGTGGTGCCGGTTTATCTGGAGGGCATCTATGGCTCGATCTTTTCCTTTGAAGGTGGGACGTTCTTCAAGAAATGGCCCAAGAGTCTGCGTTATCCTGTAAGCGTTCATTTTGGAGTGCCCCTGGCGGCGCGCGAAGCCACGACTGAAGCTGTCCGTAATCAGTGGTTTGATATGACCGTTGCAGCGTTGGATTCACGGGCGTTGGGTTACTCAGCGGTTCCGAATGCCGTGCCCCAGGCCACGGCCAATGCTCTTCGACTCATGGAGATCGAGTGGGCACTCTCTGGAGATACTCTCCTCTGCCTTGCAGCTCCGGGCAGCGTCATTCATCAGACACTCACGGCTTATGCCAGAATTAAACCCGAGATCCACGTCGTAACCTCGACAGATACAGTTTCAGCCTGTGCTAAAAGTAGTGTTATCGCTATCGGCACGGTGGCTGATATGAGCAAAGTTCAAAACATCCCCGATTGGTCACGTGTGGGTCGGTTTGTCATGTGCTGGGATTCAGTGGAGGCAACGGCAATCGATATGCCCGAAGTGTATCGGGGTCTCCTGGAAAGCGGTAGCGGAGCCCTTATTGCCGCTAGTGTCCCTGATCCGATCATGCCTGCTGGAGAAGAGGGAAATCAGGCGGGTCATCGTGCAGGTTCGCTCGGACATCTTCTACCTGGAGCAATGGATCAAGTTAGCCTTCAGGCGTTCCTCACAGCTAACGCACTTTCACTCACCGTGGATCATTTCCTGGTACCTTCAATTCAGCCACTTACTTCAGAAACATGACCGATTGGGAACAAAACTACCTTGATGGCCACACGCCTTGGAACAAAGGCAAGGCCTCTCCTCCAATGATGGACTGGGTGAGCCAAAATCAACCTCAAGGTCGCGCCCTCGTGCCCGGCTGCGGGGTCGGGCATGATGTGGTCATGCTTGTCCATGCCGACATAGATGCGCATGGACTGGACATCGCGCCTACCGCTATTGCCATGGCTCGAACAGCTTATCCCCATCATGCCATTCGTTTTGTCCTTGGTGATCTCTTCGCATCCCCCCCTGAGTGGCTGGAAAGCTTTGATTTCCTCTTTGAGCACACTTGCCTCTGCGCCTTGCCACCTGAATGGCGGACGCGTTACGAAGCTGCCGCCTATCAATTACTCAAAACAGGCGCGCACCTTGTCGGTATTTGGTTCATCAACCCCGAAATGGACGCCGACGAAACCGGACCTCCGTTTGGCATTTCCGTCTCTGAACTCAGCGCGCTGTTCGATGAATCACGCTGGCAAGTCATCGAAGACCGAGTGCCTGAAATCGGTTATGATGGCCGTGTCGGCCGTGAGCGACTCCGCGTGCTGCGCAAGCTATAATCAGCTCCCCCGCTTTTAGAGATACGGCTCGATCGGGAGCTTGCCGTTTGATGCACAAATAAACATCGTTCCTGGCTTCACGACGCTTGGAGAGGTGCTGACTTTACCGCCTGCAGCTTCGACGAGCATCACGCCTGCGGCAATGTCCCAGAGGCTGATTTGCTCCTCTACATAAGCGTCCAAGCGCCCACAAGCAATGTAGGCCAAAGCAAGCGCTGCGCTGCCAAGCATACGCGTCTTTCGCACATCGTAGGCGATCCGCTTGTAGCGCTCAAAACCCGCATCAAGGGCCGATTTGCTTTTTGAAAAACCAACCGTGACCACTGCCTCGGCCATCGTTTCACGGTGACTGACGGAGATGGGTTTGCCGTTGAGCATTGGAGGTTCGCCTTGCACCACACTCCAAGTTTCGTTCATCATCGGGTCGTGAATCACTCCCAGAATCATTTCTTTAGTCTGCCGATTGCGTGCTGCGATAGACACACAGAAATGTGGGATATTAAAATAGTAATTCACCGTGCCATCAATCGGATCGACGATCCACTCCACGTCACCATCACCTCCAAGATCGCCTTCTTCTTCTCCAAGAATCGCGTGAGTCGGATCGTTTTTGAGAATGATCTCGGTGATCAGTTTTTGGCTGCGCACATCCAGTTCTAATTTGATGTCATGCCGCTGCATCTCATTGACTGTGAGATCAGAGCCAAAGTTACTTTTAATGAGCAGACCTGCCTGCGTGGCAGCGTCTAGAGCGATGGGAAGAAGAGACATGAATGAGAGAATAAGAAGCCTGAATGACTCCTGACTCTTTCTAACAGTCAAAGCCTTCTGGCAAGTGCTGCTTCAAATTGCCGACGGCTTAGATGATCGGACATTGACCACGCAGGCTTTCCACTTCCGTGCCAGGCAGATCCGTCAGTGCCCGCTGGCCGTATTGAAGAAACCGATAGGCCACAGGCGTGATCAGACTTACCAGGGGAATGGCAAAAATGAGTCCAACAAACAAAGCTAATAGACCTGCCAATACAATCAGCATGGATAACACGCCGAGACCGAAGAGATTTAAGCGATTATTTTGAGTCAACTGGGCACTGTATTTGAAAGCATCAATCACCCCTAGATTCCGATCTACGATGGCTTCCTGAAAGAATGAATACCTTAACATGAGGATGACCCCGGGAACGATCAGTAAGAGAAGCCCCGCCATAACCATGAGCCCAAATAAAAGGCTCGCTAGAAAAGTATTGATGAGCTTTGGCCCCTGGCTAAACAGGGTGGCAATTGTTGCTCCATCGCCTGAAGCAATGCTAAGACAGCAGCGAGCTAGCCCCAATCCAATGAACATCGAAAACAGGCTTGAGGCCACAAAGCCAGCCACACTGTGCTGTGTGGTAGCTCCTGGCAGGTCCGCGCCGAAGCCACCAGGAAAAACGCCGATTGTGCCCCAACCCAAGGCTCCTTCAATGGCAGAAAGACCAAACTCAACGCCGATGACAATCACCAAATAAGTGATTCCAATGGCCATCAGTGAGCCGAAGTGCCGTTTGGTCAGCGTGAAAGCGCGGCCTGCAATCGCCATGGCATCCAAATTCACAGAACCGGGTGCTATCTCACCAAAAGAACCCGCAGGTGATTGAGCAAGCAAGTTGTCTGGAGCAGTGCCAGGCGCGGCATAAGGATTAAAGCTGTCTTCCAAAGTCTCTGAATTGGCTCCAAAGAGTTCATCCATATGACTGATAAGTTTCCAGTCTGGCATACCATCCGTCCAGACCATATCTTTCTGAGCATCGAGCCCGCCTCTGTAGGCGAGGCCTTGTAAGTTAACTAGCGAGACGGGGCCCTGCCGCTCTCCATTTTTAGTGTAATACCATTCTTGCATTGTGAAGCAAGTCTGGGTCAAAGACGAGTCCCACGCAACTTAAACTCTGAGCAGAGAGCTGTCTTAAAAAGAACGAATGAGACGCAATTGATGCGTTATTCTTTTGGTCTGACATACAGGTGCTTTACCGCGACGGCCCAACTTCACCGTGCTGTATTTCCATTTGAGGGCGTGCATCGGGAATGCGCTTCAAGGGTGGTATGTTCAACCGTTCCTCGAGGTTCTTGAGTTGATCGATCACACTCGGTGGGCGTTGTTTTTTGTCATACGCCGTTTTGAGGAGTTCGTAGCCTTTGACCCAGGATTCACGATCCGATGCCTGCGCCAACTGATACCCTGCAAAACGTGAGTAACGATCATTGTGACTGATGCGGAAAACTTCCAAGTAACACTCAGCGGCTTTTTTCGGGTTGTGCACGCGCCGCTCATAGATCTCTGCCAGCGAATTCCAAAGGCGCGGCTCATCAGGCAAGAAGAGTAAGCCTTCTTTTAAAATCTCGATGCCGCGCTGAACGTGTTCTTCGTAAAGCTTGCCGCGCAACATAGGATTGATTTCCTGATTGTAGAGATAGCTGGAGGCAGCATTAAATGCCATGTGCCAAGACGCTTCGTCCCAATAGTTAAAATATGTGGGTTGTAGGCGTGTAGTGATCTGGAACAAGCTGTCCACCTTGGCCCAGTTAATATTTTCCCATTCACGATAGGCCCTCAAATAAGTGATGCTCGCCACCAGTGACCGCAGTCCGCCGAGAGAGGCTGCAAAGCTTGCTTGGCCAAGACTTTCACGCAAGCTAATCGAGATTGGTTTTGTCAGGAGCTTCACCTCACGGAGATGGCCAGTAGCGGCCTCTTCGACTGGGAGTTTGACCGCCCCAAGAAGTAAAAGAACAGCAATTGCTTGGAGCCGGCGTTTCATCAGAGTTCCTTTTCGACAAAGAGAAGATGAGAAACCAATACATACCCAGTGACATATAGGGCTGCTGTGCCGATCATAACACCGGCGCTGAAAGCACTTACGATCTCGCCATTAATAACATTATCAAGAACATCGAAGACACCCAGATCAGGTGTCAGGATGGCCAGCATCGCTGAACCCAGTTTTTTGATGATCTGATTCATGCCCTCACTGAAAAAATACTCGCGGATCAAGCCCTGCCCATGCCCAATGATCGTCACTAGAAGGGAAATCACCACCGTGAAAAGAGTACTGCTCGCAAAGCAGGAAATCATCAATGACAGCGCGGCGATCACCGAGGCTTTCAAAAAAATCGCCAGCACGCCAAGATGAATATTCCAGGTAAGACCTTGTTTACCGACGAATTCATTCAATTGAGCAATGGCCTCTGGTGTAGCGACACCTTCCTGCTTCAAAGCCGCGACGGACTGAACTAAAACCAAGCTTTGACGAAGCCAAAGGACGGCACTGAAAGCGATGTCCATCAGAACTAAACCAGCGCCAATCAGCAGAAGGACGCCAATGAGTTTACCAAGTAAATATTCATATCTTGGCACTGGTTTTGACAAAATAGTGTAGAGCGTGCGATCCTCTAAATCACGTGGTAGAAGCAACGCCGTGGATACGATAGCAATCACCACACTGAAGATCTGCAACGCTCCGAAGGAGACATCTTTAAGCAGCTTGAGTTGCTGCTCGGGATTCATGACCGGAAAAGCAAATCCAGCGGCAACAACGATGACACAAAAAACGACCAGGAAGGCCATGATCTTCATGCGCACGAGCTGCGTGACGGTGGCAGCTGCTAGAGTCCAGATGCGGGCTGGTGAAAAGGAGTTAGAATTCATGACTTGGGCTCCTCTGTAGATTCGAGAAACAAGCGCTCCAGAGTGGTGCGTGAATGGCCAGAGCGGATCCATTTTGCCCCCTTACTTTCGGCAAGAGTTCGGATCTCGGCCAGCAAGTCGGGAGAGGCATCTGCCAAGATGAGCTCGGTCTCATTTTCTACGGCAATGAGATCATCCAGCTTTCCTTCGCGGACCATGCGTCCATGGGCCATGATGCCGACGCGATCACAGACTTCCTGGATCTGCTCCAGCAAATGACTCGTCACGAGCACCGTAATGCCCCTTTCTTTAAAACCCATGATCAGGTCGCGAATCTTACGAGAACCCGCAGGGTCCACCCCAGCGGTCGGTTCATCAAGGATGATGAGGCGCGGTTCGTGTAACAATGCCTGAGCTAGGCCGAGACGTTGAAGCATGCCTTTGGAGAAGCCAGCCACTCGACGATTGGCAGCATCTTCCAAGCCCGTAAGCGCTAACATTTCGCGTGCTTTATCTTGGAGATCACGGCCACTCATACTGCAAAGACGTCCATAAAAAAGCAGTGTCTCCAGGCCGCTAAGGTGCTTGTAGAAATAAGGGTTCTCAGGTAGGAATCCAACATCGCGGCGGCTTTCGACTTCGGTGCTGGATTTGCCAAAAATCGTCGTCTTTCCCACGGTCGGCGACAGCAGGCCGAGAATGGCTTTCATCGTCGTTGATTTACCCGAGCCATTGGGGCCGATGAGACCATAAACCTCACCCTTCTGGACCGTTAAAGAAAGATCTCTCACGGCCACAAAGGCCTGCTTACCTAAACCAGACTTGAATACCTTGGTCAGGTTCTCAACGGTGACAGCTGGGGGAGATGACGTAGAATCTGGCATGTGCCTATAATGAGTGAACCACGGCCTCGCTGTCAATAATTCTGGACGCCGCTTATGAAACTATCCCTTCCGAGGCCTGACTTTAATTTCCACGCGGCGATTCATGCCTTGTTCTTCGACAGTGCCAGCCGTGTTAACGATGGGCTTACTTTTTCCCATGCCCATGGCCTGAATACGATCCGTCCCAAGACGAAGTGAGGCCTGGAGCCAATCAACGACGGCATTGGCGCGGCGAAGGCTCAGCTCAAGATTGAATTCTTCACCCCCGAAGCTGTCCGTGTGTCCCTCAACGATGAACAGCGAATTGGGGTTCTTTTGAATCAGGAAGCCGAGCTTCATCAGGCTTAAACGAGCACCTTCAGCCAGTTGGTCACTGCCATACTCAAAAAGAAGATCCGTTGGCATCAAAATAGGAGCGGTGCTGCCACCCATCGTGCCTCCGCCGCCGAGTAGGTCGTCGAGATTGCTAAAGCCTTTGACCCTTGTGCCAGCGGCGTCGGTGCCTTGGCCCTGAGCTTTGACTTGATCCAAAAGTTTCATGTCCACACTGCCAGCATCACCAGGATCGAGGGCGCCGGCATCGATCAGCATCTGCTTTTCAGAGACTGGTTTGGATAAAACATCGCGCCTCAGTGTCGCCATTTCTTTGGCCATGTCAGGCGCAGCTAGGGCCTGAGGCGCCAGCATAGCGGCCATATCAGCCATTTTGCCACCAGGCGTTTTACCATCGCCTGGATCGCTAGCGCGGAGGAAGTTGGTCACTTCCTTCACATTGGGTGTCATGTCGATTTCTTGATTTTCTTTGATCATTTCGGCCTTATCAAAATTATCCAAATTGGCCTCGAAGGACTTGATGTCGGGCTTCGTCCCCGGTGCGATCATCTCTGGGATTTCCTGAATGGCCTTTTGCTCCTGAAGCAGACGCGGATCGATTTTGATCCGGTCAGGTACTTTGTTTGCCTGCACAGGCTGGGCCTTCGATCCCATAACGAGACCGATTTTATCCATGCTCACCACAAGAAAGCCATGAAACAAGAAGGAAAGAATCAGCGCAAACATGATCCACCACTTCAGACTCCAGTCTTCGCGAGAGCGAAAAGAGGCGCGTGGAGTGCTGCTCCAGCCAGAGGATGAGGTGACGTCTGCCATGAATTAGGGCCACTATAACACGGCTTCTCACAGTGCGACATTGCATTTTAATGGATCTATCTGGTCGGTTCATGCCGAGGATGAGGAAAATCTCCTTTGCCAAATCGGGTCTGGGGGGTATGTCTCAGGCCCTTAAATTATGAGCAAAAAAAGTGACTTCGGATTGATCGGCCTCGCTGTGATGGGCCAAAACCTCGTTCTCAATGTGGAAAGCCGCGGCTTCCAGGTGAGCGTTTATAACCGTACGACCAGCGTAACGGACGAGTTCCTAGCCAAACATCCCGGTAAACAACTCGTCGGAGCCCACACACTGGAAGAGTTTGTCCAAAGCCTGGCTACTCCACGGAAAATTCATATCATGGTGAAATCCACCGCCGTCGTCGACAGCGACCGCGATGCTGTCGATGCCGTGATCGAGCAGCTCATTCCCCTTCTGGATAAAGACGATATCATCATCGACGGCGGTAACAGCTTCTACAAAACCACTGAGCGCCGTGACGTGTATCTTGCCTCCAAAGGCCTCCGCTTCATCGGCGCAGGTGTCTCTGGTGGTGAAGAAGGTGCCCGCAAAGGCCCTTCCATCATGCCTGGCGGCCCTGCAAGCACTTGGGAAGTCATGAAGCCCATCTTTGAAAGCATCGCTGCTAAAGTTGATGGTGAACCCTGTGTGATCCACATCGGCCCAGGCGGAGCAGGTCACTACGTGAAGATGATCCACAACGGCATCGAATACGGTGACATGCAGCTCATTTGCGAGGCTTACAACATCTTCAAGCACGCTGGCTTCACCACCGACGAGATGGCCGCCATCTTTAACGAGTGGAACGAAGGCGAATTGCTCAGCTACCTCATCCAAATCTCCGGCAAAGCCCTGGAACAAAAAGATCCAGAGACTGGTAAGCCAATCGTCGAACTCATCGTCGATAAAGCTGGTCAAAAAGGCACTGGCCAGTGGACGCTCATGAACGCCGCTGAAAACGCCATCGTTATCAGCACCATCAACGCCGCTGTCGAAGCTCGTATCCTCAGCTCCAAGAAAAAGGCCCGTGTCGCTGCCAGCAAGCTGCTCACTGGACCTACGGTGAACATCACCACTGAAAAAGCAGCTCTGGTGAAAAAGGTGCACGATGCGCTCTACGCCTCCAAAATCATCAGCTACGCCCAAGGTTTGGATCTCATCAAGTCCATGGGTGAAGCCAAGAAATGGGGCTTGGATCTTGGCCGTATTGCCAGCATCTGGCGTGGTGGTTGCATCATCCGTGCACGTTTCCTGAACAGCATCACAGACGCTTATCGCCAGAACCCAGAGTTGAGCAATCTGATGCTCGCTCCGTTCTTCATTGATGTGCTGAGCAGAACCCAGCAAAACTGGCGCGAAGTCGTTTCCATCGCCACGCTGAATGGCATTCCTTGCCCTGCCTTCAGCGCCAGCCTTGGCTACTACGACAGCTACCGTGCCGAGCGCCTTCCAGCCAACTTGCTGCAAGCTCAGCGTGACTTCTTCGGTGCTCACACCTATGAGCGCATCGACAAGCCAGAAGGCCAGATGTTCCACACTGATTGGCCAGAAGTCATCGGCTAAAGCGATCTTCTCGCTCCGCGAGTGAAGCTACAAAATCCACCAAGGCGGCTGAAGTAATTCAGCCGCTTTTTCATGGGTCATTCAACAAAGCTGGCCACCACCCGTGGCGGCTGGCCCGCTTTCAGTGCAAAGATTTCCGAGCTGGCGGCGTGGGCGTCTTCTTCAAAACGGGCGGCTAGGTCGGGTACAAACTCTTCCAGCGCTTCAGGCTTAGCAGGAAAGATGTAAAGAGAATGGCGGTCAGGCATGGCGACCCAAATTTCAGGTCCAAAGAGGTCTTGAAATTTTTTTGGCAACGATGGGGCCATTAACAGGCAGGCCATGATCGGCCGATCACCGCGATAAACAGCATATAATACTTTGCCATCAGCATCTTTGATCAGATCCGCTTTCAGCTCGCCCAGCAGACGATCTGCAGTCTTTTTCGATCTTTCTGCAAAGGTCTCAGGACTGAGGCCATAGCGTTGAAAATCCTCCTTGGAGTAAACTTCAATACCAGTAACGCCGGCGATCTCTCTTGCAGGAGAAAAAACGGTTTTTTGAGCCTCTGCCAATACGACTGAGATCTCCGTCCTGAGTGCTCGCGGCTCAGGCAACATCAATAGCGTCTCGAGCTTGGGACTATCCTGACCTTGGCTGAACGAGGTCAAGATTAGCAGTAGAAGGAGTCGTAAGGTCATTGGAAAACGATGCACGAGTTCGTTTTGTATTGCTAGTCCATAGATCAAACCTCTTGCGTCTTCTGCTGGGCGCGGCTTCATCAGCGCCCATGATCGCCTTTCTCCGTGGAACACTCGCTGAAGCCATGCCGCACCAAGCCATCGTCGATGTCGGCGGCGTGGGCTACGTGACGAATATTCCACTCACCACCTTTGATCGTCTGCCGCAGCAGGGAGCTGAAGTGAAATTACTAACGCATCATCACGTCACCGAACGTGAGCACCTGCTCTTTGGTTTCTTCACCTTGGATGAGCGAGATCTTTTCCGCCTCCTCATTGATCGCGTCTCCGGCATCGGGCCAAAGATGGCGCTTTCCGTGCTGAGTGGTATGCCTGTGCCGGCCTTTAAAGATGCGGTGATTCGCAATGACATCGCCGCTTTGTCCCGGATTAAAGGCGTGGGAAAAAAGACGGCAGAGCGCATCGTGCTAGAGCTGAAGGATAAAGTCGGTGTCGTGGATGCCTGGCAGGCTGCTCAGGTCGCTAAAGGAACGCATGATCCGAAGCAGGAAGCCATGAGTGATGCCGTGCTTGGCCTGATCGCCCTGGGATATAAACAGAGTGAGGCACAAAAGGCAGTGAATGAACTGGTGAAGCAGCCTGGATTCGATCCTGCCACGAGTGCCGACAAGATTATCCGCGAGTCATTGAGGGTGCTTCAATAATTAAAAATCATTGGGCCAGGGACAATCTTCACGCCTCCACTACCGAGCGGGTTGCCCTTGGTTTCTTCGATGGTCTCAACGATGTTGTTTTTGAAGTTCACACTGAGGCTGCCGGTCTCGACTTTAAGATAGGTCACTGTTTGAAAGGGACGGCCAAAGGCATCAAAACTGGTGTTGTATTGTGGTACGCGCTCATAGACGATGTACTCGAATTTCTCGTCCTTTCCTGCAGCACTCAGCTTGCTGGTTTTGCGACTCGGTTTACCCATGGAGGCCATAACCTCTTCACTGGTCATTCCTAGGGCAATTTGATGCTCGGCGATGAGCGCTTCGACCTGCGTTTGGCGCTCGTGCATCTTCTTGAGATTAGGCAGCAGATTGGGATCTGGAGAAAGGGCATCTGTCATGCGCACCCAGCCCGAGGTGTCACCATGTCGGGCGCGGCCACGGACACGGTAAGCTGTATCCGAAAAGCCGACCAGTTTCACCAGCGTGCCCGGTGCCATGGATCCCGTGGCTCGGTCCATCGTGGAGTTTGCATAGATTGGCGTATCGATGAGGATCTTCAGGATCACAGGCCGAGTGAGCATATCTTCGACATGGACGGTACCAGGCTCGACCGGCAACTTAGAAGCAGAGCGCCTGACACTGAGCTGGGCCGAGGCTGGAGTGAGGCTCAAGAGGCCAACCAATCCGGCCATAACGATGAGGGAAGATTTCATGACAAGGCTTAGAGTATCAAACTCTCACGGCGTTGTGAAATCCTTTGTTTGGCGGGAAATTAAACCGCTGGCAGCAATCGTGCAGCCACATCCGCTGCGATACCCATGAGTTTGGCCTGTTCAGCCTCACTAAAATCATACGGCACGATCTTACCAATGCCGAGCGTTCCGCAGAGTCGGTCACCGTCCATCACAGGCACTGCCAGACTGCCCTGAACTTGGGTTTGTTTGGCATCCGGCTTGGCCACGCCACTTGTATCCGTCTGTAGATTGCAAAGCTCGACAGGTTCGCGACGCTCTGCGGCAGCTCCAGCGATCCCCTTGCCCACGGGTATGGACTGAATCATCGGCATGATTTGTGGTGGGATTCCTCGATAAGCCACCAGTTTCAACTGGTTAGTGCCTGGGTCTAGTCGGTGTAGCGTAGCCGTGATGCAATCGAAGTCGCCAGCGACGCTGCTGAGGAATTCGGACCAATCTTCAGAAGTCGGTAGATGAGGAAGGGAAAAAAGCATGATTGGAAATCAAGATTGTCTATCTGGCTGGGGTCGCGTAATCTGTCCTGATTCTACTCTCTGACCATGAAAAACTATGCAGTCATTTTTGCTTTCAGCTGGCTTTCCTTTGGGGGCCTTTTAAACGCGCAAGCCCTGCAGAGGATTCATGGCCGCACGATTTATCACGATGACAAGTCACGCACAGAATCTGTGAGTGATCCTAGCACGCGGGAGATGGTGGAAACAACTTATAACACTGCCGGTGCGGCTACGGTGAAAAAAGTCTTTCTACTCAATGAGAAAGGCGAGCCCCTGCAAGGTAATGTTTATGATGGTCGCGGGAATCTGATCGCCCGCTGCCAGTCTGTCTATGATGAGTTTGGCCGCCGCAAAGAAGACCGTCTGATGAATCTCAATGGCGAGGTCTTTCAGCAGGTGATTCATGAATACGACAGTGCTGGTAAAGCTCTGAAGCCCAAAGTGATCAATTTGAATGTCGCTACTCCGACTGTCCGGCCGCAGTCGGTGGACTTTACTCAGCCAACAAACCCGAATGGCGTGCCGAGCAGCAACAGATTTGCTCCAATTCCAGTCGGAGAAGGAGGTGGCACCTCCACACCGTCCAGCACGAGTCCAGCGATGCCTGAGGAGAAAAAATCCAAGCCTAATTTCTTTAAAAATCTCTTCAAAAAGAAGGCTCAACATTAGCTCACAAAACCGCCAGCACTTCCTCAGCGGTTCGAATCGCGGCATCGGGCAGGCTGATGGGGAGCATGTTATCGCGCATCTTCTGCCCCAGCTCACTTTTGTCGGCTAGGATCTTGGCAACAGCCGTTCCTGTTTCTTTGGCTGTTTTACTTTGCAGGGCGCAGTGACGGGAGAGCAGGTAATTTGCATTTCCTTCCTCCTGCCCTGGGACGACATAATCGATCACGGCTGGAATACGCGCCGCCATGACTTCATGTAAAATGGCACCGCCAGCTTTGCAGATGACGACGTCATGAGTGCGGAGTAATTCAGGAATCCGTGTCGTCCAGCCAATGATATCCACGGCATGAGCTGGCACAGAATCGGTAAACTCACGTAAAATATGGAATAGCCGCGAACTGTGTTTCCCAACGGGTAAAGTCAATCGTGCGCCAGCCAAAAGCAAAGGCCGCAATGAGGCAAGAGTCGCTGCGACATGACTCCCTGGCGTGGATGGTAGATACAGGATGCGCTGATGATCCGCCTTCTTGGCTTCCACGGGCAGCACTTCAGTGAATTGCAGACTCACTGGGAAGCCCGTGATCCGCGTCTTTTCAGGCGGGATACCCATGGCGCGGATGACCTCGTCCGTCTCAATGTCTGCCACGCAATAAAGATCACTGGGCTGTGTGAGCCAGATCGGATGCACGCTCGTGGAGTCGGTGATCACGGTGACCAGCTTTGGCACCGGCATCTGTTTTCTCAGGGCATCCAGCAGGCCGGCATAGAGAGGGTAGGTGCTCACGATCACTCTGGGCTTTAGCGTCTCCAACTGATGCCGTAGGCCTTTCACCAATGGGATCAGCCAGGCGCTCTTCGCTGGGTCCATGTCGGATTTTTCCAGCAACCGGTAAACAAAGCGCCAACCACTGGGAAAATGGGTGATCGCAAATTGATACAGCGCCTTGAGCACGGTGGTGAGGCTTGGCTGAACTTCACAGATCAGATCAGAGACGAGCACCTCCTCACCTGGACAGAGTTTTCTCAGAGCCGCTGCTGTGGAAGCTGCTGCTGTATTGTGTCCGTCGCCGAAGCCTGCTGTTAGTACGAGTATCACGCGGCGCATGGCTGGCTGCGGATGGGCCATAACTCAACCAAAAAAGCTTCTAGCGCAGGTGACATCTCTGCTTTTTGCTTCATCTGGCCCATGCCCATCGTCATCTCCAGCTTTCTTTCCCCACCTTTGCTTGATGGCGGCCACCGGCAAACCATCCTGCCCGTCTTGCTGCCACGCCATTTTCGCCCTTGGCAGCGACAGGAGCGCCTGGAATTGCCCGATGGCGACTTTTTGGACCTCAGCTGGCGGCAAAAAAGGCATTCTCGCCTCGTGATCCTTTCCCACGGACTGGAGGGCTCTGCGCAGGCGATCTACATTCGCGGCATGGCCGACACCCTGCATCAGACAGGCTGGGATGTATTGGCATGGAATTATCGCAGCTGTGGCGGGATGGAGAATCGCCTCATGCGCTCTTATCATAGCGGCGCTTCAGATGATTTGCGTGCAGTCATCGACCTTGCCGCTCAAGGCTATGAAAACATAGCACTGGTCGGTTTCAGCCTCGGTGGAAACATCACCCTTAAGTACGCAGGCGAGTCTCCCACTCACTCGGCCATTTGCGCCGCCATCGCCATTTCAGCGCCCGTCGATTTGGCCTCTAGCGCGCAGGTACTGGATGCCGATCCCAAAAATCGTCTCTATTTGCAGCGCTTTCTCAGAACGATGAAAGCCAAAACGCTGCTCAAAGCACGGCGCTTCCCTGAATTGCGCGAGCGTCTCGCAGGCCATGATGGCGTGGACGCAGTACAGACGATTCGCGAGTTTGATGAGCGCATCACCGCACCTGTACATGGTTTTGCCAACGCTGCCGATTACTGGGCAAGGGCGAGTTCCCTGCCGCATCTTCCTCAGATTCAGGTGCCGGCACTTCTGCTGAATGCCCGCAATGATCCCCTGCTTGCGGCGGCTTCGTTTCCTGAAGCTTTGGCTGAAAGCAGTGCCCTCTTTCATTTAGAAGCACCGACAAATGGGGGCCACGTTGGATTTTTAGACTTCCAGGCAGGCCTGCAACCCTGGCATGAACGCCGCGTGAAGAGTTTTCTCGACAATCTTGGTGTGTAAGGATTCCATAGGCTTCCTCGTTCCCCTCTATCCATGAAGAAAACCCTTCTCCTCCTCTCACTCCTTGCCGCGACGACCTTCGCTGCCCCAATTCCAGAAACCGCCAAAGTCGGCGAGTTCTTTGCTGGTTGTCAGGCTTACAGCTTCCGTCTTTACACGGTGTTTGAAGCCATTGAAAAAACCGCCGCTGCAGGTGGAAAAACCATCGAGTTCTATCCCGGTCAAAAATTCTCAGCCGAGAAACCCGAGGCAAAATGGGATCACAACGCCTCCGCTGAAATGATCGCGGCCGTGAAGGCCAAGCTGGCTGAAAAAGGCCTGACCGCCGTTGGTTACGGTGTCATCAAGCTCGGCAAAGACGCTGCAGGTGATCGCAAAGTCTTCCAATTCTGCCAAACCATGGGCATTGGCATCGTCATCTCTGAGCCAGACGTGGCTGGCATGGACGGCATCGAAGCTTTGGTCAAAGAATTCGACATCAAGATGGCCATCCATAACCATCCCAAAAAGCCCCTCGATCGCGGTTACCTCTTCTGGGACCCCAATTATGTGCTCAGTCTCGTCAAAGATCGTGACCCGCGTCTCGGTTCCTGCGCTGATGTCGGTCACTGGGTCCGCAGTGGTCTGAACCCTGTCGATTGCATCAAGATCCTCAAAGGCCGCATCTTTGACAGCCACATGAAAGACCTCAACGAGTTCGGCAATGTGAAAGCTCACGACCTGCCCTTTGGTCAAGGCAAGAGCGGCATTGCCGATATCCTCGCCGAATACCACGCCCAAGGCTATCCCGGCCCGCTGCATTGTGAATACGAGCACAACTGGGAAACCAGCGTGCCAGAGATCACCCAGTGCATGGACTTTGTGAAAGCCTGGAAGCCCGCCAAATAAGCAGCCTCTTTTTTCATCCCCAAGGCCCGCCGGACAAAGATCCTGCGGGCTTTTTTATGCCCGCACTTTCTTGCCTAATGGGTGGGCGCAGTGTTTATAAAGCTTCTGACACTCTTTTTGTCACCACATGAACAGTCAGCATAAAGCGCACATGCCACCTTTTGGAGAAGCAATATTGGTTCTGGTTCAATTACCCTTTTTGCTGGGGTGTTTGAGCGTAGTCCCGTACGCGACTTATCGCCTTATCCGTTTCAAGAAGATCAGCCTTATATTGGGCATTGCTGCCTTACTTACGCTGCCGATATATTGGAATTTGCTCATGATGATCTTTCTCGGAGGAGAGGATATTAATCCTCCGATCGATTCCAGAGACCAACTGATTGGGCTTTATTCAAATTGAGACCAAAGCCTCAAACTCAATGCCGATGGCACCTTCGAGGCTAAGGGGCTTTTCCCGACGACATCCGGCAAGTGGAGCAACCGCGATTGGATCCTCACGCTGAGTAACACGGGCCTTGAGGAGCCGAGAATCATCACCATTAATGGGCGTTTTTGCATCGCTCCATTTTATGCAGGAGTCGATGAGGACATGGGGGTTATCCTGGAGAAGGAATGAAACTACGGCATCTTTATCATGGGTATTGAGCGAGATACACTCGGCTGCACGAGCATGGGGCGGGCTTTCAGCCCTCTATCTGTTTTTGTGGTTGGATGGCTCCTCTTGGACCGTTGGTCCAGGCTGGTATTGTTCGCGCCTTTTGCGCTGAAGAAGTAGATGAGATCATGGTGGTTTCTGGATGTCCTGAGCGCCAAAGGCGCGGCCCATCCCAGCCTGGGCCAACGGCCCAGGAATGGGGCAAACCCACGGTAAATCTCAGGCCGAGGGCTGAAGGCCCGACCCATGCTCTCCGCGCCTCAATCCCAAACATAGGTCTCGTCATACGTCACGCCGTACTTTTTCAAAAACATCCGATACTCCTCCTGAAAAGTGCGCACACGGTGATGCTCCTCCTGATCATCAATGTAGGTGGTGAGTGCCATCAGATCTGCCGGAGCCACCGAGAAGCATCCGTAGCCGCGCTGCCAGGAAAAGTCACTCAAGCCAGCGGATTGTGTCTTAAGCCATTTTGACGACGAAGTCTTGAGGGTTTCGACCAGTTCGGCAATCGTCAGCGTGCGAGAAAGACGGATGGCGAGATGCACATGATCGGCGACGCCACCAACTCGATAGGCTTCACAACCCGCATTCCGAGCCACCTCCGCCAGATAGGCGTGGAGAGGAGGACGCAGTGGTGCATCGAAGCGCGGAAGACGGTCCTTGGTGCTGAAAACAAGATGGACGATGACGAGACTCAGGGACTGTGGCATGGCTGAAAGACCATGGGGCGGGCTTTCAGCCCTTTACCTGATTTTTTCGATCGGGCGGATCGTCCTGGGCCGTTGGCCCAGGCTGGTATCGTTCGCGCCTTCGGCGCTAAAAAGGCCAGGCATTTGCGCTGTCGCCATTGAAGCAGGAGATGCGTTTCGCAGTGGAGAGTCAATATTGACTGGGGGTCTCGTGCGCCAAAGGTGCAGCCCATCTCAGCCTGGGCCAGCGGCCCAGGAACCGAGAGAAACAGCAGAGAAACCCAAGTCGAGGGCTGAAAGCCCGACCCATGCTCACAGCACACGAATCACACCGAGAGGCATGATTGGATTTGATCGGACTAACCGCGGTACCTACCGAGCTTACGACACCTGAGCCAGCAGCTTCCCGAGCAGATCGCTGATCTTCACGCGCTCTTGCTCGCCGCCGTCGCGATGACGGAGGGTAACGGTGTCTAGGAGTTCAGGACCTTTTTCACCGAGGGTGTCAAAGTCGATGGTGATTCCGAAAGGCGTGCCGACTTCGTCCTGACGGGCATAGCGGCGACCAATGCTGGCCGTTTCATCATAGAAGACGTTCATGTGACGCTTCAGGAGAGCATAGACCTCACGCGCTTTGGCCACGAGTTCGGGCTTGTTCTTCAGCAGCGGGAAAACGCCAACTTTGATCGGAGCCACTCGTGGATGCAGTTTCAGCACCGTGATGACCTCTTTCTTGCCTTTTTCATCGGTCTTTTCTGTTTCCTCATAGGCATTGGCAATGATCGCCAGAGCCATACGGTCAAGGCCGGCGCTGGGCTCGATCACGTGGGGAACGTAGTTACCTTTGAAGAGACGCTCAAACCAAGCACGCACATCGGCCTCTGGCATTGGGGCACCTTTGACCTTCGACTGCTCAGCAGCCAGGCGCTTCTGGATCATGGCTTCTTTTTGTTCGTCGGTGAGCTTGGCCGCAGCGACCTTCAACTCTTCGTCGAAGACTTCCTGGCTCTTACCGCTAGCGTTTTGATGAGCGGTCAAATCAAAGGCACCACGTGCGGCGATGCCTTCAAGCTCTTCGGTGCCAAAGGGGAAGTTGCAAAGGATGTCCACACAAGCGCGAGCGTAGTGCGCCAGATCTTCAGGCGTCTGCCAGTAGTATTCCAGAACGCCACCGAGACCGATGCCTTCATAGAACCTGGTGCGCTGATCCACCCAATAGCGGTGCCAGAGATCCCAGCCCCAGTTGGCCTGCGGCTCACTCAGATCCGCGCCTTCTGACCAGGCGGCGACTTCGCCGCTGATGATTTCGATGGCTTCATCAGGCTTGATGAAAAACTCGAGTTCCATTTGCTCGAACTCACGACTGCGGAAAGTGAAGTTCTTTGGCGTCACTTCATTACGGAAGGCCTTACCGATCTGGCAGATGCCAAAAGGAACCTTCACGCGACTGGCATCAAAAACGTTCTTGAATTGGGCAAAGATCGCCTGCGCGGTTTCGGGGCGCAGGTAGGTGACATCATCCTCAGTCGCGGTGGGGCCAAGGTAGGTCTTGAGCATCAGATTGAAGGGTCGCGCTGGGCCCAGGGCACCGCCTGTCTCTGGATGGTAATCAATGCTGCCCTCGACAGCGTCTGCCTTTGCTTCACCAAGAAGGACGATTTCTTCTGGCTTGCCTGCTGCTTCACCAGCATTGGAGGCGATAAGTAGGCGGACACGCTTGCGGAAGCTTTCGATGTGCTCGCCCTTTTTCATGAGGACAGAGACCACGCGATCCAGCTTCCAGCCAGTAGCCGCTTCTGCACCCGTGTAGTTCATGATCACGCCGTCCTGTGGATCGACATGGTCAGCACGCACACGCTTATTCGTCAGCGAACACTCACGCATGAGATCGGCAAAGGTCTCAACATGGCCGCTGGCCTTCCAGATGGCGGGATTCATGAGGATGCTGGCATCCAGGCCGAGGACGTCTTCACGATCACGGGTCATGGCATTCCACCAGGCGGTGCGCAAATTACGCTTCAGCTCGGCACCCAGCGGGCCGTAGTCCCAGACACCACCGCAACCACCGTAGATCTCACTGCTTTGAAAGATGAAGCCGCGGCGCTTGCAAAGAGAGACGATTTTCT
Organism: Verrucomicrobiaceae bacterium; assembly: GCA_027489965.1. Lineage (GTDB taxonomy): Bacteria > Verrucomicrobiota > Verrucomicrobiia > Verrucomicrobiales > Verrucomicrobiaceae > Prosthecobacter. The sequence goes on from JAIXZA010000016.1 coordinate 48,095, forward strand.
CCATGAGGGCGGTATTGTTCTTGGCGTCGGTGGACATAGCGGTAGGTAGGGTTAAAAAGCGGCGCGTAAGGAGCGCCAGAGCAGGCTTTTCGCAAGAGAAAGCTGGAGGCACACAGTTAGCCGTTTATTCAGCCTGCATGGTTCCACTTTAAGCCCTGCGGTAAATCACAGCCAGCATACTCGATATGCAAGATCCGCCGATGCCGCTCTGACGTGGATCGTCCCGACGCATGCAGTATCAACGGTCGCATCAAAAGCGCATCACCTCGGCTAGCGCGACAGGTTTCCTCTGGGATGGCCGCGCGTAGTCTTGCGATGTCCTCTGCGGCAAGCCTGCCTTGAGTGTGGGAGCCGGGCAGCAGGCGCAAAGCACCGTTTGACTCGTCTGTATCGTCGAGATGCAGACGGAGAGTAATCATACTTTGGAGCACATCGATTGGCGGCTGAACATGAATCAGACCCTCCTTCACGCTCCATGGTCCAAAACCTGCCACTTCCGCCTGATGAGTGACCGAAATGGTCAAATCCTGATGCCATGCCACTAGCCAATTGGTGCTGGGAGACTTATCAAAGTAAATGGCCCTGACGGGGCGAGGTGAGCCAGGTAAAAGTGGACTAACGACACGCAAGATAGGTTCTGAAGTGGCGAGCTCGTAAACCATTTGCTGACTCAACATGCCACGCTGGCCAGCCCCCGTCGCGACACCCAGTGAACTGACGAGCTCATCGACACGCGCCTGAGAAAGCAGTGCCCGAACAATGGTAAAACCTTGTTTTTGAACTTCGGAGATCACGAATGGGAATTTATGACACCTTACTAAAAGATCCAGAGACAAGAGTCGAGTAATTGTCCGAATTGGACTTTATGAGTTGGCTTGGGATATTCAAGTCTGGGCTCATTGCCCCATATTCATCAAACAATCTTAGTCCATGCGCGCCCTCATCCAACGCTCCAAAAACGCATCTGTCAGCATTGCTGGTGAAATCACTGCCACTATTTCTCACGGGCTAGTGGTGCTAATTGGGGTGGAGAATGAGGACACGGTGGAGGATGCGGATTGGCTGGCGGGCAAGATCGGCCAGATGCGGATTTTTGGTGATGCGGAGGGAAAAATGAACCTGAGTGTCAAGGACATTGGCGGCAGTGTGCTGGTGGTGAGTCAGTTCACCCTTCATGCCAGCACGAAAAAGGGGAATCGCCCGAGTTTTCTGAAAGCGGCTCGACCTGAGGTGGCGGTTCCGATTTATGAACATTTCATGAGAGCGCTGGAAGCAGAACTGGGTGCGCCAGTGAAGCATGGCACTTTCGGTGCCGACATGCAGGTGGCGCTGGTCAATGATGGACCCGTCACGATTTGGATGGATACCAAGGCGAAGGAATAGAACTTCGCTAGAAGCAGAACAACTCGAAAGAAGCAGCCCTTGGCCACCGTGACTAGGAGTCACATGTCATTTCTTCCACGACTCGCTTTTCTCAGTCTATGCAGCAGCTCTCTACTGAGTGCCCAAGTAGCCACGACACCGTTGTTTTGGCCGGATAAAAATGGGCCAACGTATGATGGCATCGTTCCCGCAGCTGAAGCGGCACGCTTACCGCTGAAATGGAATGCGGAGACGGGCGAAAACATCGTCTGGAAAACGGATATACAAGATGAAGGACACAGCACTCCCGTGATTGGGGGTGATCGAATCTGGTTCACCGCAGCCACAGTGGATGGAAAGAAGATGTATGTTTATGGTATCGACCGCCAGACGGGGAAAATCATCCATCACATCCTGCTGTTTGAAAATGCTGATCCTGAGATCCTGGGCAATCCGCTGAACAACTACGCAGCTCCTTCTCCGGTCTTGGAGGCTGATGCGCTTTACGTTCACTTCGGCACCTATGGCACAGCTCGGATTGATCCGCAGACAGGCACCACAGTTTGGCAGCGGCGTGACATCAATGCGCGGCATTTTCGCGGACCGGGCTCATCGCCGATCGTTCATGGCGACATGCTGTTTCTGACCTTTGACGGCATCGATCAGCAGTATGTGACAGCTCTTGATAAAAAGACCGGTGTTACCCTGTGGAAAACCAGCCGCACGACTGATTACGGAGATCTGGATAAAGACGGCAAACCAACGCGCGATGGCGACATGAGGAAGGCATACCATACGCCGAGTGTCATGAATCTAGGTGGTAAAGAAACCCTAGTCTCGGTCGGTTCACGGGCTGCTTTTGGCTACGATGCTGCTACTGGCAAAGAACTCTGGACCATCCGTCACGGTGGCTTCAATGCGGCCATCCGTCCGCTGATTTATAAGCAGATTCTGATCCTCAATACCGGCTCTGAGCGCGCCCATACTTTGGGTGTCAAAATCGACGACAAAATGTCCGGTGACATCACCGAAAGCCATGTCGTTTGGGATCGTGAAAAGCGCAACGCCAGCGAATCCTGCCCAGTCTTGGTCAATGGGTTGCTTTTCCAAACCACACGTGGTGGCATCGTCACCTGCATGAATCCTGAAACCGGTGTCGATGTCTGGGAAGATCGTTTCCCAGGTCAGCATTTGCCGTCTCCCATCGCTGCCGCTGATCGGCTCTACTTCGGCAATGATCGTGGCGATACACGCGTGATTAAGGCGGGAGATAAGTTTGAAATTCTTTCCGAAAACAAGCTGCCAGATGCCATGACTTCTGCACCTGCCGTGGCTGATGGAGCCATTTTCATCCGGACGAAAAAACAGCTTTTTAAACTTGGGTCAAAATAATCACAAAAGCACCCAGCATTGCGCTCACAGCCTGCGTTTGGTCAGTTCTGAAATGTCATGGCAGGCGCGACAAAATCTTCGCCAAATGAGATAAATCGGTTATACTTTAAATATCTATGTCCACGACACCGACTCGCAAAACTAGTTTTACTCGCCGCGTTCCTGATCATGTCACCGACGAACTTGTGAATGTCTTATCTCCCGGAGATACACTGGAGTTCAATGAACTCTTCAAGCTAGTTTATGCCAACCTAAAGGTGAAAAACGCGGTCAGTGGTGGAGAGGAAATGCTACGTCTGCGCTCCTATGAAAAACTACAAGGGCTCGTGAACCGTGGCCTTTGTGCCAAGGTCGGTAAAACGTATCGTGGGCTGGAAGGTCTGCGTGCGGCGCATCAGGCCACCATCGCCGCCCGCACGGCTGCTGTTGCGGCCCGCTAAATTAGCTCAGTCGCCCTATGACTGAGCCATGATACACCATTTGTAGCATCACTGGCCTACTTGACGCCTCGTCCTGACTCGGCTAGGATTCAGAGTCCCCCCACTTCCCATGCTAGAGACCTATCTTCCTGTCCTGCTTCAGATCGTCATTGCCAGCGGCTTTGCTGGCGTCACGCTGCTGCTTTCAGTGCTCCTCGGAAAAGCTGCCAAGCGCAGCGCGATGAAGGATAGCTCCTATGAGTGCGGAATGCTCCCGCTCCAGGAAGGCCAGCCGCGTTTCAGTGTGAAGTTCTACATCGTGGCCATGCTGTTTGTGCTTTTCGACATCGAAGTCGTCTTTCTCTACCCTTGGGCTGTGATCTACAAGGATTACCTTCACGCTTACGGAGCAGGCATTTTACTCACCGCGTTTAGCTTTATCAGCATCTTAGGCGTAGCCTTCCTTTATGCTTGGCGCAAAGGTGTGCTGAACTGGAAAAACTAACCCTCACGGGTTGCACGCCAGTTTTATGATTGCTTACCTCAGTTTATTCAAACTCAAGCCTGAGGTATCCCCTGAGAAGTTAGAAGAAATGATGTCTCAGACACGCGTTCAGCTACTGCGCGTCCCTGAAGTTCTGACCGTGAAAACGGGAAAAAGAGTGAATCCAAACGATCCCTTCTCCTGGTTCGTTTACATCGAAGTCGAAAGCATGGACAAGCTGGTCATCTGCCAGGATGATCCCTATTACATTAAGTTCCGCGAAGAAGTGCTGAAGCCTAATGTGGCCGAAAAAGAAGCGACCGCCTTTGAGATGGAACCACGTAAGGACGTGAAATACTCATGACCTGCCATTAGGCCGGCGCTAGTGATACCAATAAAAACCCCAAGACTCAGACGAATCTTGGGGTTTGGTGTTGAAGCAAGTAAGCCTGTAAGATGTTACGGCAAATCCGTCTGGCCCATCAAGAAGCGGTCGCACTCACGGGCAGCACCACGACCTTCATTGAAGGCCCAAACAACGAGAGATTGACCACGGCGGCAGTCGCCGCAGGCGAAGACGCCAGGGAGGCTGGTGGTGTATTTCTCGTGCTCGGCTTTGATGTTGCTGCGAGCATCACGTTCGACGTTGAGGGCATCAAGCAAGGGCTGTTCAGGGCCTAGGAAACCCATGGCCAGCAAGACTAGCTGCGCAGGCAGGACTTTTTCGGTGCCTGGGATCTTTTGCGGACCAAAGTTGCCTTTGTCATCCTTCTTCCACTCGACATTGACGACATGCACGGCTTTGACGTTGCCGTTCTCGTCGCCTTCAAAATGGGTGGCGGTGGTGAGATAGACGCGTGGATCGTCGCCAAAGCGGGCGGCGGCTTCTTCCTGGCCGTAGTCCATCTTGTAGGTCTTTGGCCATTCCGGCCAAGGATTGTTGGCAGCACGAGCGAGAGGCGGCTTAGCCATGATTTCCAGCTGGGTGACGCTTTTACAGCCATGACGCAGGCTGGTGCCCACGCAGTCGGTGCCAGTATCACCACCGCCGATGATGACGACGTCTTTGCCGTCGGCTGTGATGCTTGTAACGCTGCCATCAAGTACAGCACGGGTATTCGCGGTGAGTAGATCCATGGCGACATGAATGCCTTTCAGTTCGCGGCCAGGGATGGGTAAATCACGGGCTTTGGTGGCTCCGGTGGCGACAACGATGGCATCGAAGTCTTTGCGGAGTTGTTCAGCAGTGATGTCCGTGCCGACGTTGACATTGCATTTGAAGATGACGCCTTCGTCTTCCAGCAGCTTCACACGACGGAGTACGACTTCGTTTTTGTCCAGCTTCATGTTCGGGATGCCATACATGAGTAGGCCACCGGGACGATCCGCACGCTCAAAGACGGTGACAAGATGACCGGCTTTGTTCAGCTGGGCAGCAGCGCTGAGTCCTGCAGGACCAGAGCCAATGATGGCCACGGTTTTACCAGTGCGGGCTTGTGGAGGCTCAGGTTTGACCCAGCCTTCTTCCCAGCCTTTGTCGATGATCGAGACTTCGATGTTCTTGATCGTGACAGGAGGATTGTTGATGCCGAGCACGCAGGAGCCTTCGCAAGGAGCTGGGCAAACACGACCCGTGAACTCGGGGAAGTTGTTGGTCTTGTGCAGGCGATCCAGTGCTTCACGCCAGTGACCACGATAGATGAGATCGTTCCACTCGGGGATGAGATTATTGATCGGGCAACCACTGGCCATGCCGCTGATGAGCGTGCCGCTATGGCAGAATGGGATACCGCAGTCCATGCAACGCGCGCCCTGTTTTTTAAGCCTGTCCTCAGGTAGGTGCAGGTGGATTTCCTTCCAGTCTTTGACGCGCTCTAGCGGGTCGCGGTCAGAAGGTAGTTCGCGTTCGAATTCGATGAAGCCTGTTGGTTTTCCCATGATCTAGCGGTGTGAAAAAGTAATGTCTGTTGGTTAGAGTAATCGGTCGTGAGATTCTAGCCCCCACCGATTCGTGCGACGTCTTTAGCGTTGGCTTCAAAGGCAGCGTTGAGCGCTTCATCACCTGTAAGTCCATCGTCATTGGCTTTTTTGAGCGCTTTGAGGACTCGGGCGTAGTCGCGTGGCATCACTTTGACGAATTTCGGCAGCATTTCTTCCCAGAGCGCGAGCACCTTGAAGGCTTTCTGGCTCTTGGTCAGGTCAGCATGCTTTTTGATCAGCTCGTAGAGACCGTCGATGTCTTCCTGCTCGGTGACTTTTTCCAAGTCGGCCATGCTGGTGTTGCAGCGTGTGGCGAAGTCGCCCTTCTCATCCAGAACGTAAGCGACACCGCCGCTCATGCCTGCAGCAAAGTTACGGCCAGTCAGGCCAAGGACGACGACGCGGCCTCCGGTCATGTATTCGCAACCGTGATCACCCACGCCTTCGACGACGGTATCGACGCCGCTGTTTCGGACAGCGAAACGCTCGCCAGCCATGCCACGCAGGAAGAGTTCACCGCTCGTCGCACCATAAAGCGCGGTGTTGCCGGCAATGATGTTTTCTTCGGCGGCAAAAGTGCTGCCCGCTGGCGGATAGATCAGGATGCGTCCACCACTGAGACCTTTACCGATGTAGTCGTTGCCGTCGCCTTCCAGCTCCAGCGTGACGCCTTTCGGCACAAAAGCTCCAAAGCTTTGACCGGCGCTGCCGTGGAAGTGCAGGTGAACCGTGTTTTCTGGCAAACCGTGCCAGTGACGTTTGGTGATCTCGTTGCCGAGGATGGTGCCGACGGTTCGGTTGATGTTACGGATTTGAACGTCAGCCTTGATTGGAGTGCCGTTCTCAATGGCATCTTTGCAAAGCGGCAACAGCGTGGTGATATCCAGGCATTTGTCGATGCCGTGGTCTTGCGACTCTGTACAGAAGCGACCGATCTCTGGGCCGACTTTCGGGCTGTAAAGCAGCTTCGAGAAGTCGAGACCTTTGGCTTTCCAATGCTCAACGGCTTTGCGGGCCTCCAGCATGTCCGTGCGGCCAACCATGTCTTCCAGTTTGCGGAAGCCGAGCTGAGCCATGAGCTCACGCACCTCTTGGGCGATGAAGGTCATGAAGTTGACCGTGTATTGCGGATCGCCGCTGAATTTAGCGCGCAAATCAGGATTCTGGGTGGCAACACCAACTGGGCAAGTATTCAGATGGCAGACGCGCATCATGATGCAGCCCAGTGTGACAAGGGGTGCGGTAGCAAAGCCGAACTCTTCAGCGCCAAGAAGGGCGGCGATGACGACGTCACGACCGGTTTTCATCTGGCCATCGGCCTCGACGACAATGCGCTTACGCAGGTCATTCAAGACGAGTGTTTGATGGGTCTCAGCCAGACCGAGTTCCCAAGGGATACCGGCGTGCTTCACGGAGGTCTGCGGGGAGGCGCCTGTGCCGCCGTCGAAGCCGGAGATGAGAACCACGTCTGAATGAGCCTTGGCCACACCAGCAGCGATGGTGCCGACGCCGACTTCAGAGACGAGCTTGACGCTAACGCGGGCAGCACGGTTGGCATTTTTCAAATCGTGAATCAGCTGGGCTAGATCCTCGATAGAATAGATGTCGTGATGCGGTGGTGGCGAGATCAAACCGACACCAGGGGTGGAATGACGCACTTTGGCGATCCATGGATAAACCTTGGCACCAGGCAGCTGGCCGCCTTCACCGGGCTTCGCGCCCTGAGCCATCTTGATTTGAATTTCTTTAGCCTGTGAGAGATACAGACTGGTCACGCCAAAGCGACCTGAAGCGACCTGCTTGATGGCGCTGTTTTTTGAGTCACCTTTTTCATTGGTCCAGGTGTAGCGCTCAGGATCTTCGCCGCCTTCACCGGTGTTCGACTTACCGCCGACTCGGTTCATGGCAATGGCGAGAGCTTCATGGGCTTCACTGGAGATAGAGCCGTAGCTCATAGCGCCGGTTTTGAAGCGCTTCATGATGGACTCAACGCTTTCCACTTCCTCAATCGGCACAGGTGTTTGGGCGACGAAGTCTAGCAGACCACGCAGGGTGTATTGCTGCTTCAATTGCTCATCGACGAGCTTGCTGTAGACCTTGAAGGTATCAAAGCTGCCAGTGCGCACGGCTTTTTGCAGCGTGTGAATGGTGAGCGGGTTGAAAAGGTGAGCTTCACCTTCTTTGCGCCACTGGTATTCACCGCCGACATCGAGGGTGGGTGAGTTGGCCTCACGATCAGGGTAGGCGTGGCTATGACGCTGAATAGACTCCTGAGCGATAACGTTGATATCAGCGCCCTCGATGCGAGTGCTGGTGTAAGTGAAGTATTTGTCCACCACAGCCTGATTCAGGCCCATGGCTTCGAAGATTTGAGCACCGCGATAGCTCTGCATCGTGGAGATGCCGATCTTCGAGGCGACTTTGATGACGCCTTTGGTGGCGGCTTTGATGAAATTATAGACTGCTTTTTTGTGGTCCAGATTCACCAACATGCCCTGACGGATCATGTCATCCAAAGTCTCAAAAGCCAGGTAAGGGTTGATGGCTCCGCAGCCATAACCAATCAAGGTGCAGAAATGATGCACTTCACGAGGTTCACCAGACTCCAGCACGATGTCGCACTGAGTACGAGTGCCTTTGCGAATGAGGTGATGATGCAGGCCACCGACGGCCAGCAGGGCTGGGATCGGAGCTTTTGACTTGCCGACGCCACGGTCGGAAAGAATGAGGATGTTTTTTCCTTCAGCGACAAGCTTGTCAGCTTGAGCGCAGAGGTCGTCCATGGCTTTTTCCAGACCAGCAGCGCCAGACTTCGGATCAAAGACGATTTCCAGTGTCGCCGAGGCAAATTGCCCTTGAGCGATGCACTTCAGCTTGGCGAGTTCTTCGTTGCTGAGAATTGGTGTCTTCAGCTCAATCAGGTGGCAGCTTTCTGGCTGTGGATTCAGCAGATTGCCTTCAGCACCGATGGTGGTGATCGGCGAAGTAACGATCTCTTCGCGGATACAGTCGATCGGCGGATTGGTGACCTGAGCGAAGAGCTGATGGAAGTAGTCATAGACCAGCTTCGTTTTATTCGAGAGTACAGCAATCGGTGTGTCTGTGCCCATGGAACCGATAGCCTCGACGCCATCACGTACCATCGGAGTCATCAGCAGACGCAGATCTTCAAAGGTGTAGCCAAAGGCAAGCTGACGCTGAAGCACGGTCTTGTGGTCAGGCTCAGGGAGAGAAGCAGCTTCACTCACATCCGCCAGTTTCACCAAGTGCTTGTCAAGCCACTCGCGATACGGTTTTTCTGAAGCGATCAGCTCTTTAATCTCATCATCAGGAACGATGCGACCTTCAACCATGTTCACGATGAACATTTTCCCTGGCTGCAAGCGGCCTTTGTGAGCCACGTTTTCAGGTGCTACAGGCAGAACACCTGCTTCGGAGCCCATGATGACAAGGTCATCCTTGGTGACATAGTAACGTGATGGACGCAGACCATTGCGATCCAAAGTCGCACCAATCATGGTGCCGTCAGTGAAGGCCACGGAAGCCGGGCCATCCCAAGGCTCCATGAGGCAGCTATGGTATTCGTAGAAGGCTTTTTTCGCCTCGCTCATGGACTCATGACCACTCCAGGGCTCTGGAATCATCATCATCATGGCGTGCGGAAGCGAGCGACCGGCAAGGACCATCAGCTCCAAGGCGTTGTCAAAAATGGTCGAATCAGAGCCGTCCACATTGATCACCGGTTTGATCTTGTGGATATCGGCACCAAAGAGATCGGAGGCCAAGCGGGACTCACGCGCATTCATCCAGCTGATGTTGCCACGCAGAGTATTGATTTCGCCATTATGGGCGATGTAGCGATACGGATGCGAGCGCTCCCAGTTTGGGAAGGTGTTTGTCGAGAAGCGGGAATGAACCAACGCCAAAGCGGAGTCCATGTCTGGATCACGCAGATCCTGGAAGTAAGCACCCACCTGATGCGGCGTGAGCATGCCTTTATAAACCAGCGTGCGGCAGCTCAGGCTAGGCGCATACCAGAAGGTGTCGATCTTGGTCGCACGGATGGCCATGTGCGCCATTTTACGGATGACATACAGTTTCCGCTCAAAGGCCACTTCATCTGCGAGGGCTGGACCGCGAGCGATGAAAACCTGACGCATGAAAGGCTCACTGGCCTTGGCCGACTTACCCAGGGTAGCGTTATCCGTCGGAATATCGCGCCAGCCGAGAACGGGGCAGCCTTCACCATCAGCGATTTTTTCAAAAATGGCCTGGGCCTGGGTGCGGGCGGCTTGATCGGGTGAACAGAAAAGATTGGCCACTCCATATTTACCCTGATCTGGCAGATCAAGACCAATGGCTTTGGCTGCCTTCTTCAAAAAAGCATCTGGGATCTGAATGAGAATGCCGGCACCATCTCCTGTGTTTTCTTCAACACAGGCACCGCGATGGTCCAGATTTTCGAGGATTGTGAGCGCGTTCGAGACGATCGCGTGGGATTTTTTACCCTTCATATGACAGACAAACCCGACGCCACAGGCATCGTGTTCGTTGCTCGGATCATAGAGGCCTTGTTTTGCTGGGAGTCCGGTATTCGTCATTTTGGTACAAAAGGGGGCGGGCGATTTAGTCGCTCTATTGGATAAATCAACTCAGAATCCACTCAGGCTTTAGGTCCTGAATGGCAATAACTTCTGCCAATTGTGAATAAGCTGAGGTCGCGGGAAGGAATAAGGGTACTTATTTCCCATTGCTCAGACGTATTCGTGTCAAAGTTGGCAAAAACTAAAGGCGCAATAAATTACGAGTCCGAAGCTCCAATGTGTGCCAGAAAAACTTCCCAATCTCTCACATGGTGCGTGTTTCGGATCAGATGAGAAACCGGCATCTCTCGTGGAGCTGCCGGACGACGCAGGAGTTTTAACCCTGCTTCTTCAGGAAGTTTGCTGCCTTTTTTACTGTTCACCTTTTTGTCAGCCAGCACGCAGTTATCCCAGGTGCTCTTACCACCACGGGAAACCGGCACAATGTGGTCGATGTTCCCCTCGTTTGGTTTCAGCTTACGCCCCGTGTACTGGCAGACGCCGCCATCGCGCTCCCAGATGGCTTTAGCGCAGAACTTTGGACGGCGCTTTGGCACACGGTCAAATCGGGCCAGAACCAGCACGGTCGGCACACGCACGGGACCTTTCACGGTGCCGATGCTATTATCTCCCTCATTCACGGGCAGCATCATCCAGTCCTCCCAAGTTACAGGAGTCATGTCGTCGAAAGCCGATATTTTAAGAGCTGTCGCATTACCCGCCGCCATCATGCTAAAAGCGTCGGCAGGTGTCTTGACAGCGATAGCTTGCCAATTTCGGTTAAGCACCAAAACAGTCGTTTTATTCAGAACGTCACTCATAGATTTTGCCTTTGAGAAATGGATAGAAACAGCACAGCACGATGGGGATCGCGCAGCGGTGTTCGCTCTGGGACGATGACGCTACTCAGCATCGTCGCTTTGCCAAGAGACAAATACGACACAGATGAAGTCTCGGAGACTTCATGATGAAACAAGGCCAAAGCCGGAAATGAGCCCAACGCCCTGATGTAAGGGGCGCAAAGCCCTCAAAAGGATCGGCAAGCCTGGTTACTCAGGTCAAATCATGGTTTGTTAAATGCCTTTTCCAAACCTTCAATATTAGCCTTCATCACGCTCATGAAATCGCCCTTATCTGGCACGTTTCCACAAGGATCAAAGACCAGGCTTTTAACGCCGATAGCTTCCAGCTTAGCCACGCTTTCAGGAGCTGGGCTGCCTTCCCAAATCATCCACTTAGCAGGATGCTTGGCGAGGATTGCCGTCAATGCTTCCATCGCTTTGTCGTCAGGCACCACTTCTGGTTCCCAGAGAAGCGATTGCAGGTTAAAGCCATAGCGCCGAGCCCAATAATGATAGACGGGATGGGAAGCCACTAGAGGCGCATTGACCAATCGGCTGCCACAGGATAGCAAACGTTGATTCAATGAATCAAGCTCCGCTTTCAAAAGAGCCATGCGTGACTTGATCTGTTCTGCGTCTTCTTTTGAGACGAGCTCTTGCAGAGCCGCAGAGACTGTTTCTGCTTGTTGGGAGGCCTGGATCAAGTCTAACCAGGTGGTGAAGGCTGTACCGCTGTGACTGTGCTCGCCGCCGGGGCCGTGGCTGTGCGTGCTGTCGGCTTTGATCTCAATGTACTGCGCTTTGAATCCTGCCGAAGTATCCACCAGCTTGGATTCTGGAAGCGTTACTTTTTCTGCCCACTTCGAATAGGTGGCTCCATTCATCAGAATCAGATCGGCAGATTGGTAGGCGCTGATCGCTGCGTCATCGGGTTGCCAAAAGGCGGGGTCTTCATCTGCTGGCGCAGGAAATTTAACGTCCACAGCATCCCCTCCAAGTCTTTCGGCGAAGTATTTGAGGGGATAATTGGCGACATAGACCTGCGGCTTGGTGGATTGTTGCACAGGGGTTCCTGAACTACTTTGATCTGCGGGCTTGCAGGCGCTGAGAAGAATCACGGACAAGAAGGTGAGGGAACAAAGAGGGCGTATAATCATGACGGGATATTTTACGCGAGTTTCAGCCGATCTCTCCACATATATCTTGGCGTATCGTGCATCTGCACTCCATAATCAGGGTCATGTCCTCCGCTCTACTCATTGATGCTGTTGTCCTGCTCGCCTACTTTGGTCTGATCCTGTGGATAGGATTATCTCAGCGCAGTAAGAGTGGTTCCATGGAAGGCTTTGCGCTTGGAGATCGTCAGATTGCTTGGTGGGCGGTGCTAGCCTCCATTCTGGCCGCTGAGATTAGCGCGGGCACTTTTTTTGGTGCTCCTGGTGAAGGCTATGCGCTGCGCAATTTCACCTATGTTCAGTTGATGCTGGGTTATTTGTTGGCCCGTGTGGTCGTGAGTGCGGTGTTCATCCCAGCCTACTATAAACATGGCGTGGTGAGCATTTATGAGTTTCTTGGGGCACGCTTTGGACCAGTGACGCATCGGCTATCATCGGGCGTTTTTTTGATCACGAGGCTGCTGGCCAGTGGCACGCGGCTCTGGGTGCCCACGATGATTTTAGTGATCATCTGGCATTTGCAGAATCCTGGACTCATCATCTCGCCTGGCACCGAGTTTTGGCTCACGGCCGTGGCTTTAGTCATCGTGACTTTACTGACAGCTGTTTATACCACCCTCGGCGGCATTCGTGCAGTCATCTGGACCGATGTGCTGCAAATCATTGTGCTGGTTTTTGCACTTGGCTTCTCACTCTTCTACTTGCTAAGCCACATCCCTGGCGGCTGGAGTGGGGCCACGGCTCTGCTGACGGGACCGACTGATCTGAAAGTCATCGACTTTGGCACGCAGGATGGTCTCGGCTTCTGGGGAAATGTGAAGCATGTGCTAGAGCAGGAATACACACTCTGGGCAGCCTTCCTAGGCTCTACCTTTGTCACTCTAGCCACCCACGGAACTGACCAAGACATGGTTCAGCGTATGTTGACAGCCAAGAACAAACGTCAAAGCGCTGTGGCCACCATGCTCTCTGGCCTAGCCGATATTCCGATCACATTAGTCGTGCTAGGAATCGGTATTTTGCTCTACGTTTTCTATCAGCAGAACGTGGACGCGCTCCTGCCAAAAGGAGTAAACGGCGTGGTTTCCTCAAACAAAGTCTTCCCCTACTTTGTGCTCACAGTGATGCCTGCTGGTCTGCGCGGTCTGGTGATCGCTGGCGTGCTAGCTACGACGATGGGTTCTCTTAGCACCGCGTTAAACTCACTCGCAGTGAGTTATGTGCGCGACTTCCATTTCCATTGGTTTGGCGAGCCCAAAACCGATGCTGGCAAAGTCAAAGTGCTGCGTTTTGGCACCGTCTTATTTGCCACACTGCTCGTCTCCGTCGCACTAGCCACGGCCTATGTGACCTCACACAATCCTCAACTCCGCATCCTGCCAATCATTCTTGGCATCTTTGGTTATACGTATGGTTCACTGCTGGGCGTGTTCATGACAGGCTTGTTCACCAAAACGCGCGGCAATGATTTTGGCAACGTCATCGCCATGATCGCTGGCTTCATCGTTGTGGCTTACCTGAGCGGACTGGATAAAGACGTGATGCATCTCTTTGGTGCCAACGGCATCCCCCGCCCCGAATGGATGCCCATCATCGAGTTTCCCTGGCGCATCATGTTTGGTACCATCACCACCTTCACCATCGCCATGATGTTCCGCACGCCTATCGAGAAACAGCAGCATCGGTTTTTAGCGGAGAATTGATTATCTCCACTGAAGTGGCGTTCCTGGTGGCAAAAGCCGCACAGCGCGCGCGATGTCCCAGTTGGCTAAGCGGAAGCCGCCGAGGCTCTCTTGGGATTTCATTCGGCCAGGAATGCTTGTGCCGTGCAGACCATAGGGAAGGGCAGTGGTGGTTTTGGCTTTGGCGAGATTGATCCAAAGAATACCGCAGGGATTGTTCGGGCCAGGTGCCAGAAATTGTTCGGGTTTGGGTGCCTCAGGGGAGGTCTGCTCGGCTACGGGGGTGTTCCAGACTCCAGTGACTGGCTTGGTTTTGATTTCCTGCTTCGTCACGAGACGTGGGCGCGGCACCACATCTAGAATGGTCCAAGTGCCACGACCACGGAGATCAGGGCGGGCTGAGGACAAAGGCATCACTGCAATGAGTTTGCCAGATTCAAAGATCTCCAGTCGAGAAAGATCCACTATCGCAGCAGTGATGGGTTTGGCAGGGTCTGGGGCTGGCTGTAGAGGAGTTGCCAGCGCTTGCTCGACCTCAAAAGGAATTACGTTTGGAACAAGGAATTCAGTGCCAGCGGTTGGTATTCCTAGGATTTTCGGATTCTGTTTTCTCAAGAAGGTCTCGTCACAGTGAAAGCGCTCGGCGATGAATTCCCAGGGTGTGCGATAGACCAGTACTGGCTTGGTGATGAGCTGTTCATAAGTCAAAGGTGACGGTTCCGGCATGGGAAGTCGCGTCTTTGATTTCCGCACTGGCTTCTGGTTTTTGGTTGTTTCTTCGCTCTCTGTGGAGATGAAGCGAAAGTCTTCTGCTTTCAGTTTATAGCGGGTGAAGGCCTCACCCACCGTAGCAAGGGCTTTCTTTTGAAGTGGATCTAGACCGGGGACGTCGTCATGAACAGTTCGGTAGAGCTGAAGAGCTTTTTCAAAGGAGGGTCCAGGGTTTCCATCGACTGGGCCTGTGGGAAATTTCTCACGATCTAAAAAAACTTGGAAAAGCACATTTTCGACTTCTCGAGTTAAAATAGGTTCTTTTTTCTCCACCTGAGGGGCCACTTTTTCAACGACTTTTAGCTCAGGTGGAGGAGGAGGCATCATGGCTTTGATCTCTTCCAGAGTCGGGATCTTTAAGATTTGCCCGACACGAATGGTGTCCTTGGTTAAGCCGTTAAAGGTCTTGAGTTGCAAGACCGACATGCCGTACTTTCGTGAAATGAGGCCAAGGGCATCACCGCTTTTGACGCGATATTCCGTCGGTCGAATTTCGATGGGTTTGAAGGTGGTTGTTGGAGTTATCGAAGGCGCGCCAGCTTTCACCATTTCTGTTTCCTGCTCGGGTGATTGAATGCTAAATCCCCAGTCTTTTTCATCCGAAGCTTGAACGCTCCATGACCATTTGACGGCTTCTTCCAGCCCTGGCTCAATACGAGGCTTTGCGACGGGCGCGGATTGCGCAGTCACTTTGATTGAGAGAATGTTCGCAATCAAAACGAAACATGAGATGCGAAAAAGAACCAAGAACATGGGGCGTGACGGCTAGCTTATCTGTGGCTCATCGCCAAGCAAAAATCTGCGCTGCGTAAACGAGGTTTTTTGGGCTAGTCAGTTGGATCAAGGTGCGTTTTGCGGTGGCTCTAGATTTTCCACCACCAATGATTATTGGCATATGCTTTTGTCCCAACGGCGTATTAGTTGGCCCTAACACTCAAAGTTCAAACCTTCTCACGTGAATATCTACGAAACGCGTCGCCTGCTTGATGAATATCTACTTTTTCATTATGGGGCAGATCATGAGGTTCTTCCATGGGAGCAGGGACCAAAAACAGCATTAGGTTTTGCTGTCCGCACGGTGTCGGAGTTGACGGATTTTGACCGCGAAGCTGATTCGGTATTGGATCTGGGCTGCGCTGTCGGTCGATCCTCATTTGAACTCGCGCGCTCTGCCAAGTCGGTGATTGGCATCGATTACAGCCATAACTTTATTGATGCAGCCCATGCATTGATCACGGGTGATTTACCTTACCAACGGCTCGATGAAGCTCAGGCAATGACACAACTCGTTGCTAGTGTGCCAGCAGATTGTCCTCGGGATCGTGTCCAGTTTGAGCAGGGAGATGCGATGTCCTTGCGCGCGGATCTTGGTCAGTTTGATCTCGTGCATGCGGCCAATCTTCTCTGCCGACTGACTGATCCACAGCTCTTGATTGCGCGCCTGCCTGATTTGGTGAAGTCCGGTGGTCAGTTGTTACTGACGACGCCCTGCACCTGGTTGGAGGAATTCACTCCACGCGGCCATTGGCCTCAGGGATCGACGCGAGATTGGTTGAAAAGTGTCCTCTCAGAGCATTTCGATCTCATGCTGGAAAAAGATCTACCCTTTTTGATTCGCGAGCATGCTCGGAAATATCAATGGAGTGTGGCTTATGGGACGCGTTGGATTCGGCGTTGATTTGAACCTATTTTTTAAACAGCCAACTTTTCCTCTGTCTAGGGCAGCCTCTATGAGCCTGACTTTTGCAGGAGCCGTTTAGTTTGATAAATTGACGGCAAAACATCTAAAGACATCATTTTGTTTTGAGTTCTGCCCTCTCCTTGGAGTTAATGGGTATGACATGAAGCCTGTTTTTGAAAAAGTCCCGCATCGCGACTGGGAGTCCTTCCACTGTGAAACGGTCCACGGACCCGATTACGGCACGCGTTGGCATTTCCACCCCGAGTATCAGCTGACGCTCGCCATTCGTAGTCGTGGTCACCGGGTGGTGGGGGATAACATCGCCCCACTGACTGACGGCGATCTGGTTCTCCTGGGCACCAATCTGCCGCATGTCTGGCATCAGGATGAAGGTGTCGGTGCTTCGGTGGATGCGGTCATTGTGCGCTTCAATGATAGTTTCCTCGGGAAAGATTTTCTGCAGCTGCCGGAAATGGAGGCTGTGCAGCGTGTGCTCAGACGCTCAGCTCGTGGTTTGGAGATCCGCGGTGCTGCGCGCACCAAGATCACTCAGCGCATGCGCCGCCTAGCGGATGTCGAGGGATTGACGCGGATTGTCGAGCTCTTGGCCATTTTAGATGAGCTCTCGCGCTCCAAAGATCTGCGTCCCTTGGCCAGTGCTAGTTATGAGCCCACGCTGCATGCTGGAGATCAGGATCGGATGCAGCGCGTCTGTGATTATATCAACCAGCACCTCATTGAGGACATCGACCGCGCCCAGTTAGCCAAACTCGCGCATCTCAGCGAAGGAGCCTTCAGTCGGTTCTTCCGCTCGCGCACGGGCAAGACGGTGCCGGAATACATCAATGAAGTCCGCATTGGCCGCGCCTGCCGCATGATCGGTGAAGATCAGCAAAACATCACCGACATTGCCCTTGACTGCGGTTATCGGAACTTGGCCAATTTTAATCGGCGTTTCCGGGAAGTCGTCGGTAGCACGCCGCGTGATTACCGCGCCCAGATGCGCACTCTGGGGAAGTAGCCTGACTTCTCAGTGGAATCTTTTCTTCGCTGCTCTACATGATCCCATGACACGAGTTGGCATTGGTTATGACGTTCACCCTTTTGCAGAAGGCCGCCCTTTAATCCTTGGCGGTATCGAGATTCCACACACACGTGGACTTCAGGGGCATTCAGATGCGGATGTGCTCAGTCACGCCATTGCGGATGCCGTGCTCGGGGCCATGGGCTTACCAGATATTGGCTACTATTTCCCGCCTAGCGATGCCAGCATTGAGGGCATTTGCAGCCTACGCATCCTTGAAAAATGCGCCGCGCTCGCTGCTGAAAAAGGTTACACGCTGCAAAACATCGACTCGACCCTCATCGCCGAAGCTCCACGCGTGATGAAGCATGCGCCGCTCATGAAGGAGAAGATCGCCGCCGCTTTTGGCATCACGCCTGATCAGGTCGGTATCAAAGCCACCACTAATGAGCGCATGGGCTTTGTGGGTCGGGAGGAAGGTATTGCTGCCATGGCGGTGGCTTGTTTGGAGAAGTGATTACTTCTTCTTCGCCTTAGCTTTTGGTTTGGTCTTTCTCTTCCAGACATCAATCGGCACATCATTCGTCTGCTTAGCACCTGGCGTGCTGCGACCATTGGCGATAAGAGTCTCTAGCTTTTTTGTTAGACTGGCGACGATTTCAGGATGCTCGGCTTGCAGGTTTTTCGTTTCACCGAGATCGGCCTCTAGATCAAAGAGCTGCACAGGCGGTGTGCCCGCAGGCTCCTTGCCTGGACGTGGTTCGCTCCAGCCACCGCTGCCGGGGCAGAGAGCCAGTTTCCATTTGCCTTCACGGATGGCGAAGTTGCCGCCGATGCTATGACTGACCAGGGATTCACGCTTTGGGCCTTTTGCCGTCTCACCGAGTAAGGCGGGCAGGAAGCTGAAGCTGTCTTCCGCTGCGGTTTCAGGCAGTGTAGCGCCTGTGATCTCAGCCGCTGTAGCGGTGAAGTCGGTTAGGCAGGTGAGTTGCGTGCTTGTTTGACCTGCCTTCACTTTAGCTGGCCAGCGCACGAGGAAGGGCACCCGGTGACCACCTTCATAGATGTCCGCTTTATGACCGCGATACTTGCCACTGGGATTGTGACCTTTGGCCAGCAGGGCAGGGTAGTCAGCGCTGGGAGAGCAACCATTGTCGCTGGTCAGAATGACGACCGTGTCTTTGGCGATCCCTTGATCATCCAACGCCTTCAGCAGGCGGCCAATGTTGGCATCTGTCTCCATCACGAAGTCGCCATATTGATTGAGGCCACTCTTGCCGCGCCATTCTGGGTTCGGCAGGATGGGTGTGTGTGGTGCCGTCAGCGGTAGGTAGATGAAAAAAGGCTTTCCTGATTTGGCGTCGGCGGCTTTTTCATCAAGGTAGGCCACAGCTTTATCGATGAAGGTCGGCAGCACCTCATAACCTGTGAAGCCAGGTGCCGCAGGACCTTTGCGGGTATGCTTGTTCGTCTCACCCTGCACCATTTCCAGCTCACGATCCTCTGTCGGCTGTGCCGTTACACGGTCACCATCGATGAACACATACGGCACCATGTCTAGAGACGCGGCGATGCCAAAGTAGCGGTCAAATCCTACCGTCAGTGGTCCATGGGTCGTGGGTTGAGTGAAGTCCGTGCTCCAAGCCTGATCTCGGGATTCAATGGTCAGTTCAGAGACGGATTGTTTATCTTTGATCACCCAGTCCATGCCGAGATGCCACTTACCGATGGCGGCGGTGTGGTAGCCCTGTGCTTTGAGCATCGCCGCCACCGTCAGGCGTCCTGGCTGGATCAAATGCGGGCTCAATCCACCCAGCACCCCATTTTGAAGCTTGGTGCGCCAGTTGTAGCGCCCCGTCAGCGTGCCGTAGCGCGTGGGTGTGCAGACGCTAGACGGCGTATGCGCATCCGTGAAGGCCATTCCCTCGCGTGCCAGGCGATCCATGTTAGGCGTCGCGATCTTGCCTTCTGGGTTCAGGCATTTCACATCCCCGGTCCCCAAATCATCACACAGGATGAAAATGAAGTTAGGCTTATCGGCAGCACTGGCCTGCGACAGGATGAATAGGAAGATGGGTATGAAGGCAATGGATCGCATGGTGATTGGAGACTATTCTTCTTTTTTCTTCCCTTTGCCTTTGCCCTTTTTGGGCTGCGCAGGCTCACCTTCAAAGGGTGCGTTGCCATGGGCTTCGCGTGGGGGAGGCAGGGTTTCTTTGACTTCGGTTTGCAGGCGGGTGAGCTCGGCTTTGAGTTCTTTCACGGTGTCGGCATAAGCGGGGTCGGCGTAGAAGTTTTTGGTTTCTAGCGGGTCTTTTTGGCGATCCAACAGGTCCCAGTCATCGACATCGGGTTTGTAATAATGCACGAGCTTGTAGCGGTCGGTGATGACGCCGTAATGCGGGCGCACGCGATGCGGCACGGGGAACTCGTAATAGTGGTAGTAGAACGACTTCCGCCAGTCGGCTGGATCTTCGCCTTTGAAGAGTGGCACCAAAGAGCGGCCCTGCATGTCGCTAGGCTGCGGCTGGCCTGCTAGGTCTAAAAAGGTCTGAGCTAGATCAAGCAGGGAAACGATTTTCCCACTGGTGCTTCCTGGCTTGGAAACTCCAGGCCAACGAACGAGAAAAGGCGTGCGTAAGGACTCTTCAAAGATCCAGCGTTTATCAAACCAACCGTGCTCTCCCATGAAGAAGCCTTGGTCACTGCTGAGGATGACGACGGTGTTATCGGCCAGGCCTTCTTTGTCGAGATAGTCGAGCACACGAGTCACGCTTTCATCCACGCTTTTCACACAGGCGGTGTAGTCGTGCATGTAGCGCTGATAACGCCATTTAACGAGGTCTTTGCCCGTGAGGTTGGCCTCGCGATACTTGGCGTTCCGTGGCTCATAGTATTCGTTCCAATACTTGCGCTGATCGTCATTGAGGTTGCCGGGAGTCACGAGCTTCAGGTCGCGGTCGGTCATGGTGCGCTCGATGCCCATGTCATGATCACTGACCGCTTTGCTACGGCCTTCAAAAGCATCAAAGAGCGTCTCTGGTTCCTCATAGACTCGATCATGATCATGGCCGAGGTGGCGGAGGGCAGGTTCCCATTCACGATGCGGGGCTTTGTGCTGGAGCATGAGCATGAAGGGTTTGGTTTTGTCCCGATTTTTCAGGTAGTCGAGGCTGAGATCGGTGATGACATCGGTGACATAACCCTCATGTTTCACGGGCTTACCATTTTCGATCATGGGTGGATTATAGTAGGCACCTTGGCCTGGTAAAACCTGCCAGTAATCATAACCGACCGGGTCTGTCATGAGATGCCATTTGCCAATGACGGCGGTGCTATAACCGGCCTTTTGCAGGAGCTTCGGGAAGGTCTGCTGACTGCTGTCAAAGCGACTGTTGCTGTTATTGTAAAAGCCGTTTAGGTGCGAGTACTTGCCCGTCTGAATCACGGCACGCATGGGACCGCAAATCGAGTTGGTGACGAGGCAGCGATCAAAACGGATGCCTTCTTTGGCGATGCGATCCAGGCCAGGTGTCTCTAGCAGCTTTCTTTTTTCTCCATAGGCACTGATGACCTGAGTGCTGAGATCATCGCAGAAAAGGAAAAGAATGTTCGGCGTGGCTGTCGGAGCGGCCACGGCGGCAGAGGTCAGCAGGGTAAATAGGGCGAGGAGTCGGCGGATCATGATGGGCTCTTCTAAACGACAGGTGGGTCAAGAACTTACGCTGTGCATAAAAAACGGCTGCCAGTCGCCTGGCAGCCGTTGAGATGAATGTGGATGGATTATTTTTCGATCTTCAGAAGCTCGACTTCGAAGATGAGGGTCTCACCTGGGCCAATGTCAGCACCTGCACCAGCGTCGCCATAAGCGAGGTCGGATGGGATGAAGAACTTGAACTTGGAACCAATGCTCATGAGTTGCAGACCTTCGGTCCAGCCCTTGATGACTTCCTGAACGCCAAAGGTGATCGGCTCGCCGCGCTGCACGGAGCTGTCGAAGACTTTGCCATTCACGAGTGTGCCGTGGTAGTGGACGTTGACCTTATCGGTTGGCACTGGCTTAGCGCCGTCACCAGCTTTGATGACTTCATATTGCAGACCGCTTGCCGTGGTCTTCACGCCTTCACGCTTGCCGTTTTCAGCGAGGAACTTGGCACCCGCAGCTTTCACGTCACCTGCTTTAGCGGCTTTTTCTTTTTGCATTTCAGCCTGCTTGCCCTGCATGACTTTTTCAAAAGCTTCCATGGCTGCGGTCAGCTCCTCTTCCTTGAATTTGCTTGGCTTGCCTTCGAACTGGTCGCGCATGGCCTGGAGGAAGTTTTCGATGTCGATATCGACGCCCTGTTGCTTGAAGTTATTGGCGATGTTGCCACCGATGTTTTTTCCGATGAAATAGCTGACTTTGTCCATGTCGGGTTTTGCCGCAGGAGCTGCAGCTTCGCCAGTGGTTTTCGCGGTTTCAGCAGGTTTTGCTGGCTCGGTTTGAGCTGAGACGGTGGAGGCTACCGCCAAGGCGGCACAAACGATGCGGAGGGTAACTTTCATGAGGTAAGAACCGCGAGAGTGAAGGTGATGTGGGGGGCGGTCAACCAAAGAAACAGCGACTTAGGCACCCAGAAACGTACTTGAGCATTTTCACAGGCTTGCCATTCTGCGCGCTCTATGTCCGCTATTCCTACCGAATTCACCAACGTCACTGCCGTCGCCAAAGCCAATGTCTATTTTGATGGGAAGGTGGTCAGCCACAGCATTCTCTTTGCGGATGGCAGCAAAAAGACTCTGGGTCTAATCTATCCTGGCAGCTACCACTTCGGTACGGATAAGGCTGAACGGATGGAGATCGTAGCAGGTAGCTGTGAGGTCAAACTGGATGGCAGCGACTCCAAGACGACCTACAATGGCGGCCAGTTTTTCGACGTGCCAGCGAAGTCGGGTTTCGACATCGCTGTCACTGACGGCATCGCGGAATACATCTGTTCCTTCATCGACTAGCCTTTAGAAAGGCCAGCGGTAAGGTGCGTTATGGATCAACTTGCTCTTCGGGTAGGCGGCGATTCGGACCTGGTTCTTTGAGTTTCCGCTCAAGAGCCAGACGTTTGTGGCATCCATGGCATGGAGAAAGCCAATGTGGCCGCTACCAGCCTGATCCACGGTCAGGGGCTGAGTAATACAAATGGCACCATAAGTGGCGGCGACAGGGCGACCCCAGCCCCACCAGTCAGAAACGCGAGCGCTGCCCTGCGGCCTGTAGCCGGAGCGCAGCACGCACCAGTTCACAAAGGCGGCACACCAGGCGGTTTCATCTTTCAATAGATTGCCGCTGATGCCGCAACTGCGCAGATATTCCAGGATACGTGGGTTGTCTCCTTGTGCCCATTCCTGCACACCTTGCTCCATGATGGCGATCTGCATCCAGGGTGGTGGCGCGGCAAAACTGTTCGGAGCAGCAGCCTCTGCCTCCACTGGCATTCCGGTGACGACCCCATTCACATTCACGATCTGGCCCGGAAAGAGTACCTTCCAGTTTTCTGTTCCCCATTCGACCAGTCCGGGGTTTAACTTCTGAAACTGCCCCAGAGTCATACCAAATTTCTTGGCGATCTTGCTGGGATTATCACCGGGCTGAACAGAGTATTGGGCCATAACCAAAGTTTAAGTGATCAAATCGTAAAAGCCAATTCCCATTTTGAATCTCTGCCTCATCATAGAGCATGATGATCGACATTTTTGCCGTGCAGCTTGATTCCGTTTGGGAAGACAAGGTGACCAATTTCACCCAAGTACGCGCCTTGTTAGCGCTGCGCAGACCTACGCCCGGTTCACTCATCGTTCTGCCAGAGATGTTTGGCACCGGGTTTTCATGCGATACGACCGTGACAGCCGAGGCGGAAGGCGGCGAAACAGAACTCTTTCTCCAAAGACTCGCACAGGAGTATCAAAGCTGCATCGTCGCTGGCGTCGTGACCAAGGGAAAGGAGGGCCTCGGTCGTAATCAAGCACTGGCGGTTGCACCTGATGGCACCCTGCTAGCGCGCTACACCAAGATGCAGCCCTTTTCCCTTGGCGGTGAGTCGGCTGTGCATGAGCGAGGAACCAGTCCCCAAATCTTTGAGTGGGGGAGCATGAAGATCGCACCGCTAATCTGCTATGATTTACGCTTTCCTGAACTCGCGCGCGAGACAGTGAAGCTCGGTGCCGAAGTGCTGATCTACATCGCCGCTTGGCCCGTGAAACGCGTGAATCATTGGCTCACACTTCTTCAGGCAAGAGCGATCGAAAACCAAGCCTATGTGATCGGCGTGAACCGAACCGGCACTGAGCCTAACTATAGCTACAATGGTCGCAGTGTGGTCATCAATCCTCAGGGCGTGATCATCGCCGATGCCGGCGAACGAGAACAAGTTCTGCGTTCTGAGATCGATGCCCAGCTCATTCGTGACTGGCGCGCTGAGTTCCCCGGACTGCGGGATGCGGGGCTTTGTCGTTGAATGCCTCAGTTCATCGAGCCTGCACTCGTTTGCATGAGAACAGCACCGATTTCATTCGCGTTATGGAATTCCGTGGCCTTTGGCCGCCGTCCAGAGGCCATACCAGTCTTCACGCTCTAGCTTGATGTCGGCTGATTTGGCCGTGGCGATCAGGCGCTCCAGCTTATTGGTGCCGATGATCGGTAGCGGCTGGGATGGATGCGCCATGATCCAAGCGTAGGCCAGCTGATCTAGCGTAGCGTCACCATATTTGGCTGAAAGCTCAGCCGCTTTGGCCTTGAGGCGCGTGCCCTCTGGCGTGGTCTCGTCCATGAGTTTTCCCTGGGCCAAAGGGGACCAAGCCATGGGCTTGATCTGATGTTTCTGGCACTGATCGGCGGTGCCATCAAAAATCGGGTCCATGTGCAGCAGGCTGAACTCGATCTGATTTGTCACTAAAGGCTGGTCCATGCGGGAGTTCAGCAGATCAAACTGATGCACATTGTAGTTCGAGACGCCGGCACTGCGGATCTTTCCCTCTTTGATCAGCTTATTCAGCCCTGCGGCAGTCTCATCCGCGCTGGTCAGCCAGTCTGGGCGATGCACCAGAAAGAGGTCGATGTAATCCGTGCCTAGCAGACGTAGCGATTTCTCAGCGCTCTTCACCAATCGCGCGGCTTCTGCATTATAAAAGGCCACCTTCCTGTCAGGATGAAAATCACAAGGGACGTAGATGCCGCACTTCGTGACGATCTCGAACTTCTCCCTCAGGCCTGATTCCAGCTTCAAAGTCTGGCCGATGAACTCCTCCACCCGATACAGTCCGTAGATCTCCGCCGTGTCCAGCGTGGTGATGCCCAGTTCTAGGCAGGCGTGCAGGCGCTTCAGCAGATCGGCAGAATTCGAGGTCGCTGTATCATCGAGGAATCTCCAGGTGCCATAAATGAGGCGTGAAAAGGTCGGGCCGTTTGGGGCGATAGGAAGACGAGTGATCATGATGGAATGGGATTTGTCGCGTGATTGATGGCTGCAAAAAACCCGCTGGTCACATGGACACAGCGGGTTTTTTAAATTGGAGAGCCCCTCTTGGTATTAGGCTTTCTTGGTCAGAGCACCAACCTTGAGTGCAAGGCGGCTCTTGAGACGAGCAGAAGTGTTTTTGTGCAGGACTTTGGTCTTGGCAGCTTTATCTGAGGCCGAGGTGAACTCGTTCAGGCAAATAGCAGCGGTAGCAGCATCACCTTTTTCGACGGCGGCGATGACTTTCTTGCGGAGAGTGCGGATACGGCTCTTCACAGCAGAGTTAGCTGCAGTGCGCTTGATCGTTTTGCGGATGTCTTTTTCGGAAGAGCGGATATTGGCCATAAAAGTGTCTGGAAGGAGGGGTGTTGTGTATAAGGCAAGGCTGAAGGACTGTCAAACTGGAATCTGGGTTGTGATAGGCAACTCAGTCATGTTTTGGAACATTTAATGGAGATTCAGCCATGAAACGCCCCTAAAACCTTCACCACTTGTGCGGCGGCGCGGACATTGTGAACGCGGAAAATCTGGGAGCCACGCTTCATTCCCGCTGAGATGCAAGCAAGCGTTCCGGCATCACGATCATTGGCTTGCGGTAGATCCAGCACTTGGCCGATGACGGTTTTTCTAGAAACCGGCAGCAGCACGGGACGACCCCATTTCTGGAGGCGGTCGGCGTGGCGATAGATGGCTAGATTGTCCTCACGCTGTTTAGCGAAGTCGATCCCTGGATCCAGGATGATCTGCTCTGACTTCAAACCAGCGCTCAAAGCCAGAGCCATTTTTTCATCAAAGAAGGTTTTCAGTGTCTCGTGGATGTCTGCATATCCGATGTGCGTATGCGGCACCTTTGGCTGGCCGATGCTGTGCATGATCAGCAGGCTAGCTCCATGTTCAGCACAGAGGCGCGCGTTCGTTGCATCCGACAGAGCGCTGATGTCATTGATCAGATCTCCGCCATGCGGCAGCACGGCGCGGATCACGGGACTGCGCCAGGTATTGATGGAAAGCATGGGCGGCCAGAGCTGCTCGGCATCCCAGGGAGCATGCTCAAACTTGGCTAATAGGGCTGGCCAGGCCTTGAGAAAAGGCATGAGTCGCGCGATCTCTTCTTCCTCGGTGATCGGTCCACGATTCGTCCGCGCACTCTCGGCGCCGATGTCGATGATATCAGCTCCATCACGCAGCTGCTGCTCGGCCTGCGCCAGCGCCTTATCTGGATCTAGCGTGCCGTCCCCGCAGAAGGAGTCGTCATTGATATTCACGATGCCCATCACCAGTGGACGGCGTGGGAACTCGATCCGGTGTTGTCTTGTTTGCCAAATCATGCGCTGGGCCAGCTTTCTGGTAGGAGCACCTCACGGCGCTGACGTTTTTCAAAGCGCACGGTGGTGGTGTAGCCGACACTGCGCACGAGTTTTAAAGCCTGATCAAAGTCGGCCCCCACATCTGTCGGCTTATGCGCGTCTGAGCTAATTACGATGGGCACCTTGGCTGAATAAGCCATCTCCAGCATCTCTCGGGCAGGGTAAATTTCGGCCACTTCTTTGCGTAGGCCAGCGGTGCTCACTTCCATAACCGCATTGGTATCCAGGAGCGCCTGAATCACAGGCTCATAATAGCGGCGTAAATCCACCGCAGGTCGGAAACCGAACTTTTTGGCCAAATCAGGATGCGCGTAAAAATCAAAGAGTCCGGTGCGGATCATCTTTTCATAGAGCTTCCAATACACCGACCACATGTGCTCGATGTCTGTCGCAGTCGTCCAGCGCGCCATGTGTTGGGGATCATCCACCGCGATGCCACCATGAATGTAATGCACGCTGCCGATGAGATAGTCCCACTCACCCAGCCCTGCGGTTTTTTCGATCCACTTTTCTTTTCCCTCTAGATAATCACACTCCAGCGCCAGCCGGATTGGGAATCCTGGCAGTGCCTCGCGGGCCTCTGTGACCAGTTCAAAATAGCGCGGTAAATCCGTGATCAGCATCCGCCAATCATCAAAGAATTCCGGCATGGGATTATGATCAGAGAATCCAACCTCAGCCAAACCAATGCTCTGAGCATGTCGTGCATACTCCACCGGATTCCCCTCCGCATGGAGGCAAAGTGGCGTGTGAGTGTGGTAGTCAGCGAGCATGCTTTCTTGGTCCGCCACATTGGCTAGCGTGCAAGGAATAAAACAAGAAGACGCTAAGTGGAAGATCCGCTTTCACATCACGTTTGATCTCATCCATGAAATTCGCTCTCGCACTGACAACGCTTATCATCTTCACCGGCAGCCTTATGGCCGCACGCCCGATCCTCTGCTGCGACTACAGTGGTGGCACGGTGACGATCCTTTCTGCCGCAGGCGAAATCGAATGGCAGGTGGAGGCGAAGCAGCCGCAGGACTGCTGGCAACTACCGAGCGGAAACATTCTTTTTGCCTATCGTGGGGGCGCAAAGGAAGTGACGAGGGAGAAAAAAGTCGTCTGGGAATACGTGGCTTCTGAAAAGGTCGAATGCCATGGCTGTCAGCCTTTACCTAATGGCAATGTGCTGGTCATTGAGTGCGGTAGCAGCCGCATCATTGAAGTGGATCGTGCGGGAAAAGTTGCCAAGGAAATCAAGCTGGTGACCAAGGATAGCGTGAAACTGCACAATCAATTTCGCGGTACACGGAAAACGTCGGATGGCCACTACCTCGTTTGCTTTAAAGGCGAGAGCAAGATCGTGGAGCTCGATGCCAATGGCAAAGTGCTGCGTGAGGTGCCAGTGACGGGTGATCCGCATGAAGTCGTGCAATTAGCCAATCAAAACTTACTCATCACCTGCGGAGATGGACATCAAGTCGTCGAAGTCGATCCTGCGGGAAAGACCGTTTGGCAACTCAGCGAGAACGATCTCCCTGCTCATCCACTCCGACTCATGGCTGGCTGTCATCGTCTGCCGGATGGGAACACGATCTTTGCCAATTATCTCGGTCACGGACACCTCGGTGAGCAGGCGCAGTTCATCGAAGTGACTCCCGACAAAAAAGTCGTCTGGGCCTTTGAGGATAAAGGTCGCTTCAAGACCATCAATCAAATCATGGCGTTGGATGATTCAGGTGACGTGACCAAGGGCGAGGTGCGCCGATAGAATGCACATTTCATCATGATGCCAGTTGAAGTCGAGTGGCTCCTCTCCGACATGAGCGTCTCATGTCTTCTTTAAAAGCTTACATCTTCGATCTCGATGGCACCCTGATTGACTCGCTCAAAGACCTTGCCTCTGCGGTCAACCGCATGCTCGTGGAGCAGGGTTATCCAGAGCGTGATTTAGCTTTATTCCCCGAATACATTGGCGACGGCATGAGGCAGCTTGTGAGTCGTGCCCTGCCTGAATCAGCGCGAACAGATGACATCATCGATCGCTGTCTCAGCAGCTATCAGCAGCAGTATCAGAATGGCTGGCATGATCAGACCATCGTTTATGCAGGCATGCAGGACGTGCTGGATGAACTGAAGGGCCGAGGCATGAAAATCGGCTGCATTTCCAATAAGCCGCACCACTTTACCCAGCTCTGCTGCGACCACTTTTTCCCAGCAGACACCTTTGCGGTTGTGCTCGGACAGCGTAACGAAGTGCCGCGAAAGCCCGATCCTGCCGGAGCTCATGAGGCAGCAGCCCTGCTGGGACTCACCACGGCTGACTGTGCCTATGTAGGTGATTCAGGCATCGACATGGCCTTTGCTAAAAACGCAGGCATGCGCGGCATCGGCGTCAGCTGGGGCTTCCGTAGCGTGGCTGAGCTTCAAGAACATGGCGCAGATGTCATTGTGAATCTGCCTTGGGATCTGCTTCTTCAAAAGTAGGGACAAAGTATATCATGACGGAGCTTGAACTCGCTGCTAACCTAGGCGTAGTTTGAATCGTTATGACTCCTACACGTCTCCTGCATCTCACGGCTAAAGGTTCTCTCCTAGTCTCCGCACTTTGGCTTGCCTCTTGTAAGACGACACCACCGCCACCGCCACCAACCCCAGAAGTCGCCAAAAAGCCAACAGGCCTCTTCGAATGGCATGGCGAGGGTAAGAGCATTACCTCCGTGAAGATCAATGTAGACGAACAAAAAGCTCGTCTTTACAACGGGGATGAAGAGATCGGCTGGACCTATGTCGCCAGCGGCATCACCAGCTTCCCAACTCCAACTGGAGAATTCAAAGTCTTGGAAAAAATCGCCGACAAAGTTTCCAATCTTTACGGTAAAGGGTTTGATGCAGCTGGTAAATTGGTCAACTCAGATTTCAAACAAGGGCGCGATCTGTTGCCGCCTGGAGGCAGTTTTGAGCCAGCCAAGATGACCTACTTCATGCGACTGACCGGAGACGGAGTCGGCATGCATATCGGAGCCATCCCCCGCCCTGGTCGCAGAGCCTCCCATGGCTGCATCCGCCTGCCGTCTAAATTTGCCGGTACCATCTTCAAGAACATTTCCGTCGGCACCCCAGTGACCATCACCGGCAGTGGCCCCGACTACGCCACCTACATCAAGCAATCGAATCAAAAAGCCGCTGCCAACGCCGCAAAACTAGCCGCCGCCAAGCAGAAAGCTGCCGAAGCCGAAGCCGCGACGACTGAAGCCACCACACTCGCTCCTGGCGACCCAAATGGCCCTGCGGTAACAACACCACCAACCATCGGTGGCCCAGCCCTATCTCCTGCCCCGGCCCCAGGTCCTGCACTAGAAGAGGTCAAGCCAGCCACCCCAGTGCCAGCGGCTCCGACTGGGAATTGATAGGTTCACATCGACTAGGCTTACACTTCTTTGGCAGGCCTAGTCAGAATTGCAGGCAGTTGCCTTGAATCAGAAATCTGTTGGCCTCCCAGAATCTGTGAGAGACAATGATGTTCGTATTCTCGCGCCCATGAACCCTGCCCCTCTCGTCGTTTCTCATCCCCTTGCTCAGATCCACCTCACGGCCATGCGGCGGCAGGAGACGTCCACGTCCCAGTTTCGCTGGCATCTGCATCGGTTGGCTGAAATTCTTTTCACCGTGGCTACGCGTGCTTTGGAGACTGAGACTGTCAACATCCAGACGCCTCTGGCAGAGACCCAAGGACAGACCTTTGCACGCCCCATCATCCTTGTGCCGATTCTGCGTGCTGGACTAGGACTTTCAGAGGCCATCCACCCGCTGGTGCCAGACGCTATCGTCGCCCACATCGGCATTTCTCGCTGTGAAGAGACCGCTCAGCCAAAACCTTACTTTGCCAGAATCCCCGGCAGCTTATGGAAATCTGAAGTCTTCCTGCTCGATCCCATGCTGGCCACAGGTGGCAGCGCCTGCTTCACCATCAAGCAGCTCAAGGCCGCTGGTGCTGAACGCATTACCTTCATCTGTGTGGTCAGCAGTCCCGAGGGACTCGAGGCCATGGCGGAGGAGCATCCTGACGTGCCTATCATTACCGCCGCCATTGATGAAGGCTTGAATGACAAGTTTTTCATCGTCCCAGGTCTGGGCGATGCAGGCGATCGCTGCTTTGGCACCTAGAACGAGGCCTTTTTAAAAAAATGCATCATTCTCATGATTGATCTTGTTCCCTGTGCTGCATCCGTGGAATACTGTGCGGAGATATGAAAGAGTACGCCTACATTCACGAAGAAGGTCGCCTGCCTGCCCCCTTAAACGCGGTCCCTTTTTTAAACAGTTTCAGTGACGAGCAACTGGACGATGTACTGAATTCCTCCAGCCTGCTCCAATGCGATAAAGACGACATCATCATCCAGGAAGGCACCATCGACAGCCGCATCTACATCCTGCTGAATGGTGAGCTAGAGGTCCGCATCAGTGGCAAAAAAGTGGCCGCTATTTCCCGAGTCGGAGACGTCTTTGGTGAACTGGCGCTCGTCAATCAGGACAAGCGTGCCGCCTCAGTGATCGCCAGCAGCCGTGCCCTCTGTTTGGCCGTTGATCAGAAGTTCCTTCAGGACATCCACCCGCGTGAAGAAGACCCCGCCTTTCACGCCGCCCTCTTTGAATTCGTGGCTCGTCTCGTCGCCAAAAAACTAGACGCCACCTCCCGTCGCCTGGGCGAAGTAGAAAAAGAACTCCGCGCCCTCAAAGAAGCCCAGGGCATCACGGACACAACCGTCGTCAAGTCCCCAGCCTCGAAAGCCACGAAGCCTTCAAAACCCGCCGTCCGCCTGCCTGCCGCCAAAGCGCTCAAAAAGCCTCAGCGCCGCAAGGCCTTGGCTTGAATTCAACAGGCCGGTCAATCGGTGAGCGTTTCACTTGTGGCTCAAATCTGAGCCGATAGGGTGCTTCATGCTTCCTGCTCAATTTTCGTCTCCTTCCGCCCCATGATCACCGGTGAAATCCGCAGCAAAGTCGATGCCCTCTGGAATGCCTTCTGGACAGGCGGCATTTCCAATCCCCTGGAGGTCATCGAGCAGATCACCTACCTGCTCTTTTTGAAGCGCCTCGACGACCTCCACACCCTGGAGGAAAACAAAGCCGCCCGGCTGAAGCGGCCCCTCGACCGCCGCATCTTCCCCGAGGGCGCGGATCCAAAGAAACGCAGCTACGACGACCTGCGCTGGAGCCGCTTCAAGCACTTCGAGGCCAAGGAAATGTTCGAGGTCGTCAATGACCACGTCTTCCCCTTCCTCCGCACCCTCGGCGGCGATGGCTCCACCTACGCGCACCACATGAAGGACGCGCGTTTCACCATCCCCACGCCCGCCCTGCTCACGAAGGTCGTCGATATGATCGACGCGGTGCCCATGGAGGACCGGGATACGAAGGGCGACCTCTACGAGTACATGCTCGGCAAGATCGCCGCAGCCGGGCAGAACGGCCAGTTCCGCACCCCGCGCCACATCATCCAGCTCATGGTGGAAATGACCGCCCCCACCGCGAAGGACACGATTTGTGATCCCGCCAGCGGCACCTGCGGCTTCCTCGTCGCAGCTGGGGAGTATCTGCGGGATCACCAGCCCGAGATCCTGCGTGATCCGCAGATGAAGCGGCACTTCCACGAGCAGGCCTTCCACGGCTACGACTTTGACAACACCATGCTCCGCATCGGCAGCATGAACATGCTCCTCCACGGCGTCGAGCAGCCAGACATCCGCTACCGGGATTCCCTTGGCCAGGACCACGCGGGCGAGGAGGAGAAATACACCCTCGTTCTCGCCAATCCGCCCTTCGCCGGCAGCCTCGACTACGAGAGCTGTGCCAAAGATTTGCAGCAGATGGTCAAAACCAAAAAGACCGAGCTGCTCTTCCTGGCCCTCATCCTCCGATTGTTAAAACCCGGTGGCCGTGCCGCCGTCATCGTGCCGGACGGCGTCCTCTTCGGCTCCTCCACCGCGCACAAGACCCTGCGCAAAATGCTCGTCGAGGAACAAAAGCTCGACGCCGTCATCTCCCTGCCCGGTGGCGTTTTCAAGCCCTACGCTGGCGTCTCCACCGCCATCCTCCTCTTCACCAAGACCAACTCCGGCGGCACCGACCACGTCTGGTTCTACGACGTCCAGGCCGACGGCCAATCCCTCGACGACAAACGCACCGAACTCCTCCCGCCCGAAAAACTGGGGGCAACGCCCCCAGCCCTTCGAAGCCTTGGCGGAGTAGGGCTCTCGCCCGAAGACCACGCCAAAAACAACCTCCCCGATGTCCTCAGCCGCTGGCGCACTTTGCGTCCGGCTATCAACTCTCAACCATCAACTATCAACTCCGTCGAGCTTGCGAGGCCCCGCACCGCCCAATCCTTCCTTGTCCCCAAAGCCGACCTCGCCGCCCAAAACTACGACCTCTCCCTGAACCGCTACAAAGAAGTCATCCACGAAGAAATCGCCCACCGCCCGCCCGGCGAGATCCTCGCCCGCCTCGCCGAGCTGGAGAAAGACATCGCCCAGGGCATGAAGGAACTGGAGGGGATGCTGAGGTGAAGGACGAAATCAGAATGACGAATGCCGAATGGAAAAAGGGCACGCTCGGTGACCTCACCACTCTCATTTCCAGTGGCTCAACACCCAAGGGAGGCTCGGAGATCTACCTCAAAGAAGGGCCAGTGATGCTCATCCGAAGCCAAAATGTGCGGATGAACGAGTTAACACTCGATGACGTCGCTTATGTAACTGACGAGATCGACGCTGGCATGACTCGTTCGCGCGTTCGTCAGGGGGATGTGCTGTTGAATATCACAGGGGCTTCCATTGGACGTGTAGCCGCATTTGAATTGGCGGATGTCAGAGCCAACGTGAATCAACATGTCTGCATTATCCGCTCAAAGACGGACAAGCTTTTGACCCGGTATCTTACACACCTGATCAGCAGCACTGCTTTTCAGGCTGAGATAGATAGGCTTCAGCACGGCGGAACGCGGCAGGCGCTTACTTTTAGCCAGATTGCAGAATTCCAAATCCCCCTGCCGCCGTTGGCGGAGCAGCGGCGGATCGCGGAGGTGCTGGACCGGGCGGAGGCCTTGCGGGCGAAGCGCCGCGCCGCCCTCGCCGAACTCGACTCCCTCACCCAATCCCTCTTCCTCGACCTCTTCGGCGATCCGATGATGAATCCAAAAGGATGGAAGACATGTCTGCTGGAAGACATCGCCAACAAGATCACAGACGGGACGCACAAGACCCCGAATTACACAGAATGTGGGATTGAGTTTCTGTCGGCAAAAGACCTCAAAGAAGGCGGAATAGCCTGGGGGACGGGGAAATATATCTCCGAAGAGGAGCACCGTGACCTCATCAAGAGGTGCAACCCCGAGCTTGGGGACATCTTGCTAGCCAAGAGCGGCTCTCTCGGAAACGTCGCAATCATCGACCGCTCACACCAGTTCAGCTTGTTCGAAAGCCTCTGCCTGATCAAACATGACCGGCAGCTGATCGAAGGTCAATTCCTGACGGGTTTACTTCGTGCGCCTTCAATGCTGGCTCATCTTCTTGGCAAAAATAAAGGCGTCGCCATCAAGCATCTTCATCTTGTGGATGTAAGGAACCTGAGAATCCCACTCCCCCCCATCGCCCTCCAGCAAGAATTTGCCCGTCGGGTGGGGGCGGTGGAGAAGCTGAAGGCGGCGCAGCGCACGGCGCTGGCGGAGCAGGACGCCCTCTTCGCCACCCTCCAGCACCGCGCCTTCCGGGGTGAACTTTGAAGCCACTGAATGAAACTACGTTGTTCACATAGGGAACATGGCTTCCAGCCTTTGCTGGAAAACATATCGACGGCCAAGCGAGTCACGGTTGTGACTTGGTCTCTCGAAAAAAGCCGCGACAGCTACTTGTGGAAGGCCTTGCGGAAACTCCCAGCGACCAGTCATCTAACGGTTATCACGAGCATTCCGAGCAGGTGGGAACACTACTTCGCAGGGCAGCGAGAGAAGATGAAAGACCAGTTGGGGGCTTATTTGGACAATCTGAACCCAGAGAATTTTGAATGTGCGTCTGAAGTTTACTTCTGCTTCAAGAACCACGCGAAAGCGCTTGTCGTCGATGACATTGCCTATGTGGGCTCAGCTAATTTCACCGAAGCCTCCGCACAGAATTTTGAGGCAGGGGTGCTGCTCACAGAAAAAACTGAAGTTGATGAGCTTCAGGTCTTCATAAATCGCATTCGTGATTCGTCACTTCCTATGCTCAAAGCTGCCGCTTCCAAGGCGGCGAGCCCACTTTTGAAACTTCTGGATTGGCGTTTTGAAATCGTCCGCTCAATTCGTGAGGAAAACGGGTTCATCCTGTCGGACGACCAAGAGTGGACTGAAGATCCAGATTGGAGACCAAGACAGGGCATCTGTATTTCGGCAAAACTCACGGCTTTTCTGAGCGAGTGCCGAGTCGCTGCCAAAGAGCTGCTGGAAAAGTGTGGTGGGGACCAAGAAATTCTCAACGCACATGTTTTGAATGAAGTAATCGAATTCGTCCGCTACTTCGATGAACAACAATACAACGAGTCGATACCAAAACTATTCTGTGAAGCAGCCGTGGCGAGCCGCCTTACGGAAGAACTGCTGAATGAGTGTTCTCCAGACGGAAATGTGGACGATGTGGTGAGCCACCCAGAATACCTTGAGCAACTTGAGGCAAGTAGATGCGACAGCGAAAATGAACTGAATGCTGCCGTCATCGAGGCCGTGAACGATCTTGTCGAACAGATCGAAAACACAGTTCAAACACTCCGGAGTTCATTTGGGCCTGAAGATGTCTCACCAAAAATCGACAACACTGGAATTAAGAGCCGATGAGCGATTTTCACGTTCTCCAAAACCCAGCCCCGCGCCTTCCGGGGTGAGCTTTGATTTATGCAGCCCTCTTTCCAACTCATCGACCGTGGCTGGGACCAAGTGCTTGGCGACGCTGTTGCCACTGATTCTGCAGAGCTGCGGGTGGTGTGCCCCTTCATCAAGGAGCGCACAGCAAGGCGGTTGCTCTCCAGAAGGCGTCCGGAGCTGATTCAGGTCATCACGCGTTTTCACCTCGGAGAAATGTGCGATGGGGTGAATGACACGGCTGCGCTGCGATTGCTTCTGGAGCACGGGGCGCAGGTTCGTGGCATCAAAGGACTTCATGCCAAGCTCTACCTCTTTGGTGAGGAGAGGGCCATCGTGACATCCGCCAACCTCACGGAAGCTGCGCTACTTCGAAATCACGAATTCGGCTTTGTGAGCAGCCAGCCGGAGGTTGTCCAGCGCTGCCGGGAGTATTTTGTATCCTTGTGGAAGCGAGCCGGTAATGACCTCGATCTGCCAACATTGGAAAGCTGGGAGGCACAGATCAAAGCCGTGCAGGTGACAGGTTCTCGTCCATCGCACCATGCCGCATTGGCGGATGAAGGCACTGCCGCTGGAGTGGAAACTTCCGGTGGCTTCTCTCCTGCCGTGGCATACCCAAACAACCAGACAGAGGCACCACAGGCGTTCGTAAAGTTTTTCGGGCAAGGGAATGACCGGATTGAACTGCAAACTCCGGTGTTGGAGGAGGTGCGGGGCTCCGGTTCGCACTGGGCATGCACCTACAGCAAGCATCCGCGTTCAGTGGAAGAGGGGGCGATCATGTTCATGGCCCACTTTGTGGAGAACCCTCATGATACGGTCATCTACGGCAGAGCAACCGCCATGCGCCATGTGCCCAAACGCGATGAGGCCTCTCCCGAGGAGATCAATCAGCGCTCATGGAAGGCGACGTGGCCGATGTATGTGCGTGTGCATGGAGCAGAATTCGTCGCAGGGACGCTCGCCAACGGAATCCTGCTTTCGGAGCTGATTGATGCCTTGGGGGTCGATTCCTTTGCTGCCAGTCAGAGAAAAAGCCACGCAGGACTTCAAGACATCAATCCTCGAGCCTCTCTCAACCGACAGCCTGCGGTAGAACTGACCGCCCAAGCCTATCACTGGCTCAATGATCGCTTGGACGCCGCCTTTGCCCAACACGGCAAACTCACCCGCGCAGAACTCGAAACACTCGACTGGCCTGATCTGCCCTTGCAACGTTTTGAAGATTACCGAGACTGGTTACAAAAGACAGAGGGGCTCAAACCCAACACAGCGCGTGAGTATGCGTATTTCCTGACCCGTTGTTCCACTCACTACGACGTGATAATCAACGAAACGGAGGTACCCGATGAAGCAACTGCGGACCGCATTCTCGAGCAGATCCGCCAGGTGGTGGCGGAGCGGGGGCGATGGACTGACGGAACTTTTAACGAACGAGACGTTCGTCAAAACCTTAGCCCTGCTCTTCGTGCGTTTGGACGGTTTAGCCGGAGTTTGAAAGTTGAGCCGCCCCATCCTTGATTCAGCTCCATGAACCGCCTCCTGACCTCCGATCTCTGGCCAGTCGCCGCCAAG
Source organism: Verrucomicrobiaceae bacterium (assembly GCA_027489965.1). GTDB lineage: Bacteria > Verrucomicrobiota > Verrucomicrobiia > Verrucomicrobiales > Verrucomicrobiaceae > Prosthecobacter. The sequence continues at coordinate 84,800 of JAIXZA010000016.1, forward strand.
CTCTCCCGCAAAGCCGAAACGCGCCTCGCGGCCATCGCCTACGTCACGGCGGAGACGGTCAAGTTTGGCGAGGACGACGTGATGGTGGTGGATGCCACACGCGGAGCCATCACCTCGGGTGAAACCACCGCTCAAGTGCTGCTGGATGCGCACGATGCCGGTGCCCAGATTTACAACTGCCCCCATCTGCATGCGAAGCTGCTCGTGATGGATGACACAGCCATCATCGGCTCCGGCAACCTCTCCGGGAACTCGCCAAATCTGCACGAGTGCGCGGTGCTGACCGATCAAAGCTCCGTCGTCGGTCAGGCCCGTGCCTACATCCAGCAACTGCGGGAAATCTCCCGCCTTCTCACCCGGCGGGAATTGGTGGCTCTCACAAAACTGCCCGTCGTGCGCCGAGGCGGCCGTGGCCAAGGAAGGGCCAAAACGAGCCTGACCAAGAAGCTGGGCACCCGCCGCTGGCTTGTGGGCGTGACCCCCATCGACGAAGAACGCATGTCCGCTGCAGAGCAGGCAACCAATGAACGTGCCCTAAGCAAACTGGCCGCCAAGCGCGACGTGGACCGAGACGAACTAGACTGGGTCAGACTCCGAGGCAGCAGCAAGATGCGCAAAGAGTCGAAAGTGGGAGACCTCATGATCGTGGCCGAGGGCAGTCACTCGAAGACCAACCACCTCACGGTCATTCCCCCCACTACCATCCTCGCAAGAGCGAACAGCGAGAACTCGACCTTCCTCTATTATCTCCGTAGCAGTCGGAAGCCAGACATTGGCAAACTCACGCTGGCGGAACTCCTGAAAAGCGCAGGCTCCAACATCGTGCCATCTCCGCGCATGGTGCGCGAATTGACGCCGGAGGTTTTCCAGGCTTTGGAACGCCACTGGCCGAAACACTAAGCCGTCAGCGTGAGCGTCGTCTCCTGAGCGATTTCTGCAAACTCACGAAGTGCCTTGGTGTCATCTGCCTGAGCGAGGGTGACCCGAGTTTTGGCGAGCTTGGCAAAGATTTCTTCAGCAGCCTGAATGGCTGCGCGGCCAGCGCCACGGGTGGCAAGGGGCATCTTGAGAGGGAGTAGTACTCGAGCTGGCAAGGCACTCAAATCTTGCAAGCGGACGATGCGGTTCACCCATTGATCGCCATGATCATAGATTTGAAGCGGCTTGGCTTGGTCAAGATTGAGCGGTTTAATCACTCTTTGAGGAGCAGCTTTCGGGTCTGGTTGGAAGCCAAAAGGAAAGCGTATGGGATACTCATCCGGGCCAACTCGAACGTCTTTGTGGTAGAAGCGGCGGAGCTTCCACTGTTCCAGCCAATCGCCCACCTGACGGACGAGTCGGATTTCCTCGGGATCGTCGCTCTCAGCCGTGTTGCGGGTGATGTAACGGTCAAAAAGAGCATCAAGCAGGGCTGCTGGGTCGGCTGCGAGCCGGGTGCCTTTAGTATGAAAACGGAATAGGCCATCACGCGGGGCGGTGAGTGCTTTGAATAGAGTATCTGCCTGCACTTCGGTGCCTGGAAGTGGCGGCTGCTCAGCAGCGGCGCGGGGATGACGGATACCTTCTCCCTGAGTGCTATTGATGGTGGCTTCCAGACGCTGAAGCTCCGCTTCAATACGGCGGCGGCCTTCTTTGTAGATGGCGATGTCCAACTCAGGAAAAAAGCCATGAATACGTGCGGTGGCTTGCGCTGGCAGCAGACGATAGGCGAGGACACGAGCAGGCACCGCCAGCGCCAGTACGCCAACGTTGACGAATTCGCCAACATCCGGGTACGGCTGGAAAGCGAGTGTCGCGTAATTCCAAGCAGTATTCATGAGATTAAAAGAGGTGCCCAGAAAGCATTCTGATCACTGGAGAAACGATTGAGCAGAAACAGAACGTTTTCCAGCGTCATCTGATGCTGATTTTCGCCATGGCTATTTTCATGCCACTCGTCAGGGATGCTATTCCAGAGAGCTGAGACAAGCTGAATAGCTTCTGTGGCACGGGCTTCCCAGTCCTGCCGTTCAGGAATCCCTAGCCAACGGAAACGGTGAGCAGAAAAAACGTGGTGATCTAAAAAATCTGGAAGATTAAACTCTGTGTCGAACGCATTTCCATGATCAATCATCGCTAAAGGCGTGCCCGATGCGACAAGAAGATTGGGGTTTCCACCTGCGGCTCCTAGAGCGCGGTCTGCATTTTGAATCCAGTAATCAAAGATGAAAAGCTCGGCTCGGAGATTGGCGGGTAAATTAGCTACAGCTGAGAACGGCAGTTCATCTGCATGGGCAAGCTCCAGCGATCCAAAAGCCAAGCCGTGACCTAACGAGCGGAGATCGGCTGTGATAAGTTCGTGTGGAATATGAACGATTGAAGCCTCCCGCATTGGAAGTTTCATCCCTTCAGCCAAACCCGCTGAGAGCCATTCGGAGATCACGGCTTTAGACCCTGCCAGCTGCGGTGACTTCACGTAGTAATACCTGCCATCCTGACCAAGGCAGCGATGAGCACCGCTTGAATAGCCGGTTGCCGTGCGAGGACCGATTTCAATTAAGGGAATTATTGAGGTGCAAGGTGTCAATGAGTGAGCTTATGTTGACAGAGTTTAGCAAACAACCTTGCTTTGCCAAGCAATCAGAGCTGCCTCCTTGCATGCCTTCCCACTTTACCTTTCTCGCCGCTGAATGGCCCGCCCTGCATGAGGCGGCGGTGAAGGCCGAAGCTGCGGTGCATCCTGACCCGCGCACGGCGTGCTTTTACGCTCGGCGGGCGCTGGAGATGGCGGTGGGGTGGCTGTACAAGCATGACTCATCCCTAACGCTGCCCTATCAAGAAAACCTGAGTGCGCTGATTCATGCGCCGGGCTTTCGCAAGGCGGTGGGGGATGCTGTTTTCTACAAGGCGAACGCCATCAAGGATCTGGGTAATCTAGCGGTACATAGCAGCAAGCCAGTGCGCCAATACGATGCGTTGATGGCGGTGAAGGAGCTGTTTCACGTCTGCTTCTGGCTGGCGCGGCATTACTCACGCGGCGCGAAGCCCGTGGAATTGGTCTTTAATCCCGAGCTGCTGCCGAAGTCAGCCGGAATACCGCCTCAGACGCTGGATCAGCTCCAGAAGTTGGAGACCCAGCTTCGCGAGAAGGACGAGAACCTCAAAACACTGCTCTCGGACAAAACAGCCTTGGATGCCGAGCTGGTGAAGCTCCGCGCCGAGATCGCTGAGGCGAAAAAGGTGAACGCGGCACAGCCGGACACGCACGATTACTCGGAGACGGAAACGCGGGATTATTTTATCGACCTGCTGCTCAAGGAAGCAGGCTGGCCGCTGGATCAGGAGCGGGATCGTGAATTCCCCGTGACCGGAATGCCGAACGCGCTGGGCGAGGGTTTCGTCGATTACGTTCAGTGGGGCGATGACGGCAAGCCGCTGAGCATTGTCGAAGCCAAGCGCACCCGCAAGAGTCCAAAGATCGGCCAGCAGCAGGCGAAGCTGTATGCCGACTGCCTGGAGAAGATGTTTGGCCAGCGCCCCGTCATTTTCCTGAGCAACGGCTATGAGCACTGGATCTGGGATGACGTGAACTACCCGCCACGCGAGGTGCAGGGCTTTTACAAGAAGGACGAACTGGAGCTGCTGATCCAGCGCCGCAGCACGCGGAAGAAGCTGGCGGATGCACCGATCAACAAGGTGACGGTGGAGCGCTACTACCACGACCGCGCCATCCGCCGTGTGGGCGAGACCTTTGAAGTGGATCATCTGCGCAAGTCGCTGCTCGTCATGGCCACGGGCTCCGGCAAGACGCGCCTCGTCATCGCCCTGAGCGAGCTGCTGATGCAGTGCAACTGGGCCAAACGTGTGCTCTTTCTGGCCGACCGCGTGGCGCTGGTGAACCAAGCGGTGGGGAGCTTTAAAAAATTCCTGCCCGATGCCGCACCCGTGAATCTGGTGACGGAAAAGAACGCCCAAGGCCGCGTCTATGTCAGCACCTACCCGACGATGATGGGCCTCATCGACGAAACGAAGGACGGCCAGCGCCGCTTCGGGCCGGGTCACTTTGATCTGGTCATCATCGACGAAGCGCATCGCTCGGTTTACCAGAAGTATGGCGCGATCTTCCGCTACTTTGACTCACTGCTCGTCGGCTTGACAGCGACACCACGCGAGGAGATCGACCGCGATACCTACAGCCTCTTTGAGCTCGAAACTGGCGTGCCCACAGATGCCTACACGCTGGATCAAGCCGTGAGCGATGGCTTCCTCGTGCCGCCGCGTTCGGTCTCGGTCCCCTTGCGTATTCAACGCAGCGGCTTGCGCTACGATGAGCTGACGGAAGAAGAGAAAGCCAAGTGGGATGAACTCGAATGGAATGAGGAAGGCGACATCCCCGATCGCGTGGAAGCGGAAGCGATCAACAAGTGGCTCTTCAACGAAGACACGGTGGACAAGGTGCTGAAGCATCTCATGACCCACGGCCAAAAAGTGGCTGGTGGTGATCGCCTCGGCAAAACGATCATCTTTGCCAAGAACCAAGCGCACGCGGAATACATCGCCGAGCGTTTCGACGCGAACTACCCGCACCTGAAAGGCAGCTTTGCCCGTGTGATCCACTGCGACCTGCCCTATGCGCAGACCTTGATCGACGACTTCTCCATCGCGGCCAAAGCCCCGCACATCGCCATCTCGGTGGATATGCTCGACACGGGTATCGACGTGCCGGAGGTGGTGAACCTCGTCTTCTTCAAGATGGTGCGCTCAAAGACGAAGTTCTGGCAGATGATTGGTCGCGGCACCCGCCTTTGCCCGAATCTCTTCGGCCCAGACCTGCACAAGCAGTTCTTCTTCGTCTTCGACTACTGTCAGAACCTGGAATTCTTCCGCCTGAATCCACCGGAGAGTGGCGGATCAAACAACGACTCGCTCTCAAAGCGTCTCTTTGCCCGCAGGCTGGAATTGATGGGCCTTCTGGATGCTTTGCCCGCTCCAGAGAAGGTGGCCCAAGATCAGTTCAATCCTCTGAAAGCAATGCGTCAAGACATCGCCGTGCTTTTGCAGACGGAAGTGGCCGCGATGAATGAGGAGAACTTTCTCGTACGCCCACAGCGGCGGCTGATCGAGGTCTTTCGCAAGCCCGAAGCCTGGCAGACGCTTGATGAAACGGCCCAGCATGAGCTGGCGCGGAATGTCGCTGGCTTACCAACCGAACTGCCTACCGAAGACGAAGAGGCGAAGCGCTTTGATCTACTTTTACTCAATCTCCAGCTCACCCGTCTGCGTGCCGAGCCCGGCTTTGCCCGCCTGCAACAGCAGCTCGAAGACATTGCTGGTCTGCTTGAGGAAAAACAAGCCATCCCGATGGTGAAGGAGGTCATGCCGCTCATCCAGGAACTCCAAACCGATGAGTGGTGGCAGGACGTAACCCTGCCGATGCTGGAACAGGCACGGAAAAAACTGCGGTTGCTGATTAAGCTGATCGATAAGCAGGCCCGCAAACCGGTATACACGAACTTTGAAGATGAGATGGGCGCAGGGGCTGAGATCGAGCTGCCTGGATTCACTTCAGCGGATAACTTTGAGCGTTTCCGTGCCAAGGCCCGCCATTTCCTAAAAACTCACGAGGACCACATCGCCATCCACAAGCTGCGCTGCAATGAGCCTCTGACTGCGACAGACCTCGCCGAACTGGAACGCATTCTCATTGAGAACGGCATCGGCACACCCGATGATGTCGAGAAAGCGAAGACGCAAAGCGAGGGGCTCGGGTTGTTTGTCCGCTCGCTCGTGGGCCTAGATCGTGAAGCGGCGAAGAAAGCTCTCGCAGGCTTTGCAGAAGGCAGGACGTTGTCTGCCAACCAGCTCGAATTTGTGAACCTGATCGTGGACCATCTGACCGAGCATGGCGTGATGACTCACGACTTGCTCTATGAATCTCCGTACATTGATTTTAACCCTCAGGGGGTGGATGGGGTCTTTCCACCCGAGCAGGTGGAAAAGCTGATGTCGATTCTCCAAGAAGTGCGCGAACGAGCCGTCGCTTAACTTGCCAAGCCACTGCTTGAGTGGCTTGGCAAAATGGATGATCAATCGTTGTAAGCCGCTTCGCCGTGCTCGGCGAGGTCGAGGCCTTGGCTCTCTTGATCGCTATTGACGCGCAGGGGGATAAAGAGGGCGATGACTTTCAGGATGATGTAGCTGGCCACACCGGAGAGGATCGTGGTGTAGAGGGCCGCGAGAATTTGAGTTTTGAGCTGGGTGGCGATTTGGAAATCGCCAAGGCCGCCAGCAAAGGAGGTGGAGCCGAAGACGGCAACGAGGATGGTGCCGACGAAACCGCCGACACCATGCACGCCGAAGACATCCAGCGAGTCGTCGTAACGGAACTTTTTCTTGAGCTTGGCGCAAGCGATCCAGCAGATGATGGCGGAGGCCGTGCCAATGCAGATGGCTCCAATCGGGCCGACTTTGCCAGCAGCAGGCGTGATGGCAGCAAGCCCAGCAATCGAACCTGTGGCAATGCCAAGAGCGCTGGGTTGCCGAGATTTGATCCACTCGATAGCCATCCAGACAATGGCAGCGGTACAGGCTGAGATATGGGTGACGATCAGAGTCATGGCAGCACTGCCATTGGCGGCAAGTTGACTTCCAGCATTGAAGCCAAACCAGCCGACCCAGAGCATTCCAGCACCGATGAGGGTCAGAGGAAGATTGTGTGGCAGCATTTGAGTGGTTGGGAAGCCTTTGCGCGGGCCGACAACGATGCACAGTACCAGCGCAGCAACGCCTGCGGTGATGTGAACGACGATGCCGCCAGCGAGGTCAATGACACCTGTCAGTCCAAGGAAGGCACCCGCCTTATGCCACACGCCATAGCAGCAGGGCACATAGACGACAAGGCTCCAGACGAGGCTGAAGATGAGCATGGCACTAAATTTCATGCGCTCGGCAAAGGCTCCGATGAATAAGCCCGGCGTGATGAGGAAAAACATCATTTGATAGGCGAAATGCAGCAGTTCAGGAATCGTCGGGCAATCGCCGCGCGTCGCGGTGGTGGTCACGCCATTGAGGAAGGCTTTGCCCATGCCGCCAAAGAAGCTGCCACCATCTGAAAAGGACAGCGAATAACCGCAAACGAGCCAGAGCAGACTGAGCGCAGCCGTGAGCACAAAACACTGCATGAAAATGGAAAGCACATTTCGGGAACGGACAAGCCCTGCATAGAAAAGGGCCAATCCGGGAATCATCATGAAGAGGACCAGCGCGGTGGAAGTCAGCAGCCAGGCGGTATCGCCAGCATTGATCGTGGTAGATTCAGCAGCAGCGGCGGACAGAGGCAGGCTCAGGCTCGCGAGGAGTCCAAGCATGCCGATCTTCGCACGCCGTGCCCAGAGGGTCGGTGTGAGGCAGGTCATGGTTAGGTTGGAAGCCTCTTGCATAACAGATGAGCCGAATGCTCAGCCATCTAAAAATGCATTCATCTTTTTCATGATCTGAAGAGATGATCCATCATTCGATGAATCCATGAATTAGAACCGCCACAGTACACTGCTATGCAGGGTGAAGTCTGGCGCGGCACGGGTCAGACCACCACCGACTCCGAGGCGAAGGGAGAAATGACTTGGAAGGCCGATCATGGTGGTGAAGAGTACCTGATGGGAACTTTGCCGCTCTTCGAAGTCGCCCAAGGTCTCGATACCGAGAGAGAGATCGTGGTTAAACTCGTGTCGAATGCCGGCGGCGTATCCGAAGCCGGGGCCACCGCCTGCTCCAGAGACGAAGCTGATGAGGTTTAAAATGACGCGAGTGTGGTGCGTGATATCGGCCTCCAGAATGACGCGGTTGTACCAACCGCTCTCACCGTGACGATGGATGCCACCGTGGGAGCCGTGATCGTGCCCGCCAGATCCATGATTATGCACGACGGGTGGCCCAGCGTCAGGGCCTGTGCCGGGATTGTGGACGTGGCCCGCGCTGACGCTGTCGACATGATCTGAGGTTTCGGCGAATTCGTAGCCACTCCAGAGTCCTGCGCGGAAATTCATAGGGCCGGTGGGTGGAAGGATGGAAAGGACAAATTGCGGCGTGACACCGGTGTAATGCCAGCCATTGCCCTCATCGGAAAAGCCGGCTGACAGGCCAAAGGCGAGAGCGGGGGCTAGGCCGACAAAGAAGCCTGGTTCTGAGGAAAATTCGTTTGTATCACCATCGCTTGTCCACTCATAACCGCCAATGGCGACGCCACTGTATTGTGCGGGAATGGTGCTGTCTTGAATAAGGATGAAGTCGCGCCCGTGATGGGCAAAAGTCGTGAAAGGCAAAAGCAGCCAAAGAGCGGCGAACAGAGGTCCACACCGTTGGCTGTGCGGACCTCTGTACGTAAAGGTCTGTGCTGGAGAAAGAAGCATGAGGAAAAAGAAAACTTCCTCGGCGGACCGTCCGCCGAGGAAGTGGAATCTGAGTTTATGGGGTAACCGCTACCTTCTCAAGCAGCACGCTGCCCGAAAGTCTTGGCGAGTTGGACAACGTGGTCCTTGGAGAAGTCGTAGGCATCTTCGCGAGGAGGAAGAAGCCGTAGCCTTTGATCTCTGTACCGTTATCGACGATCATGCCTTGGAACTCGGACTTGCGAGTCAATGGTTTGTTCGGTGTGACACTGGTGTCGGAGTCGGTGAGTTCAAAGCTGCCTTTGAAGCTGCCACTGGTGCCTGGCGTGAAGCTGCCGACTTTGCCTTTGTCGATGCTGAGGGTGACTTTCCCAGCATTTGGCGTGGCGGCGGTGACCTTGGCGGCCTCGATCTTGAGCCCCGTGTTCAAACGTGTGACTGGATTGGGAGCACTGGCTTCAGCGAAGGTGATGCGGGCATTGCTGGCTCCAGCGGTGGCTCCGAGTGCCAAGGCGTTAAGCGCTGGCGTGGTGTATTTCCGACCGATGGTACCGAGCTCCAAGGGACCGAAGCCATCGCCATAGACGAGGTCTTTGGCGACGACGTCCTTGAACCAGGAAACTTCGGAGAGGGCTAGGTCGTTCGTCGCTGCGTCGATGCTGAGCAGCCCGACTACGGAGCCTGCGCCTTTATAGAGGGGACCGAAGAGCGTGAACTTGCCGTCGATTTCCAGAGCACCGCCGAAGGTGATCTTGTTGTTGTCAGCGGTCACAACCACGCCCGTGGTAGCTCCTGCGGAGGCGATTTTGAAAGCACCGATGCTGTATCCCTGCGGGATGGTTGGATCGCCGATATCCGATTCGCTGAGCGGTAGAGCGAAGGTGTAATCGCCTGAGAAATTACCGGCGGATGACAAAGCTTGACGTGCCACAAAGGGAAGAACTTCGCTGTCATCGCTGATTTCGCCAAAGATGGTTTTTGCGGCGATATCCAGAGTGAGTTCGATATGCAACTCGGGCAATCCTTTACGCTCGATGTGGAAGTGAGCGGTCGGTGAGGCGGCAGAGGTGTCTAGCGGTGCACCAATCCGGTAAGGCGCTGTTTTGCCAAGGGTAATGGTGCCGCTGAGGGAGCCTAGGCTGGAGATATCCAGCTTGACCGCACCACCGAGCAGATCATTGAGACCCCCCGAGCGTCCTAGCGGTCCGGTGAAGCTGCCGCTGGTGCCTGCGAGCAAGCCGGATACAGCAAAGGTGTCCGTCACCTTGGCGCTTGGACCGGCTTTATTCGTGGCGATGACTTCGATGTTATTGATCGCCTTGATCTCGGTTGGGCGGCCGCTGATGAGGCCGGTCTTTGAGTTAAAGACCAGACCTTTTGGCAGGCCCTTGATCGCAAAGCTGATGGGGTTGTTCGAAGCCGTGAGTTGCAGCTGATAAGGCTGACCAACGATGAGGTTTGGGATGTCGAATGGAGCCACGATGGGCCTCGCGATGACGACAACCATTACGGGAATGCTATGAGCCCAGCCTGCGCTGTTACGCACGGTCACGCTGTAAGCTCCTGCGTCATCGAGATCAGCGTTCGTGATGGGCAGTGTGTCGCGGTTCGTGTTTGGCAATGGCTGGCCTTTGAAGAACCACTGATAGCTCAGGCCTGGGCCGGTGGCTTTCACACTGAGACTGGTGCTCTTCGTGGCGAGGATCTCGGCACCTTTCGGTTGCAGAGTGATCACAGGTTTCACAAAGGCAGGTGCGCCAGTGGTCCAGGAGAAGCTGAAACCCTGGCTATCCGTATCGTTTGCAGAGGCATTGCTGCCGAGCGCAAAGGTGTAGTAGCCGGGAGCCAGCGTGTAGCTGCGGGTGATGGTGGTGGCGGTGCTGTTGTCGCAATGGTCGATGTAGCTAAGGTCTTCTGCCCAATCGACGTTGCCGCGATTGTTGTAGGTGTGGTGATCGCCAAGATCGGCAGGCACACCGCCATAGTTTGCCCAAGCGGCCACAATGTCCGTACGTGTCCGGAACTCGAGAGGCGTGACGTCATTGTCCCAACCGCGCCAGAGGGTGAAGCTTGGGAACATGGAGGAGGTATCAGCGAGGCCATTGGTGCCATTGATATCAGGCACCGCTGCATCGCGAGCCATGGTGATGTTCAGCGTGATGTGGTCTTTCACATGCACGGCAGCCCAGCGGCTGGTATGAGTCCAGCCCACGGGATCAGCGCTCTGGCCAGGATTGCCAAAGAGATCGTTATCTTCCCAGCTCCAGGCTCCGACATGGTTCGAGAAGCTGCCGCTGTCACCACGACCAACACTGATGACGTGTGCATAGCCGATGCCGCCAGAAGCAGGGTCATTCGTCAGGATATTGGTGGCAGCACGAGTGCTGTAGGTGGCCTTATAGCCTTGGCGCAGGGCGTTATTCGATGAGGCATTGCTGCCAATAGCAAAGCTGTAATCACCGGCCGGCAGACGCCAGGTGCGGGTAATGGTTTCTGCTGTGGAGTTGTCCACATGATCGACATAGCGGATGTCTTCGGCCCAGGCCACATTGCCACGGTTGTTGTAAGTGTGGTCATCACTCCCATCATGGTCCCAACCACGGTAGAGTGTCAGGCTGGGGAACATGCTGGTGGTGTCAGCGAGACGGTTTGGATCTTGGACGCTAGGCCATGGCACTGTTGCATCGCGCTCCAGCGTGAGCGAGAAGAAGACTTCCTGAGTCAGTTTCACTGCCACCCAATCGCTGGTGTGGGTCCAGCCTACTGGTTGTGGGCTTTGGCCAGGATTACCAAAGAGAGCATTATCTTCCCAGCTCCAGGCACCAACGTGGCGCTTAAAGCTACCACTTTCGTCCGCGCCAGCGACCACGGTGAAGGCATAACCAACACCACCCGTGCCAATGTAAGCCGGCGGAAGATAGGTGTTTGGAACTGGATCAGTGGCTCCATATCCGCTGGTGCTGAAGCTTATTTTGTAGCCCTGGCGATTGGCGTTTGTTGCAGGAGCATTGCTGCCAAGGGCCAGCGTGTAATCACCTGCGCGCAGGAAATAGGTGCGGGTGACGCTGGTGGCTGTGGAGTTGTCCACATGATCCACATACTGGATGTCTTCGGCCCAACTAACATTGCCTCGATTGTTATACGTGTGGTCATCTGTGCCGTCATTGTCCAAGCCACGGAAAAGCGTGAAGCTAGGGAACATGGAGGCCGTATCGGCGAGTCCATTCAACTCCACAGGAGCAGAGCCCGATGTCCAAGGCACGCTGGCGTCGCGCTCCATGGTGATGGTTAGGACGGTGTCATTTTGCACACTGACGGCAGCCCAGTTTGAGGTATGCGTCCAGCCGACAGGATCTGTGCCCTGGCCGACGCCACCGAAGAGGCTGTTGTCTTCCCAACTCCAAGCACCGACGTGCCCGCTGAAGCTGCCAGAGCTGTTTTTGCCGAGCGTGACTTGATGCTGGTAGCCGATGCCACCTGCGACAGGATCGCCAGCCACATAGGTGAAGGCGGAAGCCGAGATGGTGCCGACAAGACCATAGACGGTCGCGTCAGGCGTCGGCAGTTGTCCGCCATAGTTCACGCCACCAACAGCGATGGTGTAATCACCCGCGGCTAGATAGAAGGACTTGGTGACCGTGCCGTCCGCATTGCCATCGCCGGTGACGCCGGGGATGGTGCCAAAGAGACTGGAGTCACCATCAGCCGCATAGCCTTTGTAAACAAAGGTGCTTAGGCCGTCCGCCGCATCGAAATCAAAGGTCGGACCAGGTTGGTTTTCTCCACCGATACGCCAGTTCTTCAGCGCATTGAAGCAACCTTCCACGGTGTAGCCGAGTGTGGCACGGTAAGCCATGGAGATGGCGGAGGTGTCATAGTCCGCACTGCCAGCATTACGGAGCGGTGGATTGGCGGGAGCATTGGAAATCGGGGCCACATGAGCCAGCCCCTGGAAGATCGAGAAACCAGGCTTGATGCTGCCATCCCGAGTGCTGCCATTGGTGGAGCCACTGAAGCTGACGGTGATATAGGCAGGAGCGGCGAGATTGAAGCGGTAATAGCGCACCTTGTGGCTGTCGCCATTGTCTGCGTCGGCTCCGTCGGCCCAGCCATAATTGCCGGTGACGGTTTGATTCGAAATGGTCACGGGAGCGGCGTTGGGCACAAGAGTGCCGAAGTCGCGGCCCGAGGCACCGCTGCCATAAGTGATGTGAGCCGAAGCCGTGCCGCTCATGAGAAGCAGCGCCGCCGAGGCGATCACGTTGAGGTGTTTGAGTTTCATAGGTTGTATGGGGGTCTTTGTCTTTTGGGTTTGGGGTTCAGCTAGGAAAGGGTTCATGGGGTCGTTGCACTTAGTTCGACTTGGCCAGACAGAAGCTTGGTGGTGGTCGCCGTGGTCTTGGGAGAGGCGGTGGGCATCTCCGCGAGGTTGAAGAAGCCGTAGCCTTTTTGCCCGGTGCCATCATCGACTATCATGCCGGTGAAGGTGGCGCTGCGGGTCAGATCTCGGTTCGGTATGATGCTGGTATCGCTGTCCTTGAGTGCGAAGCTGCCGGTGAAGCTTCCGGTCGTGCCAGCGGTGAAAGTGGTGCCACTTCCGGGTGTGACCGTCAGCTTCACAAGGCCTGGATTACTCACAGGCGGTAGAACCTTTGCAAGGCTGCCTTTTTGAATCTCAAAGGTCGTCCAATCGAGCCGCGTCGCAGGGTTTGGTGCGGCACCATCACGGAAAATCAGTCGCGCATTACCAGCACCGCCTGTGAGTCCTAGTGCGATGCCATTCAGCGGCGGAATGACATATGGCTTACCGAAAGTCTCCAGCGTGAGCGGTCCGAAGGTGCTCTTGTAACTGCGCGTGGCGGCGGCCTGCGTATGCTTGAACCAGCTCAGGCTCGATGCATTCAGCGCACCGCCAGCACCGATATTCAGGCTGCCAAGAAGGGAGCCTGTTCTGGCATAAAGCAGCGTGAAGACAGGTAGATTGCCACCTTCTCCAACGATGCCGGAAAGCGTGACTGGAGCTGATGCATCGGCGAGTTTGATCACACCACTGACAGCGCCTTTGGTTGAGACTTTGAATGCGCCGACGCTGTGGCCTTTTGGGTTTGCATCGTTGGTCAAATCACCCGCCGCCAGCTTCATGGCGAGCGTGTAATTTCCGATATAGGAGGTGAATGACAGCGGAGGCAGAACTGCTGTGATGGTGAGAGGATTTGTTCCATCGGTCAGTGTCGCGCTGAGGCTGCGGCTGGAACGTAGCAGCGTGAAACTGAGGTTCAGCGTGTTCTGATTTTTCCGTACGATGGTTTGGGTGCCGGTCGGATCGCTGTCCGGTAGCATGACGAGAGAACCTCTCAGTGGATGACTGACGGTGCCAAGCACCAGGGTGCCGCTGAAGGCTCCGAGAGATGTGGTGGTGAGTGTGAGGCGGCCGCCGAGGTTGTTGTTTAAAGTTACCTCACTGTGCCTTGGGACGGCGCCCTGATAGGTTCCCAGCGCGCTCGTGGGATACGGCTGCACGACCATCAGCTCTTCCTTGGCTGGACCATTGCCTGCTGCATTGAGTGCATTCGCCTTGATGATGAAACTCTTCGCCACGGTGGGTCTGCCATAGATTAATCCAGTGGTCGCATTGTAAGTCAGGCCACTGGGCAGGCCGAGGACGCTGAATTTGGTCGGGCCATTCACTGCGCTGAGTTGCCAGCTGTAGTTCTGGCCGATGACCGCATCGGGCAGATTCAAGTCGTTCATCACAGGCCAGAGATTCACGCCTAAAGCCACGACGTCGCTGGTCACACTTGTGGCCCCATTGGACACGACCACGGAGTAGCTGCCGATGTCCTGCGCGCCGACGCCACCGAGAAGGAGTGTGGCTTTGTCGGCCCCGCCGATGTCGGTGCTGCCACGTTTCCAGCGGTAACTGAGATTGTTCCCTGTGGCGGTGACGCTGAAGCTGACGTTCGTTCCTTCATTCGCTGTTCTGCTGACAGGCTGCTTCGTGATCACAGGCGGCGGCACGACGTTCAGCGTGACGACATTGCTCGTGCGGCTGCCGTACGTGTTGCTGACGACAACGCTGTAGTTTCCTGAGTCTCCCAAGACGGTGACGGGAATGGTTAAGCTTGGTGAATTTGTGCCCACATGGGTCGTGCCACGCTTCCACTGGTAACTGATACCGATGCCCTCGGCCAAGACCGTGAACGTAGCAGGAGCACCGGGCACAACGGCCAGACTTTGTGGCTGTTCCGTGATCTTGGGCGGGCCATCCACGATGCCTGGATTCGGGTCATCGCCGTTCAAAACGCTGTCTTCATCTTCATCACCACCCAAGCGTGTGCCAGTGCCGGGAAGAACACCGGTGAAAGTGATGGCGTCACTTCCGCTCAAAGCCGCCAGCAGAGCTGTGCGCGTCATGGTGCCGCCAGCAGAGCTGTCATTCTGATAAACGGTTCCCGTCCAGCGCAGCACACGCTGAGCGCTACCGATGACGCCACGCACGACGAGATCGCAATCACCTGCCGAGCTGGCTGCACGAGCTTCAAGCAAAGCGATGTCCGTGATTACCGCGCTGTCGGCACGGTTTGTCGCAGTCGCTGTGCGGCTAAAGCCAACGGTGCGAGCAGTGCCGGTATCAAAGCATTGGATGAAGGCCGTGACATCTCGCAGCTCCTGGATTGTTTCGAGGTTTGAAAGCACATACGGATGCACCGTGGGAAGCATGGAGGTGCCGCCTGTGCCATCATGCAACATGCCAAAGCCGCTGATTGAAACGGCACCGAAGCGTGAGTCGAAAAGCATGCGCTGATAGGTGGTGCGCAGCGGCGGCGTCTTGACTGGCTGGCTGAGTCCAGACTCTTGCGGCAGGTCGATGTTATGATCGGTACCTTCAGGCAGCAGATGGCAAACATTGCAGTGAGACTTGGCGTGGTTGTTAAAGAGATCGCGACCCGTGAGCGGATTCCCAGTGGCGAAACTCGTCGGCAAACTGCGGTCGAGATTGCGATTCGGATTCGAATGATGTACAAGCGACTTCAGGTATTCGGCCAAGTTGTCCATGTCTTCAGCGTCGATCTGTGATCCACCCATGAGATGGTCGAAGGTGGTGTTGAAACTTTGCAGCGTCGGCTTGTCACCGCGCCAGTGGAAAGGATCTCCGTTCTGCAGGCCACGCAGCGTTTGGGTGACCATCGGACCCTTCATCGGATGCAGGGAGCGCGGGCGTGGAGTGGTGTCGTGCACACTCAGGTTTGCCCCGAGCACTGTGAGCATTTCACCACCTGGATCACCGAGATCCCAGGCGAGACCGTCATTGTCCGCATCGAGATGGCAGATGCCGCAGGAGTTGGTGCCATTGCCTGAAAGTCGAGCATCAAAGAGATAGCCGCGACCTGCTCGAATCGAAGCCGGCATGGGATCGTAGCTGCTGAGGGCAGGTTCGCTGGAGACAGTCAGTGTATTGGTGTCGACGACGCTGACGGTGCTGGAGAGCTTATTAAGCGAGTAGAGCTTTCCGCGTGATTCGTCGAGCACGAGCCCGCGTGGCCCGCGCATCGCCGAGGCACTGGTATCGGTTCCAGATCGGATGTCCACACGCGCGGTCACAATGCCCGTGGCAGTGTCGATCTTGGCGAGACGATCCGAGGCAAAAGCCGCCACCCAAGTGATGCTGCCATCGACAGAAAAGACGAGGCTCGTCGGCTGCGCGAGCGCCGTGGCCTGCGCTGTCTGGTTTGGCAGAGTGTTGTAGTCGATGCTGGGATTCAGATCGACCGTGGTCACTAAAGAGGGGGTGATGATGGAAAGCCGGCTGTCAACAAAGTGACCTCGAAGTGTTGGCTCGAAGCGCGTTAGATTCAGCGACTCCGTATTCGCCACCCAGATCTGATCACTATTCGGACGTGCGGCGAGGTCGAAGAGGTTCGTGCCGACATCGCTGACGTAGCGCACGAGTGTGTCGGTGGCGGTGTTAATCTCCGCCACGTCGTTGTCGAGGATCGTGTTGGTGACTCGCGAGTCATTCGCGGCGACTATGAGCGCGGTGTCAGGTCCGGCAGGTAGCGCGGTGTTGGTTGGTGCGGGCTGCGCTGGAGCAACCTCACGTTTGATCACGGTGGTGCGGTTTCCTGACTGGAGAAAGGCGGCGTAGAGGCGTGAACCATCGGCATTCACCGTCAGCGCATGGGGGTAGGCTCCCGTCAGTGTGATCGCACCTGCTGGGGCTCGTGTGCTGGCATCGAAAACGCGGATCTGACCTGCGCGAGCACAAGCGACATAGGCTTTGCCTGCGGCGAAGACAACATCGGTAGGCTCATCGCCGACACGCAGGGTTTCCACCACCGCTTCAGCGCTCAAGCTGACGATGGAGACGCTGTCGCCGACCTCATTGACGACCCAAAGCTCATCGTTGGTTCGTGCACGGACGCTTGCTGGCTCCAGTCCGACAGGGATCTGGCTGAGTCGCACTGGCGTGCCGCTGCTGAGGTCAAAAACGGTGACGCGAGCATTCGAAGAATCGACGGCGACCAGTCGAGTGCCATCCGGCGTCATCGCCAAAGGATGCACCTGACGGGCTTCGAAATGCTGGTAAGCCGCCGAGGCGCTGCTGACGAGAAGGAGGCTGAAAAGGAGAGCGCGCATGGGTTCAGCGGGTGACGGGATTCAGCGACTGGATGTGATACATCTTCGCCTTCTCCCCGAGCGCTTGGACAGCGATTTCGCGGGTGAGCGGCTTCGTGGAAGTGATTTTCAGCTTCGGCAGTCCACCTTTTTCAGCAGTGGTGATTTTCACCGACTGCACGCCGTCGATCTTCGACAGCGCAGCCTTCACATGGCTGGAGCAGGCACTGCAAAAGATGCCCGCGACCTCGCCTTCATAGTTCTGCACAGGATCAGCGGCGAAGGTTTGGCAGACGAGGATGAAGAAGAGTGTGAGGAACGTTTTCATAAAATCAGGAATGCGGGTGATCGAGGAGCTGGTGGACGTGGTCGTGGAGTCGCTCGGCCATGAGGGAGGCGATCTCCGGCTGCGGGTGAAAGACGGCGTAGTAGCCGCGCACACGGCCCTGGCCGTCGAGCAGGGCGATGCGGAGATCGTGCTCGTACTGATCTTCCGGCGTGATGCGTTCTTCGATCGGGATGAGTTTGGCCGGGACCATGCCGACCTCTTTCGTCATGAAGTCCCAGAGCTGCTGCCGATCCCCTGTGATGAACCACCAAGGTGATTTATCCGTGGCTCCGACAGCATCGGCATAACCCTTCAGCATCGCCACACTGTCACGCTCCGGCTGGATGGCGACGGAGAGGAGTTGGATGCCCGGATGCGTGGCAAATTCTTGATTCAACTTCTGCAACTGTGCCGTCACCGCCGCGCAACCATGCGGACACTGCGTGTAGAGATAAGCAGCCACCACGACCTTACCCTTGAGATCGGAAAAGCGGACCACTTTGCCACTGCGCTCGGTGGCTTCGAGGTCGCTCTTCACCGTGGCAAAGACGGGCAGCTCGGCATTCGGTAGGACGGTCTGGAGAAAGCGGCTGTAGGCCATGCTCAGGCCGACGACGAACACGATCACACCGCCCATGAGCAGCCAGAAGCGCACGGGATTGAAGTCCGCGGGAGGTGTGTCGTGTTCGTGGTCCATCGCGGGTCAGTTTACAGGAATTTTTTCCAGTTCAGCCTGCGTCCACATGGCAGTGCGGGCCTTTTCGGCTTCACGGATGGCCTTCACCTGATCTGCGGTGACGGTGCTGCCTTTGTTGCCAAAGGAATTCCGCACATAAGTGAGCACGGAGGCGATCTGGTCATCATTCAGCGCCGCACCCTGCGGTGGCATGATGGGCGCGGGTGTGGTGAAAGGTTTGCCATTCAGCGTAATCGGGCCGGTGACGCCATGGAGTACCATGCGGATGAGACGGTCGGGCTTCGGCGCGGAGGCCCAATCCGAGCTGGCAAGCGGTGGGAACATGCCCGGCAGGCCAAGCCCGGTGGGCTGATGGCAGGCGAAGCAGACCTGCATATAGACTTGCGAGCCCTTGGTCATGACATCAGCCGAAGGGGCGTCCTGTGCCTGACTAAGACCGGCAGAGGCGAGGAGTGAAACGAGCGTGAGATGGAGGGAAAATCGGGACATGATTGAATTTGAAAATAGGAACTCAGGAACTGGGCATTTGAGGCCTGCGTATGGCATGGCCTTTTGAAAAGAGATGTCGCTCCCGCTCAGAAAATGGCTGAACGGGAGCGCCCGGCAGGGAAGGCAAACGCTAGCTGACGCCGCCTACCCGGAACGCCGGGAAAGGCATAAGGACGTCTATCAGACATCCCTTTCAGTGGGCAGAAATGACACGGCAAAAATCCGTTTTAGACACATAGTGTCCGAGCACATAAACAACCCCGGCAAACAACAGGTGTGATCTGGCTCAGCTTCTGAAAGTGACGACTGCTAGATGTGCGTGGAACGCTGAGGAGGCGGTGTGACCGGTTCTTCCCGTCGCGTTTTAAGATCACTGGATGTCATAATCCAGTGTTGGGGCGCTGATGGAGAAAAAACAAATTTGGGCACCGTAACAAGGGCAAGCGTGAGTTTCACCTCTTTTGTCTTGGTTGTCGGTGCCTGATCATTTTGAGACTTCGATTCCGAGTCTTGTCCCTGTTTCACCGCTTTACATAGCGGACAGGGATGGT
Organism: Verrucomicrobiaceae bacterium; assembly: GCA_027489965.1. Lineage (GTDB taxonomy): Bacteria > Verrucomicrobiota > Verrucomicrobiia > Verrucomicrobiales > Verrucomicrobiaceae > Prosthecobacter. Next base: position 103,847 of record JAIXZA010000016.1, read on the forward strand.
CGCCGTCAAAGGTGTCGCTTAGACCTTCAGAGAGAGAACCTTTCTCTACTGAATAAGCCACCGCCATGCCTACCCAAGCTGCCGATTGCAGCACGGCCCAGTGTAGCCCGATGGACACCACCAGGGCTGCGACAACAAGGATCTGTGAAAGGCGTGGCATCAATTATTCAGAGTGGCTCCATAGATTGAATTTCTGTTTTTACAAGATGTAATTTTTGAAGGCTGTGTGTTAACCCACACTTTATTATCGCCTTGGAGATAAGGTCGGATCTGTTGTTTGAATCAAAGGCTTCAAGTCAATCTCTGCTGAAGGCGGCGTTATGATAGGCTAAAGAGCTGGCTACTACTTGTAAAAAGTTGCTAGTCTAAATCGGAGAATCATGGGGGCTCATCGAAGCATCTACTTTTTCTTCTCGACGTCATGGCAATTTATCTGCTTAGTCTGGTCGCAATGGCCGCTGACTCGAACGCTACGGAGACTGAAATTGGAATTGCCTCGAAACCCATCGCCGCGTTGCGTCAGGCGTTGAATGAAGTGCTGTTTGGCCAGGAGGAGTTGATCAATCTCGTGTTGTGTGGGGTCATTGCTCGCGGCCATGTGCTTTTAGAAGGTCTGCCTGGACTGGGAAAAACCGAGTTAGTGAAAGGCCTGTCGAAAGCGCTGAATCTGACAACTCGTCGAGTGCAGTTCACGCCTGATTTACTCCCGGGTGACATCACGGGGAATCCAGTGCTGCAAGAGATCGATGGTCGGCGTGAGTTTGTGTTTCAGCCAGGGCCGATTTTCACCAATCTATTGCTGGCAGATGAAATCAATCGTGCTTCACCGAAGACACAGTCTGCGCTGCTAGAGGCGATGCAGGAGCGGCGCGTGACGGTGCTGGGGCAGTCTCATCAGTTGCCTGATCCATTCTTTGTCTTGGCAACGCAAAACCCCATTGAGCTGGAGGGCACATATCCACTGCCGGAGGCGCAGGTGGACCGCTTTCTCTTCAAGCTGGAAGTGCTACGCAATAGTGCCGAGACACTGGCTCGGATTGTGACACATCGCGAGCTTGGCGTGGAGCCTGAGGTGCCAGTGATCACGACAGGTGAGGACTTTGCGCTCATTCAACAAACCGCGCGTCGTATTTATCTTCCTCAGATTGTGGCAGGTTACATTGCCCGCATGGTGGACGCCACGCATCCTGGGCAATCGAAGGCTTCTGAAGGTGTGCGCTTCGGGGCTAGCCCACGTGCGGCTTTGAGCCTGGCCTCTGCGGCTAAAGCACGTGCTTTGATGCATGGTCGACCGAATGCGAGTTTTGAGGACGTGCAGGCTTTGGCTTTGCCGGTCTTAAATCATCGCATCCTGCTCGACTATACTGCGCGCATGGATGGTAAGACTAGCGCTAGCGTGGTGCGCGCGATTGTGGCTGAAGTGCCAGTGCAGACTCTAACAAACCCAAAAACACTGAAAGAGGTCTGATGAAAAAACATGTAATGCTCTTATGGATTCTAGGCTTCAGCGCCTCTCCAGCCTTAGCGCAAAAGAGCATTACCAGTGGAGCCTTGGCGGATACCAATGGCGCTTTGGCTCTCGAGATTCGCAGTGTCTTTGATCCCATGCCGCCCACTGGGTACTCGCCGCTCAGAGTCGTGGCGACCAATCACACGGGCAATGATCGTGGTTGGAAATTCTCGATCATTTCCAAGACGCAGCAATTCCGCTTAGAGAACCAGCATCGCAGTCGCTTTCAAATGATGGTGCCAGCGGGTGGAACAGAAACTGCGCAATTTTTAGTGCCACAAGCGGTGGCCTATGCAGAGACCTATGGTCGTAGTGGAAAGGAGCTTCGAATCGGCGTGGATATAGATGGCGCTGGGCATCATGATTTCAGTGAACACAGTAATCCAATCTATGATTTTCCGGCCATTGCGATCAGCAAGGCTCTCGCAGATACCAATCATGCACGTCTGAAAGATGAGGTGCAGAATCGAATGAAAAGTACTAGCACTCGTGGCGGCGCGACGAGTCAGTTTGGCAGTGTTTATGCCTCTGAAGATTTACCTGAGGATTGGTTGGGGTTAAGTGGATTCGATGTCATTATGATGACCGATTCGGAATGGCTTTCATTGAAGTCAGGGCAACGGTTAGCCATGATTCAGTGGAGTCGATTGGGTGGGCAACTTGATTTGTATGCCACGGGCGTGCCTAACTTTGCTGCGCTCGGTATTCCTTCGGACATAGAAGGAAAGGTTGCTTCTCTGACAACAGCTATCCTCTCCTGGAACGGCAAAGATCTGGATGCTGAAAAAACGGTGGCTCGGTATTGGGGGAAGGGAGGGCGTGAAAAAACGCTAACCGAAGATTATACGGGAGGATCAGGATTAGCGCCGAATCAGAAGCCTGACTGGGGCTTGTTAGAGTCCATTGGTCAACGCCAGTTTGCCTCATGGCAGGTCATCGTTTTTTTGGTTATTTTCGGCATCTTGGTGGGTCCAGTGAATCTGTATGTGTTGGCCCCTCCAGGGAAACGCCATAAGCTCTTTGTTACGACACCGCTGCTCTCCTTGAGTGCTAGCGTATTGATGGTGGTCATCATTCTTTTTCAGGATGGTGTGGGAGGCACCGGTGCACGTTTGGTCCTCGTGAATCTAGTGCCTGAGGAAACGTCGGGGTATGTCATGCAGGAGCAGGCTTGTCGAACAGGTGTCTTATTGGGGGGTAATTTCGAATTGAAACAGCCTGCGCTGATCGAGCCTCTGGCACTGCCTGATACGCCATGGGTGAAGTTGAAAAAAGACATGAATAGCCAAGCTGTGCATCTAACCCAGGCAGGCAGTCAACGCTCTGGCAACTTCTTCCAAAGCCGCGCTGAGCAGGGGCAAAGCTTGCGTGCTGTCGTTCCGACTCGGGCACGTTTGGAACTCAAGAGTGGATTGGCAGCTGACGCTGCTCCTGAGATCATATCAGCCTTTGGCTTCACCGTAGATTCGCTTTTCTATATCGATGCTAAGGGCAGCGTCTGGAAGTCAAAACAGCCGCTGGCTACTGGGCAGAAAGTGCAGCTCGTCCTTTCAGGGGCAGCAGAGTTACGGAAAGCCTGCTCAGACGTGGCACAACTTTCGGAAGGTCAAACTAAGCTTCGGATCGAGGCGCTTGGTAATGGCAATTTGGCCCGTGGCAGCTTCGTTGGTTTAGCCAAAGTGGCACCTGCATTCACTCTTGAGACCCTGCCTTCCATCCGGTGGAAGGCAGACCATGTCATTGTCTTTGGGCCCGTAGCACAACCCTAACGTTTTCTCATGTCCACTCCCGCTGATTTTGATGCCGACCAGCCTGCCATTGTGGTGGAGAATTTGCAGCGTAGCTTTGGATCGCTCAAGGCAGTGGACGGAGTCTCTTTCACCATCAATCACGGCAGTGTGGTTGGCTTCGTCGGGGCGAACGGTGCGGGGAAAACGACCACCATGAGGATCATGGCCACACTGGATCAACCCACAGCTGGTTCCGTCAAGGTAGGCGGGCACAATGTCGTGCATTACCCTGAAAAAGTGCGCCGTTTATTAGGCTGGATGCCTGACAGTTTTGTCACCTATGATCACATGACGGTGCTGGAGTATCTGGACTTCTACGCCAGAGCTCTCGGGTATCAGGGCGCAGAACGTGTTCAGCGCATTGAAGAGGTCATGAACTTCACGGATCTCACGCCGCTGGCAGATCGGTTGAGCAATAAGATGTCCAAAGGTCAGACGCAGCGTTTGTGTTTGGGACGTGCGCTTCTTCATGATCCGAAGATCTTGATTTTAGATGAACCTGCTGCGGGCCTGGACCCCAAGGCCCGAGTGGAGCTCAAGCAGCTGATCCGTATCCTCGCGGAGGAAGGGAAAACGATTCTCATCAGCTCACATATTCTAAGCGAGCTGGGGGAGATGTGCGACAGCCTACTCTTTATCGACAAAGGCCGCATTGTTCATCATGGGGATGCGGACTCGATGACACGCGGTTCGCTGGCTTCTGCTGAGACGCTGCTGAATGTTCAAGTCATCGGCCCACCAGCCAAGCTGATCGAGTGGGCTCTGACGGCACCGCTGATGGAGGTGGTAGAGGAGACGAAGCGTGGTGCCAAACTCCGCCTAAAATCTGTGGATGAGGCGGTTATTGCAGGTGCTCTGAAGCGCATGATTGCAGACGGATTGCTCGTCACAGATTTCCATCGTGAGGAGCGCAGGCTGGAAGATGCTTTCATTGATCTACTCGGCCAGATTGACAAAGGCACCTTTAAGAGCGAGGCGACAGTCAATGAATCACTCTCTGCGAATAGCACACCTCCTCCGCTGCCTTAGTGCAGTGCTGTGGGGGCTGCTGGTTTGTGTTTCACATGCGGCAGATCCCGTGGTGACGACTCATACACTTTCTGAAGGTGGGATCACAGTGATTGTCGAGGGCACCGATGAAGCTGCCTGGGAAACCCTGGGGCCGATGCTGAAGGATCAGATCACTCTAGCTCGTCAGACCTCGGCGACGGAGCCGTTGGCAGATGATTTAGCTTTTTTCACACGTCAGCAATACATCAGTGGTGGCTGGCCAGCGGCAACGACACGCTGGGATCTGAAAGAAAATACGATTCTCATCACCGTGATCCCAGGCCAGCAAACGCGTGTCGGTGCTTTGACATGGAAGGGCGACAGCGTTTTACCGCCAGAAGAGATGCGGAAATTCTTGTTACGCCCGAGTATCGAAAAAGAAGGCGCTGACAAAGAGAACCCCGTTTGGGTAGCCGGAGATCTGACCACTGGTGCCTCTCTCGTGCAGCGTCGCCTTCGATCCTCCGGCTATTTACTGGCTGAAACCACACTGCTGCCCGCAGCAAACGCAGACCCTGATGGAAGACGTGATTTAGCTCTGGAGGTGAAGTCTGGACCTGCCTTTCATTTCGGCGAAGTCAGCTTCACTGGAGCGCCCCCGCAATTGGAAAAAGCCTGCCGTGAGATACTTTCCAGCGTCAGTGGCGGTCCCTTCAATGAAGCCAGGGTGCAGCAGATCGAGTCACAGCTTACCAGTATTGCCCATGAACAAGGGTGGCTGGATGCAGATACCACGTCTAACTACAAGCTAGGCACCCAAGGCGGTGTGGTCGATGTGCAATTGCTCATGCTGCCTGGGCTGCGCTACCGAGTGCGTCAGATCGTGACTCATGAGGGATTCAGTCGCGGCTCGAAGCGCGTCCTGAAGGCAGGCTTCCGCGAGCTTGAAGGAAAGATGTATTCCACACCCGATTTAGATTTGATGTTCCGCCGCGCCCTAGACACTGGCATGTTTGCACTGCTGGACGTGGAGCCAGTCAAGACTGGGACAAATTCCAATCTGCCTGTGAACGTCAAGCGCAGCCCAGCAGAGGCCTCTTCTCCGCTCACGGATCTGCGCATCACGGGTGAGGAGACAAAGCCGAAGACACTAGGTTTTGAAGTTGGCTTTGATACCTTTTTAGGCCCACAAATCGGCATCACTTACAAGAACACCAATCTGCGCGACAACGGGAACACCCTGGCAGCTGAATTGAATTGGAGTGCCGCTGGGCCCTTGGGTTCGATCAAGCTCAAAGACCCCGCTTTTCTGAACTCAGCCTATTCAGCCAGCGCCGGACTTTCTGTGGAGAGTTTCAATCTCTTTGAATATGCGCGTTATGGCACCAGCCTGAATCTGGAATTATCTCGTCGTGTCAGTCGCCACTTTTCATACACGATCTTTGCCGGTGCCACGATCAACACCGTCACGACCGACGTGCTGACACCGGCAGAAATTGGGCCCGATGTCTATACGCTGACATCCGTTGGCATGAGCTTCTTGATGGATCATCGTGATAGTGTTGTGCTGCCAAAAAAAGGTTGGTTCTTCAGTGGACGCGTCGAGACGACAGTCGATGCCATGGGCTCTGGTGTGAGTTATGCGCGCACAGACTTTCGTGGCGCTTGGTATAAGCCGATTACCAAGAAATTTCGCTTTGCCTCCGGGGCAGCTTTGATGAGCATCCAGGGGGCACCCGCTGAGGATATTCCCATTGACTCACGCGTTTTCAATGGTGGCCCGAATAGCGTGCGTGCCTTTGCCGAGCGCGAACTCGGCCCATTGACCCAAGGTGGAACCCCACTGGGCGGTACTGCAGCTCTTTTTGCCAGCGCCGAGTTCAGTTATGAAGTGATTCCAAATCTCGAGTTCGCTGTTTTTGGTGATATCGGCAGCCTGGGCCGCGGAAACAATAGCAGTCCGCTGAGTTATTCATCGGACTTCAGGCCTGCCATCGGCGCAGGTCTTCGTTATCATTTACCTTTTGGACCCATCCGCGTTGACTACGGTCATAACATCAGCCGCCGCACAGGTGAAGGTGGCGGCATGTTGCACATCACCGTTGGCTTTGCTTTTTGATGGACTGCTTTTGCTCCTATGATCACTGTTGATACACTCTGCCACGAAGTCGGTGAACCCAAGTTGCGCGCCATGGTGGCGGCGTTTTATCGGCGGGTGAAAACGGATGCCTTGATTGGTGTCATGTATCCGGCAGATGACTGGGATGGCTCTGAAAAGCGGCTGGCTGATTTCATCGTCTATCGTTTTGGGGGACCGCAGACCTACATCGAGCAGCGTGGCCATCCGCGTCTGCGCGGACGGCACATGGGCTTTTCCATCGGCGTGGCGGAGCGTGATCAGTGGCTGAAGCTCATGGGGGATTCCATGCTGGAAGTGGGTATCAGCACGGAAACTGCGCAGATCATGATCCCGTTCTTTGCGCAGGTGGCGGATATGATGCGCAATCGCGCAGAGTAAATCACTTGGCGTGTTTTAGGATGAACTCGATGATTGGTGTCGAGTCCTCCAGACCATGGGGATGGTGGCCTACTCCAGGCTTGGCAATGAGTGTGATGCTGCCGCCGAGAGCTTGATAGCGTTTGGCCAGCAGAGTCGTGTTTTCGTCCGCAGGCACCACATCATCGGCATCGCCATAGACATGCAGGAGTGGCACGTGATTTTTCGCTAGTGCAGCTAGGCTGTCCACAGGGTTGCCTTTGTAAGCCAGCGCTTGGGCTTCATCTTTGAAGTTCCAGAGCTTCAGCACGAACGACCAGTTTTTGGGGTCGCCTTTGCCTTTACCTTTGCCACCGGGCCAACTTTTGAAATCACAGACAGGAGCATCACCGTAGATGCAGGAGACCTTGGTGGGATTAGCAATGGCCCAATTGTAGCAATACAGACCACCTCGGCTCAGTCCGACCAGTGCAGGCTTGGTGCTCAAGGCATAGTCGCTGGTCAGGGTGGCATAGCATTGATTCCAAAGCTGCACGGCAGATGGACTGCCGAGCATGTCATTGATCTTCATGTACACGATGTGAAAACCCTTGCCTAATAGAGCAATGTCGGGTGCGGGTTTGTGACCGAAGAACTCGCCATGCCAAACCCAAGGGCGACCGGGAGAGGCAGCTTTTGGGGCGACGACGGTGACTTGTTTGCCTGCAATGGTGAGTTCATGTTTAGCATAGCCGTTCCATTCGCCGCTGAGATGTGGCAGGGAGAGTTCGCTGGAGCGCCCTAGGCGTTTGGCGTCAGCATTGAAAGCTGTGGCTTTAGCCAATGCTTGGTCGATTGGCAAACCTGCGGCATTCCCTGGGCGCTTGTGACCGACATGACTGAGCCAGGCTGGACGCAGAATGGAATGCTTTTGTTTGATCACGTTAAGGATAGCCGCACCATTGATATGCTCTGGGCTACCATCTGCCTTGGCTTTCAGGCCCCAGGCATTCAGCACGGCACTGGCCATGATGAGGTGACCTTCTGTGCCGGGATGGATGCCATCTTTGGAGAAAGTGAATGATGCATCTGTCTTTCGTTTTTCTGCCAATGCAGCGTTCATTGGGCCATGAATATCGAGTACTTCCCAGCCTTCTTTTTTCATGCTAAGGAGCCAGTCGCTGTAGGCATCTAGAACATCGTTGTAGCCCTGATACGGTGTGGGATACTTGTCTAATCCAGCAGGCAGCACCTTCGCTTTGATGGGCACGGGATCAAACACTGGCGGAGTTAGATGAATGATGCGCGCACCGCTGGCCACGACTTTATCGTGCAGCTTTTTCATGCCGTCTTGAAAGGCCTTGAAGCGCTCAGCACTGAGTGGGAAATAAATGCCATCATTCATGCCATAACAGGCAAAGACGAGTTGCGGCTTGGCTTTTTCCAGCGCGCGATCTAGGCGCTCATGCAGATCGGGACGTGGGAATTTGCCACCAGCGTGGCCTTCCTCACTGAGACCGGAGACCGTCTCACTGCTTAGCCCGAGCGGGATGATTTCTTTATCGGTTTCCGGGTGCTGCGCGATGAGCGCGGCATCGATCATCTCCAGATAAGCTCCACCTTGAGTGATGCTATCACCGAGAAACATGATCCGCTGCTCGGGCGGCAGTTCAGCTTGAAGAGAGAACGAAAGGAGACAAAGAAAGGAGGCGAAAAATGAGCGCATGGTCGGGAGACAGCATACGCTCTGATTCAGGTCATTTGATCAAAACTTCCACATCGAGAGGAATCGCACTACTTGTCTTCGTGGTAGCTGGTAGCCGTCGGCTGGCCGTCAACGAGGGTGACTTCGGCTTTCAGTTTGCCACTGGGATACCATGCGCGGCTTGGGCCTTGGCCCACTCCTTTGATGAGGGTCATTTCAGCCGCGAGTTGACCATTGTCGTGATACTCTTTGAAGGGACCTTCAAGCGTTCCTTGGACGATTGTGGCGATGCTGCGGACCTTGCCATTTTCGTGGTAGCGGGTGCGGGTGCCATTGGACTTGCCGTGTGAAAAGGGCTCTTCGACTTCTAGTTGCCCACTGGGATACCAGCCGCGGGCGGTGCCGTGGGCGAGTCCTGCTTTCAATGGAATCTCGCTGAGAAGCTTGTCCTTACCGTTTGGCTCAAACATGACGCCTGTAAATGGCTGGTCCGTGCTCTTAAGATACCAGACTCCACCGCGCTGCACGAGTTCCTGTTTGGGATGCTTGACTGGTGCTGGAGTCAGGGCATACCACGCGATTCCAAGAAGAAGCATTAGCGCTAAAAAAGCGAGTAGGCTTTTGGTGCGTAGCCGCTTCATATGGATGCACCTACTCGGCGCAGAGCTTCAAATTCATACCACTGGCTCCATTCAGGGGAATGTAAGCGTGGGTCACTTTTGTGTCTGAGGCTAGATGGCCGATGGCTCTGTTACCACCAGACTCTAGCGAGAATTCGACTCGGTTCCAGGTGCTGAAATCGGTGCTGGCTTTGATCCCGTAGGTGCGGCCTCTGACGCTGACAAAGCGGACGTGGGCTTGATTGGCGACGACTTCGATGACCTCAAGCTTGAGGCCATCTCCAGCGTTGTTCGGAGAAGCCCCGAGGACTTGCTCCTGCAAGTTGGTGAGGCCGTCACCATCTATGTCCCCGTTTGGAGTGACGTCTGCCAGAGTGCGGATGCGCCCTGTCGTGTCGGAGGCGATGAGGGCGCGCTCCCAGGCATCTGAAAGGCCGTCACCGTCTGTGTCGATCCCGAGGCTGAGATCTAGACGAGTGTTGTCACCGGGTTGGCCAATGGTATGCGTGGTGCCAGTCATCTGAATGGGCACAAAATCAACGCCACTGATGACGACGCGAATGGTGAACGCAGTGCCAGCGACGATGGCGTCAGGCTGATAAAGATTACCGAAGAGACCTGAGTCCATGGGCACATTGAGGTCATAATTGATACCAGGACCGACAAAAGGGTCCGTGAAGCCACGGGCGACTTCTTGAGTGCCTCTGTAGAGGATCACCGTGCCTTGCCCAGCGATCAAGGGGGCACCTTGTTCCGAGCGGGCCATGCCAAAGAGGCGATGAGCGGGTGCTGGGGGATAAGCCTGGGCGACACTCACGAAGAGGAGCAGGGCAAGTGCGAGATGATGTCTCATAAAATGGAGGTGCAGAGGCTTAATTACCTGCGGCGGAGTAAGAGTCGAAGTAGAGTTGAATGTCCTTCACCTGCTGGAGGAATTTGGCCATGCCATTGATTGGCTCAGCCAAAAGGGTGCTGCCGGGGATGACGATCTTCCATTTGCTGTTCCAGACAGAGCGGCTGATGAGACGGGTGCTGGTGAAGTTTGTGGCGCTGCTGAAAACAGTATCACCAGGTACAGCACGGAACGCACCATGCTTACGCAAAGTAAACTGCTCTCTCAGCGTGGCGAAGCCAGAAATGGCGTTGCTACTGGAGAAAGCGCCGCCGATATCAAAGGGAAGCGGGATGGCTTGGTCTTCTATCATCCAAGAGCGGACGATGTTGACGTCGGTGTTGGAAGGAGCACGCATGGAGTCCATGCCCGAAGGAATCAGATACACGTAAGGTGTAGCGCTGAGAGCATTAGGGTCTGAGAAACCTGTGCCAGGGTCATTGGGGCTCTCAATGCTGCCACCGATACTGGTTGGCGAGGCCATGCCAATGTAGCCTTTGAAGCCGATGCCAGCAGCGCGGATCTTGTTCGCGAAGGCACTAGGGCTGAAGGTTTGGTCGCCGCCCATGAGGGGGTTGCCAAAGAAGTTGACGCCCTCCTCGATCGTGGTGCTAAACTCAATCACATAACCAGGCACGGTGAGGAGATTGCGCGGGTTGAGGTTGAGGCAATGACGCTTCACGTCTTGATCCGCCAGGAGGTTGGCTCTGCGACAGGAGGCAAGGTAGTCCTTCCATGGCACATCGCCTTCCGCACCGGGATCAATGCGGGCCATCTCACGGCGGAGGGAGAAGATGGTCTGCGAGCGCGCGGGGTTGTTGAGCCCCAGGCGAGGCTTGGCTACGCTCCAGTCGGCATTCATGCGGGCCAGCACACCTGCGAGGCCGGGATCGCCAGTCGTGGTGGAGGTAGCTTGAGGCACGCCATTGGTGAAAACACCCACGGCACGGGCTTTAACAATGTCTTGCAGGAACCCCTTGGCGGTGCTGGAGCGCACGGGATCGAGCAACGCTGTCTCGTAGTCGTAGGCACGGGCGGCGAGGTAGGTGTAGCGGGAGGCGAGGTCGAAGAGGGAGCGGTAGGACTCCAGCGCCTCATCTCGGAAGATACGGAAGCCGAGGTCCTTGGTCTGGGCCCCGTGGATGATAGCCGCTGAGCGGCGGCGGAAAAACTCACGCTCTCGCTGAATCGTGTCACCTTTTGCAACCAATGCCCGCAGCTTCTCCTGCGTGTCATTGAAACGCCGCAAGGACATGTCCATGGGTCTGTTGGAGAATTGGAGGTCACCAAACTTGGTTTTGAGATCGGTAATCAGCTGGAGATGTTCTGCACGCCAAGCGATGTCGAACTTGTCGTATCCGCTTTCTCCGTACTTCACCTGGAGACCCCTCTCAAGAATATCAATCGCATTCTTTGCTATTTTTAGGGTTTTTACAACAGCATCACCAAAACTATCCTTTGTATGCTCCTGTAACGTAAGCGCCGCGACCGTAGGGGCATTGACTGTGCTCGCCGTTCCCGCAATAGACTTTGCAAGTTCCTTGCCTGCATCATTTAAATTGTGAGAAAGAATCTTTGTTGTTACATTAAGTTCCAAAAGGACATCGATCGCACTCTTCGCGTCGGCAAAGACGTTCGATTGGGTAGCCAAGTATATCATTCGGTTCTTCTCATTTTGGTGCGCAGCCATAGCAGCCATGTACTTCCGAGCGGCCCGACGAAAGTCCTGGATCCAGTATCCGTAATTCTCCAGGTCGTTCGCGAGTTGCAATCTTGCCATCAGCAATTCAGAAACGGCTTGCTGGATTGCACCCGGATAGGCTCGACGCCCCGTCCAACTGGCTGGTTTCACGAAGTCACCGGTTCCATCTAGTGTGTATGTGATATTCTTGGCCACGCCTTCGGCCCCGGCAGGGACATCCTCCAGATCATCCTTCTCCTCGCCTAACAACACACGATCGGCGAGATCCCCTGAATCGGTGGACTTGGGATCAGCGGTGATTGCTCCCCATTTGTCGATGGTGTCGATTGCACTCTGCCACTTTGTATTACCACCGACGAGTTTGTAAACTTTTTCTTCCCTTTGTAGATTGTTTCCCATCAGCTCAGGCATCTCAACATACATGTAGTGCAGGAGATCTGGGCCGGTATAGTCCTGTTCGTAGAGCTTGCCAGGTCCTATGTCGTCCGTGTAAGGGGTTCCATAGAGTTCGATCAGTTGGCTCTCAAAGGCCCGTTCCTGGGCGAAAATGGAGTCTCTCTTGTCATCCAGCGTCTCATCTTGGGATCTGAGCAGTGCTGTGGCGCCCTTGGCCCGATCAAAGGCTGTGGATGCGTTTGCGAGGGCGGTCCGGGCACGCTCGTAGATCTCCTCATAGTGCGGTTGACCTGCCCAGTCGGTAAGTGCGTTGATGGTGATGTCAAAGGGCACGGCACCATCACTCAGACCCAGCGGGTTGAGGTGCTTGTCGGCATTGTCCAGAAGGCCCTGAATGACGTTGGCCTGGGCGGCTATCTCACCGATCTCTGGCACGGTGGAGCGGTCAATCTTCTGGATTCCTTCGTGATTGGGATCAGGGTCCGTTTCAGGCAGCATGGCGCTGGCGGAGAGCCAGTGGAAGAAGGCTCCCTGGCCGCCACGCACTGCCCAATCGTCCACACCCCAGGTGCGTATGACAGCGGTGCGGTTGTTTTCCCGCAAATTGCCCAGGTGAGCCCAGGTGGGGGCGATTTGTTTGGCTGGATCAGGCTCCTCCGGTGTGCCTTTGGCCGCTGGATTGTAGGATTGACGATAGGTGAGATCGAGCGTCTGGGCGGTGGTTTTGGCCCAGGCTGCTGCTGCACCCGCAAACTTGCGCTCATCCAGGTAGTCCACGGAGACAGGTTTGCCGAGCACGAGCACGGCCTCGATACGAGGAATCCAGGCGAAGTTGGGATTCCAGAGTAGGCTGTAGTAGTTCTTCAGCGCCATGAGGTAGTGGCCATAGGCGTCGCCATGGCCCTGCGGGTAGGCTTTGGCGGCATCGGCTGCATTGACGCTGCCGTCTGCATTGAGGTCCTTGATGTTGTAGTTCAAGGCATAGACCACCTCACCACTGGCGATGCCTCGGGTGTAGTTCCAGATGAGACGGTTAAAGACGGGGGTGACGCGGGTGCCGGGGGCGAGGAGGTCGTCGCGGCCACGGAGCAAGGTGAGTTCTTCATCAAGAACGGAGGCGAGCTGTCCCTTAAAGGCGAACTGGGCGGAGGCGGTGTCGCCGAGCTGGCCGCTGTCCGTGCCGTAGGCGATAGTGGAGTTCTGAGCGTCAGCGTAGGCCTCGTTGCCGAGAATCATGTAGAGATCGTTCAAGTAGCCTGCAGCCAGCATCAGGGCGTCATTGGCGGGGGCATAGTTGATGGCAGGCGCACCCTCAATGCTCAACATTTTGCCACGGCGGAGGATAGTCTCGTAGATCTCAATGAGGCCGTAGTTGTTAATATTTTGCAGGTTGAGGGCGACATCGCCTTCCCAGCGCTTACCGGCCTGGCTGACGAGGGAGACATCCGTGTTCACGGCGTTGTTGTAGAGGTCCTTCATGCGCTGCTCGAAGGGATTGATGCCGGCGAGGGCCCGTTTGATCCAACCTTCGCCAAGCTGGGGTTCGGTCCAGTTGGACCAGCCTTCGCTCGGTGGGTTTTGGCGAGCATCGTGCTGGTCGCTGATGGGGCGATAGCGATAGATGAAGTAGTTGTCCGTGAGGGTGAAGAGGCTCTGGCCTTCGATGACGAGGCGATTTTTGCCCTCAACGCCGAGGGTCTTGGTGACATCATCTGGGGAGTTGGGGACGGCGTTCCAGGTGTCCGTGAGGTCGGTGTGGACAAGAGTTTCGAGGCGGCAATTGAGGAGGCTGGCGGTGCCTGCTGGAGCGGTGGTGACGAGGTCCAGGCGGAGCTGGTTGGCGCCGGTCTTGAGGGTGGACACTGGCAGCTCGATGAAGTGGGTGAGGGGCGTGAAGGTGCTGAGAGGCGGTGCTGCTGTGACCGTGTCCACGGAGTCTGGGTAGTTCCGCAGGGCTACGACGGTGCCATTGATGCTGGCGGAGACGCCGTCTGCCTGACCCAAGGTGAAGCTGAGGAAGGCGCGGTAGGGAAGCGCACTCAAGATGAAGCTGCGGGTGAGGGATTTCAGCGGTGGCTGAGGGCTGGCACCAGCGATGGCGACATTTGAAGGTAGGGAGACTGCGCCTGTGGAGTCGTCTTGATACTTGCCCAGCCATGAGCCATCGCCCATCAGCAGTGAGCGAGAGAAGCTATAGACTGCGGGTGGCAGGCCATCGACGGGCGGCAGGGTCTTCCACTGAAACTCATACTGCTCGGGCTTCCCGCCAAAGTCGTTGCTGCTCTGCATGGTGAGCTTCTCCGCGAGGGGGTTGGTGGATTGGACGACTTTGATCTCGCCGCTGGCGAGGGGTTTCTCGACCCGGATGACATACATCGAAATGGGCTCTGCGGCCGGCGTGAAGGCTCGCCCATTGCCCATGATGAGGGTGACCCAGCCTTCGCCGCCATCGGCGGCGAGCGCGTAGGAGTCCACGGCGACATCGTCGTGCGTGGACTCGACGATGGAGAGGCCGTTGATGGCGACGCGAGCATTGGATTCAGCGCGGCGATAGTCGGTTTCCAATAGGGCGATTAGGGCGGTGGGGGAGGTGGCGCTGCTCCGGCCTTTATCCCACTCCTTGAGCTGGGCCCGATAGGTGGTGACGAACTTCCAAGCGCTATTCGTCAGTTCAACGGTTAGTAAGCCAGCGGTGGCGCTCTCGGCGAGATTGAAATAGGACGCGCCGCTCCCGGGGTCGGTGACTTCGGCGGTGACGGACCAAGTCTTGGCTGTGACGCCGCGGATGCTTGTTTCGGTGAGGGCATCGCCAGCGGGCGTGGACCAAGGTTGATCCATGATCCAGTCGGCGAGGGCTCGGGCCGCAGCGCGTCCGGTCTGGAAAGCGGCCCAATCTGTCGCAATGCCCTTGGAGCCCTTCCATTGGTAGTTGACGCTCTGGTAAACTTGGTTGGCGAGCCTTCCGCTGGCTGGCGCCCGAGGGCTGAGTTCGCCGAAGGCGCGGTCGTAGAGCGTCGCAGTGCCCGCAGGGGTGGAGCCGGCACGCATTTGATCGACGATGCTGAGTGTGGCGAAGTTCTCCGCCACCCAGGCGGTGGCCAGATCGAGATTACCCTCGGCTGCGCTGATGCCGGAGCCATCGGCGATCTCCTTTTGGGTGAGTGGGGCGGCCTTGCTGCGCCAAGACACGGACCTGAGGAAGTTCCAAACCAGGTTGGCTTTCGTGGCGGTATCGCCTTGGGGCTTGTAGGCGTCGAAGGTGCCGGGTTTGGCGGTGCGGTGCACGTGGCGCACGGCATCGACACTGAGCTCATCCACGAGCTTATACCACTTGTCTTTGTCCGCATCGGCACTGTCGCACAGGGCTTTCACGTCCCTCACATCTTTGGCAGAGAGGACGTTGAGGTGAAGGTAGTCCGCACCCAGGACTTCATCGATGAACTTGCCCTTCAGAACGAGGGCACCCCTGGCTCCCTGGTTGGGGTCTAGGTAGAGGCGCTCGGACAGGTGGGGAGGCAGGTTGGGGAAGTAGATTTTGCCTTGGTAGAGGTTGCCGACCACGGAGTCTGGGAGCTTGGTGAGCTTCACGCTGGTGGCGTCCAGGCGGCTCATCTTTGCGACGGTGGGGTCAAAGAGAGTGACGCTGGATTTCGTTGCTGCGGCGGCGGTAGCTTGCTCGTAGAGCACGCCAACGCTGGTCTGGCCGCGAATGGCGGGAAGGCCGTAACGCGGGTTGGTGAGGGTTTCGCCCATGCGCATCGTGGGGGCAAAGGCTGGCCAGACGGGCACGTAGGTGATGCCGACGGACTGTTTGTTGAAGCCCTGGTTATCGGTAGCCTTGGCGAAGGCCTCCAATTCCTCGCCGCTCGCACTCGCTGGTAAGCGCCGCAGGTAGGGCATGGGTGCGCCCGCCTTGGGCTGAGGATTTGCGCCAGGCAGGTAGAAGCCGTCCTGCGCAGCATAGAAGAACTTCATGTCGAAGGACTGCCCTTCTTCCGCTGCGGTGTGCGGGCCACGATAGATCCAGATGCCTCCTTTGCGGTCCGTGTAGGTGAACTTGCCGTAGTGCTCGGGTGCGGTGGTGTTCGCCGGAAGGGGGGCTTTGACGGCGGGCTCTTCGTAGTTGGCGGGTGCATTGCCATTGTAGAGCGGGAGCATGGCGGCGATGGGCATGGGTGGATTGAGGCGCTTGCCCGCCTCCACGGTGTAGCGGAAGACGATGGGCGGGTCCGCCTCGGTGTCCTCCCTTTGGATGCGCCAAGCGCGCATGGCTGGGCGTGCATCGCTGGCGGTGTAGCGCAGGAGGACAAGGGGCTGAGAGGTGGCGCTGGTGCCGAGGTCATCCCGCAGCGCCCACACGGTGTCGCCGAGGATGAGAGCGTGTTCATCGTTGGGGTTGAAGCCGACTTTCGTGTCGTCGTTCTCATAGTAAATCCGGCCTGTGGCCTGCGGAGCGGCGAGCGGGCCAGAGCCTTTATTGCTGGCGAGCACGATGGTCTCCGAATCGGTGGGCCATTTGTTCGTGTAAACCATAGCGCGCACGGGGAAGTAATTCGGGCGAAAGGCGGTTCCTTGAGGTGGGGTGGAGGCCTGATACCACCAGACTTCAAGCTCATCCTGGTAAGTGCCGGTGGTCGTCACCACGGAGCGAGCGTTGGTGGGGATGATGGCTCCTTGCTTGGCAGCCTCAAAGCCGAGCGCGAAGGGATCAATGAAGGCGCTCGGATCGAAGGCGCTGCGATACTTGCGCTTGGCGCTGTCCGTGGGATGCAGGCGGACGTAGCCGACGATGCTCTGCAAGCCCAGGCCTGCCGGCGGTTCGAGGCGTTTGCCCACCTCCGCGAAGTTGGTGCTCGTGTATTCGGGGCGGTCTGTGGCCAGCATGGAGTGGATGCGTTCATACCAGACCTCTTCGCCAATCTGGTGGCGAATCAGGGAGAGGCCATCACGGTCAGCAGTGGAGAGGCGGGAGTAAAACTGGACGCCACTTTCGAGCAATGTCTGGGTGCCAAAGGGGTCATCCTGGAAGAGGAGCTGAGGGTTGTTGGTGGCATCCAGGCGCACAGCGGTGGCGGCGCTATCGCCATCCGTGCTGTCTTGGCGAATGAAGGTCGTGTAGGCGTTGGGGGTGGAAGTGGTGGGCCAACTGATGATGTAGGTATTGAAGATCATGGGCCACTCCATTTCCCCGAGACCCTTCTTGAGCCAGAAGACGGTGAGCTCCCCGGAGGCGCGCTCGTTCCCGAAGGCATCAAGGGGCATGGGACTGGTGGTGCGGGTGGCGTAGAGGTGAATCTCATTGCGCGAAGGCAGAGCGACGAGATCGACGAACGGAGTGCTGGTGAAACCCGTGACCACTTGCGGACGGAGCGTCTCATCCGGGGGGAGGGAGAGAAGGCGAGTGCCAATGTGAGCCTTCACCAGCACGGGTGGGGCCTCACGGATGATTTGAACGACCTCGGTGCCCAGGAAGCGATTCTCGGAGTCGCTGAGCTCAAGGAGCACCATGCCTTCGACGTTGTAAGCGTGGAGATGCGCTTGGTCCCGCCAGAGGGTCCGAGGCTCGAGCTGCGTGGCCACCTTCGTGGCGGTGTTCTCGTAGGGCGACCTGAACTCGGTGGCGACCTTCGTGGGCACTTCGCGATTGTAAACGATGCTCAGGCGGACGGAATCAGGGACGTTCACGGGTATGCCTTTGAAGCCGTTCTTGGTCCAGTAGATGCGGCGCGGTGGTTTGGCAGGGTGGGTGCCAGCTGCGACGATGTAGGGCACGGGGACGATCTGGTCATTGCTCTTCAAGCGCCACTTGACGACGACAACGCCTGCCTGGGAGGCGAACACTTGGTTGCTGGCGGCGCTGAAGTAGAAGTCACCGCTGTCGGCGGGCTCAGCGTGGTAGGCGGTGAGACCGTTCACCGTGGCTCCTTGGTCATCCACGTTGGGAGGCAGAAGCACATCGCCAAAGTAGGCATCCGGCTTCCGGCCCAAGAGGCCACGCCCCATGCTGACGCTGCCGAGCTTCAGGCCGTTGGCGTCGGCAGGTAGTTGGAGGGTGGTGGGGCCTGCGACGCTGGTGGTGGGGCCTGCGACGCTGGTGGTGGGACCTGCGAGCTGGGTGCCACTAGAGTTTTTGATGGGATGCCCGATCCAGCCGCCGATTGAAGACGTGGCGGTGAACTGGGAGCCAGTGGGGCGCGCGGTGGTAGCAGTGAAGTCCGCCTGCGGTGGGTAGCTAGCTGCTGGCTGCTGGCTAAAAGTATTGCGCAGGTCGTTCTTCAACTGGCCGACCATGTCCTGAGCCGTCGCGAGCTGCGCGGTGGCCCCGAGAAGAAGAACGCAAAGTGTGCCTCTGGATGGAATGAACTTCATGATGCAGAAAGGGGGCTTAGTATTTGATGCAGTAGCGGACGGCTGCGTTGATCGGGCGGGTGTCGTTACCGCTGCCATCTTCTTCAGTTTGGGTGATGCCGGTGAAGGACTTGCTCACGGTGGCTGATCCTCCTGTCACTGGAAGCGCCTGGGTGCCGCTGGTAGGTGAGTCTGTCCCGCCGCTCGTAAAAACGGCAATGTCTCTGTTGGCATTTTGCCCATCACCGTTAGCACCTCTGCTGTTGCCGTGGATATCCCACTTTTGGGACACGGTAGCCCCTCCGACGTGGGTGTGACCGGGGTCATTGACGGTGTGTTTGTGAGCAAAAATCTGCTCGCTCTGGTAAGTGCCTACGCTGCGCCCATCTGAGCCTCCGGCCACCAGCCGAGTGCGATTGCCAGCATCGTCATCTGCTCCGTCTTTGGTGGGGTCAACGCCGCGCAGGAAACGACCGGAGAGATTGGGGAGGTTAAAGCGGGTACCATCGACCATCGTGGGGTTGGGCTCAGAGGCAGAGCCCCACGAGGTGCCAATGGCAGCGAAGAGATCGGGATAGTCATCCCGCGCCAAAGACTGCCCTGTACAGGGGAGATAACCGGGTGGAGGCGTAGCAGAGCCATAGGCGATCATGGTGCCGACAGGGGTGTTGTCTCGTGTGTCTTTGACGATCCACCAGTCATTGCCACCGATGTTTTGTAGCGTGACACTCTCTCCCATGGCTTTGAGCCGCAGCATGGAGGTGGAGCCATTGATGCTGCCACCATCTGGGGGAGCCACTGCTACGACTTGGTCCAAAGGATCAGTCTTGGCCACGAGCAACTCTTGTAGCCCCCCGGCCACCGGGAGCTGGGCCACGGTGCCGCGCGGACCGGCCTTGATGAGGTTGGTGCGCTTGTCTGTGCTCAGCGCAACCAGCACCGCCTCATCTTCCTCTGTCCGAGTGTCGTAGCCGATGGTATTCAAACGGAGGTTGCTAAAGGTGCCGGGCTGTTGGCTGACCCGGGTGACGGTGTTTGCCACAAAAGCGAACGGCGAGGACAGGAAGGCGAGCCTGGGAGAGATCTCAGTGGTCGAACCACTGAGCCTAATGCCAAGGAAACGGGCCTTCCCGTTGAATGCAGTAGCCAGGACATTTGGCTCAGCTGGCACAGGGGTGCCCTGCCCTAGATTGACCGAGAAACGTCCATTTGATACGGTGACCAGCTGTTCTTCCGACCAAACCAGAGTGCCACCAGTGGACTGATCCCAAAGACGAAAAACCATCCTGAACACGGTGGGTAAGGTTGGGGCCAAAGGTTGCCCTTGGTCGTCCAAGACGGTGCCTTGGTAATGGATGGGCTGGGGCGCTCCTTCAACAGCCAGCACCCTGTGCAGGGCTACTGAGGTAAAGAGGGTGAGTGCTAAGAAGTAATGGGTCATGCTTCAGGCAAAGGGGAAAAATTAGTACTTGATGCAGTAGCGGACGACCGCACTGTCTGGGCGAGTTTCCGTGTCGGTACGCGTTCCGCTGCCGAGGGTTGCTTCGGCAACATTAAGCGTAGCTGTTATTTTGGCGTTAGAGTCTGCCAATGTGGTCGCAACTGACATGGTGTAGGAGTTCCCGCCCCCCCCACCGGTGAATGCTTCGATTTTTTTGGTGCTGCCGCTATCTGGCGCTATTGACCAGCCCCTGGGAACGGATGCGCCTGTGGCGCCGATGGAAGCATTGTGATCGTGCCCTTCATCGGTGATGGTATGGAAGTGCTTGCGGATGGCGTCCTGTTGGTAAGAGCCCACGGTATTGCTACCGCCAAAATACATCGCGAAACGGGCACCTGCGTCCTCGTCAGCCCCACTGTCTCCTGGATTGAATCCTCGGAGGAAGCGACGATTTAGATTGGGAACGTTGAAACGACCAGCGCTTTCAGTACCAGCACCCGGGACGGATGGCGGAAAAGTTGGTGCGGCAAGGTCTACAGATGAACCCCATGTTTTTTGGATGACATCATACAGGTCTTGATAGGTTTCATGGGTGTACGATCTGCCATCACAGGGCAAATAGCCACTAGGTGGAGTGCCCCCGGCATAGGCTATAATGGTGCCAACTTGGGTGCTGTCTCTGCTGTCTTTGACAATCCACCAATCATTGTCGCCGATGTGCTGCAAGGTAACGCTGTCTCCCCGCACTTTGAGCCGGATGCTAGTCTTGTCGGTGTTGATCTTTCCTCCGCCGGGGGCCATCACGGTTACCATTTGTGTCGTGGGGTCAGTCTTGATCACGACGAGCTCGGTTAGACTACCGCCAGAAGGAAGAGTGGCGGTGGTGCCTGATCCGGTAGCATCGATAAGGTTAACGCGTTTGTCTAGGCTGAGGGCAACTGAGGCTTTGCCAGAAGATTTCTGCGTGGAATACGCCATGGCACCCACTACCACAGTGCTAGTCGCACCCTGCTGTTGGATCACCGCTGTTGCCTGGTTAGCCACCAATGCGTAAGGCGCAGACAGCAGAGCAAGCCGGGGACTGATCTCTGAGTTGGGTGCGGGTGGATTGATGACGGTGATGCCAATGAACCGATCTTTCGCAGCGAAGGCTGAGGCGAGTTCATTTTGGGCAAACTGAGGTGTAACCGCATCCACAGCAGCCTGCCCCTCACCTAAGCGCACGGTAAATTGGCCTTTGAATACATTCACAAACTGTTGCTCGGACCAAATCAGAGTGCCGCCCTCAATGGCGCTCCATAGACGGAACTCCATCTTGTAGAGACGAGGTGTGGTGGGCGCGAGAGGAGCTCCGGAGTTGTCCAAAACGGAACCTTGGTACTCTATGAACTTTGGTGCACCTTCTGCTGCCCTCGCCAGAGGTAGAGCTGCTGTGGCCAATCCTACAATCAAAATCAAAAGTCGCTTCATGTTGAGGTGTTTCAGCAAGGTTTAGTATTTGATGCAATAACGGACGCCGACGTTATCGGCTCTGGTTTCTTTGCCTCCAAAGGCATTCACTAAGAGGTTACTGCCGCTGGGTTGGACGGATAGGGATGGAGTGGGGGTGACGTCTAGTGCTGCGCCGTCTCCCCCAGCACCGAGAAGGTGATTGCCTCCATCGTCCTTAAACGGCGTCGTACTGAGACTCATGTTGAGGGTGCCGCCACCGACACCGTGTCCATGAGATTTGTCCTTGATGGCGTGGAGGTGGTTTCTCATCGTGTCAGACTGGAGGGTGCCTACCGTTAGCCCGGTGTCTGATCCGCGCAGGAAGCGGCCGGTGAGGTCTGGTGCCTTAAAGGCAGTGCCACTTCCCCAGGTGTTGCCAATGGCGATGAAGAGTTCTGGGTAAGCTGCGGCCTGGAGGGTGCTGCCATCGCAGGGAAGATAACCCGCTGGGGGCTTGGCGTTGCCATAAGCGATGATGGTCCCAACCGGGGTATTGTCCCGCGTATCATCCACCACCCACCATTCGTTGCCGCCGGCATTCTGGAGAGTGACACTTTCCCCTTTGACCTTAAGCCGGATGGGGCTGGTGGCACCGTTGATCTCGCCGCCAGCAGGAGGGGCGATGGTGATCATCTGTGTCGTGTCATCGGTCTTAGAGATGAGTACCTCGTGGGAGTCGCCATTCACTGGCAGGTTGGCCAGGGTGCCGGTTGGACCTGCCGCGATGAGGTTGGTGCGTTGCGCGAGGGTCAAATTGACGGTGACAGCGCCGGATTCTTCCCTGCGGGTGGCGTAACCGATGCCACCGACGAGGAGGCTGCTAGATGTGCCTGGCTGCTGAATGACAACGGAGGCGGTATTGGCCACGTGGGCGTAGGGGGTGGTGAGGAAGGCGATGCGCGGGGTGATCTCGATCGTGTTTACGACGATTGCTGTGCCCGTGGGGGGCTGAAGGTTGCTCACGACCGTGACGCCGAGGAAGCGGTTTTGTCCTTCGAAAGCGAGGGGGAGTTGTGCTTGCGGAATCTTGGGTGGAACGGTGTCGGTGGCGGCGCTGCCTTGGCCGAGCCGGACGGAGAACTGGCCTTTGTGGACGGTGACGGTTTGCTGCTCTGACCAAATGAGGGTGCCGCCGCCGATCTGATCCCAAATGCGGAACTCCATCCTATAAAGAGTGGGTGTGGTGGGGGCCAAGGGGTTGCCTTGGTCATCGGCGACGCTGCCTTGGTAGTCGATAAAGGGCGGCGCTCCTTCGACGGCGTAGGCCGCTGGGGTGAGGGCGATGCCGAGGCAGAGCGCAGTGAGCAGTGACAAGAGTCTCATTTGGAAAATGGGCGTGTGATCCTAGGGGGTGGGGGGGCGGAACTGGACTGCGTCGGCGACACGGTCGATGACAAAGGCTCCGGTGCAGACGATGGGCAGGGAGCGGAGTCCGGTGATGGTCTCACGATAGGTGCCACCCAGGCGGGTGCCGCCCCACTCAGGATCGAAGCCATTAGGATTGGTCGGCACGAAGCTGAACTGAATGGTGCGGGTAATGGTGTTACTCTCGCGACCCGCAGGCAGGGTCTGCTCGAAGCGTTCGTCCTTATTGTCGTGGTCTGGGTGGTAGCGGTGGACGAAGGGATGTGAGTCGTCGTTGTGGCTCAGACTGACGGTAAAGCTGAGCGGGCCAGCAGGCAGGCTGCCGCTGCCGATTTGCACGAGTTTAGCAGGAAAGTGGGAGGAAGAGGTGCGGAAACTAGGCTTGCCACCGCTGGCTTTGGGGAAGGCGGCTTCATCGACGCCGACGGCGCTGACGTCATTGATGGTGCCGCCGACGGCGCGCTGGAGCAGGCGGATGCTGCCGTTGTCTGAGCTGTGAAGAATGAGCTTCTGCGTAAAGGGATCTGGCGAACCCTGAGCCGTGACGCGGTAGATGGTCATGTTCGTACGCTTCAAAGGATTGCTCACCTTCTGCGCCACGCTGACTTGGTAGGTGCCTTCTTTACCGTCCACGGTGACCCCCGCAGCCCGAGAGAGCTGGGAGACGATGAGAGTGCCGGGGTTCACGTTCTGGCCGAAAACTCGGCTGTAGGAGAGGGGATCACCACCGATGAGGGTGCCGCGTTCGACCTTAGTGACAGTGAGTATGGTGCCGATGCCGGTGGTGGCCCCTGGGGCGGGATTGGCCGTATTGGAGATAGTCCCTTGGAAGGCGATTGGCTCAAGGTTATCCACGCGGTTGATCACGGCAGAGCCTACCCAGAGACCCTGCTTGGGCGTAGGTCTGGCTGAGACTGGAATGCGGATGTCTGAAACGCCCAGGGAATCTGTGACACGCAGGATGCTGGCATAGAAGGGGCCGGTAAGGGCCGAACGATCCAGGGCAAAGATGATCTCCTTTTCTTCTCCTGGCGCGAGGACGACGCGCACTGGGGTCGTGGGTGTCACCGGCGTCATCGCGTATAGTCCAGTAGTTAGGCTGAGCGCGCCACGGACACGAAGGGGGACTTGCCCAGTAATAGCGTCCTGACCACTGGGCGGAACAGCAGAATTCAACGGCGATAAGGTGACTGTGATGTTGCCTGACTTCACAGCGCTTTTAACACGCAGGGCGATGCTTGAAGAAGACTCGCCATAGGCAAGGCCACCCGCTCCGGCTCCGAGGTTGACGTTCACTGGGCCGTAGTAATTCGTGTAATTCGTGGCTCTTATCCAGTAGGCTTGAAAACGGTTGAGCGGGAAATCTCCTGTTGCTGGGACTTGGAGCGGATTGTTCACGCTACCATCTGGTTTGAGCATGGGGCCGCCGTTGTAATAAAAGGAAGGGGTCGTGCCTGTATCCAGTAGAACGGAATCGAACTCGAAAATTCGGTTGGCCATACGATTGGAGGCGGGGCCTTCCGTGCGAAGTGGGAAACCGATAAGGTTGGTGCCATCACTGCTCCAGGCATAGTCAGGAGGTTCGGGTTTACCCGTGACGTTCCAAGTGATGTTTTCCGTGCCATTCACTTCGATGAGGTAAGCGACATTGGGCAGCATTTCACTGAAGGTGGTCTTTTCAGTGGGATCTTTGCTCCATTTCTCCCACTGGAGGGAGACAGGGACCGGAGCTGCAAAGGGATTGGGCGTCAGCATGCCTGACTTGCTGTTCGTCCACATGTGAACACGCGTGACCTGCGGCGGCAGGATCTGCTGCATGGGGACATGACTGATATTCAGCGGCAGCCAGATGGCATTCCAGCCGGGCTTGAGCGTGTAAGTCTCTGTGCTCCACTGGGCCTGGAGTGTAGGCGTGAGAGAACAGAGAATGGCGACGAGGCCAAGGAGACGAAAGAGCGCTGTCATAGGCTGCTAAGGAATAGCTAAAGGCTAAGGCTGAGGTGTCTGGGGCTGGCTGAGCACGACCTTGCCAGAGAGCACCTGTGGAGGGCCTGCTTCTCCGAACTGGAGAAGTTTTGGCAGGAGGAAGTGGCCCTCGGCCTTTAACGTGCCGTCTGGGGTGCGGACGATGATGCCTGTGTAGGTGGCTACGCGCTTTTTGGTGCCATCGATCAGCGTGAAGCTACCACTGACAGCTCCCGTGCGCGGGCTGATGCTGAGGCTGGTGCGAGCAGGGTTAAAGGTGCTGCCTGGGGCTGGAAGATTAGCGATGTAAATATGATTCTGACTCCCAGAATGGAAAGAATTAGTGGAGGTGAAAGGTGTGATGCTGGGATTCATGCTGGCTCCTGCGAGACCACCTTTGGTAAAGATAAGGCTGCTCGGCGCACCTGGGGCTGGAAGTCCAGCAATACGGGCCCAGGGTTGACCGAGGCTATGTAGTGAAGACAGGTAGCCGCCAGACACTGCCAGTGTAAGAGGGCCAAATGAACTTGGGTAAGTCTTGGTGATGTGGGTGGACTTCCTCCAGGTTAGGCTGCCGGATAAGGTATTTGACTCGAAACCATTGGGGCTGACCTGGAGGTTCAGAATACCTTGCATGATGCCGAAGTTTGAATTCAGGCGGTTGTGAAAGAGAACGCGGTTATTGTTGGCCACAATGCTGGAGGTGGTGATGGCATCTCCCGATGCAGTGCGACCAGTGATGGTGACAAGGCCTAAAGTGCCCACACGTGCATTGATCCAGCCTGAACCTTGAGGCACGGTCTCGATGTCGATATTTGAAGTCAGATTGATTCCAGCACTGTAGTAACCGGTTTGATCGCTAGAGGGGTTGATCGTATTCCAAGTCTGGCGCCAGCCAGTGACATTTGCGGGGATCAGACTTCCGTTGGCTGTCACGGCTGAGATTGTGCCGACGAGGTTATTATTGAGAGCGTCCAGAATCAGATTGATCCGGAGATTGCCAATGCTCGCGATGATACGCGGACTCAGGCTTTCTTGTTGGGTGCGAAGAGAGCCGATTTGGCGGAGCACGGCGTTACCTTGAGTCAAAGTGAGGGTGTAAGTGCCGGTGATCGTCGTCGTAAGGTCGATGCGGCCTCCGAGCATCCCATTGACTTCCTGAACGGGTGCAACAATGGCATTAAAGGTTCCAACGGCTCCTACAGGCAGATCTTTGACTCGGATGGTGGCATGTTGTATCGGACTCGACCCGGCTGCATTAGTAGCGCGTATGGTGGTAGTGAAGGTGCCAGGAATGGTAGCACGTCCGGTGACCCAGCCAGTGGCTCTATCCACAGTCAGACCGGGCGGCAGACCCGTGATCGTAATGCTCGACGGATTCGGAGAGGCGAGGACTTGGTATCTGTAGCCATTATCACCCACAATGGTGTCTGGGAAATTTGGCGTCTGAACTGTAGGCGCGACGTTGGTTTCCAGCAGCGTCAGACTAAACTGACGCGAGGCAGTAATCGTGCCCGCACCTGTCGCCGTTACCGTGAAGGTAAAAGTGCCTCCGACCAAGCTGGTCCCCTTCAGCAGACCTGTTGAACTCAGCTTGAAGCCTGAAGGGAGAGTTCCATTGGTAATGCTCCACAGATAAGGGCGGCCATCAGGGATGACAAAAAGACGGGCATAGGGAATCTTGCGGACGCCCGGTGTGAGGGTTCCGCTGCCTTCAATCATCGGCGTGTAGCTGGAAACGATGGTGAAACTCCGCTCTAAGGCCTGATTAGACTGATCGCGGACGGAGACCGTGAAGTTGTAACTGCCTGGGGTCGTGGCACTTCCACTGAGGATGCCATTTTCACTCAGAGTGATTCCAGGAGGTAAAGTATTGATGGTCGTCGCCCATGTGTAAGGAGCTAGGCCACCGTCTGCGGAGAGTGTGACATTGTAATTCTGATCCACTACTGCATCAGCCAGATTCATAGTAAGGATGGCAAGGGCAGAATTGGTTACTTGGATGGAAAATTGTTTTGAGGCAATGAGCCCGCCTGAAGTGACTTGAACAGTGAACTGGCTACTGCCCACAGTTGTGGGTGTGCCAGCAAACTCTCCGGTAGTGTCATTTAAGCTAAGGCCGTCAGGCAGTGATCCAGCACTAATGGACCATGACAATGGGGCAGAGCCGCCAGTTGCCGCGAGTGTTTGGCTGTAAGCAGTGTTGCGCACAGCGGTGGGGAGTGTGGCAGCGGTATTGATGTTCAGGACACTGCTGATAACCGCCAGACCGAAGTTAGGAGCAGAAGTATTGGCTGACGTGCCTGTGGGAAATGAGCCGACCACCAAGCGTGCGCCTGTGCCTAGTGCCGTGGAGCCGATCGTTAAGTCGGTCAGATCAATGCTCGTCGTGCCAGGAATGGGCACTTGGGCAGGAAAGACCCAGCGCAGACTTGGGCGCAGGGGCGTTCCGTCCGGATTCGTGGCATTGGCCGTGTCCCAGTAAAGGATTGCTTGCTGAGAAGCGCCGACGAGGCTAGCAGCGTTGAGTACCCAAAGGTAGGCTTGTTTGCCTACGATTCCGAGAGCTGCCGTATCCACTCCGCTCACGGCGGTGAAGTGACTCGGCATTCCAGACACACCTGAACCGATGGTGGTGTTGGCGGCTTCAACAAAGTTGGCATTAAGCAAAGCAGGATTACCGGCAAGGGCCTGGATTTGAGTATCAGAGAGCTGCACGCCACTCGTCGGATCTCTAAAATACCCAAGGCGGACGAGGCTTCCCGCTGGGAGCTGTGTGCCACCCTCTAAACTAAAGCCGTGGTCGATGCCCGCAGACCAGTTGACAGTGGCAGCCTGGGTCGCTGATGAGGAAAGAAGGAGCGCGAAGGCACCGATCAATATCTGAATGGTGGATTTCATGATTTAACTAGAATGGCGTAAATGCTGTGTTGATTTTGAATCGTGGAAGGTAGTCCAAATACTCTCTTAGTTTTGAGTAGGATGCGCAGGGACCTTCCATTCGAAAGGACTGCTGGCTAACCGCCGAAGTATGATGCTGGAGCCTGCCGGTATGGATGTAGTGCTAGCATCGGCGACGAGATCGCCAACTTTACGCCAACCTACGCCACCGAGACCGGAAGCCTGATAATAATAGGTATCGTAGTAGGCCCCATTCCAGACCAGAATCTGATCAGCGGTGATGAGGCTGCCTGATGCAATGCCTGTGCTAGTGTTACCCGTGTGCAAGGCGCTGGATGCTAAGGTCATGGGGAACGCATAGGGATTTGCCAAAAAGTTGAACCCAGGCTCCACTTTCAAAGGGGTTACACCATCTTTGACAACACCACGAACCACAAGACTAAGCGGAGTCGTCTCACCACGTCTGAAAATGATGCCCTGACCCATCTCGATTACGGTATCACCGGCATCTGTGAATTGATCTCCAGCCTTCCTCCAACCAATGCCTCCAATGCCGACGGTTTGGTAATAGTAGGTCTCATAATGATCTCCATCCCATAGCTGGAAGCTATCTGCACTGAGAGGACTGCCAGTGCGCAAGTTACCGGAGGTGTTCGACCTGACAGCCATGTGCCTAACAATGCGATAGGTAACGGTGCCCGTCGTAATGCTCGGCCAAGGCTCGTTCACAATAAGCGTTCGGCTGACCTCATCTGTGTCTATGATTTCTCGGCGGGTTCCTACTATAGGGTCTGTTAAAGAAGCTCCCACTTTGGTGATTTCCACGAAATGGGGGCCATTTTCACCATTAAACTGATCGGCAGTCCACTGAGCTGTAGCGTCCACGAGGTCGGTACCGGAAATGGAACTGGCGATCCCTACTTCTTTCGTAGCACCAAAGAGTTCACGAATCGTCCAGTGCTTAACGATACGGTAGTTTACCGGAGAGGTTAAGCCGCTGGGCCAAGGTTCAGATAAGAGAAGGCTGCGGGTGGACTCGACGGAGTCAACGATCTCTCTTCGTGTGCCGACAGCCGCATGAGTGCTAGATGTGCCCACTTTCACGATTTCGACGTAATGCGGACCGTTGAGTCCATTGTAAGTGTCGTCTCTCCAACTAGCGGCGGTATCCACCAAACTCGTGCTGGTCAGAGACGTGGAGATGGCTTGGTGCATGATCGCGCATTGGTAGCCTGGCGCTTTAAAGGTGAGCTGAGAATTTTCGCCGTCCCCAGCAGAAAGATCAAGGATGCTAAATCCCACTGCAGGCGATTCAACCTGTCCTAACGTCACGGATGAAACCGTCGCAAATAAGGCAACAATATATGTGAAAATTGTTTGGTTCATCAATAGGTGGGCTGAAATTATACCTTCGCGGGCTATAAAATATCTTATTTAAAACTAAACTTTTTACATAACCTAAGGTTAGTTTGAATCAAATTTAATTTGGATGTTGTATGAAGAAGCTTTCGTCACAAATGAGGAAGGATTTATTTCGGCAAAAAATGGCGTTGTGGCACAATTTAACCAAGATCATTCCCGCCCTGTGAATTCAGACTTTTACGAGAAAGTGGGTTTTTACTTCCTCACGATGCATCTTGCGTCGGAAAGAAGGTCTTTTTGACACAACCTCCCACTCGGGCAGGAAAGCCCGCAATATTCTGACTCTACTGGCTGAGCATAGTTACTAGGTGGGCGATCTCTTCGTCCACATTCGCAGGGTCTTCAACGAGACGGGCGACTTCTTTCTGCAAAAGCTCGCGGAAGCGCTGGCGTAAGCGGCTTAGATAAATTTTTGCGGTTTTTAAGCTGATGCCAAGCTCAGTAGCCTGTTCAGATGGTTGAGAACCACGACCGCGCCGGTGGCATCTTCGATTTACTCACAGAAGAGAACCAGATGCGCCTTTTCACTGGCCTAAGCAAATCTTATGACGATCTTTGTGAGTGGGAGCGCGCCCTAATCTGCGTCGAAAAGGCCGAAGCTCTGAGTCTAAAAATGAAGCTGTCGGCCAACATTATGCGCAGGCACCAGGAGACGCACATCCTTATCCTGCTGACACTCCAACGCGGCAAGGAAGCCCTGGCTTTCTCGGCAAAGATGCTGCCCGACTACGCGGCCAATCTTTTGCCCGATGATCCAGATATCAGAAGGAAGTGCTTAAGCTCCATCAATACACCGTCACCAGCTTCAGAGCCCAAAACGGCCCCACTGACGTCCGCACTCTGGATGCAACAACAGCATTCATTGAAGCCCTGATCAAAACGGGCAAGAAAGATGCTGCCGAGAAACTAGTGCGGGATACGTTGCAGGAGCTGGAGAGGAATAAAGCAGCGGATGGTCAGATCAAGGAGTGGGAGAATAAGCTGCGGGAATGACGAAGGCCGAATGACAAAACAAAAACGGGCGTCCTTTCGCGCTTCGTTTCCACTTTGCATGACTCTTCGTCATTCGTGCTTACTCATTCATCATTCCCTAGAGTCCCCAGCTCATCAGCAGGCGTGCATCATCCCAGATGTACTTTGTTTTGGTGCCGAGCTGGACCAGGATGACGTGGCGTCCACGGCTAGTGGCGGTGGAGATCAGGCAGCGGCCGCTGGCATTCGTGTAACCGGTCTTCAGGCCATTGCACTCGGGCATTCGGCCCAACAGTTCATTTGTGCTTTTGAGTGTGACGGTGCGGCCGTCTCGGCGGGTAAAAGTGTAGTAGGATCGGCGCACGGCATCTCGGATCACGGGGCTACGGTAAGCGGCCATGGCGATGCGGGCCATGTCACGCGCTGTGGAGTATTGACCAGAAACGGTCAGGCCGTGGGGATTGCGGAACTGGCTGTTCGTGCAGCCTAGGGAGCGAGCCTTGGCGTTCATCTTTGCGGCAAAGGCACTGATGCTTCCTGCATTGTCACGGGCCAGCACATTGGCCACGTCATTGCAGCTTTTCACCAGAAAGGCGTAAAGCAGGTGCCGCCGAGTGTAGCTATCTCCTGGGCGCAGTCCTAGCACGGTGGGCTCCACCCGCACGTCAGAGGCCTGCACAGTGACTTTTTTGTCCAGGTTTCCTGCATCCAGTACGACCAGTGCGGTGAGGATCTTCTGCGTGCTAGCCACGGCGCGGGGCGTCTCTGCATTCCGAGAGGCTAAATGCTTGCCTGTTTCGGCATCAATCAAGAGATAGGACGCCGCGCGGATAGCTGGTGCGCTGGAGCCAAAGAGTACGGGATGCCCCACCTCCGGTTGAATGCTTGGCTGATAAATCGCCGCTTGTGCCACTGGCGTGGCTACGGGATAGGGCGTGCTTTCGTAGTAGCTCGTATTCATGTCACCGCTGCTGTAGGGCAGCATGGGCCTCTGAGCGCAGGCGGAGAGAAGGAGCGCTGTCGTGGCAGCGGTGAATCGGAGAAGAAAAAGAGACCCGTTTTGCATGTGTCCGTGAGAGATGAGGGGCACGCAGAGTCCGTGCCGTCTCTTCCATCTAGACGACGTCCGCGCTGCCTGTCAACCCATGACATGGGAGGCGGAATCACGGCTGGAATAATTTTCAGAGGCTCCTAGTTGGCAAAGTCCTCATAAGGCAGCATATTAGTTACATGAAGAAAGCTTGGGCTCGCCTAACCATCCCCTCTTTGTTACTGGTCGCCGTTATCGTCGCCGCTTGTGCCACGCAGACGAATCGCGGCCGTATCGCGCTCTGGGAGTCCCGTTACCATGATTCGAGGCTGGGTCGCGTGACCCCAGATCAGCTGCTGGCAGAAGTGGGACTGCGTCGGGATCTGATTCCGGCAGGTAGAGTAGGCCGCGCCATCTACCGGCCCATGCAACCGCGCTACATCACCATTCACAGCACGCAAAATTACACAGGCAATGCCTACAATCACGCCACAGCGCTGAATCGCGGCGCACTGCGTGCTACAAAACGTGTGGGAGGGAACCGCATCGGCTTTCTCACCTGGCATTTCACTGTGCAGGACAATGTGGCCATCCAGCATCTGCCTTGTCGCGAACAAGGAGAACACGCCGACTTTGACGGACCGGGAAATAACTACAGTATCGGCATCGAGATGTGTGAGCATCACGGCAACGACATCGGTTTAACCATTGATAAAACAGCCCGCCTCGCTGCCTTTCTGATGTACACTTATGGTATCCCGCTCAGCCATGTGGTGCCCCATTATCATTGGCCGCGCATCAGTCCAGGCATCAAAGTGCCGCATAAAGACTGCCCGCACTTCCTTATGGACAGCGGCAGGCCGCAGGGTACTTGGCGCTGGTTTCAGAATCGGGTGAACCTGCACTACAATCGCCTGATTTCCGGCCCTGCTCCCTCACTGGGTTGATCCCATGATCCGGCCTTTCCTTTGTCTCAGCCTGCTGGCCCTATCTGCCGTAGGGGATGAGGTGGAAACTGCTCAGGCCAAGCTTGTGACTTTTCTGAAGGATAAGCGGATCGATGAAAGCTCCGGCCTAACACAGAGTTTGCATGATCCTCAGATCTTCTGGACGCATAACGACAGTGGTAGTGATCCCTGCCTCTACGCTATCAGTCAGAGCGGTCAAACTCTGGCCAAAGTGCGCCTCCCACACGCAGTGAATTTTGACTGGGAAGACATGGCTTCAGCCCGAGATGAAGCTGGGCAGCCCAATCTCTACGTCACCGATTGTGGCGACAATCTTTTAGCCCGTGCCAGTCTTCAAGTTTATCAGATCCCTGAGCCAACGCTTCCCGAGATCGCCGAGAAAGAGATCCTTTCTGCCGAACCCAAAATTTATCATGCCAGCTATCCAGACGGCCACCACAATGCCGAGACTCTGCTCGTGAATCCACAGACTCGGCGGCTTTACATCGTCACTAAAACCGAGACTGCACGGTCTGCCGTCTATGCCTTTCCTGAAAAACTGATCACAGATGCACCCATGGTGCTGGAAAAGCTATGTGACTTGGACTTCCCCGCCCGCGCCCATCTCGGCAAACGTCCGCTGGATGCCAGCCAGACCACTTCTGGTGCTTTTTCTCCCGATGGCAGCTGCGTAGCCATCTGCACTTACAGCTTCGTCCATGAATGGCGCATCCAGTCTGGTGAGTCCCTAAAGTCTGCGCTGGCCCGGCCAGCCCATCTGATCGAGCCGCCCTTCCTGCGCCAATGTGAAGCCCTCTGCTATGGCGAGGACAACCAGACGATCTACCTCACCAGCGAGCACTTGCCCACCCCGCTGGTCCGCATCAGTCGCTGATTTTAGCGAGGCGTGGGCTTTCGAGTCTGCGTGGGTTTAGGTCATTATCGCACGCCACCTTTTTCTTTTCACGGGCACTCGCTCCAAAGAGGTTCATCTTCCTGCCGATCTAGGCAAACGACAGCCATTCATCACTCAGGCGTATCACCTGTGCTTCTTGAATCTCTGTGTTCCTCCTGTGTCTGTGCTGAATAGATCAAGTTAGGTGAGTTGGAGGACGGCTCTGCTCTATTCCTCAAAAGCCTCCAGCACCGGTTCACCATCGAATTCAGCAGGCAGGGGGACGCCGAGGAGCCAGAGGGCAGTGGCGGCGGTGTCGAACGTGAAGAGGCTGTCTTTGGAGATGGAATGCTGCTTTTTCACGCCTTTTCCCCAGGCGATCCAGGGGATGGTGATGTCTGAAGGGATGGGTTGAAAATGGTTCTTTTGACTGCCGCCATGGTCAGCGGTGAGGATGAGGGTGCTGGTTTCCCGAATGCCTGCTTTGTCGATGGCGGCCAAGATTTGGCTGAGAGCTTGATCGCACACTTTGAAGGCCTCCATCTGCTCCGGTGAACCCCAACCGCTTTTGTGGCCAGCGCTGTCGGCATCTGGGAAGTGGATGAAGCAGACTGTGGGCTTGTTTTCAAGGATGTAGGGAACGGCCTGCGCGGCGACTTGTTGGGCGGGGACGAGCTTCTTTTCCTCGGTGGCAGGAATAGGCTCTGGGCCGTAGGTGCTGCCACAATTGAAGATGTCTAGAGTGTTGGGTTTCCAGAGATGACGGAATTTGATCTTCCCACAGAAGAGGGCGGTTTGAGCCTGAGGTTGTGCGGCTTTGAGAAGCTCGAAAACGGTGGGCACCTTCACTTGACCGCGCAGGGGGAAGAAGTCGTTCCAGTCGATCTGATGCTTGGCAATGTCCACGCCGGTGAGCATGGCGGTGTGGGAGGGCAGGGTCTTTGAAGGTAGGATCGTGCGGGCCTGCCAAGTGTGGGCCCCCTCGGCAGCAAGACGCTTAAAATTCGGCATCTCGGCCTGCTGCATGATGCTGGGATTACCGCCGTCAAAACTGATGATGAAGACATGCTCCGTGCGCGTGGCCGCGACAGAAAAGAGAGGGAAGGCGAGAAGCAGGGCAATGAAGCGCATGATAAGAAGAAACGGTTCTTTAACCGTTCTTCATCCAGTCTTTTATGATAAGGCGTACTTCTGTGGGGTCGTCCTGCAGCGCTGCGAGATGTTGAGCAATGCTTAACTCATGCCCCGGAAGAGTCAGATTGGGGCGGATGTCGGCCAGCGGCTGGAGGACAAAGCGCCGCAAGTGCAGACGCGGATGGGGCACGATGAGCAGGGGATCATCGCTGACGAAATCGCCTGCGTAGAGCACATCCAGATCCAGCGAGCGAGGCGAGTTTTTTTCCCGAATGGGGGGTCTGCCCATGGCCAGTTCGATAGACTGCAGATGGGCGTGCAGTTCTTGCGGTGTGCAGGCTGCTTCGATCTCGATGACACTATTTAAAAAAGCCTGCGTTCCCGGCGCACAATCCACGGGGTCGGTCTCATACAAAGCGCCTTCCAAAATGGCCGTCGGCTCTACACGCTCGACAAGCATGGAAACACCGCGTTGCAAGTTTGCCAGGCGATCACCGAGATTGGTGCCGATGGCGATGCCAGCAAGGAAGTTTACAGTGGATGACAATGGTTGGCGATTGTTGACGATGATTTGAAGAGACCAGGATGATCTAACATTTTCAGGGGTTTCCGTAAACAACGGTCCACCATTGTAAAATGCGCGAAGTGCCCTTCATCAAGGCAAATGGCTACTTCAGTCCCAGGACGTCCTGCATGTCATAGAGACCTGCGGGTTTGCCATTCAGCCAGCGGGCGGCGCGGACGGCTCCACCGGCGAAGGTGTCGCGGCTGCTGGCTTTATGGGTAAGCTCGACGCGCTCGCCGACATTGGCAAAGACGACGGTGTGATCGCCGACGACATCGCCACCACGGATGGCGTGGACGCCGATTTCTTTTGGGGTGCGGGCACCGACATCGCCAAAGCGGCCATGGCGGCAGTCACTGTCATACTCAAGGCCACGCACGTCGGCGAGAATCTCGACCAAGGTGCGGGCGGTGCCGCTGGGGCTATCTTTTTTCAGGCGATGATGCATCTCCAGCACTTCGAGGTCGAAGTCGGGGCCAAGCAGTTCGGCAGCTTTCCGAGTGAGCCAGAAGAGAGTATTGACTCCGACGCTGAAGTTGGATGCAAAGACGATGGGCAGAGTTTTGGCGGCCTCTTTGATACGGGCCAGTTCATCGGCCGTGTGGCCGGTGGTGCCGATGACGAGGCTTTTGCCCAGTTTCAGACATTCGGTGATCAGCTCATCCGTAAAGTGGTGGGAGGAGAAGTCGATCACGCAGTCGCTCAGGGCTAGCGCTGCAGAGAGGGAATCTCCGACGTCGATACCCGCGCCGACTGCGACGCCTTGTGCATCGGCAGCTGCGATGACGGCCTGTCCCATGCGGCCTTTGCAGCCAGTCACTAATAATTTGAAGTCGCTCATAAAAAGAAGAGGTGCATTCTGGACAGTACAAGCGCAGGTGCAAGCACTGGCATCAGGGACTGCTCGGGATAGACAGGTGTGGCGGTCGATTCAGCAGATCATTGGCGGCGCCACGATGCTGAGCCAGGAAGTGCTCTGGCGAAATCCGGTTCAGGGGCGCATCGGCATAGCCGACACTGGGATTGATGTAAGGGCCTTCGCGGATTTCGAAATGCAGATGCGCTAAGTATTGACCGTCCGCATTACCGACCGTGCCGATCTTTTCTCCGCGCTGTACGAGCTGATCCGTTTTTACTCCGATCTCCTTCAAATGGGCATAAACGGTTTGGATGACGTGCGTTTTTTCTGGGGTCTCCAGATCCGGCACGCGATGGGCTAGAATGATCATTTTCCCCCAGCTCGGCGCTGGTGTGCCTGCATAGACGACACGCCCGAAGCCTGCGGCATACACGTTATCTCCGAGGTCTGAGTTCAGTCCGCCGATGCCATTCAGGTCGTCTCCTAGGTGGCGATTCAGGCGGAAAGGCTGCGCATTGTAGGTCAGCGCGCCGTGCTCGCCGCCCATCGGCTGGTCGAAGCGCACAGCTAGAGGGAGCCGAGCAATCTCCAGTGGACTGAGGCGTAGAAACGCTGGGTCAAAGGGGCGTGGTGCAGGCGAGCTGACGATGTACCCAATGAGAGCGATGACGATGCCCAGAAATGTGAGTGTCCAGAAATGCTTCATGCTCGCGATCTTCAGCGCCATTTAGCTCGGCGGCTGGGAGTTGGTTTCTAGCCAGGCAGCAAAGGCGGACTCAGTCATCTCTCCCGCAGCGAGGGCTAGCGTGCGGATGGCGGCATCGGCTTCGTCTGCGGTGAAGTGCCAGCCGTTACGAACGAGAAAACCGGCACCAAGCATGAAGCCTGTGCGCTTATTTCCATCCAAGAAAGGGTGGTTTTTAACAACGCCAGAGGTGTAGCTAGCCGCTAGATCCATCATGGTCGGATTCCCATAGGCTAACTGCTGCTGCGGTTTGGCCAGGGCCGACTCCAACAAGTGTTCATCACGCACGCCACTGATACCGCCATGTTGGGCAAGCATCATATCATGCAGGGCTAGACACTCTTCTCGGGTGATCCAGTAAGGCTCTTTCATTTGGCTAATTCCGCGAGAGTGTTCCGGTATCTGCGGGAAAGATCCTCAAAGACAGCCATCGTTTTAGCGAACTCTGGGTTTTGTGCTGTCATGTTAAATCCACCCTGTTGTTCTGATAGCGTGACCGTATCACCCTCACCTGCCTTAAGGTGTGCGAGTGCTTCTTTGGGAAGGACGATACCGATAGAGTTGCCGATCTTGCGGAGCTTGAGTTCTAGGACCATGAGGTGAATGTAGCTACGGATGTTATAACATGCAAGCGGCGGCCTTTTGTATAGAAGTGTAGGATTAGTCTGGCCTTCAAAAGCTGAATCTGTCATGAATCGTCACAATCAGGGGGTCTGTTTGATTTACCGTGCCGTTCGTTTTCTGCTGATGCTGTGCCGAATTTTTCTTTTCATCACCCTGATTTTGCAGGTGACGGAGGGCCTTTCACAAGTGCCTGAGATAGCCGGAGAAGTGCCGAAGGCCAAGCTCTGGGTATCGCCATGTGAGGAACTCTGCGAGGACCTAATTGCGGCTATCCAGCGTAAGCCCGCGATGCTGGAGATGCGGCTGGAGGATGCGCTGGTGATGCAGGAGTCCTGCGCTGCAGAGCTGGTTAGTGCGGCCAAATATGCCGTCAGAGATAACCCGAACCAAGTGAGCCTAATCCTGAAAACCGCTCTCAAGTTAGCGCCTCAAAGAACTGTGGCTATCCGTGCAGCGCTTGCTTACCAGCGCCCCGTTTTGCCTGAGCCAGTGGTGCAGGAAGAGGTGCGGCGTGCTGAGCTCCCGACAGGTCAAACGCTTCAAAAGAAGGATAAAGACCGCCTTGCCGCTGAACTTGGAGACAGCAGTGCTCCGCTAGAAATACGCCGAGCGCAGCTGCCTGATGCGGCACCTGAATTCGAAGTGCGTCGCGCTGAACTGTCTACGGGGCCAAGGCTGAAGCTGACGACACGGGCGCGCTGATCCAGACACGCCTCTGCTTCATAGTGTAAGTTTTAAAACTTCAGCTCCTCTTTAAAGATCATCCTAGCAGCCTGGGCCACGTCTTTGTCGCCGCGACCAGAGAGATTGACGATGATGACTTGGTCCTTGCCCATGGTTGGGGCGACTTTGGTGACTTCTGCGACGGCGTGGCTGCTTTCTAAGGCAGGGATGATACCTTCGATCTGAGAGAGATCCTGGAAGCCAGCGAGCGCTTCGTCGTCGGTGGCGTAGTGATACTCCACGCGCTGCATGTCGTGCAGCCAGGCGTGTTCGGGGCCGATGGCGGCGTAGTCTAGACCTGCGCTGACGCTGTGGGTAAGCTCGATCTGGCCGTCGTCATTGGCTAACAGCCAAGTCTTGGTGCCTTGAAGAACACCGAGGCGACCGCCCTGGAAGCGGGCTGCGTGGCGCTCTGGGACAATGCCGTCACCACCAGCTTCCACGCCGATCATGCGCACATTGGGGTCTTGAAGGAAGGGATGGAATAGGCCGATGGAATTGCTGCCGCCGCCGACACAGGCGATGAGTAGATCAGGCAGTTTGCCCTCGCGCTCCAGAATCTGTTGGCGTGATTCCACGCCAATGATGCGGTGAAAGTCCCGCACGATCATGGGGAAGGGGTGTGAACCTAGAGCGCTGCCAAGGATGTAGTGAGTGCTGTGTACATTGGTCACCCAGTCACGCATGGCTTCATTGACGGCTTCCTTTAAAGTCGCCTGACCAGCCGTGACAGCCACCACTTTAGCGCCGAGAAATTTCATGCGGGCGACATTCAGCGCTTGGCGCTCCATATCGACCTGCCCCATGTAAATGGTGCAATCCAGGCCAAAACGCGCGCAGACCGTGGCAGTGGCGACGCCGTGCTGACCAGCGCCAGTTTCAGCGATGATGCGTTGTTTTCCCAAACGCTGAGCGAGTAGGGCCTGACCTAGCGCATTGTTGATTTTATGGGCACCTGTGTGGAGGAGGTCTTCACGTTTCAGATAAATGCGGGCACCACCGAGTTTTTGCGTCCAGCGTTCGGCAAAATAGAGTGGCGTGGGGCGTCCGACGTATTCATGCAGCAGTCGGTTTAGCTCGGTTTGGAAAAGCGGATCAGCTTTGGCGCGCTCGTATTCTTCCGCTAATTCATTCAGTGCTGACATCAGCGTTTCTGGCACAAACATGCCTCCGTAGCGGCCAAAGTGGCCGTGTTTGTCAGGCATTACAGGAAAGGGGGCGGCGGTAGCGGTCATGTCGAGTTGAGTATCTAAAACAGAATACGCCAGAAGGCAACGCTAGGACACAAACGGCTTGCAGGATTGATGTCGTGCCCTTTTGATAGGCCACGAATGGAGATCCTCGCCCTCAATCTGCCTGACTTAGGCGGCACACTCGAAAGTGTCAAACGTACCATGGCCGGCCAAGGTCTCAGTGCGTGGGGCATGGTGGCGGTAGCCTTCTTGGCTGGATTAGCGGTGGCCCGTGGCATCGTGGGGCAGATTCTCAGCATGATCAGCCTAAGTATTTCGGTGCTGGCTGCCATGTATGTCTTCCGTCATCGAACAGAGCTGTTCGGTGCCTATGCTCCAAACATGAGCACAGACACTTTGCTCATGCTGTCAGGCGGCGCTGGGCTGTTGACGTTCTTTTTGGTTAAAGGGGTGGTGAACTTTGTTGCAGGCCTTGGTCTGCTTTCGTTCTTAGCCAGCATGACAGGCTGGAAGGCTGGTATTCTCAGCTTACTGCCATCAGGCGTGTTTGTCTGGCTTTCGACCATGGTGCTGCGCCTGGTCGGAAGCGTTTATGGTTTAGAAAATGCGTCCATTGAACAATTGGGAAAAGGGGCCAAGAGTGATCTCGGGGCCTGGATCGAGCAGGTGGCGCAAAAGATCGATCGCACTTCTATCGGAAAGATTACCGAGCAACTGGATCCCTATGATGTCCGCGCCACGGCGAATTTGTCGCGGCTACTGATTCTGTGGCCAGATGGTCGTGTCTGGCAGCAGCTCGCGGCGCGTGGACCAGAGACTGTGAATGTGCTGAATCATCCTGACATCATCGCTCTTGGGGCGGATGAAAAGGTGCGGCAGGCCATTGGGCTGCAAGATTTTGCCGGTCTGATGCAACTCCCGCAGGTAGAAAAAGCCGCCTCCAATCCGCAGCTGGAGCCTTTCTTAAAGGGGCTAGCTTTAGAAGAGGCCATGGACAGCATCGTTTACCAGAGACGTTAATCACCGAAAAAGATTGATGGTTTGGGTCGCGATTGCGTCAGAGAACGTCCCCCTTATGTCTGAAAAAGTCATCCCCCTGACCGTGACCGCGCGTCGCCTGCTTCAATTTGCGCATGCGCATTGGCGGATGGCTCTATTGCAGCTCACGCTTGCCATGCTCGGCACCAGTCTGATCATTGTTTTTCCAGGCGTGGTGCAGTGGTTCGTGGATGACATCATTCCAAACGAAGACATTCCCGGCATCTGGCGTGCAGGGGCACTGGCCTGCGGAGCTTTTTTCCTGCGAGAGCTTCTGTTTTATGCGCGCACTAGGGTGAACAGTGTTTTTGAGCAGCGTATGATCTTTGACCTGCGTGGGCAGCTTCATCGGAAGATCGCTAGGCTGCCGCTAGCATGGTTCGATAAACAAAGCACGGGCGATATCCTGACACGAATGGCGGATGACGTGCCTGCCACTCAGCGGGTGATTTTGGAAAGCATCGAGCAGGGATTCACCTCCGTCCTTCAGATCATCATCGCAGGGATCGTCATGTTTTACACGAATTCTCAATTTGCTCTGATCGTCATGATACCCACGCCGTTCATCGCCGCTGGCGGCTGGCTCTTTGCGCGCTGGATCGCTCCACGGGCAAAGATAGCCCGCGAAGCCAGCAGTCACATGAACTCGCTGCTGCATGATACGATCACGGGCATTCGCCAGGTGAAAAGCTACACCGCAGAAGACATCAAGCAGGAGGACTTTAACGTGGCCAGCCATACCCTGCGTCGTTCGCAGCAGCGGCTGATGACCGCCTGGGCTGTGTACAATCCGTTGATGGGATTTTTTGGCAGCTTCGGCCTCGTATTGCTTTTATGCATGGGAGCTTACGGGGCCATTCAGGGACAAATCACCACGGGCGAGCTGTTTAAATTCATCTTTCTCCTCGGCTTTTTCTTTGAGCCAATCGCCCGTCTTCATGGTGTGAATCAGACCATCGTGACCGGTCTGGCCAGTGCAGAGCGTGTCTTTAAAGTGCTGGATCAGGAAGGTGAAGAGGATCTGGAGAAAGGCTTGGTGCTACAGCGTGCGAAAGGTGCCATTGAGTTCCGCGATGTGACCTTTGGCTACCACCCAGAAAAGCCTGTCATCCAGGGGCTTAATCTGCAAGTCTTGCCACGGCAAACGGTGGCCATCGTGGGTGCGACAGGATCTGGAAAGTCCACCCTCTTCCAGTTACTCACTCGTTTTTATGATCCGCAGTCTGGTAGTATCACGCTGGATGACCATGCGATCACGGATTACAGTCGGGTGTCTCTGCGTGACTCTTTGGCCTATGTGACACAGGATGCTTTTCTGTTTGCTGGAACGATCCGGGATAATCTGCGTCTTGGCAACGCCGCTGCGACTGACCAACAGATGTGGCAAGCGCTGGATCAAGCCTGCGCGGCAGAGTTTGTTCGGCGGAATCCGAGCGGGCTTGATGCCCAAGTCGGTGAGCGCGGCGTTATGCTCAGTGGCGGGGAACGGCAGCGCATTGCCATGGCTCGTGCCTTTCTTAAAGATGCTCCGATTCTCCTCCTGGATGAAGCCACCAGTGCCGTAGATACCAAGTCTGAGCAGCTCATCCAGCAAGCTCTGGAAAAACTCCGCCAAGACCGCACCTGCCTAGTCATCGCCCATCGTCTTAGCACCGTCGTTAGCGCCGACGCGATCTACGTCATGCGTCAAGGCGTGGTTCTGGCGCATGGACGTCATGAAGAACTCATTCAAACTTGCCCTTATTATCGTGAGTTAGCTAGTTTGGCGCTGCTATGATTTGAGGATGGGATTGACTCTGTGATTGCAGTGTTCAGAACGCCATTCTAAGTCAAGCAATCATGCCTGACACGCCACATCCTCTCGATCAACTCCGCCAAGAAGCCTGGATTGGCGATGCTGTGTTAGAGCTTTACGTGCGTAAGTTTGTCCTGCGCGAGGTTGGCCATGTCGATGCAGAAATGAAGACGCGCTTCACCTGCAATCAGTTTTTAAACTGCTTTGGCAATCCCACCAAGGTCGAAGCCGATATCGGTAAAGTCTTTGAGCGTGAGGGCCTAGAGGCAGCCTTTTCCTGGATTCGAGAGCATCTTGAGCCTCTCTTCAAAAAGCAGGAAGCCAAGCGAACTCCTGCGCGGAGGTAAGGATTTGATTGGTATGGTTATTATAGAAAACTTGATAAGTTAGATTTTTGAGGGACATTTTAGATTAATGTCTGTTTTTCACCTTCAAGATCTTTTAGTTCAAGCTGCCGCCCAGTTTCCTGAGCGGACGTTTTTATTTCAGGATGAGGCTGTTATCACCTATGCACAGGCGGCGCTTAAGGTGGATCAGATGGCTTCTGGGATGCTGGCGCGCGGTGTTTGTGCGGGGGATCGAGTCTTGCTAGTGATGGAGAATCGGGTGGAACTTCCACTTTTGACGCTGGCGGCGACCCGAATCGGGGCTGTTTTTTCAGTGCTTACGGCGCAGATTATGGTGGAGTCGTTTCAGCGCATTGTCGGTCAGTGTGAGCCTGCTTTGGTCGTGTTAGAAGCCCAGCGACCAGAACTTCGTGACGGTTTGCCATCGGCGGTTGTGTGGTTAGATGGTGTGCCTGAGGAGCACGCTGCACGCGATCATTCCTACGAGGCTTTAGAGCAGGGTGAACGGACAGAAATTCCGCCTTCTGATGGTGGAGACGCATTGGCTTTCCTTGTCTTTACTTCTGGATCAACTGGGATGCCACGCGGGGTGATGCTGAGTCATGCGAATGTCGGCTTTGTCACCAAGGCGATCATGCAGAGGCTCAATTATCAAGAGACAGATCGGCTGGCGTTGCTGCTGCCGATGTCTTTCGACTATGGCTTCTACCAAGTTTTTTATGCGCTGATGTCTGGCTGTGCTGTTTTTATCGGCCGATCTGAGATGTCGGGCCCTGAGCTACCACGCATCCTAGCGCGCCACGAGATCACCATCGTTCCAGGTGTGCCCACGCTTTTTGCAGGATTGATTAAAATGCAGTCCTATCGCCCTGTGCCATTGCCGCATTTACGCCTGCTAACCAATACGGGAGATCATCTGCCGCTGCCTCACATCCGTCAGCTTCAGCAGTTATTCCCGGCAGCGCGGGTCTTCCCCATGTATGGCCTTACTGAATGCAAGCGTGTTTCGATTCTACTGCCGGAGGAGATTGATGCTCACGAAAACAGTGTGGGTCGTGCGCTGGATGGCACTGAAGTCTGGGCTGAGTCACCAGAAGGCCAACGTTTAGCGCCTGGAGAGGTGGGTGAGTTCATTGTCAGTGGACCCAACGTGGGTCTCGGCTACTGGCGTGCGCCTGAAGAGACGGCCAAACGTTACCGCAGCTCAGCAAATGGCATTCGATTGCTAGTAACAGGCGATTATGGGGCTGTCGATGCAGGGGGCTTTTTGCATTTTCACGCGCGCAGTGATTTCATGATCAAACATCGTGGCCACAGGATGAGCCCTGTAGAGATCGAAGAGGCGGCTTGCCGATCCCCACTGATTACTGCGGCTGGTTGCATCAAAGACGAGACCAAAAACACGCTTTGTTTGTTCCTTGCTTGCCATGGCGATCAGCCAGATGACGCTGCGCTGTTTGCAGAGTTAGCTCAGCATTTGGAGCGTGCGAAATTGCCGGATCGTCTTATCTATTTAGCTGAATTGCCGCGCACAGCTAACCAAAAGGTAGATCGTAAGGCCCTGCGCGCCCTTCTCACTCAAGAAGCATGAATCCGACTCTCGCCAATCAGATCGTTAAACAGCATGGCACGCCCTTGTATGCCTATGATTTAGCGGAAGTAAGTCAGCGTGCCGCAGAGTTGGCTGCGGCTTTACCTGCGGGCGCTAGTGTTTGTTATTCGTTTAAAGCGAATCCGTTGCCAGCATTGGCTCGTCGGGTGCGTGAGTCGGGTGGGCGTGCTGAAATCACCTCAGAAGGCGAGCTGGTCGCGGCCCAAGCGGCGGGCTTTGCAGGTGAACAGATGCTTTTCGGTGGTCCAGGTAAGACGAGGACAGAGATTCAGCTAGCTCTGGAAGCCGGCGTGCGCCAATTTTCAGCGGAGTCCTTCCGTGACTTGCGCGTGCTCTCTGAGATGTCTGTTAAGGCGCAAGTGAAAGCAGAAGTCTTACTGCGGGTCAACCCGTCTGAGGCGCCGGATGCGCGACTAGCCATGACAGGGGTCGAAAGTCAGTTTGGTTTTGAAGAGTCTCTGCTACTAGATCCAGCGGCACGCGAGCAGCTAACTTTGCCCCTGGTAAGCGTCATCGGTATTCATATCTATTTTGGCACTCAGGTCGCTGGAGTGGACGCTCTAGTCACAAATACTCGCCGTGCTTTGGCCTCTGCGGAGCGTGTGCAGCAGGCTTTGGGAGCTGAATTTAAAGTCGTCAATGTCGGTGGCGGTTTTCCCTGGCCCTACGGCAATGATCACGCTCGACCTAGTCTCGATGGATTGCGGGAAAAGCTAGATGAAGTATGGCTTCAGAGTCCTTTTGCGACTCAAGGCGTGCAGATTTGGTTT
This sequence comes from Verrucomicrobiaceae bacterium, assembly GCA_027489965.1. Lineage (GTDB taxonomy): Bacteria > Verrucomicrobiota > Verrucomicrobiia > Verrucomicrobiales > Verrucomicrobiaceae > Prosthecobacter. Next base: position 148,110 of record JAIXZA010000016.1, read on the forward strand.
GAGGCTGGACGGTACCTGAGTGCTAGCAGTGGGTGGCTCATCGCTCAAGTTCTGGAGGTGAAACGCCTGCCGACAAAGACCTTTGTGATTCTAGATACTGGGATTCATCATCTCGGTGGTATGGCGGGGTTGGGTCGAGTGCCGCGTGGGGGGGTGACGATCTTTAATCTAAGTCGTGACGTTTCTGCGGAACCTTTGATTACGGCAGATGTTGTCGGCCCACTCTGCACTCCTTTGGACAGCCTAGCGCGCGGTTTAAAAATCCCTGCGGTTGAGTCAGGAGACCTCATCGGGATTCCCAATGTGGGAGCTTATGGACTTACCGCGAGCTTGCTGGCCTTTCTGAGTCATCCGCCGCCAATTGAGGTGACGCACGAAAACGGCCGCGAATGTGAAGCTTGGCAATTACGTCATGGCCATGCACGAATCTCTGTTTAAGCTTACCTTTTCATGCCAACCATTGAAACACGCCTTCTGGATCTTCTTCGCCCTTTTCTCCGTCTTTTGCCGTCGGATCAGACTCTAGCCATGGATGCTGAGCTGGGTAAGCTTGGCCTGGATTCCTTGCAATCCATTGATCTCTTGATGGCGCTTGAGCAGGAGTTTGAGGTGCAGATTCCAGATGAGAAAATCACCGTGGAGTCCTTTGCGACACCCGCGCATTTGTTGGCGCTCGTTTCTTGAAGATCAAAGGCCCCAGTCTCCTTCAGCCATGACACTGCGGATGTCCTGGCCTTTAAACTCAGGCGGCAGGCAGTAAAAATGATTCACTGCTTCCTCACGCTGATAAGCTTGAGAAACGCCAGTCCATGGATCTTCTGGCATAAACGCGGCTAGGCTGATGAATGGCCACCAGTTGCCATGGACTGCGGGTGACTTCCCGATCAAATGGCCGACCATGGCTAGCAGCTCGCGGTTTGTATCATGGGTGGTGAACCAGTCCATGACCTTCCAGCTCGATACGCCTTTGACGGATTTTGGGGTCAGCATGAGATAGCTACTTAGCTGGCCCTGAGGATCGACGATGCCGATGAAATGGTGCTCTCTCATGGATGATGCGGCATACCAACGCAGGTACTCTTGTGTCACATGCTTTTGTACGAACTTTTGCGGGCGTGTTGGATCGATGGATTGCACACGGTGGAGGTCGGTCGTGATTTCGCGACCATTGGTCAGAGGTAATAGGTCAGAATTCATTAAGCCTGCTAACCTAGCCAAAGAAATGCCCCGGATGATCAAGCTTCGGCGAATTTGAGTGCGTGAAATCCAGCCCCAGCGTTGGAGTAGCGCCTGCACTTCTGGACTCGGCGTGGTATCCACGAGCAAAGCTGAGCGGCTCTGGCGTTGCAGCATCATACCCATCGCGAGCGCGGCATTGCGGTGATCTTCGGCGACTGCCCATGTCGTGGCAATGAGGGCCGGGATTGGCCTCCCTGAAGAATCCTCATAAAAGGTGGGAATGACGCCGAGATAACCCACGACCTGTCCTGCATCACGCAGCACCCAGCCGCGGCAAGGGTGGGCGTGGGCAAAAGGATTTTCGTCCCACCAGTAGGCCATGCGTTTGAGCCACTGTTCGGTGTTGCATGCGCCTTCGCCCGTAAATTGCGTCATCAAAAACGGCACCAACTCTGCACGAGCGGAGGAGCTGTCTTGAAAGGGTTCTAGCTGGGCAGGCATTCATGCCATTTAGGCCGAGAGGGGAGGATTGCCAATGAGAAAATTAGATCGTTGGTAGCTTCCATTCACCACGCATGGGTCGGTGCTTCATGAGTTCGTTGGCAGCAGTGTCATCTTCAAAGTTTTCTGTCTCAGGATTCCAAGCGAGAGCACGCTTGGCGCGCAGGCAGGCAGAGGCCAGCTGTGGCAGTGTGTCGCTGCGGACAGAACTTTCGATGCCACAGATGGCTTGGGTTTTGCCTTGGATGGCATCGACAAAATTGCGCGTGTGCTCTTGGCTTTCCTGGAGCTTGATGGGCATGGTGCCGACTTTGTTTTGCGGATCACGAAGGATGGCTTCGTCACTGGCGTGGATCATGCCTCTGCGTACATGGAGCCAACCCTTGTCACCGATAAAGCGTGCGCCATGGGAGATTTCAGTGCTTTCATTGGCAAAGATAACAGGCGCAGCCGAGGCGTACTCGAAGCGCAGTTTCCAGCTCAGCACGGCATCACATCCGCCATCCTTTGGATATTCGGCAGTGCCTTCGACACGGATGGGGCCGGTAGTATCTGTGCCATTACCCCATTGGGCGATGTCGAGATGGTGAATGCCCCAGCAAGAGATCATGCCGAGTGAAAAGTTCGTGATGTTTTCATGATTATCACGCTTCAACTTATCGGCATGAAAGGGTGTCATGGGTGCTGGACCTACCCAGCGTTCCCAATCGACAAAATCCGGCACTGGTTGCTCTGACCAAGCAGGTGTTGTTTTACCGCCTGGGACGCCGACTTGGATTTCTTTGAGTTTTCCGAGGCGTTCATTTTGCGCTAATTCAGCTGCCCAACGAAATTTTAAATCGGAGCGCTGCTGGGTTCCGAATTGAAAAACGACCTTCATTTTCCGAACGGCCGCACGCACCAGCTTTGCCTCTTCGATAGACATGCCCATGGGTTTTTCGTGGTAGATGTGCTTTCCATTTAAAATGGCATCTGCTGAGGGAATGCTGTGCCAGTGGACTGGTAGGGCCATGAGCACGGCATCAATAGCTGGGTTGCGGTTGAGCTCGCGGAAGTCGCTGTAGATCTTGGCATCTGCGCTGCCGTAGCGCTCCTTGAGGTGACCCTGTGCTCGGTCGAGGTTGTTTTGATTCACATCACAGAGGGCTACCACGCGCACGTCGTCGTGATTTAGAAAGGCTCTCATATCTCCGGTGCCTTGTGCGCCGCAACCAATCACACCGAGAGTGATCTTATTCGATGGAGCAGTTTGGGAGCGCAGCAATCTTGCGGGGACAAACATCGGCGCGATACCTGTGGCAAGGATGGTTTTGAGCGAAGAGCGTCGGTTCATGCCATTCAAACGATCATGCGGGGGTGCCTTTCTCGGACATTTATTGTGCCAAATCGGTCTGCATGACATTTTGTGGATTGCCTTTTCTCATAGTTTTGCGGATACACTCTGGCATGGCTTGGAGATTTGATAAGGCAATCATTCGCGGAGAGCTCGACAACACTGAGCGGGGACGTTTGCAGCTGAGGCTGGAGATTGTTGGATATCATGAGCCCATCTGCCTGGATCTCATCGGCGATGCCTGGAGGGACGTGGCTGGCAGTCGTCTGAGCTTTGTGAATCCCAGTCCCGAGCCACAGGCTCCCATGCCGCCCTTTTTAGCACTTCAAACGGGCATTGTGGGAGACGTCACCGCTTCTCGTAAAGTGCGGGTCTTTACAGTGCCGCAAGATGAGTGGCTCATGGCGTATCAGGAAAATCGTATTCAGGATGTGCCTACGGAGTGGAGGAACAGTCTTTATTTGGAATGGTTCACCCCAGCTCATGGAAGGTGTCTTGTAGAGAGTGCTGATTTTGAGATCATTGTCCATGGACATGCCTGGGAGATGGATGAGGACGAAGAGGCAGCCCAGAAAATGGCCAACATGCATGCCATGCGCGAATACCTCGCGGATGTTATCCAGCGGAAAGAATCCTCGGATGACGAGGATGAAGAAGAGGAGTCATTCACCGAGGAAGCCTGGGAGGAGGAGCTGAAAGCCTCTGATCGCCTCAATGATGCGAACATGGAGGCGATCGACAAATATGAGGAAGATGAGGATCAAGAGGAGAAAATTGCCTTTGTCATGGGCTGGGATCACATGATTGAGGACATGGCTGATGCCCAGGAAGGCATCGAACCCTCCGAAAATGATAGCGAAGAAAAAAAGCGCCGCCGTGAATGGGTAGAGGCCATGAATGCAGCAGCGGCGGAGGACTTGCTCAAATTTGAGGATGAGGAGCACGAAGCTGTCGCAGATCATCCGCTCGTCGTGCGTGCCAATAACTTTATCCATCGTATTCTTGATGAGATGGAGGAAGCGGGCATTTCTGACGAACGAGGAGAATCGCCGAAGCATCCGCTAGACCGGTTTATTTCCAATAGCATGAACATCATGGGAAAACTCGCTGGGGCGCTCAATGGCCGACGGCGTTCAGACATTGAAGTCGAGGCTGGCTATATTTTAGCGATTGCCAAACGCTGCCTCAACTGGGCCAATGAAGCGCTCAGCGCCACCCAGGATCTGATGGCTGATCCTCAGTATTCTCTTCATCATGAAATGATTGAAGGCTGGAGGGCGGAATTGTTTGGCTTGCGAGAGGGACTCACCGATTTGCGCCAAGAACTCAGGGATGTATGAAATGAGTGTGAAAAACAAAAAGAATCTAGTTTTAGGCATCGACAGAGGCCTGAGAATCGGATGATATAAACACCGTTATGACTCAGCAGCAGCGCGAAGCCCTTTTTGACATTTTAGCCCTCTCCATTTACGCCGACGCCCATATCTCCCTCGCCGAGGAGGATCTGGTGCAAAACGCTTTTGTCAAAAAAGGCTGGAAGTCGGAGTATCCCAAAAATCTCTTCATTGAAGAATCCTTTGCCCGTGCTCGCGAGGCCGCAGAGAGCGATGAAGCCGTTTTTGACTATCTGAACGAACGTGCCGAGGTCTTCACAACAAAGGCGGCTCAAAAAGAGGTCACCGACATCGTGAAAAAGATTCTCGAAAGTGACGGAATGACTGAAGATGAAAATGAGTTCTTCAGCTTGCTATCCCAGTCTTTGCCGCGTCCGAAGTGATTAGCGAATGCTGCCTGTCCAGGTTTTAGTCTTCTGATTTTCTAACGTCGCGAGATCTAGACTGGTCGTGGACTTTACTTCGGCTTTGACGCCACGGATTTCTAGGTTCAGGCCAGTTTTTAGATGCTCTTGATCCAGCCAGAAGCGCAAGCGCACGTTCTTTGAGGTTTGCGCTCCGATTTCTGGTGGCTTTTCTGGTGCCAGAATAAAGGGTGGAACCTCTTTGCCTTCAGTGGTGAGTAGTTTCACATCGGGCGGCTGTAGGATCAGCGGACGAGGGCTGGCATTTTGATAGCGCAACTCGATGTCCAAGCGTGCGTTCCCATAATCGCGCTCCAAAAGGCAGCGGTGGATCACCAGTGCAGGGGCAGCTGTGGAGTCATCAATAGGCTGCGGATCGCCCTCAACGGACGGTTTATCTGTGAGAACCCAAATCGCCGCACCCGCGCCGAGCACGAGGAGCAGCCAGACTTCAAAGCGTTTGAAAAATTGCATCACCTCGGGTCGCTCTATGCGGGTGAAAATGCAAACGTGAATGTGAATGGAAAGTGGGTGGTTTATTTTTAAGCTTTCAGTTTCCAGCTTCCCGCCTTCATTCAACCCATGGCAAACATCGTTCTCGGCATCACTGGCTCTATTGCCGCATACAAAGCGGCGGACATTGCCAGCCAACTCACCAAGGCTGGCCATCAAGTCACTTGTGTGCTCAGTAAAGGTGCCGTGGAGTTTGTGACGCCGCTTACTCTGTGCACTCTCTCACGGAGGCCCGTCATCACGGATCTCTTTGCAGAAAAGGAAGGCTGGCAACCGGGACACATCCAGCTCGCCGATGATGCTGACCTGCTTCTCATTGCTCCAGCCTCGGCTAATGTGCTGGCGGCTCTTGCCCACGGCTTCGCTAATGATGCATTGACCGCCATTGCGCTGGCCACTCGTGCACCCATTCTCATTGCCCCTGCCATGAATGGCAAAATGTGGCAGCATCCCGCCACGCTGCGGAATGTCGAAACTCTCAAAAGCTGGGGAGCACAATTCGTGGATCCTGCGGAAGGTTTGCTCGCCTGTGGTTACGAGGGCGTCGGTCGGCTGGCACCAGTGGAAGAGATCGTGGCCAAGGCCCAAGCGGTATTGAGGTAACCGGAGCATCCGATCCACTCAAAATACCCGCCTTTCTTCTGTAAATGTCGGCTTTCTTGTGGATGCTGTGAGCCAGCCAATCCATTTCTTTCGTTTCTCTATTATGCCCAACGGACCTCTTTCAACCAAACTCTTCGATCTCGCTAAGCAATACATCCCTGGCGGCGTTAACTCGCCTGTTCGGGCTTTCCGTAATGTCGGCGGTGATCCTTTTTTTGTTCGTCGTGCGAAAGGCTGCCGCATCTGGGATGTCGATGGTCGTGAGATGATCGACTTCGTCGGCACCTGGGGACCAGCAATTCTCGGTCATGCACCTCGTCCAGTGATCGAAGCGATTCACAATGCTGCCAAAGAAGGTGTTAGTTTTGGCATCCCAAATCCTTATGAAGTCGAAATGGCCCGCACCATCTGTGAGTGGGTGCCGTCCATTCAAAAAGTTCGCATGGTCAGCAGCGGAACAGAGGCCACGATGTCAGCCATTCGGCTCGCGCGCGGATTTACTGGCAGGGATCGATTGGTGAAGTTTGATGGTTGTTACCATGGTCATAGTGACAGCCTCCTTGTTGCCGCAGGCAGCGGGGCCTTAACGCACGGCAATCCCGATAGTGCCGGCGTTCCCCGTGCTTTTGCTGAATTAACAAGCGTGCTGCCCTTTAATGACGAAGCCGCCCTTGAGGAACTCTTTGAAAAGAAAGGTTACGAGATCGCTGCGCTGATTGTGGAGCCCTATCCGGCCAACGCAGGCCTCATTTTGCCAAAGCCTGGCTTCCTGCAAAAGCTGCGGGATATCACCACGAAGTACGGAACTGTGCTCATTTTTGATGAGGTCATGACCGGCTTCCGCTTGGCTAAAGGCGGCGTGCAGGAGCTTGAGGGCATCACGCCTGATTTGACCTGCCTCGGCAAAGTGATCGGCGGTGGTCTTCCTGTCGGTGCCTTTGGTGGTCGTGCAGACATCATGGACTACTTGGCGCCGCTGGGTCCCGTTTATCAGGCTGGCACACTTAGCGGCAACCCCGTGGCACTTGCCGCAGGTTTGGCGCAGTTGCATGAACTCGATAAGCAACAGGGTTACAAGCACCTTGAAGTCATCGGTAAAGTGATGGAAGACGCCGTGCTCGACATCCTGAAGAAGAAAGGTCTCGGCTACCGCTGGTATCGTAAAGGCAGCATGTTTTGTCTCTTCTTCACGGAGAAAGAAGTCCACAATCTCGAAGACGCCAAGACCTCTGATCTCGCCGCCTTCCGCAAGTTTTTCCATCACTGTTTGGACAACGGCGTGTACTTTGCGCCCAGCCAATTTGAGACTGGTTTCATTAGCCTCGCTCATGAAGAAACTGACATGGAACGCACGGCGGAGGTGGCCGCTGCGGCGCTGGCGGCTTTGTAAAAAGATCGTGCTGAATCAGGATCGGTATGATACATTTTGTCATGCCCCAGCTCACTATTAACCTTCCCGAGAGCGTCATGCCTTGGCTGGCACGCCAAGCAGAGAATGAAAATACGACTCCAGAGAGGTATATTACCTCTCACGTACTCTATTCGATGAAGCAGGAAGAAAGCTGTGATCAAGTTAGTGCTGCGCCTAGACAAAGACAGCTCGAAGACGTTTTAGAAGAGCGCGATAAAGGCCCGTTTGTTCCTGTGCCGAATGATTTGGTGGACCGTGTCATGGAAAAGGCCTTGGCAAGAATTCGTCAGCGACAAGCTCATGTTTGATCCGTATGTGCACATGCACCCTGATGTAGAGGACATTGATCTTGTGGAGATCGCGGAATACATCCTCTTAGAAAACTCCAATGCTGCCAGAAGCGTTGTGAAAGCCATTCGAGATACATTCACGCTCTTGGCTGGGCAGCCATTTCTTGGCACGGTATACCACCCCATCCGTCAAGTCCTTCGTGGCATTCGCATGTTTACCGTCACTGACTACCCGAACTACCTCATCTACTATCGTCCATTGCCGGAGAATGCAGGTGTTCGTGTCCTCTATGTCCTGCATGCCGCTCGTGATAGTGCTACTTTCGTTCAAGATCACCAACGTCAGTGATTTAGTTATCCCTTATGTCCACACCCCGCTTCGCCGTCGCTCAGCTTGATGAAATCACCCCTGTTCCTTGTCCTTGTGGACAGGCGAGACGTGCTTTTAACCAGCCCTGGAACACGCTCGCCACGGTGCATCTCACGGACATCCATGCTGATAGCAAAGCCCACTATCATCAGAAGATGACGGAGATTTACATCGTCTTAGAGGGCGAAGGTTACCTCGAAGCCGATGGCGAGCGCATTCCTTTGAAGCCTATGACCTCTGTCATGATTCGCCCAGGCTGTGTGCACCGTGCTGTTGGGAATCTCAAGATCATCAATGTCCCCATGCCACCCTTTGATCCTGCGGATGAGTTTGAGGTATAACCCATCATGAAAGAGCTCTACACCAGCACGGATTCCAGCCGGATCGGACTTTGTCAGTCGGTGCTGGAGTCTGCTGGGATTGCGTCCTTTGTCCAAAATGAGAGCTCGCCTTGGCTGGGTAACATGATGTCGCCAGCGGTGCAGCCCACGCTTTGTCTGATGGATGATAGTCGCTATGAAGAGGCGGTTGAACTTTTGAAGCCCTATCAAGAAAGCTCAATGATCGAATCGATGGAGTGGACCTGCACAAAGTGTGCTGAAAGTAATCCGGGTAGCTTTGACGTCTGTTGGCATTGTGAGGCAGAGAAGCCTGAAAACTTCAGGGCTTTAGACTCCTAGGAATCGTATAGTTTTCCTTCATGTCTCCTTTCCAACTCAATACCGAATACGCTCCCGCCGGCGATCAGGCGCAGGCTATCGAGAAGTTGGTGAAATCCATCCGTGCAGGAAATCGGCACCAGACCTTGCTGGGCGTTACAGGTTCGGGGAAGACCTTTACGATGGCCAACATCATCGCGCAGATTGGTAAACCGGCGCTGGTGTTTTCTCATAACAAGACGCTCGCAGCTCAGCTCTATTCGGAGTTTAAAAACTTCTTCCCAAATAATGCGGTGGAGTATTTCGTGAGCTATTTCGATTACTACCAGCCTGAGGCGTACATCGCGCGCACCGACACCTACATTGAGAAGGATTCAGCGATCAATGATGAGATCGAGCGCCTGCGCCTCTCCAGCATGGGTGGGTTGATCACTCGTAAGGACGTGATTGTCATCGCCAGTGTCTCCTGCATTTACGGTTTGGGTTCGCCTGAAGATTATGAGGGCATGATGTTGCCGTTGCATGTCAGTCAGCAAATGTCGCGTGAGACACTGCTCGCGCGTCTGGTGGATATGCTGTATGAGCGCAATGATGTGCAGCTCAAGCGCGGCACCTTTCGCGCTCGTGGCGATGTGGTGGAGGTTGTCCCTGCTTATCTAGATGATGAGGCGATTCGCATCGAGTTTTTTGGCGATGAAATTGATCGCATCAGCGCAGTGGATGTGCTCACTGGAACGGTCACATCCAAGATGCCAAGCTACACCATCTTTCCAGCTAAACAGTTCGTGACTCCTGGAGATAAGCTGAAGAAAGCCATCGTCAAAATTCGGGAAGAGATGACCGAGCGTGTGGCGTGGTTTGAAAAAGAAGGCAAGTTGTTAGAAGCGCAACGTCTGCGGATGCGCACAGAGCATGACATCGAGATGATGCAGGAGATGGGTTTCTGTCAGGGGATCGAAAACTACAGTCGTCATCTCACCGGTCGTGAGCCTGGAGCTACGCCTGGAACATTGTTAGATTTCTTCCCCGACGACTTCCTTTGTCTCGTCGATGAAAGTCATGCCACGATTCCACAGATCGGTGGCATGTATGAGGGTGATAAGTCGCGCAAGACCGTGCTCGTTGATCATGGCTTCCGATTGCCGAGCGCGCTGGATAATCGTCCTCTGAAGTTCCCTGAGTTCATGGAGGCAGTCGGCCAGATGGTTTACGTCAGTGCCACACCTGCACGCTTTGAGATCGAAAATAGTGTCGTTGGCAATGCCGGATACATTCCGCATCAGAGAGAGCGCATCGGTGATCAGGAAGGCGTGCCCGCTGCGCTCCCTGGCATCGCCGTGCGTGTCAGCGGCAGTTCGCAGTCAGTTGATAAATTTGATGTCACTGGCAAAGGCAAGCCTCTGGTGGTCGAGCAGATCATTCGCCCAACCGGACTGCTGGATCCCATCATCACCATCAAGCCGCTCAAAGGTCAGATCGACGAAACCATGGAGCTGTGCCGACAGCGCATCGAGCGAGGAGAACGCGTGCTCGTTACGACTCTGACTAAGCGCACCGCCGAAGATCTAACCGATTACCTGCGCAATCTGGATTTTAAAGTCCGCTATCTGCACAGTGATATCGATGCCATTGAGCGTGTGGAAATTCTCCGCAGTCTGCGCAAGGGCGATTGTGATGTGCTCATCGGCATCAACCTGCTTCGTGAGGGGCTGGATCTTCCGGAAGTCAGCCTTGTTTGCATTCTCGATGCGGATAAGGAAGGCTTTCTGCGTAGCGAAACATCGCTCATCCAGACCGCGGGTCGTGCCGCACGTCACGTCGCTGGTGAGGTCGTTCTCTTTGCTGATTTAGAAACGAAAAGCATCAAAGCATTGCTGAGCATTAGCAATTATCGCCGTCAGGTGCAGTTGGATCATAACACCAAGCATGGCATCACTCCGAAGACCATTCGGCGGGCTGTGCAGGAGTCGCTAAACTCACTGAGTAAAGCACGTGAACTTGAAGAAAATGTCCTTCGTGAAGGTGGCGGCGGCGACTTCATTGTTACAGATGTCATCCGTGAGCTTGAAGGCGAAATGGCCGAAGCGGCGACAAAGCTCGAGTTTGAGCGCGCCGCACTTCTTCGGGATCAGATCCGTGAATTGAAGAAGCAGGCAGGGTTAAATCCCGATGATGGAGGTGTCCTACCCTCACCGAAAAAAGTGATCTACGGCAAGCCCAAGCGCGGTGGCCGGAAAGGCAAATGATCAGCGTTTTTCACGCCACCACCAGGTGATGAAATGCCCTAGCCCACTGAATTTAAACTGTGGGTCCACCCAGCGCTCGATCACATAAAACGCAAAGTAGTAGGCTCGGCTAAACCCCCAAACACAAAGCATCAATAGCCCCGCTCTGCGCCAGCTCCAGTCTTCCATCAAAAGCAGCGCTGCTGACATCACGCCGATCAGCAAAAACAGCCAGCCTTTGAGCCACATTGAGTTGGTGGATTGCAGATCACGCATGGTCTTAGTTCAAAAGCGAAGGTAAATCTCTTGCGCCATGAACAATGCGCACAATTTCGACTTGTTTGTTTTTCTCTCGGTAAAACACTAGGTAATTTGGAAACTCTGTAATTACCCACAGTCTCAGGTGGCGTAAGCGAGGCTTCATTTGTCCTAGTTCAGGCTCTTTGGCCAGTAGTGCAATATTTGCCTCAAATGAACAAATGATGCGGTTAGCAGCTTCTGGATTATCCAAGGCAATAAAATGATAGATATCACTCATGTCTTGAAGCGCTTCTGGAGAGATGATCGCCTCACTCATCATTCAATGGCGCTGTGACCTTATCATATGAAAGGCTTGTGACGCTGGAATGCCATGACCAGCATCCAGTGAAGATAGGCCTGTATCGAGTTTGTTTAACAACTCATTTTCGTTAGAGACTGAAAACGATTTTCTAAGTTGCTTTTGTTTGGCTAATAACACCAATCCCTCTTCGATGGCTGCATCAACACTTGTAAACAATCCATCGCGAATTCCATGATTTAGAAAACTAAGCATGGCAGAATTAATTTCAACATTCATGAGGCATTGATGACCTAAAACAACCATCCTGCAAGCCCGAGCTATTGTTGTGTCAACCGCACATAATCTATCCCCACCATGTTTCCTGGAGAGGCCGCTGGGTTCGGGTTTTCAAGGGTGAAGGTAAGTGCGTGGTCTCCGGTCGTGAGATGATGTGTTCCCCAGTCTTGTTCGTCGGTGAGAATGACTTTGCCGGCGTTGTAGCCATCAAACGTGGAGGAAATCGGTTTGCCATCCAACGTGATGCTCACCACACCATAATCGTGAGCCATCGTGAGTGCGGAATACAGGGTGTATTTGCCAGCGTCTTGAATCGGAAGTGCCAAGGTGAGCTTGTCTCCAGGCTTACCGCCTGTCCACCAGAGCTGTGCACCGCCGCTCCATTGATTGCCAAAGCCTCCCATACCTTGCTTTCTCGTCTTCCCGCCTGTGAGTCCCATGATTTTTAATGCCTCGGCTTCTAGGGTTCCAGGAACTGTTCGTCGTTCGGCCCTTAAGCCGTTCGGTTGGGCAGAACCTCGAGCGGATGAACTCTGCAAATACGTCACCAGATCCACCACCATTTCCGGCGGAAGCGCATCAAACAAGCCTTCAGGCATCGTGCTAAGTTTAGAGACCTCACGCTTGCTAATGTCAGCTATGGGCAGGGTGAAATCGACCCCACCCATCATGGCGATTTTCACAGCGGCAGTGTTTTCATCTTTGATGACACCGCTCATCACACGTCCATCCTTCATGGTGAAAACATTGAGCTGGTAAGCTTTGCCGATGACTGCATTCGGATCGAGTACGTTTTCCAGCAGGTAGTTCAAATCGGCGCGATTGCTGCCGGTGATGTCGGGCCCGACGTTTTGGCCTTCGCCAAAAAGCTTGTGGCAAGCTCCACAAGTGGCCATGAAAATGGATTTTCCCGTGACCGCGTTGCCTTTGGCCAACGCTGCAGGTGTGAGGAGGTCGCGATACTTTTTTGTGCGCTGGGCAAGGTCGGCCTTCGGCGCATTGACATCACCCCAGGCAGATTTGATCAAGGCGCTGATCTCTGGGTCGTCAAAAGCAGATAATTGCCGAATCAGGAAAGGGGAAAGACTCGTCGCTGGAATGGTCTTGGCTTGCACGGCTTTGAGCAGTGCTTTAGCGCCCTCTTTGGTCGAGGCTAGGGTATTGATGGCGTCGGGGAGTTCGATGGTTGTGAGTTTGGGCAAAGCGGCACTGAGGATGCTTGGCGTTTCCGCACTTTTGAGTGAGGCAAGCGCTTGAATGGCCTTTCGACGCAAGGGGGCAGGGGTGTCGTTTTGGATGAGGATCTCCTGCAAAACCCCTGCCGTGGCAGCATCGTTGGCTTGGAGCAGGATGGCGAGCGCTTGCTCGCGCCCGATGACAGGGCCGCCGGAGGAAAGCCGAGTGCGGTAGCTATGAAGCGCGCTTTCTACGCCCATGTGTGCTTCGAGTTCGAGCAAAGTCGCTGTGACTTGAGCCGCATTCACCGAGGTTCCAGATTCGGCTAAAGCCGAAACCACTTTTTGTCGCAGCGCCGGCCAATCGGCGGGTTGGGAAATTTGATGGCCTGCCCTTGCTGCTTGGACTAAGGCCTGAAGCAGGTTTTCGCGAAGTTCCGCATCTCCCGTCTCCGCCGCAAGCTTCAGTAAGTTCGCGCGGCCTGCCTCATCTGAGGAAAGACGGCGATAGATGAAGCCCGTGACTTTGGGAATCTTCGACACCTTCGCGAGCTGCATGCCAGCCACTGGATCAGCTGCCACGAGGGGTTCGATACCATACCAGATGAGCAGCGGGATCATCGGATCGTCTGCGTCTTCGCTGTGCGAAAGCAGACCTTTGGCTAAAGCACTCTGATAAGGGACACAATAACGGAGATGATCTGCTTTAGAGAAACGCTGGAGTGCAAAAGCCATGGATCGACGGACGATGGGAGAGTTTTCGTTTTTTGCTACGATGTAGAAAGCATCCGGTTGTGGTCCGTTGCCAAGAGCTACGTCCGTAGGCATGAATCCCTCTTTTCCGAATTTCGGGGTCTCAGCTTTTTGCCATGACCAATTCCGAAGTAACCACTCTTTTGATGGATTCAAAATGGCGTTTGCCCAGGATTCATGGAATGACATTTCATACAACCATTTGCACCTCAGTAGCGTCGTAGGAGTTGCTTTGATTTCCAGTTTTTGTCGGAGGTTCTGATGCTCTTGAAAGTCCTTTTGAAGAGTATCGTGGACGTCTCGTTCCCAGTAGATCCGCCTCGCCATCCGCGATTCCCATTCGTTCTCGGTTTGCACCGCAAGTTTGACGAGTGACTCATCGCTTTCCTTGGCGAGATCCCCCTTCCATGGTTTCCATCCATCGTAGCTGATGCGATAAATTCGTCCATTGCTCCGATCCCAATGTTCTACGGCGTTGCTACCTCGGTGGCAGATTTGTTGATCGCTCCAGTCACTGACATAGACTGCACCATCTGGGCCCACTTTCTGGGTGACGGGGATGAAATGCATGTCGTTTGAGCGCAGGAAATCGGCGGCATGTTTGCCAATGTAACTGCTGCCTTTAGGATCGGTGTAGTTGGCCACGAGGCGATGGCCGTGCAGGTTGCCGAAGAGGAGTTGATTGCGATACGTTGGCGGAAACAGGCTGCTTTGATAAATGGCCAGACCGCAGTGTGCATGACCACCGCCAAGGGCGTTCGTATCGTTGTTCATCACTCCCGCGCCAGTGGTTTTGTCGAAGCTGACATCGGGGCGCGGATTGCCAGCATAATGGGCGTGGTCGGCGATGGTCTTGATATCCTCATAAGTGTGCGGATTGAAGTGTTGCCCGGCCTGTCGCTGATACCGACCTCCGGGGACAATGTGGTAAAGATGCGGAATGACGCAGGCAGTGACGAACCACTCGCCATGCTGGTCGTAATCGAGCCCCCAAGGGTTGCTGGTGCCCTCGGCGAAGATTTCAAACTCATGCCTCAGGGGATGGTAACGCCACACGCCAGCATTGATCGGAATGCGTTTGTCCTCCGGCGTGTCGGGCTTGCCGACCTTGCTGTGCGTGAAAACGCCATGGCAGCCGTAAAGCCAACCGTCTGGGCCCCAAATGAAGCTGTTCAGTGTTTCGTGAGTGTCCTGGCTGCCCCAGCCATCTAGCAGGGCGTAGGCGGTGAAGTTGAGACCGGGGACTTTAGGGCGCTGATCGGTCTGATCCGATGGATCAGGCTGATCATTCCGATCTTTGTCAGGAATAAACATCAAATACGGTGCTGCGCCCACCCACACGCCGCCAAACCCCAGCTCGATGCCGCTGACAAGGTTCAGACCTTCACAGAAAATTTTGATCGTCTCAAAGCTGCCATCACCGTCTTTGTCTTCGAGGATTTTGATGCGGTCCTGACCTTTCCCCATTTCACGAGGTTTCGGGTAGCTGTTTCCTTCCACAACCCAGATGCGTCCGCGCTCATCAAAGGTGAAGGCAATCGGCTGCACAAGATCGGGTTCAGCAGCAATCAGCTCAGCTTTGAAGCCGCCAGGAAGCTGCATGGTCTTCAGCGCCTCAGCAGGAGACTGGCCTTTGGCATACTCCGTCTGCGGTTTCAAAGCAGGCCCATAGAGCTTCTTTGGCGTGAGGTCAGCGACACTCTTTTGGCGCTCCTGTGTGAGAATGAAGACACCGGCTTTATTGCCAACAACGATGTCAGGTAGAAGATCGCCATTCACATCACCGACCTGCACATCAACGCCGACACCACTTTCGGCATCGACGAGGTGCGGGATAAAATCGCCGCCGCCTTTGCCGTCGCGCTTCGTTTGATACCAGTAGATCACGCGATGGCCGTGCTCGTCCGGATCGTGGCCGTTGTGCGCCCAGTAGCGCTTGCCGGTGACAATGTCCTTCACACCATCACCGTCGATGTCGGCGAGGGATGCCGCGTGCGGCTGTGAGAAGATGATGCCGTAGTCGTTGTCCTGCGGCTGTTCACTGGCAAGCATGACACGTTCCCATGTCGGTTTGTCGGATGCGGGCTTATTTTGTAAAAACACCGCCACGCCGTAGCGGTGGGCTGAGAGACTGGTGAAGATATCGTTGGTGCCATTGCCATCAAAGTCATAGGCAAACATCTGCGCGCCACCCCCGACCCCAGCAGCGAAGTTATGCTGCGTAAAGTTCTTGGTTCCTGTTTCATGGTCCTTGGTTGGATTTTCCCACCAACGCCGCGCTTCCAAGAGATCCATCTTCCCATCTCGATTGACGTCACCGACACCGAGACCATGGGTGAATTTGGCGACCTTCAAATCATCGGTCACAGCCACGAACTTCCATTTCTCGGTCGGATGATCCCAGTTCGGGGCGAACCAACCGAACTTGCCACCTGTGCTGCACACGATCTCTGGTTTTCCATCGCCTGTGATGTCGGTAAACACGGGCGATTCGTTGTCCACCACATCGGCGACGATGTGCATGGGCCACGGTTTGTCGTCGTGCGTGCCGGGGTTCAGGTAGAGACGTGCTTCTTTGCCTGGGAAGCCGAGGATGAGGATGTCGTTCTTTTGATCGGCATTGAAGTCGTGGATGTAGGCAAAGAAGTTGTCGGAGTAGCCATTGATGCTGAAGATCTTCGGCTCGTAGTAGGCGTGCTTTGTTTCAAATGTGGGGCCTTCCCACCAGAATGGACCGGAGACCACATCGGGTTTGCCATCGCCATTGATGTCGCCAATTGCAGCACCTTCAGAATAAAAGTCACCGTGGAGCTGTTGGCGCTGCCAAGTGATCTCTGTGGCAGCATGCATACTAGAGATAGCGAGGAGGGTGAGAAGGAATTTCATGATAGCTTGAAACCAACGCTAACAGATAAAGGCCTTATCGGACAAGGATTGGTTTGAATCGGACGGGTGACAAACGTATTAGCATGGAGTTTCGCAGACTTCCGGCTCTCCGTTCATGCTTCCTTCCATCAATACGCTTAAACTTCCCGACACTTGGCAGCATCAAGGCGTGACCTTTTTGCGCCAAGGTTCGGATGTGGTGGTTAGCGCTCCCACGGGAGCAGGGAAGACCTATATTTTCGAGTTATTGCATCAGTCCAGGTCTCTGCAAGGCCAGGCCGTTTATACCGTGCCGACCCGTGCTCTGGCCAATGATAAGTATGCAGAGTGGAAGGAGGCGAAGTGGGACGTCGGCATTGCTACGGGAGATGTCTCCGAAAATGTCGGTGCACCAGTTCTCGTTGCAACTCTGGAGACACAGTTAGAGCGTATGGTTCGTGGGGAAGGCCCTGCATTACTGGTGATTGATGAGTATCAAATGATCGCCGATTCAGCGCGCGGTAGTCACTATGAAGCGGCGATTGCGCTGGCTCCGAAAGAAACGCGACTGCTTTTATTGAGTGGCTCGGTGGCTAACCCTGAGGACATCGTGGCCTGGTTGCGACGGCTGGGTCGTAAGGCGGAAGTTGTGATCACGAAAGAGCGGCCGGTTCCTTTGGAAGAGGCGCCATTTGAAGCTCTGCCACAACGCATGGCACGTAGCCTTGAGCATTACTGGCCGAAGTTTGCGGCTGCTGTCATGTTGGCTGACATGGCTCCTTTGCTGATTTTTTCCCCACGACGAAAAGAGGCTGAATCCATTGCTCGTCGTTTGGCAGCCGATCTTCCTGCGGGTGATCCGCTGAGTCTCACGGCCGAGCAAAAAGCAGTTTGTGGGAAAGACCTAACGAACTTGTTGGAAAAGCGTGTCGCTTTTCATCACAGTGGTCTGTCGTATGCCGCACGAGCTGGTGTCATTGAGCCCTTAGCTAAGGCTGGTCAATTACGCGTCATTGCTGCGACAATGGGCCTTGCCGCAGGCATTAACTTTTCGGTGAGAAGTGTTCATGTCGCTGCCACGACCTATCATGATGGGAAATCTGAGCATAAACTCGCCCCCGACGAACTATTGCAAATGTATGGTCGCGCTGGCAGGCGTGGACTGGATGAGCGCGGTTATGTGATCACCTCACGTCAAAGCCCGACGCTGATGGATGCCCACCCTGCGCGCTTGCACCGCAGCAGCCTCTTAGCCTGGCCCATTTTTCTGCGTGTCATGAAGCATGCGGCGCAGACAGGACAGAATGCGTTTCGTTCTGCTGAGGACTTTGCGCAGAGATTGTATGCCAAAGAGCCGCCATTGCTCGGCCTGGAAGCGCATGTGCCAGAGAGTAGTTCAGCCCAAATTCCACAAGAAGCCAAAGCACTGTTTGGTCTTGAGGCGACTGAAAAGCAGATCTTGAATTCCAAGGGCGAATGGGAGCGGCGGATGAATGAGCCGACGATTTATCTGCCACTGCGTGAAGCTTGGCTGGCAGGCGCGGATAAGCGTGCGAGCGCTCTGAGCATTCCTAATTTCGTGGCCAAGTTCGCGCATGGCATCGGCCGAGTTGGAAAAAAGGAGGCGGCTGTTTATGGTGTTGAGATTCCATTAGGAGGCATCATTGAGGGTGCAGAACCACCTGCGATCCGACCGACGAAAGCATTACGCCGACTGCTCAAGCTCCCGCGTAAACTCGAAGAGATTTCGGTCGAGGAAATCGAAGTGCTTTATGCCGCCGAGCTTTGTGCTGCCTTGCATCAGAGCTATTCAGGGCAATGGGCTGAAGGGAGTCGCGGCCTGCCCGAATTAGCAAGAATGATAGCCAAGGAAGGTTTGGTGTTTGCCTTTTTTGACCTCGGCAGTGTCGAGGTGCCGGTGTATCGCGATTCTCATGCCGTGCCGATTTATCAGCCCTTGGAGCGCACTCGCGTGGTGAAGAATGACACAGGAGTCCATGATCAAGGGGTTGCTGTAACTGCCACAGATCGCCAACCGCGTTCTGGCTCCCCGATTCATGCATGGAGATCTCTGGGCCTCATTGATGAAGACGGCGCACCGACACGACGAGGCGAGATTTTTTCCTTTTTCCAAGATGGCGAAGGTTTGGCCATTGCTGCGGCCTTGGAGGATGACGGCTATCATGTGGATGAGCTGATCCCGCATCTAGCCAATCTGCGTGCTGGGGTGAAATTTGATCTGCCTTTGGCCTGTGGCTCGGAAAAGCTTGGTTCCATTTGCCGGAATACGTATGGTTTTATCAATCACCAAGGCTACCTCGAGAGTGGTCTTCCTTTAGATTACGGGGAAGGAGCAGCTGAATTGCTGGACACCTTATTGCATCCTGAGAAAACGGAGTCTCGCGAGATGCATCATGACATTGCCGAAGGTGATATCTCGCGTGCTTATGTCGAGTGGTTGAGCCTGCTTCGTCACATCACTCATGCACCAGCGCATCCTTGGAAGCGCTGGACCGATCTTCAGGAGGAAACCAAACGTGTGCTCAAACGCCATGATAAAACCATGCGGCACCTTTTTTATTTAGATTTGCCTGCACTCACCCATCAGCAGCGCCATGGCAAGCCACGTCATTATCTCATGGCGAAAGGTTGACGATTTCGACACAAAGGCGAGCCTGTGATTGACAGACAAGCCTTTCTCCCGCTAGACAGAGGCGCGCCCAACTCCGCATGAATCTTCCCAACAAGCTCACCGTTTCCCGCCTGGCTCTCACTGG
This sequence comes from Verrucomicrobiaceae bacterium, assembly GCA_027489965.1. GTDB lineage: Bacteria > Verrucomicrobiota > Verrucomicrobiia > Verrucomicrobiales > Verrucomicrobiaceae > Prosthecobacter. The sequence continues at coordinate 167,400 of JAIXZA010000016.1, forward strand.
CGTGTTTGTGGCATGTTTTTATATCCCCTGGTCGCAGTCCATGACAGCTGCCTTATTGATCTTTTCGGTAGCCTCGATCACCGATTACCTGGATGGAAAGATCGCCCGCTCCAGAAACTTGGTGACCAATTTCGGCAAGCTCTTTGATCCCCTAGCCGATAAAGTGCTCATAGCCGCGGCTTTCATTTTGCTGGTTGAGCGCACGGAAATGAAGGCTTGGATTGCCATCTCGATACTTGCTCGGGAATTCTTTGTAACAGGCATTCGTCTGATTGCGGCCAATCAAGGCGCGGTTCTTGCGGCAGAGAGCCTAGGCAAGCATAAGATGATTTGGCAAATAATCACTGTCTTGTACTTCCTGCTGCGCGCAGCATCGGCAGAGGTGTTGTTCAGTCCCTTACGGCCTTTGTTTGCCGAGTCCATGGTGCATCATTGGATCGGTTACGGACTTGTGGGCTTCACCACGTTACTCACGCTTGTTTCAGGCTTTAGCTATTTTTGGAAGAATAAGCATCTCTTCAATGATGCCTGATTGGGATAGGTCTATCAGTTAAGGTTGGCCGAACCAATTGTGCCACATGATAGGGCTACATAATTTCTTTGGCCTGAGCAGATGATTTTCTTGCCTTAACGTTCAGATTCCCGTTTGATCACGCCTCACCATGAAAAAATACATCGTCGAACTTATCGGTACAATGTTTTTGGTTTTCGCTGTCGGCAACGCAGTGATTAGCAATAACCCACTCGCACCCATCGCTATCGGCCTCATGCTGATGGTTATGATCTTTGCGGGAGGGCATATCTCGGGGGCTCACTTTAATCCGGCTGTCACCATCGGCGTCTGGCTTCGTGGGAAATGTGATAAAAAAGATGTTATTCCTTATATCCTGTGCCAGATCGTGGGCGCTGTGATCGCCTCGTTGGTGGTGAAGACGCTTCGCGGATCAGGTGCAGGTGGTGCCGATTTTGATCTAACTAAAGTCATCATCGCTGAGTTGTTCGGCACTTTTGCTTTGGTTTGGGTTGTGTTGAATGTAGCCACCGCAAAAGGCACTTCGGGCAATAGCTTCTACGGTGCCGCAATCGGTATGACCGTGACTGCGGGCGCTTTTGCTGTGGGTGACATCTCTGGTGCGGTCTTTAATCCAGCGGTCGCCGTTGGTGCCGTGGCCATGAAGTTGATCCAAGTGAAGTTTCTCTGGGTCTATCTTGTGGTTGGTCCTGTTGCAGCATTCATTGCAGCGAAGCTCTTCAAAGGCGTTTCCGAAGAGTAAGTCTCATCTCATTTAATCAATCATTTCTAGGCTGTCTGGGCATATCTCAGGCAGCCTTTTTGTTTTCAGGTGGCGTGGTCCCAATTTAGCGAAAAATAAGCCATAATGACACAATAGCGTAAATTAAATGAAGTAGATAAAGCCAAATTGGCATATTTTAGAGCTAACTAGTGATGCCTGGGATTTACATAATAAGTTCATCTTCAATCGTGTAATGATCCCAAAAAGAAATTGGCACTATGACTGCGATAGAGGGGATGAGGTCATTACCCGACCGAAACAACAACAAAACATCCCAACTATCATGAAAATCGCCCGTTGCACTCCAGCATTCCAATTTGGCCGGACACCTGACTTCGGCCCTTGGTTGCGTCATCCCCTGGCTAGCTTGCCAGCCATGGCGCAGCTTTTTGAAGACTTCTTGCCTGCGGTCACACCTAGTGGTCTGGCCACGGACCTCTTTGAGGACGCAGATCACTACCACGCACGTTTTGAAATTCCCGGCGTCAAAAAGGACGCTGTAAAGATCGAACTGAAAGAGCGTGTGCTGACGGTGACTGCTGAACGCAGTTTGAAAGTCGGTGATTCGGAATCGACCCGTTCGCTCAGCCGAGCTCTGGCTCTGCCTGAGACCGTCCAGGAAGATGGCATCACTGCAAAACTCGAAGATGGCATTTTGACCGTCTCTTTGCCGAAGCAAGAAAGCCGCAAGCCCAAAATCATTACCGTAAACTGAACCCTCGAATCTTTAACCCCGAAATCATCCAAATCTATGAATACAACCTGCACTACCAATAACTGCTCCCCCTCGGTGGGCGTGACTGAAAGTCTTCGGAAACCACGCTACACAGTAGCCAATGTTACGGAGGCTTTTGAAATTGAAGTCGAACTGCCAGGCGTTACGAAGTCAGGCCTTTCCATCGATCTTGAAGAAGATATTCTCTCGATCCGTGGCGAGCGATCTGGCGCAATGCCAGAGACTTGGAAGCCGCTACACCGCGAGCTTTCAGGCCTGAACTATCAGCTGCGTCTTCGGGTAACGACTCCGGTCGAGGCCGAAAAGATCGTGGCTAAACTGGAAGAAGGCATTCTGAAAGTGACACTACCGGTAAAGGCGACAGCTCAACCTCGACGAATCGAGGTGGCTTAACATTGGTATGAATCTAGACCGCGGCGCACGGGGAAACCTGTGCGCCGTATTTTTGTATGCAGACATGCATGATTAAATCTCGGCCCATAAGCATGGACAATCCTGCCCTGGGTAGCTGGCACGCAAGAGTCTTCTCTGAGCCGACGTTTTAGCCAACCACTTTGCCATCTTGGTTGAATCAGGATGGCTCTGGTCTCACGGCTGATTCATCTCATGAAACACACATTTCGCACCTTCCTAGGACTCACTCTTTTTGCCCAATCGCTGCAAGCGGCGGCTCCGAAAAAGGAAGAAACGATCGACCCGTCAAAGCCAGTATCGTTTTATAAACACATTCGGCCGATTCTTCAGGCCAACTGTGCAGGTTGCCATCAGCCAGCGAAGGCGAAAGGTGATTACATCATGACAGACTTCACCAAGCTGCTTGCGGGTGGCGAAGAGGGGCATGCCATTGTGCCTGGAAAGCCGGATGAGTCGAACTTGCTCAAGGTCTCCACGCCAAATGCCGAGGGTAAAGTCGAGATGCCGCCAAAGGGTGATCCTTTGCATGAGACGCAAGTCGCACTCATCAAGCGTTGGGTCAGTGAAGGTGCCAAAGATGACACGCCAGCTTCAGCCAAAGCTCACTATGACATGGAGCATCCGCCTGTCTATGTCACCGCACCCGCTGTGACATCGCTGGAGTACTCGCCTGATGGCAAAAGTATCGCTGTGGCAGGCTATCATGAAGTGCTGGTTCATCAAGCTGATGGCAGCGGTATCACGGCGCGATTGGTTGGTTTAGCAGAACGCATTCAGAAGCTAGCTTGGTCGCCCGATGGTCAAAAGATCCTCGTCACTGGCGGTAGTCCTGCCCGCATGGGAGAGATCCAGATCTGGGATGTGGCTAAGAAGAAACTAGAATTTTCGAAGTCCCTCACCTTTGACACGCTCTATGGCGCTAGCTGGTCACCCGATGGAAAATACATTTCGGTGGGCTGTGGCGACAACGGCTTGCGTGCTTTTGAAGTGGCCACAGGCAAAGAAGTGCTCTTCATGGGTGGGCATAGCGATTGGGTGCTCGATACCGTTTGGGGAGTGGATGGAAAGCTAATCGCTTCCTGTGGTCGTGATATGAGCGTCAAGCTCACGGAAGTAACCACTCAACGCTTTGTCGATAACATCACCTCCATTACACCCGGCGCGCTGAAAGGCGGCGTTCAGGCTCTCGCACGTCATCCTTCCCGGAATGAAATCCTCATCGGTGGCACAGATGGTGTGCCAGCAATCTACCGCATGGAACGCATTACGAAACGTGTCATCGGCGACAATGCCAATCTCATTCGCAAATTCCCCGTGATGCAGGGCCGTATCTTCGGGGTGGATTTTGCGCCGGATGGCAAACGCATTGCGGCTGGAGCTTCGTTTGAAGGCACTGGGACGGTCAATGTTTACGCCAGCGACTACGATAGTTCGATGCCCGATGCGGTGAAGAAAATTGTCGAAACCGTCAGTGGTAAAGGCCCTGAACTTGATGCTTGGGTGACCCAAGGCGTGAAACTGATCGCCAGTACTCCTTTGCCCACCGGCGGTGTTTTTAGTGTGAGCTTCAGTCCAGATGGCCAAACCGTGGCTGCTGCGGGTCAGGATGGCCGCGTGAGATTGATCGAAGCCGCGACTGGTAAGATTGCCAAAGAGTTTGTGAGTGTGCCACTCGTGGCGGCTGAAGCCCTGGCGGCTAGTGAAGTGATCGCAGATGACAGCGTGCGCGCTACGGCCAAGAAGGATGACAAAGTGGAAACACTTGTGCCAGGAGTGAGTGTCGCGTCTATTGAAGTGCAGCCCACCAGTATCAGTATTGGCAAACCAACCGAATACGCTCAGCTCCTCATCATTGCCACGATGAGTGATGGAACAAAGGCCGATGTCACACGCATGGCTAAGCTTTCATTCACAGGTAGTGAAGCTGCTAGTATCAATGAACGTGGGCTGCTACGTCCTATCAAGGATGGCCAAGGACAGGCCAAGATCGCCTTCATGGGGAAATCTGCCACTGTGCCGGTGAGCATCACAGGCATGAGCTTGGCGCTGAAGCCAGACTACGTTCGAGACATCATGCCCATTGCTAGTAAACTGGGTTGCAACATGGGCACCTGTCATGGCGCCAAGGATGGAAAGGCTGGCTTTAAACTCAGCCTGCGTGGTTACGATCCGATTTATGACGTGCTTGCCTTCACCGATGAACTCGCCAGCCGCCGTGCCAATGTCGCCTCGCCTGAGCACTCGCTCATGCTTCTCAAAGCTAGCGGCTCCGTGCCACATGAAGGTGGACAGCTCACGGTGCCTGGTGAGCTTTATTATGAAACTTTGAAAGCATGGATCAGTCAGGGGGCCAAGCTGGACATGAAAACACCGCGCGTGACTAGTATCGAGATTTCGCCGAAAAATCCTGTCTTAGAGCGTATCGGACATCGTCAGCAGATCCGTGTCGTGGCCCATTATGCTGATGGCTACGTGCGCGACGTCACCGCAGAGGCCTTTGTCGATAGTGGTAACATGGATGTCATCGAGGCTGATAAAACCGGACTCATGACTAGCTTGCGTCGTGGTGAGGCCGCTATCCTAGCACGCTTTGAAGGTGCCTATGCAGCGACTACGATCACGGTCATGGGCGACCGCACGGGCTTCGCCTGGAAAGAGCCTGAAAAATGGAGCAAGATCGACGAGCTTGTGACTCGGAAATGGGAGCGCATGAAGATCGAGCCAAGTGAAGTTTGCAGTGATGAAGATTTCTTGCGTCGTATCCATCTAGATCTCACTGGCCTGCCGCCGAAGCCGGAAGAAGTCCGCGCCTTTGTCGCTGATGCACGCCCGATGCAAACGAAGCGCAATGAGGTGATCGATAAGCTCATTGGGAATTCTGATTTCATAGATCATTGGTCCAATAAATGGGCGGATATGTTGCAAGTGAATAGCAAGTTCCTCGGCAGTGAAGGGGTCACGACTTTGCGTGCCTGGATCAAGCAACAGGTGACTGACAATACGCCGTATGACCGAATGGCTTACCGTATTATCACAGCCACCGGATCGACGAAGGACAATCCAGCCGCGTCCTATTATAAAACCGTGCGCACGCCGGAGGAACTGGTGGAAAACACCACGCATCTGTTTTTAGCCACACGCTTCAACTGCAACAAGTGCCATGACCATCCTTTCGAAAAATGGACCTGGGATCAATACTATCAGACAGCCGCTTACTTTGCTCAGATTGATTTAAAAACCGATCCTGCAAGCGCGGGTAAAACCATCGGTGGCACAGCTGTCGAGGGTGCCAAGCCGCTGTATGAAATTGTCAGCGATAAAAAGGATGGAGAGATGAATCATTTGCGCACCAATGCACCTGTGGCTCCGCAAGTTCCGTTTGATGCTGAGCTAGTCAGTAAGACAGCCACCAGCCGACGTGAGCAATTTGCCACCTGGATGACCAGTCCCGAGAACGATTACTTTGCCATGAGTTATGCCAATCGTATCTGGGGTTATCTCACAGGCACCGGAGTCATCGAGCCGCTGGATGACATCCGTGCAGGCAATCCAGCCAGCAACCCAGAACTGCTTCAATATCTCACCAACGAATTCGTCCAAAGTGGATTCAATGTGCGTCATCTGATGAAGATCATCACTCAGAGTCGCACTTATCAATTGAGTTTAAAAACCAATAAATGGAACGAAGACGATAAGATCAATTACAGCCACTCCAAAGCACGCCGCTTGCCTGCGGAAGTGTTATTTGACTCCGTCTTTGCCGTTACTGGCTCGATGCCAAACATTCCCGGTGTTCCCAAAGGCACACGCGCTGCTCAGCTCATCGATGGCCAAACGCAATTGCCGGATGGTTTCCTGACTAATTTTGGTAAACCTGCCCGTGAGAGCGTCTGCGAATGTGAACGCAGTAACGACGTGAATCTTGGGCCTGTCATGGCTCTCATGTCGGGGCCGACGGTCGGTGATGCCATCAGTGATCCGAATAACGCCATCGCGAAATTGGCGAATGAAGTGAAGGATGACTCAAAACTCGTGGAGGAAATTTTCATTCGCGTCTTGAATCGGAAGCCAAGTGCTCAGGAGATCAATGCCGCGCTCGCTAGCATGGCCAGCATGGATGCGGAGAATAAGACTCTCGCAGCAGAGAGGCAGGCTAAAGAGGCTGAGCAAAAACCCCTCATCGACAAAGCTGAAGCCGAACGCCAAGCTTTAATCGCTGCGACAAAGACAGAGCTCGAAGCTTACCGAGTGAAGATGGCTCCTGAAATGAAGAAGCGCCAAGACGCACGTTTAGCCGCGATTGATAAAGCAGAAGCCGCGGTGAAGAAGGTGGCTGACACAGCACCGACGCAGCAGCCGCGCTGGGAGCAATATGTGGATCTGACAACTGAGTGGACACCGCTAGAGGTCAAGGTCGTGCGCGCCAATGGCGTTGAGAAACTTGAGGTGCAGGCCGATGGCAGTCTCTTTGCCACGCCAATGCCTGAAGGTCGAGTTGCGCCGGGAACGTACAGCCTTGTAGGCAAAACCGCACTCACGGGCATCACTGCGATTAAGCTGGAAATGTTGCCAGATGACCGTCTGCCGAGCAATGGCCCTGGCTTAGCTCCAGATGGTAATTTCGTATTGAGTGAGTTCAGCGTCCGTGCGGATCCTGCGGATGCAAAGCGCACGAAACGTGGGGGCGAAGCTATGACGCTGAAGAATCCGAAAGCTGACTTCCAACAGACTGGGTTTGACATCGCTGAAAGCCTGAAACCGCGGAATCGCGACAAAGGCTGGGCCGTGTCTCCCGAGGCAGGTTTTCGCCACGAGGCCACCTTCGATTTCGCTAAACCCATTGTTTATGAAGGAGGTGCACAGCTCACCATCACGATCTCTTCCCAATTTCAGGGCGGGAAGTACAATCTCGGTCACTTCCGACTCTGGGTGACAACGAATCCCGTCGTCCGCTTCGGCAGCGCAAAAATCATCGCCGACGCTATACGAACTCCGATGGCGAAGCGTACAAAGGAGCAGCAAGCCGCGCTCTCTGCTCACTTCCTTGCCCAATTCAAAGACTATCAAGCGCAGAAGAAACTCTTTGCTATCGCCAAGAAACCGCTGCCAGAGGACCCACAGCTAGTGGCCCTAGAATCCAAGCACACCGAAGCCCAAAAACCCATCGTCATTGATCCAAAACTGGTGCAGCTCCGCCGTGATGCTGATTTGAGCAGCCAACAACTAGGCAATAAGCGTCTGTCTGCCGCTCAGGACTTAGCTTGGGCCTTGATCAATTCATCGGCGTTCTTGTTTAACCATTGAGGTAATTTAGATCACGGCAGCTGATTCTGGTTGCCCATTCTTCGAGACCATCGAAAGGAGTTTCATGCTTCATCGTCGGTTCTACACCTTTACAGCTGCCTCATGATATTGGATGCCAGCTGTGAACTTGATTATCTGGCAGCTGAAGAGGTGCCAGCAATCTTTATGTTGCGGCCGCGCAGCGGCTGGGCGCAGTGGATCATGCGCGAGGAGTTTGATATTCAGCCGCAGGTGCCAGTCGTTGAGTTTACCGATGTGTATGGCAACCTCTGTCAGCGCATCGTGATGCCGCCGGGACGCTTTCAGCTGACTGTGCGTTATCGAGTTTTAGTCGCCGATTATGTGGACACGGATCCGCAGGCTTCCATCTTGCTGGTGCAAAATCTACCCACAGAGCTGCTGCATTATTTGCTGCCCAGTCGGTACTGTCAGTCAGATGAGTTATCCGCCTTGGCGCAGTCGATCATCGGAGAGACTTGGTCGAACTATCAGCAGGTGGAAACGATCCGCTGGTGGGTGCGCCGGAACATAAGTTATGAAATTGGCTCCAGTAACACGGCTACCACAGCTCTAGAGACGGTGAATCATCGCAGGGGTGTTTGTCGTGATTTTGCCCATTTAGGAATCGCTCTCTGCCGTGCCATCAATGTGCCTGCACGCATGGTCGTTGGCTTTTTGCATGAGCTGTATCCCATGGACTTGCACGCCTGGTTTGAAGCCTTCATCGGTGGTCGATGGTTCACCTTCGATGCCACAGAGGACGTGACGCGTGGCAATCGCATCGTCGTCGCTTATGGTCGAGACGCAGCAGACGTCGCATTAGCCACACTTTTTGGAAACTTCACGCTTCAGAACATGCATGTCACGGTCACTCCCGTTTACAATGCTCAGCCCACGCAGGCACCGACCTTCAATGCGTATTGAAAGTCGGTTTCTTGAATGAAGATTACTCTAGACGAGTCAATTCACTGACGCGGAACATTCCGTTAAGAAGCTGTAGGTTGTCCTTCTCCACTTTCAGCGCATCCAGATGCAGGATGAAGGGGAACTCACGAAGCTTGACGATGTGCAGGCCGTCCTTGGGCTCTTTTAAGGCTGTAGCGACATCAGCGATCTCAGTGATTTTTTTGCCATTCACTTCCTCCACGACTTGGCCATTCATGCGCTCGTACCCTTGGGTGCTGCTAGTCGGTAAGATGGCGCTAAGAAAGACGATCTTTTTGCGGCCTTCTTTTTCAAATTCATCCGGTGTGTTGGCGATGCGTTGGAGACGCAGGATGGGTCCGCCTTGCTGTTCATTGCCGAAGGAATTGAGATATGAGCGTGTGAGTTCCTGGAAAAGCAGGCCACCACTCAGGACATATTTAGGGCCTTTATCAAAGAGGTAGGGAAGCACCAAGTAGTCTTCGACGTTCTTCCGGGTCAGCTGGCTTTTAAGCACGATTTCTTTGCCTTCACGGATGACTCGGATCTCGACATCGTCACCGACAAATGAGCGGCCACGCACGATGTGACTGACGCTGAGCGCACCAAACTGTGGGTCCTGATAGTCGCCGCGTGAGTCAATGCTTGAGCCATTGATGGAGATCATGATGTCACCTTTTTTCACGCCAGCTTTGTCGGCACTGCCGCCTTTCATGACATTGTTGATGAAGACACCTGGGGCATCGCCTTTCAGCCCTAGATATTCACGGAATTGCTCGTCGAGCGTGATCTGGAATTCGACGCCGAGGGAAGGGAAGCCTTCGTATTTTCCATCGGCCACATCTTTGAGGAAGTGATCAATGATCGGCGCTGGTAGCAGTGTGGCGACCTGGTTTTTCGAGTCATAGCGGAGGAGCAATGCAGCCAATTTGCCGTTTTTGATGATGGGTAGGGTGAAGCTATTGGCCTCGCTACGGATGATGCCCGTGGCTTCATAAACGAGGAAGGCGGCATTTTCGACGACATAGCCCTGAGTCATCACTTTACTGATGCGCATGGGCGTGACGATGAGTTCACCCACGCGGCCTGTTTGCCAGACGGAAAGGGCATCGCCAATGCGTGCGGAAGTGTCCACTTCCATGCCTTTGAGGGCTGAGAAAAAAGCTTTTTCCTTGGCTGGCGAGTTTGGTGCCAGCACGGCAAGATTGGCTTCGTAATCGACGGCTTGTACTTTGGCGGTTATTTTCTGTCCGCTATCTGGTAGCTCAAGCTCGATGTAAGTGGCATCAGCGACCATCTGAGCGGTGACGAGCACACGGTTATTTGGCAGCACAACGCCAAGTCCACGACGACCGCTGGAGGTTTCCTTCTGCCAGGGGATCTGTAGATTGTAGCTCTGGAAAGTGACATTCACTTTCAGCAGAGAGCTGGTATTGATGATGGGTTGCAGTGGTGGTAATCCCTGCGGACGAGCGATAGTGCCGGTAGGTTTCTGCCGCGGCTCTGGCGGGCGTAGCGGTCCTTGAGCGTGCAGACTGCTGAGACAAGCCAAGGCGATTAGGGATAGAAGGGAAATTTTCATGGTCGGAAAAGAGGTGTCCGTGTGTTGATCGTGCGGTGGGCTATTCGTCGCCGAGGTAGGCATCTTCCGTGATGTTGTAGGTCTGCATGATGCGCGGATGTGCAGCTTCTGCGAGATCCCGCTTTAAGACTAGCGGACGGCCTTTTTCTAGGAGCTTAACAACGACGAAGGATTCGTTTTTGTCCTTTTTAGCCAAGGCTTCTTTCACGTCTTTGAGGCTTTTGATTTTCATGCCATTGATCTCATCGACGACACTGTGCGCATAGATAGCTAGGTGTGTGTTTACTTCATCTGTGAGCACGCTGGTGAGGATCACAGGCTCAGGCCGCTCAACATAAAGCTTATCCGTCAGGTAGTTATCAAAGAGATAATTGGCTGCTGCATCATGAATCTGATGAGCGTCCATGAGATCGCGATCCATCGGCTGGAAGACGAGCCCTGCATAGACCAGGAAGCGCGGACGTTGGTTGTATTGAGAGCCGAGTTTGACATAAGGATCGAAGCGCTTCAGTTCGACATCCACTTCTTCCTTCTTGCCATCACGTTGGTAGGCTAGCTTGAGTTTGTCTCCGGCAAACTTGCGCTCCACGACTTCATTCATATCCATGAGCTCACCTTCAAAACGAATGAGTCCATTGTTTAGAACTGGGTTGCCATCCATAGACAGAAGGACATCACCCCGTTTGAGGATGTTGCCGACACTGCCCGCTGGTTCCACATCAGCGACCATGACACCCACGCCATCATCACCGACTTTCAGGGCTTTCTTTTGGGCCGAGTTTTCAATCGGGAAATCGGTAATGGCGATGTCCACGTAGTGATCATAGGTGCCGTCCGACACGTCTTTGAGGAACCGCTGAATGACGGGCACTGGAATGATGTAACCGACGTTCTGAGCGACTCTGCCATTGAAGCCCTGAAAGGCGACGCCGACGACTTTGCCATTTTGCAATACAGGTCCACCGCTGTTGCCGGGATTGATGGCTGCATCCACTTGAATGGCCAGATGGGAGTCCACCTGCGTGTGGCTGAATGGGCGGAAGTCGATTCGTGAAACAACACCACGCGTCACAGATATACGATCTCCACCAATCGGGTAACCAACGGCGATCAGTTCTGTGTTGAGTTTTGGGATGCCTCCAAAGGTCAGTGGCTTGAGCTTTTCAAAGTGAGTTCCATCTTCTGCCTCGATGATGGCAAGGTCACAATCATGGGCCACAAAAACAATCCGTGCTGGATGTGGCTGCGGATCGTTAGTGGTGCGAATAACAAGCTTGGTGGCATTGCTGACGACATGCGCATTGGTCAGGAAGCGATTTTTACCAATCAGGAAGCCAGTTCCAGAACCACCCGAGGGTTGCCCGGCATTCCACGGTTCACGATAATCAGGCACCAAGACGGAGCAGTCGATATTCACCACGCTTTCCCATTCGCCCGTAGTCAGATCGATGGCTTGATTCGCGCTTGGCTGCTCCTCCGCAGCATGAGTAAAAAAAGGCACCCCGCAGAGCAGGGCAAAGGCTGGCAAAATGAGGCGCGTTTTCATGGAAAAATCGTTGAGGCATAAAGATACGCAGGCGCTGACGGAAAAGACAACAAGCTTCACAGCATTTTATGGATTTTTTAACCTGACTCGAAATGACTCCATCTAAGCTGACGCCGATTTTCGTGAAAGGTCGAATCCGTCTGCAAAAGTATCACGGTTTTTTGGCTAGTAGCTGCTTTAGAATCGGGTTCGGAAATCTTCGGCTCGGGGTGATCGCGTAAAAGCTTTCTTTGATTTGGTGAAATTTATGCAGCTCCACCAGTGTGCCACTTTCCAGTTCATCTTTGACGACGACAGGTGGCACCAGAGTCATGCCGTTGGTTTCTCGCGCCATGAGCCGGAGCATGGCCATGTCATCCACTTCCGCCGCAATGATAGGGCGTACGCCCGTTTGATCCATGAGCAGGTCAAAGGCCGCGCGGATGCTACTTTCGAGGCTTGGCAGAACGATCGGTGTTGTGCGCAGATCCTCAGGGAAGCGGAAGGGTTTCGCGCCACGCTTTTTGTGCCCGACCAAGCTCACTGACTGTTCGTCGAGTAGATGACTGTGCCAGCTATTCGTGGCATCGCGCCGCACGTGGGTATTGGAGAGCACGACGTCGAGCGTATGGTTTTGGAGTTGTACCAAAAGCTCACGCAGTGTGCCAGAGTGGATGATCAGCTCTACATCATCACGCTTGATAAGCGGCTGTAGAAAGCTGAGCTGAAAATTACGAGATAAGTTCGAGGCCGCACCGACTCGGAGAAAACCACGACTGCGACCAGCACGGTTTTGCAGTAGGTCGGTTAGCTCCTCACCGCTGCGGAAGATAGAATCGGCATATTCAAGCGCGATTCGGCCTGCCTCGGTGAGCACGAGAGCCTTGTGCTTTCGCTCAAACAACGGTTGCCCCAAGTTTTCCTCTAAGCTGCGCAGTTGTACACTCAGTGCCGATTGAGAAAGCTTCAAATGCTGTGCCGCCTTTGTCAGGCTGCCTTCAGTGGCGATCGCGCGGAAATAGCGAAGGTGGTGATAGTTTAGAAAGGCCATGTTTTCCTATTTACCAGATCGAACGATGAGTGACAAAACATGAATTGAAGAGAAGAGAACATTTTAGCGATACCTTGGAGCGTGGCCCGTCTCCAAGCATTTCCATGAATCCATTTCTCCACATTGCTCTCAGCCAATTGCTGAGATGCGTCGGCTGAGACCGCTCATTGGCAGCACACCAGCAAAGGCTGCATGTTATGCTATCAGCCCGTTCTCACAACACTCCTCAGGTCGTTTCTGTCAAATCCATGGGCATCATCACTCGGGAGGTGATGGTATCCTAAATGACAATCGACTGGCGGGAGGAGGGCGGGCTGATTTTGTATCAACATTCAAGGTTGTTATGATTGATCAGCTTTGTCGTCCATTGATTCACGCCTCTTAATTCCGCTCCAGATGACTGCCAACTGCATCTCTTACGTCCACCACCTCTCGATTTCTGAAGCCCTGATTTTCACGCGTGCGGCTTTTGAATCAGGTCTCACTGGCACCGATGTCGCGATAGGCGCGGCCAGCATGGTGCTAACGGATGACAACTTCGTCACCATCGCCGATGCGGTGGTTGAAGGTCGTGGTACAACTTCTCTTCACCTATGCGTCCATATTGATCCGATTTCCCCACATAGCACCTATTGAAGCCAGCGCTTGGCGGCGCATTTTCTGCGTTGCTCTAACTACGTTAGTCGTTGTAGAAATCGAAAAGAAATTCCGCTCTTCCTAATGAACTACCCCGCCACACCTGATGAGGCCCGATTCCGACTCCTCGTCGAGAACATCGGCGATGTGTTGTGGTTCAAAGAGCTCGATCCCCCGCGCTTTTCCTATGTGAGCACTGCCTTTGAGCGCATCTGGGGTTTTGGCGTGGATGAGCTGCATCGAAGGCCGGCGCTGTGGGATGAGTGCATCCACCCAGAAGACCGCAAGGCGGTGCGCGAGGCATTGCAGCAATGGTTCGATGGTGATAAGGCTGATTATGATGCGCACTACCGGGTTATTAGTCAAGATGGTCAGGTGCGTTGGATCGCTGATCGGGGCATCATTCTCGGACGTAAGGACGGCAAGCCTTATCAGATCGGAGGTATAGCCCGCGACATCACCGAGCGCGAGGCTTCGGAGGCGGCTCGCAAGAGACTCGCCGCCGTCGTCGAATCCTCTGACGACGCCATCATCACTCTCGATCTCGAAGGCGTGATCCAGACGTGGAATGCCGGTGCGGAACGGATTTTTCAATATTCGGCCGAAGAGGCAGTCGGCAAGTCGGTCTCGCTCCTGCGCCCACCGGAAGCCGTTGATGACGAGGCCGTCTTTCGCCGCTACATCCGCCGTGGCAAGCGCATCGATCACTACGAGACGCATCGTCAGCGTAAGGATGGCCGAATCATCGACCTCTCAATCTCCATCTCACCGCTGAAGGATGCGGCGGGCCATCTCACCGGGTTCTCCAAAATCTCACGCGACATCACGCAAAGAAATGTGGACCGCCGCATGTTTGACCGCTTGTTGGAGGCTGCGCCAGACGGATTCGTTATTCTTGATGCACTGGGCCGTATGTGGTTGGCCAATGCGCGGACGGAAAGACTCTTCGGCATCCCACGCAAGGCCATGATCGGCCATGCCTTCGAAATGATGCTCGCTCCAGGCGAGCGTGATCGCTTTGGCAATCTGCGGCAAGACTTCCTGGCACGACCTGATCACTCGGAAAGATTTCGTGGCATGGAGCTAGCTGGGCTTCGAAAGGATGGAGGCGAGTTCCCGATGGAGATCAGCCTCAGCCAAGTGGAGACTCCAGATGGGGTGGTGATCATCATCGACATCACGGATATTACCGAGCGCAAAACCGCCGAACAAACGATTCGTACACTTAATGCAGAATTGGAGCAGCGAGTGCAGCAGCGCACTGCCGAGCTGATGGAGCAGATTGTAGCAAGGCGGCAGCTCGAGGAAGAAATTCTGCATATTAGCGAGCGTGAGCAGCGCCGCATCGGCCAGGATTTGCACGACGACCTCGGTCAGCAGCTCGCTGGAGCCTGGATGATGGCCGATGTACTCCAGCGAACGCTGGAGGCAGAGAGATCCCCGCAGAGTGCCGCCGCTCAAAAAATGGGCGAGCTGCTGCAAAAAGCACTCGCACAAACTCGCGGCCTTGCGCGAGGCCTGCACCCCGTGGCACCTGAACAGGGCGGTTTTGCGCGTGCACTGCAAAACCTCGCCACGCAGTCCAGCGAACTGTTTGGCGTGAAATGTCGCTTTGAATCCCGTGAGACTGCTCCCATCGAAGATGAGACCGCGATGATGCACCTCTACCGTATTGCGCAGGAAGCCGTGAGTAACGCAGTGAAGCACGGAAGAGCCAACAGCATCCGCATACGTGTTACCAAGACTGCTTTGACCATCACCGATGATGGAAGTGGACTGCCAGCTTTAGCGAAAAGCGAAGGCATGGGCCTACGCATCATGCGTTACCGTGCCGAAATGGTCGGTAGCACGCTGAAGGTCAAAAATGGCCGAACCAAAGGCGTCGTCGTCACCTGCCAATTCCAACCAACACTCAATCATGCCAAAGAAAACTAGCGTTGCTCCAATATCCCAAAAGCGCGTGCTCATCGTCGATGATCATCCGATTTTTCGTGCCGGATTGACCGGCCTCGTCAATCTCGAAGCCGATCTTATCGTGTGCGGCGAGGCGCACGATGCCGTGCAGGCGCTGGCCGCGCTTGAAAAGCTCAAGCCTGATCTCGTACTTTTAGACATGAGCCTTCCCGGCAAAAGCGGTCTCGAACTGCTCAAGGACGTGCGCGCGCTAAGTCCGCAGACGCCTGTGCTGATCATCTCTATGCACGATGAGACACTGTATGCCGAACGCGTCATCCGCGCGGGCGGCCGCGGTTACATCATGAAGCAGGAAGGTCCGGGGAAAATCATTCACGCCATCCGTCGAGTTCTGGCGGGTGGCATCTCCGTGAGTGAAAGTATCTCCTCACAGATCCTCGATGCTCTTTCCGGTGCAAAGGTAGGGCCGAAGCCGAGCGGTGCCTCCGTTTCCACTCTGACCGACCGCGAGTTTGAGGTGTATCGCCTTCTTGGGCAGGGGAAGGAACCGCATGACATTTCTGGCATTCTGCATTTGAGCATTAAGACTGTGGATACACACCGCATGCACATCCGGCAAAAACTCGGCCTGCGCAATGCCACCGAACTCATCCACCACGCCACCCGCTGGGCCGGCGAGCAGGGATGATCCCGCCTCAGCGTTTTGCTGAGAATCGTCAAGATATCTTGCTGATAGGTATGTTCGCTGGCGTATGGCAATACAGAGACCACTTGATCCATCCATCCATGAAAAATCGCGCATGCCGCAGCATTGAAATCAAGCCGACTCACATAGAGAGAAGTGCCTCTGCTGCAGTGCTTAGCATCGATTTTGCGGTTGCTGTCATTGCAACCGACAGGTACTCGTGGATAGAGATCACACATCCCTAAGAGCATCTTCATTTTTCCATTTCATACCAAACCTAAAGACCATATGCCGCTCCACTCTCTGAGCACCACGCCTGTTAAATGTTGTGAAATTTGCCATGGAACTCAGTTCACCGAAGTGGGCAGCAAAGACCGCGCTGGAAATGAGCTGCGCTCAGTCATCTGCAACGATTGTGGCCTCGTCTTCTCTGACCCGCGCCCGAAAACAGAAGAGATCGACGACTTTTACCGTGAGTCTTACCGCCTGACTTACAAGCAGGCCTATCAACCCAAGATTAAGCATACCTATCGTGCCGGGAAAGTCGCCCAGGACCGTCTTAGCTATCTCATGCCGCTGCTCACTCCTGGATGCAGAGTGCTCGACTTCGGCTCTGGTGGCGGTGAACTCGTGTTCATCCTCGGTGAACTCGGGTACGATGCCTGTGGCATCGAACCCAATCGGGGCTACGCCGAGTACTCGCGCGACGTGCTCGGCATCCCGGTGCAGATCGGCGGATTTAACGAAGTAAAGGTTCAGCCGCTCACTCTAGATGTCGTCACACTCTTCCATGTAGCGGAGCACTTAGAACATCCCGTTGATGCCATGCGTATCGTCTCTGGATGGTTGCGAGAGGGCGGAAGATTTCTCGTCGAGGTGCCCAATGTCGAGAGTCGCTGCATCTGGCCTTCCAGCCGCTTTCATCAAGCCCATTTATATAACTTTAATCCCGAGACGCTTGCTCAGGCAGGTCGCCTAGCTGGACTCTCCGTCCGCGAATGCTTCACCTCGTCAGATGGCGGTAATGTGATGTGTGTTTTTGAGAAGCCAGAATTCATCGAAGAGACAGCGCCAGTGCCCATAAAAGGTAATGCTGAACGCGTAGCTGGCATCATCCGCGGTCACACTGTGTTCGCGCACGCTCTAACCGCACATCCTTACATTCGCCCATGGCAGAAACTCTGTCGCCAGTGGCAGGAGCGCAGAGCCATCGCTCATTTCGATCATGGTAAAGACGTGCTCCAGAACATCGCCCACCAGATCAAGCATCAGCTGGCGCGCCCGCCATTCGAGGGGGGCAAATTGACATGCTGTGAGTCCGATGTGCCCGCCTGATTGGCCAATCATCAAAGAACCAATGCTGCGGCTCAGTCTCTCCATTGAAGAACAAGTCTGTAGAGCCGCATCGAACTTATTATGAATCAAAGCCTAGCTTTGACTTCAACACGAAACTCAGCAAAAACGCCACCGTATGGGATGGTGAGAAGAGCTGCGCAGAGCTACCGCGAATCCAAACCGAACAGACATCAGCGGTTTGCTGAGAATTGCAGGGAAAGTCTGCCCATTGAGGATGCCTTCATGAATGGACATGATATTGCCCATGGAAAACGGCGAGCCAATCATAAGCAGAGTGTTACGCAGCAGCGCTGCCACCACTGCGTCTTTTTCGGTTATCGCCATTCATAACGGCTACCAATCGGAGATGCAGGTGAATCAGGCGTTCGCTTGGCTGCGCCATTGCTTCCGTGATGATCTTCGAATGTCCTTCAAATCATGGACTTTTGAAAAGTTAGTGTCCGCTCTCGACATACGCGCCATGTCAGTCCGTATCGGCAAAGAGGCGGATATGATCATCATTGCCACCTCCTGCGCCGAGTCTTTAACAGATCATATCAGACGCTGGCTGGACTCTATCACTAGGCCTCAGCGTGTGGACAGAGTCTTGGTCTTGGTTTTGGAAGGAAATTCGCACCCATCATCTGCGCACACGAACATTCTTTGTGAGGATCTGCAGCAGCGGGCAGCGCGTTGGCATGCCGAGCTCATCTGCTGCGCAGACATCCAACATCAGGCTAGCCGCCAATCCATTCTCCGGGGCATCAACGAACGGTTCCATCACGTCCCAACCGCTAGCCTCAGTCAGTCCGACATGAAGCCAGATGTTAACGCCCCCCTCACCATTCAACAAACCATGAACCCAAACCAAGCCGCCATGAGCTCGGCGCAGATTAAAGGAGTTCGAGCACTCGCCTATCATCTCTGGCTCCAAGCGGACCGCTTAACAGGCAAGGAGGTCGACTTCTGGTTGTCCGCAGAAAAGCTGGTCCACCAGGCCACTGCAAAAAAAGTGACGTCTTAAACATCTCCCAACACGAACTCGGTCATCAAGAAACACAACCCAAATACCAAATGAAAACGAAGATGAAAACGCGCCTTTTCCTTCTCCTCCTTGCTGGCCTGCTCTCTTCATGCAGCAGCTATGAAATCAAGTCGGCACAAAACCAGGAACACCCCTGTTACAGCACATGGCATGGGTATCCGAAAAACTCATGATGCTATGACAATCGTCAGCAGGAGACTTCCTCTTCGATCACCGTGAAAAACGCGGAAGCTCCTGTGGTTAACCTTTTCAACCTTCGCCTTTAAGCAGACACATGATTATTCAACTCGACTGGTTCGGCTGCGATCCTCGCACTCAATGGGAAACCCAGATCCATCAGACGCTTGAACAGTTCGCCTCGCTCAAGCCCATCTCCCGCGCCGTGGTACGCGTGGAGCAGCAGACGGAGAAAACACCACGATATCATCTCTTCATACTGCTGAGCATCCCCGGGCCGGATGTTCTAGCGTGCAGTGCTGGGCACACTTTTGATGAGGCGCTACTGAAGCTCCAAGTCAGCGTGCGCAAAACACTCGCCACGCGCCTACTCAATGCCCGCCGCTCCACCAGCGCGGCGCGTGGTGTGAAGGCCGGGCACCGCGGCTGAAGTCCTTATCCCATTGAACCATCCACCAATCGTCATGACTTCTAATCAAATGTTTGTGGGCCTTAAACTAACCACTGCGGTCTCATTGTTGTTTGCGCTCATGATTGCCGGCAATGAAACTGTCAGTTCAGCAAACGCCCAACCATTGGTGGCCACTCAGAATTCGGAGTCTGTCGAGAGTAAGGCTGCGCGGGCACTGAGCCGTGCTGAATTGCTGCCGCTTGAAGCCATTGCTCGGCGCGCCCAATCCATGATGACCGTGGTCACATTCACACCCACCCGAGTTTGGCCACACGGTGTGCGAGATCGGCAGGGGCGGATCGGCATCTTCCTGAGTAGTGAAAGGCCTCTATTCAATGATGCAACGATTGACATGGTGAAAGCAAAAGAGGCATGGGTGGTCTTTGGTCTGCTCGCCGCCGTGAAGTACTCGGAAGGCAGTCAGGTGGAACATGTCGCCTTTACCGACAGGAGCGGAGAGACAGGGGAGCGTTGGTACTATGACATCAGCATGACTAAAGCCCGTGAGATACACGAGCTAATCGCACGCGGCATCCTACGCCCTGAAAAGGCGTTTAAGCTTATAGAGGCCGCGTGGCAGAAGGTTACTCCGCAACACGAATACGCCGTGAATTGAAAATGAACTTGCTCCCTTTCATGCTGGCAAAGAGAAACGTGTATCGTCTGGATGAGATCGCGAATTTACTGCCGCTCAATCGCGTATGGTTTGATGACATCGTCGCTGCCACTGAATATCTCGGCCCGATACACTGTAAACCATGAGAACCCCAATATCTGCATCTCCACGGCACTTCTTCATGCGCAATACTAGTCTCACGTTTTCACTCATTCTGTTATCCCTGCCTCTCAATGCCGAGATCGTTCACCTGAAGGCTGGTCCTTCGCCCGCTGATAATCCGTTAAAGGGGTTGGTGCCGTATTCGGATTATGCCGATGAAGGCGATGCTCACTTTCCACACAGTTTGGAGTTTGATTACTTGCCTTTGGCTAAGCTGATGCTTGGCGAATCCCGCTTCGATTGGGAACCCTTAGAGGCCTTGCTCAACAAAATCGCGGCAAGAGGAAACCAAGCAGTTTTTCGCATCTGGATCGAGTACCCAGGCCAGAAAAGCGGTGTTCCTGATTTTTTGCGAGAGCAAGGCATGAAGGTTACCTCATGGAAGAACGCTGACGAAAAGAAGACATGCTTCACACCTGATTACGATGACGAGCGAATGGTGTCCGCACTGGAGTCCTTCATTGGAGTTCTTGGCAAGCGCTACGATGGTGATCCTCGCATCGGCTTCATCACGGCCGGTTTGCTTGGCTCCTGGGGCGAGTGGCATACTTATCCGCGTGAGGACTTATTTGCCTCGCCTAAGACCCAACGGCGCGTGCTTGAGGCGTATGAAAAGGCCTTCAATACGAGCCCTATCCTGCTGCGTTATCCGGTGGGAAAAGAAGACGATCATTGGGCGGCGAACGCTAATTACCACATGGGCTTTCATGATGACTCCTTTGCCTGGGGCACGCTCGACCGGGGTAAGAAGGACGATTGGTTTTACATTCCGCTTTTGAAAAAAGCCGGTGATGCAGCGCTGAACAAATGGCGGACTCAGCCCATCGGTGGCGAGGTGCGTCCCGAGCTCTGGGGCCAGATTTTTGATGCCAAGCCCGCGCATCCACAGGCCCAAGATTTTGCTGAATGCGTGCGGCAAACACATGTGAGTTGGCTCATGGAATCCGGCATGTTCAAAGAGAAAGCTAAGGCCTCACGTTATTCTGGTGCTAAGGCGCAAGTGCAAAAAATGGGTTACGATTTCCATGTCTCCACCGCCGACATCCTCCGCGATGAAACGAAGCTGCACGTCCATCTTACGGTCCTGAATCAAGGCGTGGCCCCCTTTTATCAAGACTGGCGTCTAGAACTCGCTGCGCTGGATGCCGATGGAAAAGTCACACATCGCTGGCCTGTCGATTGGAAGCTCACCGCCCTCTTCCCAGACGATGCGGCCCGCGAATGGAAAGCCATGCTGCCTTTGCCTCAAGCCGACGTGGCTGGTCTCACCCTCGCTCTGCGAGTCATCCATCCGCTCGCGAATGGCAAGCCCCTCCGCTTCGCCAATGCCGAACAAGACCGCCACGCTCCTGGCTGGGTCAGCCTCAGTGTGCTGCCGTGAACTCGATCTTTTTTGGCAAGAAGAATGAGGGGCAGGAAGATTATTCCAATGCCTATCTTCCAATTTTCCTACCCCAAAAATCTTCCTGCCAAACTCCGACACTCCGTATGAAGCTTCCGATTCCCCTCATCTGCTTGGCCATCATGGTCGCTTCATCGTTGCGTGCGGACGACGCTTTGGCGAGTCATCGACAGTTCCTGAATGAGCACTGTGGCAAATGTCACACGGGCGAAAAGCCGAAGGGCGGGTTCGACCTGAAATCTTTATCGCACTTATTCGCAGATGCAGACTCGCGAAGGCATTGGTTGAGCGTGATGGAGCAGATCGAGACCGGTGAGATGCCTCCTGAGACCAAGCCGCGTCCGCCAGCCACGCAGGTGAAGGCCTTGACCGCGTGGATCAGGCAAACGGCCGCGCAGTCAGGCGATGGCCGCGTGGTGATGCGAAGGCTGAATCGTGCGGAGTATGCGAACACCGTGCGCGATTTGCTCGGCGTGGAAGTCGATCTGGCTGATCTGCTGCCGCCTGACACTTCGACGAATGGTTTCGACAACAATGCCGAGTCGCTGCACACCTCCTCTTACCTGCTGCGGAGCTACCTGGATGCAGCGGATCGAGTGCTCGATGAAGCCATCGTCAACGAATCGAAGCCCTGGCAGGTCAAGAAGCGCTTCCACATCAAAGACGAATCCTCCGTGAAGCGGCCCGGCAGCGTGTATCGCTTTCTCGAGGATGGTGTGGCCATTTTCGCGGTCTGGGAGTCGGCGAACATTCGCGTGACGATGTGGAACTTCCGCAGTCCCTTCCGTGGCAAGTATCGCTTCCGCATCTCCGCCTACGGTTTCCAGAGTCAGGGCAAACCGGTGAAGTTTCACGTCACCGCCGGCACATTCAAAGAGGTCACCGAAGAGCGCCTGCTGGACTACTATTCCGTGCCTGCGGACAAGCCCACAGAGATCGAGTTCACCGCGCAGTTGGAGCCGGAAAACCGCATCCGCATCATCGCCGATGATCTGCCTGCCACGCCGCCGATGGTGGAGAAAATCGGCGCTGACAAATACGACGGCCCCGGGCTCGTGGTGCAGTGGGTGGATGCGGAGGGGCCGCTGATGGACTCGTGGCCGCCAGCGAGTCATGTGGCTCTGTTTGGCGATCTGGAGCAGAAGAAGATGCCGAAGGATGATGATCCTGACTGGCGCGAGGTCGTCTCGAATGATCCGCTGCCCGATGCCGAGCGCATCCTGCGGCAGTTCGCCCGCCGCGCCTTCCGCCGTCCCGTGATGGAGGAGGATATTCAGCCGATTCTCGCCCGAGTGCGGCAGCGACTGGAGGCTGGTTACACGTTTGAGCAGGCCGTGCGTGTGGGACTGAAGGCAGTGCTCGTCTCGCCGCAGTTCCTTTTCTTCCACGAAAAGAGCCCCCAAGAAGGCGGCAAGTTGGATGACTTCGCGCTGGCGAGTCGTCTCTCGTATTTCCTGTGGAGTTCGATGCCGGATGAAGAGTTGTTTCGACTGGCCTCCGATCAAAAACTGCATCAGCCCGCCGTGCTGCGCCAACAGGTGGAGCGTCTGTTGAAGGATGACAAAGCAGCCGCCTTCACCCGCGAGTTCACCGGCCAGTGGCTCAGTCTGCGGGCCATCGATGCCACCATGCCGGACCGCACCCTGTATCCTGAGTATGATGACAGCCTCAAGTCCGCCATGCTGAAGGAAACGAATCTCTTCTTCAATGAGGTGCTCACGCAGGATCTGCCGCTGACGAGCTTCGTCGCCTCAGACTTCACTTTTCTCAATGAGCGACTGGCCAAGCACTACGGCATCCCTGGCGTGGAAGGCATGGAAATGCGGCGCGTCATCCTGTCTGCGGGCAGCCATCGTGGAGGTGTCATGACCATGGGCAGCGTCTTGAAAGTCACCGCCAACGGCACCACCACCTCACCCGTGCTGCGTGGCTCCTGGGTGCTGGAGCGCATCCTCGGCACACCACCTGCGAAGCCGCCCGTGGATGTGGAGGCCATCGAGCCCGATATCCGCGGAGCCACCACCATCCGAGAGCAACTCGCCAAGCATCGCGATGTCGAAGCCTGTGCTGGCTGTCATAAGAAGATCGATCCACCCGGCTTTGCCCTGGAGAGCTTTGACGTCATCGGCGGCTGGCGAGAGCACTACCGCAGCCTCACCAAATACGGCGAGCGCGACAGCCAAGGCCGCCGCGTGCGACCAGGACCACCCGTCGATCCCTCCGACGTGCTCACCGACGGACGCCGCTTTCGCGACATTGATGAGTTCAAGCAGCTCCTCCTCGCCGACAAAGATCAGCTCGCCCGCAATCTCGCCGAAAAACTCCTCGCCTACGCCACCGGAGCCGAGCCAACGCCACTCGATCGCCCGCAGATTGAGTCCATCATTCAGCGGACACGAGAAAACAAAAACGGTTTCCGTTCCCTGATCCACGAGATCGTTCAGAGCAGCCTCTTCCAAACGAAGTGACCATCAGACAATGAGACAATGAGACCATCAGACAATGAGATGAAGACCAAAGAACACTCCACGGTGACTCGTAAAACGAAGATCACCCGCCATACCGATCTGGACGTGTATCAGCGTGCTTTCGCAGCTGCCATGGAAGTGTTTAAGTTGAGCAAGTCGTTCCCATCGGAGGAAAAATACTCGCTCACGGACCAGGCACGCCGAGCCTCGCGCTCCGTAGCAGCCAACATCACCGAGGCATGGCGAAAGCGCCGTTACGCAGCCTCTTTCGTCAACAAACTAAACGATGCTGAAGGCGAGGCTGGTGAAACTCAAACCTGGCTCCAATTCGCCGTGGAATGTGGCTATCTCGATGCAGACTCCACCCGTTCCCTCTACGCTGAATACGACCAAATCATCGGCATGCTCGTCCACATGCAAAACCACCCCGAAAACTGGTCACTCACCAAGCGCTAGTCTCCCCATCTCATTGTCTGATTGTCCCATTGTCTGATCGCTTCCCTCTACCCATGAAAACCCGCCGCACCTTCCTCCGCTCCGCTGGCATCACAATGGCACTGCCTTGGCTCGAAAGCCTCGCAGCGAGTGGCTCAAAAACACCTCGGCGCATGGTCTGCATCTGCGCTCCGCTCGGTTTTCTGCCAGAGAGTTTCATTCCCTGCCAGAGCGGCGCGGATTACACGCCCTCGCCTTACCTGGAGCCGTTCGCGGACTTCCGAAAAGACTTCACCGTCGTCTCCGGGCTCATGCATGCAGGCATGAGTTCCGGTCTCGGACATCAGGCCTCCGCCAGCTTTCTCACCGGCGTGCCCGGCGCAGGCAGGCCGGGGTTTCGCAACGCCATCTCACTCGATCAACTCGCTGCCGAGAGCATCGGCATGGAGACACGTTTTCCCAGTCTCGTGCTCTCAGCGGAAGGTGCGGGAGGCCTTTCCTGGACACGCACGGGAGCGCTCATTCCGGCGGACAACTCCCCTTCCAAGGTCTTCGCCCGACTCTTTCTCGAAGGCAAAGGCGACAGCGTCCGCGCCCAGCTCCAGCGCCTCGATGACGGGCGCAGCATTCTCGATGACTTGCGATCTCAAGCCCGTGCCCTCAGCGCCAAAGTCGGTCATGAGGACCGCGAAAAGCTCGACGAATACCTCACCAGTGTCCGCGAGCTGGAGGTGCGCATGGTCAATGACGAGCGCTGGGCACGCACGCCCAAACCCAAAGTGGATGCCGAGCCTCCCACGGACATCTCCAGCGCAGCCGACCTCATCGGACGCACGCGCCTGCTCTTTGATCTCAGTCACCTCGCCCTCCAGACCGACTCCACCCGGCTCATCACCATCATGCTGTCGGGAAACACCTTCACCCCACCCATCGAAGGCGTCACCCTCGGTCATCACGACCTCTCGCATCATGGCAAAGATCCCGCGAAACTGGCGCAGCTCCAGATCGTCGAAACCGAAACTCTTAAGACCTTGCGTGGCCTACTGGCTCAACTCCGCCAATCCAAAGACGCCAACGGCAGCCTGCTCGACAGCACCGCCGTCTTCCTCGGCAGCAACCTTGGCGATGGCAGCAGCCACTCCACCAAGAACCTGCCCGCCCTTCTTGCCGGCGGCCGATTCCGTCACGGACAACACCTCGCCTTCGATCCCGACAGCCCGCCGCCGCTCTGCAATCTCTACGTCAGCATGCTCCAGCACCTCGGCATCGAAACCGATCGCTTCAGCAGCGCCAACGGCACGCTCAGCGGTCTCGATCTGAAGACTGCCTGACCTCACTTTTGGCAGGAAAATGGATGGGCAGGAAGATTCTTCAATCCCCTTTCTCCCATTTTCCTGCCCAAAAATCTTCTTCCAAAACCGTACATCTCTATTCCCAACCAACCATGCGCTTTCTTCTTCTCTTCATCACCCTCGCCTCGACTGTTATGGCCGCCAGTTACGTGCCCACATGGTCCACCATGACGCCGAAACGCGTGATCCAGCACAGTGACACCAATGGAGCAGCCCTAGTGAAAGCTGTGGAAGCTTTAAAGCCGGGCGACAAGCTGGAACTCGCCGCTGGAACTTACAGCGTCGAGCACATGTGGGATATACTGGCCAGTGGCACGGCGGATGCGCCGATCTGGATCGTGGCAGCTAGGGGTGCACAGGTCATCATCACACGCGGTGATGCAAAGCAAAACGTCATCAACATCGGCCAAGGTGCTGCATTGCAGTATCTGTGTCTTCAGGGGGTCGAAATCACCGGTGGCAGCCACGGCCTGCGCCTCGGGCATTGTAGCGATGTTTGGATCGATCAATGCCACATCCATCACACCAATGAAGTCTGCCTCAGTGCCAACAGTGCCGACACCCAGCGCCTCTTTTTGACCCGCAATCACATCCACCACGGCGCTGGACATGCCGAGGGCATGTATCTCGGTGCCAACAACGGCGACCACATCATGAGCGAGAGCGTCATCGCGCTGAACCACATTCACGATTGTCGCGGTGATCAAGGCGATGGCATCGAGGTCAAGCAAGGCTCCTGGGGCAATCTCATCGCCGAGAACCATGTGCATGACACGCAGTATCCCTGCATCACCGTGTATGGCACCGCTGGAAAGCCCGTGAACATCATCGAGCGCAACCTCTGCTACAACAGCGGCGACAACGTCATGCAGGTGCAGGGCGAGGCGATCGTGCGCAACAACGTGCTCATCAACGGTGCAGGCGCAGGCTTTGCCAGCACCGATCATCAGGGCAAGACGCTTAACCTCCAAGTCATCCACAACACCATCCTCAATGCGGCGCACGCCTTTCGCGGCGGCTCCTGGAATGGCCGCGAAGGCATGGTCCTCGCCAACAACATCCTCTACTCACGCGATGCCAACGCCCTCCACTACGCCAACGGCAACGCAGGCGTCCTCACCACTGGCAACGTCGTCTTTGGCGATGGTCCCAAAGACGGCTGCGTCAAAGGTCGCGGCTTCGAGGACTTCCCCGGCGTCACCCTCGATGGCAGCAAGCACGACGCCACACCTGCCGCCGATGCCAAACTCGACCACGCTGATGCGAAATACCTCCTACCCACGGATTTTCATGGCAAAGCACGCACCAAGAATGTCAGCGGAGCCATCGCCCCTTGATCCATGCACAAAGCTAAAGCTCTCCTCAGCGCATTCGGGTTATGCGTCACGACGACAGTTATCGCCGACGAGTTGCCCGCCTTTCCCGGCGCAGAAGGATTTGGTGCGAAGGCCAAAGGTGGGCGTGGCGGAGCGGTCTTGTTTGTCGAGAATCTCCATGATGCTGGTCCAGGTAGTCTGCGGGCAGCTTTGGAGTCAAAAGGGCCGCGCACGGTCCTCTTTCGCACGAGTGGAACGATCACGCTCAAGTCGGAGATCACCGTTCGTAATCCCTTTCTCACCCTCGCCGGTCAGACAGCCCCCGGTGGTGGCATTGCCATCAATATCGACGGAAAGTCCGACATCGGAGCGATCAACATCGAGACACACGACGTCATCATTCAGCATCTGCGTGTCCGACCTGGCCCTGCGATCAAAGGCAGCGTCAACGGCGATGCCCTTCAGATGCTGGAGAACGCCCACGATGTCATCATTGACCACTGCTCACTGAGTTGGAGTACCGATGAAGTCATCAGCGGCTGGTATGACGCCCGCGACATCACGGTGCAGCACTGCATCATCTCCGAGGCGTTGCACGATTCGGTGCATCAAAAAGGCCCGCATGGCATGGGCATGCTCTTTGGCGATAAAAACAAGAGCATCACGATTCACCGGAATCTTCTGGCCCATAACAACCAGCGCAATCCACGGCTCAATCCAGAGGTCAAAGGCAGGTTCCAAGTGAACAACAACGTCATCTACAACTGGGGCCAGATCGCTGGCGAAATGACGGATGACGCGGAGATCAACCTCACCGGCAATCTTTACAAAAGCGGCCCTTCATCGCGGCCAGAGCGCGGCGTGGCGGTCGATGGCAAGGTGAAGATCTATCCCAAGGACAACCTCAGCCCGATCCGACTCGATGCCACCGAGCCTGAAGACGCCATCATCAAACCTTGGGAGGAGAAAATGGATCGCCGCAAGTTTGCTGTGAGCACCCCATTCAGTGCTCCATCGTTGATGATCTTATCCGCTAGCGAAACCTACGAGGCCGTTCTCGCCCATGTCGGAGCCACTCGACCCAATCTCGATTCGGTCGATCAACGCATCCTGGCCGATGTGAAAAATGGCACCGGCAAGATCATCAACCATCCCTCCGAAGTCGGCGGCTGGCCGAAGCTCGCCGTTGGCAAACCTCTCGCTGACCAGGACAACGACGGCATGCCCGATGCCTGGGAGAAAGCGCATGGATTGAACCCTGATGATGCTAGCGACCGTCATGCTACGGGGAAATCCGGCTACACTCGCTTGGAGGAATTCCTGCACAGCATCGACTAACGTCTCAACGAACCACCACCATGAAAACCACAGCCTTGCTCCTCCTTGCTTGCACCGTGAGTGTGCTCGCCCAGCAACCCCAGCTCAAAACAGGACCCAATGCCGATCTCGGCGGCGCTTTGCTCATGCCGACGAATGACGAATGGAATCGCGATGTCTCGAAGGACGAGGTCGATCCGCTCAGCGATGCGATCATCGCCTCCATCGGCGCGGAGACGGGGCTGCATGAGGACTTTGGCATCGTGTGGAAGGGCCAGCCGGGCGGCATTCCGTATTACGTCGTCAGCGGTGATCAGCCAAAGGTGCCGATCCTTTTCAATGAAGGCAAAGATGAAAGCGATCCCGGCCCTTATCCGATTCCGCCCGATGCGTGGATCGAAGGCGGTGCTCAAAGCGATGGCGACCGACATGTGCTCGTGCTCGATAAGGATAACTGGAAGCTCTACGAGATCTATCGCGGCTTTCCCATCGACGGCGGCAAGTCATGGAATGCCTACAGCGGCAGTGTCTTTGACTTGAAGAACCCGAAGCCGCGTCCCGCCGGCTGGACCAGCGCCGATGCGGCTGGCTTGCCGATTTTGTCCGGCCTCGCCCGCTACGATGAAATCTGCGGCACGAAGAAGCTCACGCATGCGCTGCGCTTCACGGTGAAGAAGAGCCGCCGCGCCTATGTGCCGCCCGCCACGCACTTCGCCAGTCCGCATAAAGACGAAAACCTGCCGCCGATGGGCATGCGCGTGCGATTGAAGTCCAGCTTTGACACCTCGAAGTTCACCGGCGCGGCCAAAGTCATCCTCGAAGGCCTCAAGACGCACGGCATGATCCTCGCTGACAACGGCGGCGATTGGTTCATCAGCGGCGCACCCGATGATCGCTGGGTTCATGAGGAACTCCTGCCCATCCGCAAAGTGAAGGGCAAAGACCTGGAAGTCGTGAAGATGGGACCAATGACCACGCGCTGAAGCGTTGAGGTTGGAAAGAAAATTCAGAGGTAGGAAAATCTTCCCAAGCTCTGCTGAATCCCATTTTCTGGCCAAAAAATAGGCTATTATTGATCGGGTTGTAAACACTCACTCCATCACGGCGAACTCAGGCGAGAGCAGGATGGCCTGGCAGAGTTCCTCCCATGCGGTGAGTGGCTTTTGAGGGGATTTGGGATTGGCGAAATCGACGCGTGCGTCCCAGCGTTTCGCCATGCCGGGCATCGCGGGCATGGCGGCGGTGGGCATGGTGATGCTGGGGCTCCATTGGTAGGGGCCGGCATCTTTGTCGGTCTGGCTGCTGACGATGAAGTCGAGGGTGTCGCCCTTCTTGACTGCTATCTTCGCGAGGTCGGTGCAGAGAGATTGTGCTTTGGCTTTCCATTCGCCGAGTTCGCCGGTGCGGCTGCTGATGATGCGGGCAATGACGCCTTCGGTCTTCGCATCGGTGTGGGTGAGTTCGGCGGTGATGTTGATCTCGCCATCGAGTGGGGCGATCCAGCGGCGGATGCTGCTCATGGAGGAGGTGAGGCCAGAATCGCCGCCCATAGCATCGACTTTGACCTCGCTGGGTTTGCCGTCGGTGGTTTTGAGTGTGCCTTTGAAGGCTTTGCCATCGAAGGCCGTGAGGCTGGCGAACTTCGTGGTCTGCTTTGCGGCGGCATCAAAGGTGCCGTAACCGTATTGCCAGTCCTGCGACTCGGGATGCACGAGGTCGTCCTTCGGATACGCGGCGAGGTATTCGTGAGCGCGTTGCATTTCCTTGTCCGTGGGTTCGCGCTGGAAGACGCGGCGGTAGAGTTCTTCGAGGCGGCTGTTATCATCTGGCATCTCTTTGGTGAGCGTGGTGGCGAGCTGCTTGGCGCTATCGGTGAGAAGCGGGCTGTTCATCAAAATGAGGGCACGCGGTGTGAGCGCGGTGCGGTTGCGTTTGGGGGCGCTGAAGTTGGGGTCGGGGAAGTCGAAGCTGCGGTAGAGCGAGGGCTGCGTCTTGCGATCGACAAACCCATAAATGGTGCGGCGCACGCTCACGTCGATCTTCTCGGGCTTGCCGCTGAGATCGGGTTTCAAGCGACCGGTGACGCTGAGCAGCGCGTCGCGGAAGGGTTCGAGATCAAGCGGACGCATGGGGAAATCGGCACGCTGATAGGCGGCGGTGAGCATGAGGTGCTTGTGCAGCTTTTTGAAGCTCCATCCATTCTCCATGAACCACGCGGCGAGGTGATCGAGCAGCGGCTGATTCGTGGGTTTGTCACCACGGAAGCCGAAGTCGCTCGGTGTGCCGACGATGGCCTCGCCGAAGTGCCAGCCCCACACGCGATTGACGATGACGCGGACGGTGAGCGGATTGTTTTTGCTGGCGATGGCCTGGGCGAGCTGGAAGCGACCGCTTTTGTCTTTCGGGAAGGGCTCGGGCGAGATGCTTTTGAGCGCGGTGATGAACTGGCGTGGGGCTTCAGGACCGGGCGTGTTGGGGTTGCCGCGGATGAAGACTTTGCCGTCATGCATTTTGTCGGCATCGACAAAGGTCATGGCACGGGCGGGTGCTCCTGGATGGTTTTGCAGTTCGGTAAGCGGTTTGGTGGCATTGCGGCGCAGGCCTTCGGCGACATCGCGGTTGGCGAAGAGCCGGTTGCTGAGGAAGTCTTTGCCCGCGAGGACGAAGGGCGAGCTGTCTTCGATGAAGATGGCGCGGAGCTGCTGGCCTTCGGCATCGGGCAAAGGGTTGTTTTTCTGCGCGGCGAGGGCGCGGTCGATGCTGGGTTTTTCGAGTTCGGCGATGGGCAGGCTGAGTTCGGCGGCAGTGGGAATGCAGAGCACACGCAGGTGCTCGCGCCAGTTCTCGGCCCAGAGCGCGTCCACCTCGCTGGCGTAGAGATGGTTGTAGAGGTCGGCGATGTCGCGCAGGGTTTTGGGCTTGGTTTTGGCGAAGCTGCGGGCGACGGAGGGGATGAGTTTTTTGTCGGCGTTTTTGGCGTAGGCTTCACAAAGCGCGGGTGCTTTGGCGGCAAAATCGGCTTCTGGCAGGGCGGAGAGTTCGAGCCAGGGGGTGAAGAACTCGGGATGGCCTTTGACCCATTTGTCCCAGTTGGCGACGACGCGGTTGTGAATGCCGTTGTTTAGTTTGCGTGGTTCGAGAATGCCTGGTGAGACGTTTTTGTCTTTGTAGCTGTTGGTGAGCTTTGAGTCGTGCGCGGCGTGGAGGTAATCGCCGACACGGGAGCGCAGCGCACTGAAGGAGCGCTCGGCCTCGAAGGCGATGACGCGGATGTATTCGTTGCGGGCGGCCTTGTTCTTCTCGGCGTATTCACGCACCTGCGGGCTGTCTGGCTGCGGCAGGGCGGGCTGGATCTCGGGTTCTTTGCTGCTCTTGAGGATGGAGTAGAGGCCGTAATAGTCCTTGGTGGTGATGGGCTCGGGCTTGTGATCGTGGCAGCGGGCGCAACTGATGGTGAGGCCCATCAAGCCGCGACCAATGACGTCGATGGTGTCGTCGAGCGTGTCGTCGTCGAGTTTGCGATCCTTGCGGCGGCCGAGGCCGAGGAGGCCCATGCCTGCGAGTGTGCGCGTGTCCTTGGCGGTGTCGAGCTGGTCGGCGGCGATTTGTTCGAGCAGGAAGCGGTCGTA